>NZ_JAZGLY010000005.1:0-293931 GCF_036409055.1 Niabella digestorum | reverse complement strand
GGCTCATCTTTTCTTTTACTATTAGACCTTCTTTGAACTTTTGCATGTATCAATTCTGCCTCAAATAAGTCATCTTCACTCAAATAATCGGTATAGCCGGCATCCATGTAGATGCTGCTTTCCGGTGCTACATCAAAAGGGAGTTTTCCAAGGCTTTGACTGTCATGCTCGCTACCAGGCACTATGCAAAACTCTACCGGTATTCCATTTAAAGTCATTACCTGTACCCGAACTCCGTAGAAATACCTCCTCATGGCAGCATGTTTACCCCGAAACGCTTCACCCCTTAATACTTTACAACGACCAATGCGTATATTGTCACACACTGCAACAGGAAAAGAGTCTAAGCGGTAATCGGCTGCCCCCGCCATGTCCTTTAACTGTTTACCCATTACTGAAAACATAAACAACAGCAGCTCTGAGAGCCGGTGCAGCCTTCGGCAAAACCTCGATTTATCTAACATCTGCGGCACATAGCCCTTCAATTTCATAAAGTGACGGGCATTTCCCTGGTGACCTCCAAAGTACAACGCTGATACAAAGGCCGTTGTAATAACCTCCGCATCGCTAACCCGTACCCGGATATCCTCCTTGTGGTGCAAAGATTTTAAAATATCATCTACTATACAATAAAGAGCTATAATTTACTATCGGAAAGCATGGCTTATATATTTTAGATGTGGTAATCCAAAATTATTATAAACATGCTTTCTTTTTTACTTCTTTACATAACTAGCAACTTAGGTTAATATAGAATCACTGTATAGCCTTTGCTTTGTGTATATAGATGCAGTGAAGAGGGGTAAAGTATTGAAGATGGATTTATTGTTTCGAATTTTATTTACATAATATATATATACATTTGTACTAGTATAAGACATTTATTTTAATAATATCTATTGTTTAATTAAGCAACTACTCCTAAAAAATGAGAAAGCTTACTTTAGGACTGTTCGTAGCCCTTTTATTTACCCAGCTCTCTTTATCTCAAGACCGTCCTTTTATTACTAAATGGCAAGCTGATGGATCTGGTCAGATTTCATTTAAAGCCCAAACTGCTGGAGATGTCACCTATACGGCAAAGTTTAGTACGGGTAGTGGTTATGATAGTATTATGGGTACTTTTAACAAGCCAACAATGGAGGATGCTGAGGGATTTGTATCTATATCCGTCCTTCCTTCAGGAGTTGATGTCGAATTACGTTTAGGACCGCAGAACTTGATGGCGGTTCATATGTACGGTATTAATTTTAAAGAAATATCGCAATGGGGTGATGTTGTGTGGTCATCGATGGCTCACGCATTTGAAAACTCATATGAAATGGATGTAACGGCAACGGATAAGCCTAATTTGTCGCAGGTAACTGACATGAGTTCTATGTTTGAACAGTGTTGGAATTTAACCGGTCCTAATAATATTAATGATTGGGATGTGGTTAATGTGCGTAATATGAGAAATATGTTTAATGGTGCTAGATCTTTCAACCAGCCGTTGAATAATTGGGATGTGAGTAGGGTGGAGGATATGTCATTCATGTTTTCTGGCGCTGAAAGCTTTAACCAGCCTCTTGATAATTGGGATGTGAGTAATGTGTGGGATATGAGTGGCATGTTTACTTCAGCTGAAAGCTTTAACCAGCCTCTTGATAATTGGGATGTGAGTAATGTGCGTAATATGAGAAGCATGTTTAGTAGTGCTAGATCTTTCAACCAGCCGTTGAATAATTGGGATGTGAGTAATGTGGGGAATATGAGTGACATGTTTTCTGGCGCTGAAAGCTTTAACCATCCTCTTGATAATTGGGATGTGAGTAATGTGCGTAATATGAGAAGCATGTTTAGTAGTGCTAGATCTTTCAACCAGCCTCTTGATAGTTGGGATGTGAGTAATGTGAGGGATATGGCATACATGTTTTCTGGCGCTGAAAGCTTTAACCAGCCTCTTGATAATTGGAATGTAAGTAATGTGCGTAATATGAGAAACATGTTTAGTAGTGCTAGATCTTTCAACCAGCCGTTGAATAATTGGGATGTGAGCAATGTTGATTATTTTGGTGATGGCTTCGCGGGTATGTTTTACTATGCCACTTCTTTTGATCAAAACCTAGGTAGCTGGAAGATGCACCCCAATACAGGATATATAACGCTCGGTCCATCAGGTATGAGCTGTGAGAACTATACACTTACATTGATTGGCTGGGCAGCTAATAATCTCCATTTGACCAACGTGTCTGTGGATGTATACCATACTAGTTATGGTCCTGCTGCAGATGCAGCGCATTCATTATTAGAAGGTAATGGATGGATATTTAATGACGATGGTCTCGATGAGTCCTGTAATGTAACATTGCCGGTAGTATTTGGAGATATTAGCGCATTATACAAGAATGGTCAGTTGCAAGTAAACTGGACTACGTTATCAGAACTCAACAACGCGTATTTTGAAATAGAAGCCTCTGTCGACGGTACAAACTTTGTAAGCATTGGTACAGTACAAAGCTTGGCTAAGGACGGCAACTCCGACCAACCTTTACAATACAGCTTCAGCAAAACCGCATCACGCAACGCGTTGCTAGTTGGTATAGCTGCATTAACCTTGGCCATAGGTAGCTTTGTTGCAGGTCGTAGAAAAGCGGGAGCTATGATGTTGGGGGCATGTATGCTGTTGGTGGGTATAGCTGCATCATGTAATAAGAAGGATAGCTTTGCTTTACCTGCCGAAGATAAAGACCTGTACATTCGTATTAAGCAAGTAGATAAAGACGGTAGCTATAAATACAGTAAAGTAGTGAAGGTGATGTTTGAACATTAACTGTACACGGGGTTATATTACTCAAAGGGTCGGTATTATTGCCGGTCCTTTGAGTAAAAAAAAGAAGCACACACGAAAATCATATCGATAGGCTATTACCCAAAGTCGGAATTTTTTAATAGAACGTTTTTTCCTGTCAATATTTATATAAGAATATTTGTAAGGTATTGCTACATTATTTTGTAACCCCTTATAAAAAACCGCTATTTAAGAATAATCTTAACAGCGGTTTTAAACATGATTGTATCATTGTAATGATAAGGAACGGATTCCCAATATTTTAATAATATTATTCGATACCCTTCCGTACTACACCGCTAAAGAAAGTCTATTCATACTTATTAAAATAGTACATTATGCCTTTCGGTTATTGTAATGTTTAGGGGCGTAAAATCTATCATTATTATCCGGTTTCTACATCATCGAAATGTATACATGGAAATTACGAACTAGCTATTAGCACAATAGATCATGCCTTCTTGCTACTCTTGAAATTACAACAAAAAGGCTTAATGAAGAAATATTAGTTATATATTTTTGAATCTCGCCATCTTGCAATGTGTAAATTATGAATAATTATATAATTATGCATATTGTGATAATATATGTAAAATGTTTTTGCTTTGATAAATATTGGTGAGCGTCCCTATTTCTAGGGATCGCATTTATTTTATTCCATTTATAATCACTCCTACATTTGCTATCAAAATTTTAATCAACCGTTAGATAAATGGGATGTGAGTAAGGTTGTAAATATGAGTGCCCTGTTTATGGAGCTAACAAATTCAATCAGCCTTTGGATAATTGGAACGTGATTAAGGCGGAGTATGTTGATAATATGTACTTTGATGCACTTTCTTTTAATCAAAATTTTGGTAGCTGAGTTTTACATCTTAATGCTTCTCAAATTTCGATAGCTAATACAGCTATGAGTTGTGAAAATTATACTTATACTCTTAAAGGTTGGTTAGATAAAAATCCCGATAAAAAAGATTTTATTATAGATGCATATAACTGTACATATGGTGCTGCAGCCGAGGGATTATGTATTCAAGCGTCTTTCGAGTTAGGATGGATTTTCAATGAAGATGTTTTTGATGGTACATGTACGGTCACGTTACCTGTAACTTTTGGTGCTATCACGGCCTTATTTAAGGATGATCAGTTACTTATCAACTGGACTACCTTATCTGAAGTAAATAATGCCTATTTTGAGGTAGAAGCGTCTACGGATGGTAAAAACTTTGTGAGTCTTGGTAAGGTGCAAAGCCTGGCTAAGGATGGTAGTTCTGACCACTCTTTACAATATAATTTCAGTAAAACCACCTCCCATACTGCGCTACTAGCGGGTGTGTCTGCATTATTGCTTGCTATCGACAGTATGGCTACCGGTCGCAGAAAAGTGGGGGCTTTGATGTTGCTTACCTTTATGTTATTGGGAGGTGTATTCATGTCTTGCTCTAAGCAGGATAAGGTGGTTTTACCATCAGAGGCTCAAGACTTATACATTCGTATCAAACAAGTGGATAAGGATGGTAGGTATCAGTACAGCAAGGTGGTGAAAGTAGTATATGAAAATTAGTTTTCTGTATCAATAATGAAGTATAGGACCGGCTTCGTACCGGTCCTTTTTTTTATTACTGAATGTTAATTACAGTTACTTTTATGAATCAAATTTGCTGCTGTGTGATGAAAGTATAGTATAAGATGCTACGCGTTTTATCCAATTCTGTAATCAATGCAAAAATCTCTTTTATTGTTTGCTTTTAATTTTGCCTGTGGACTTATTATTTGCATGGCATCGGCCATTTGTTACCAAAATGTAGTGTGCTAATATGACCAGCTTTGATATTAATATTACTCTCATCGAGTAATGCTCCTTATGGCTGGTGCTTTTGGCACAAAGGATGAAAAGGGAGTTCTAAACCCTCTGTCTTTCATCTTCCATATGGGAATGCGTATAATTGAGGTATGTAATCTTCCGGCTAATTAGTATGATTTTATCTTGAATTTAGCCCCAAATTCTAAGTAATTTAGTAACAATCAAAGTGTAGTATTGATAGATGTAGCAATGCTTTGATAGAACATATACATCTAAGCATGTTTTCAGTATCGCAGGAATTTAGAGATCTCAGCTACCTAGCCGTTAGTCTATATAATAGGATAGATATGTTACTAATGTTTGTAGCCTGCTGGATATTTAAGCGCTTCTGCAATGTTAATGGTTGAGATGTAAGCTATGTGGAGAATATGGATGTAATGTTTCGCTTGGGGACTTTATTCTATCTGTCGCTCGACCAGTGGGGTGTGAACCATGTGACAACGATGTCTGGGTTGTGTGATGTGGTTGGCAGCTTTAATTAAAAGCGGGAAGGTTGGAAAGATGGCTTTCTTTTGAGCAAATATACCTAGGTGCTTTAGAAGTTGATTGTAATAACCATAGCCTTTGTTTGCTGAGGAGCGAAGCTAATAATCTGGTATGATGAGTATCGGTACATGAAGTGCTTATCGAGGCGTATAGCAGGGTACATTTGAAGGTATCGCCAAAACGTTTCCGTGTATATTCGGCCATCAAGTATCGTATATAAGAATAAGGAACTTCAAATAAGTTGAACTTCCTTATTCGCGATTAGCAATACTTATTTTGAGACTGAGGCTTCAACCGATAGTAAAGCGGTAAAAATAATGTTTGAACATTAAATGTGTCTATCCGTTCACAAGTTAAGCATGCAACTCAATGCGGATGCTTTACTTTATAAAAAAGCCGCTGTTAAACACAACAGCGGCTTTTTAAATTCTGCGAAGAGCTTTTTATTTTTTTATAACGGTTATGGTTTTTGAGTATGTTGTAGTACCGTCTTTATCTACTTGAGCTATTCGTACAAAATACTTGCTGCTGTCTTTATTTAACTTATCCAGATCACTTTTAGAGCAAGAATATAAAATACCTATGCATCCAAAACATATTAATAGAGATGCTATCCACCGTTTTCTTCGACATAGTATGCCACCTACTAGGAATGTTAAGAAGCTGAGGCCTAATACAACCGGGTTAATGGATTTTGAAAATGTATAAGTGAGTGGTATATCAGAATTGCCACCTATAGCTTTTGAAGAAACCTTGCCTATCTGCTTAAAGTGAACCCCATCAGATGACAGTTCTACGATAAAATGACTATTATTTTCTTCTTTCAAAACCTCCCACTCAATTGTAAGGTTATTGTTTTCGAAGAAAGCGCTAATTGCACCAAATATTACGGGCAATGCTTCTGAAAATTGAACACTCACTGTGGCAGGTGTGGGATCCTGCAATCCTGTAGCGTCAATAACGGAGTAAGTAAAGCTGGTGACATCCACTCCAGATACTGGATCCACTAATTGAAGTGTAAGTTGGGAAGGATCGAAATTATCAATGCGATATCCATTCTCTCCTAAATCAGTTATAGGGTTGTTATTATAGTATAGAGCAAATCCATTAGTGGGTAAACTTGTAATAACAATAGATCTTCCGGTCCAATCCTCACCATTAGGATCGCCGTCAGGAAAGTCTTCAGCATCACTACCTTTGATAAGACCGGTTAAAGGAATGTTCTGATTGGGTACAGGTGGCCCATCGATTGGCAAGACAGAATCATGGCTTTCAGGTTGTTGGCTGATGCCAAAATTAACACTGCTTACATCATCATTGCCGATAACAACATTACTTAATATTCCGGAAGGTTCACCATCGCTACCGGTTCCGCTACCTACTTTTTGTCCTGTTACACTCCATCCTGCGGGTAATACTACGGATGGTGGGGTGGTGCTTCCCAAAGTGCCGGGCTCGCTGGTGAGAATAATATTATAATTTTTACCAGGAGCAGCAGCAAGTATATAAGTGCCATCAGGTTCTACAGAGGCGATGTCAAGAATTTTGCCTTCGTCAATATCCCATAATACTACACTTAATGTACCGCCACCATTGGTACCTGTACCATTGACTATATTATCCGTCAGGCCGTTTACATCATAAAATACATTACCTGATATAGCCACATTTTCAAAGATGGCAAATGGACAGGATGCGCCATCATTATTTTCATTAGCAGCTACTGTAGGGCCTACTTGTACCGAAGTTAAATTAGTTATATCAATTTTATAATATCGGCCTTGTAAGTTAGCAAACACATATAAACTACCCGTTCCATCAAAAAAAACAGATCCATAAGCAGATCCTTCACTTTGGATACCCCCTCCCGTAACTAGACCGCTGCTTAAAGTTAAAACCCCTGTTTTAATATCTAAGGTGGCTAGCTTAAATCGGTTAGGGTCGGCTCCTCCTCCGCCCCAAATGGGACCATTAATTCCATAGAAGAGACCATCCTCAGGATTGTATGCCATATCACTTGTATTAAGTGACGCTCCATTGGCTAAAGAGGTATAATATGGGGCTGCGGTTTTAGCGGGGTAAGGGAAAGTTGCACTAGTGGGATCTACTAACTTTCCATACGTATCAGGCCTGTTCGGATTTATATCCAACACATAATATCGTGTACGTACAAAAGGCTGGTTATTGGCTATAAACATGTAACCATCATTTGTTACAGCACCATTATTGCAATATTCCAGACCTGTAACTGTTATAACAGAATCTCCGGTTAAACCAAATTTAATTATTTGATTATTAGGGGTGCCGGATCTGGAAGCGTACATATAATTATCAATAGGTGAATAAACCACAGCGTTTACTGCATAAGGTAGTGTTCGAACAGTAGTTCTTGTCCCTGTATTTATATCATATGCATATAAAGTAGTTGAGTTAGAACCGTTACTTACCGTTTGATAAGCAACATTCGTACATTCAAAAGGAGTCATTTCAGAGGGGGCTCTTGGGCTAGTAGTGGTGCGGTAAAAAAGGTTAATAGAACTAAGAAAATGAGAGCAAGTCGTTTAAAATTTGTAATCATATTAATAGTATTAGAAGGTGAGGGTGATGAATGTTAAATACTTTAATGATTTTTTTTTAGAAAAAAGTCACTCTATTCTATCAGTTTGAGTATGCCAAAATATTATAAAAATATGCTGTTGAGGGTGTGAACTATATGTTGTATACTCAAAAGAGATATTCTTATGGTAGAAAAGCATTATTTGTAGTGAAATGTTTTTAACTGTTTTTTAAGCGTTAAGTACATACTACTGAATTTTAAAATGTCTTACAAATTTGTTAAAATAAAAATAAATAAAATTTCTTTTAAGTCCCAATTTATTGTTTATTTGTTTCATAAACAGCCTAGTACAAGAGTTAATTCTACATCAGCTCCTATTAATTGGCAATAATAAATAGCGGTTTATAATAAGCTACATTAATCCTAAACTCTTAATTTATGTAAACGGGCATAGTTTAACGGAGATTGTCCAAATTTTCGTTTAAAGCTTTTGGTGAACTGTGAAGCAGAAGTAAAACCACATAGAAAGGCTATTTCATTCATTTTATAAAAGCCTTGATTGATTAAAGTTACAGCTTGGTTTAAACGTCTGTCTTCAATAAGCTCATTAGGTGTGCAGTGTGCTAATGATTTGATTTTTCGATAAAGAGAGGCACGGCTCATGTGAAGAATTTGTGCCAGCAGATTTAGATTTAGTTCTGGGTAGGCAATGTTTTCATCAATAATATTATTAAGCTGGTTAATAAAATATTCTTCCTCCGTAATAAGATTGTCCCCGTGTGTCTTTTTAGGTGAGATAAAGCTCAGTATTCGGGTACGGTTTTCTATTATTGAAACCACTTGTGCTTTTACGTATGAGGGAGAAAAGGGTTTTTCAATGTATACATCTGCGCCTTCATGTAATCCTTGAATTTTATTTTCTTCTTCTGATTTTGCAGATAATAAAATAACTGGAATATGACTTAGATGTGGGGTATTTTTCACAAAATTGCATAAATCTAGCCCGTCTTTTCCAGGCATCACTACATCTGATATGATCAGCGAAACAGAGAGCGAATTAAGTATTTTTATAGCATCATCTCCATTTAATGCCGAAAATACTTTGAATTCGACATCTAGCAAGTCCGACAATAAATCTACAATAAAAGCATCATCATCAACGATAAGAATGGAATGTTGTTTCATAATGCAATTGGCAACAGTTAGGTTAGGTATAGAAAAGAACCTATTTATTGTAAAAATATACTACAATAAGCAAGATTTTATCTTTTTACCAAAACTTCAATTATTACATCCTTATAGTTACAATATAATGAAAAACTTTTGTATTTTAATAAAAGTTATTATTCAGCACACTACAATCGTTTTATTTTGAGAACGCAATAAGTGCGCCAGAGGGTATGTCAAATGGCCGCATAAATGCGCCAATCTGTCACTCTCTTTTAAGGTTTTTGTAAATGGATAGAAATTTGTACGTTTACCCACGTTAATTAATGTATCAGCATGACTTATAATTCTGAATTTGAAAAATATGCCGTAAAACACAAGGGTATTTCCAGTAATACCCTTAATAGCTATGGAAACTATCTGGTTACGGCTCTTACTCCTAACATTATTGAAGAACGCCCCATGAACGTGGCGGTAATGGATGTATATAGCCGGTTGATGATGGACCGCATCATTTTTGTAGGTTATCCTATCAATGATGAGGTGGCCAACATCATTACTGCTCAGTTGCTGTTTCTTGACAGTACCGATCGCACTCGTGATATTAATATGTATATTAATAGTCCGGGCGGGAGCGTGTATGCCGGTTTAGGAGTATATGATACTATGCAGTATGTGTCTCCCGATATCGCCACTATTTGTATAGGCATGGCGGCTTCGATGTCATGTGTGTTGCTGGCAGCAGGTACGCCGGGGAAACGTGCTGCGCTAAAACATTCCCGTATCATGATGCATCAGCCTAGCGGTGCCATTGGCGGACAAGCCAGCGATATTGAAATTACCGTCAACGAGATCAGAAAACTCAAAAATGATCTCTACGAAATAGTACAGAACCATACCGGAAAGCCTCTGGATCAAATCGAAAAAGATTTTGATCGGGATAAATGGATGACTTCCCTAGAAGCAAAAGAGTATGGTATCATTGATGAAGTACTGATGGTAGGTAAGAAAGAAAAATAAAGCTTAGACAACATAAATTCTATAAAAATGAGCATCTCAAACATATACAGCCAAAAATGGCATCAGCCCATTATCAGTGATGAGGAGGAGGAAAAAGAGCGGGAGAATAAAGCCGATGAGCTTTCCATGTTTAACAAACGCCTCGAAAAACTCTTCTTTGAAAAAAGGAGTGTATACCTGTGGGGAGTGGTTGATGATAAAAGTGCGCGCGAAGTCACTACAAAATTGTTGCTGCTGGATGCTGATAAACCCGGAGAAGAAATCAAATTTTATATCAACAGCCCCGGAGGGGTAGTCACCAGCGGTATGGTGATTTATGATACCATGAAGATGATTAGCAGCCCCGTAAGTACTATTTGTATGGGGATCGCAGCTTCTATGGGTAGTATCCTATTGAGTGGTGGCGAAAAGGGCAAACGTTATATTTACCCCCATGGTGAGGTAATGATACATCAGCCTTCATTGGGTGGTTACTTCCGTGGTGTAACGGCCGATTTGGAGATTCAGGCACGTCAAACTCAGCGTGTTAAGCAAATCGGGGCACAAATTTTGGCCGATAACTGTGGTAAAACTATAGAAGAAATTATGCGCGACTTCGATCGCGACTACTGGATGAATGCCGAGGAAGCCATACAGTATGGTATTGTAGATAAAGTGGTGGACAAGCTGTAGTTCATTTCATAAATAGTTAATATTATAAAAAAGTCCACTACTCAGTAGTGGATTTTTTACCTTTGTAGACAAGAATCATACGCAGAGATTATCTCTGTAATAAAGTAATAGACAATGAAGGAAAAAATCTCAGGCAATGTTTTGCACTGTTCTTTCTGCGGAAGAAGCCGCGATGATGTGGAAATTCTAATTGCAGGACAGGAAGGACATATCTGCGAAAACTGTGTAGAACATGCCCAAGAAATCATCGAGCAGGAGTTAAACCTGAAACGTCATCTTAACAATTCCGGCTATTCGCTGAATGTGAAGAAGCCTATGGAGATTAAAGCATTCCTAGATGAATACGTTATCGGACAAGATGACGCCAAGAAAGTATTGTCGGTAGCTGTGTACAATCACTATAAAAGATTAAAACAAAAAGCTTCTGGCAGAGAACTGGATCCGCTTAACGAAGTGGAGATTGAGAAAAGCAATATCATTATGGTGGGAGAAACCGGTACAGGAAAAACCCTACTTGCCAAAAGTATTGCCAAGATTCTCAATGTTCCCTTTGCCATTGTAGATGCTACCGTATTTACCGAAGCCGGATATGTGGGAGAGGATGTAGAGAGTATCCTTACCCGTTTGTTGCAAGTATGTAACTACGATGTAGAGGCTGCAGAAAGAGGGATTGTATACATCGATGAAATAGACAAGATTGCAAGAAAAAGCGATAACCCCAGCATTACCCGCGATGTTAGTGGTGAAGGTGTGCAACAGGGTTTGCTAAAGCTACTCGAAGGTACCGATGTATTAGTGCCACCGCAGGGAGGACGTAAACATCCTGATCAGAAAATGATTAAGGTGAATACGAATAATATCCTTTTTATATGTGGAGGTGCATTCGACGGAGTAGATAAAATTATCGCCCGTAGAATACAAACAAATACTATCGGATTTAATGTTGATAAGCAACAACAGGAAGATGTAAGGAAAAATCTGCTTCGTTTTGTGAATGCACAGGATCTCAAATCTTTTGGCCTCATACCTGAATTGTTGGGTCGCCTCCCGGTAGTAACCTATCTAGATCCTCTAGATGCAAGTGCCCTACGGGATATTCTTACCAAGCCCAAAAATGCTTTAATGAAGCAGTATCATAAGCTCTTTGAGTTGGAAGGCATTGAGCTGAAGGTGGAAGAAGAAGTGTATGATTTTATGGTACAAAAGGCAGTTGAGTATAAGTTGGGCGCGCGCGGATTGAGAAGTATCTGCGAAAGCATACTCACCGACGCTATGTATGAGCTGCCTTCTTCTAAGGAAAAAACCTTTACACTTACAAAAGAGTATGCCGAGAAGAAATTTAGCAAAAGTAAAATGGGATTAATTAAAGCGGCATAGATAATTATTCAGTAAATATTCAACCTTAAATTAATAGTCAATGAACGAAATTATCGAAAGGCTGCAAAGCGAGGCGGGACTTACCGAAGAGCAAGCCGCAAAAACATTAGAAGTAATAAAGAATTACGTGATTGAAAAGTTTCCCATGCTGGAAGGAGCGGTAGGTAATCTTTTTGGTAATAACTAATCAGCGAATAAAATATATTGCATGTAAAGCAGGCTTCGGTCTGCTTTTTTATTATACGAAATTAGGGAGGCGTGTATCAGACATTATTAAATGCCATGTGCCTATAAGGAGAGCTATGTTGTTTTTATCAGATAAAAGGCGAAAACTTTGAATGAAAAGTTCTCGCCTTACTGTAAAATATCTGCGCACGAAGGTAAGCGGAAGTATTATGGAAAAAGAAAAAGCATATTTAAATCTCACCGGCCATGTAAGGATCAGTTACAGATATATTGCCACTTTCGACATGCCCTGCATATAGGCGGTAAAAATGTTTATATCCTTTTACTTTTAAAATAAAATGATACCACCCATAGGTGGATTCCAAATTGATTTTTAGTTTTTTGCTTTTTTGGGCGTTTAATACGATTGTTTGTTCCTCTTTTTTATAAACAGGATCTGTGATGACAATTTCGAGATCCTCCCTGCCATTGTTGTTTAGTGTAAGTATTATTTTTTCTTCAGCTTTTCCACTTAACGGTTTCTGAGCGTAGTCGAACTTTATGGCAAGCTCAGGGTCATGTTTATCACCAGCGAAAACTCTACAGAATCCATTAGGTCCGTCTATAGAAAGTTGATACTGCTCTTTATCAAACTTTGCTAGTTCCAGATAATCTTTCACAGTATCGCCTGCTAAAACAGCATAGGCCCAGGTTTTGCCCTTATCATTGTTATAGGATGTTTGGGTATACATATTAAACGGAGCTCCTTTTGCTCCTACAACCTTTTCCGCGCTAAACGAAAGTTCCAGTTGTTGCGATGTTTTGTTAAGAACACAATCGGCATGTAATCGGTAGGGAATAGCACAGGCGGGGCGGGTGCCGCTCTCCTGCAAAGGTGTGTTGGCGGCGATATCTTGTAAGTGATCTGTTTTATTGATTTTTTCAATCTGCGGTTCGGTTAACGGATCGGGAACCAACTGTTGTGGTTTGTTTTTTGCGTTTTGAATAGTGACGATAACTTTCTCTCGTTTCAGAAATTCAGGAAGCGGGAATGATTCCCCCTTATAGGGTCTGAATACTGATGTAAGATCGCCACAAATTGCCCTGCGCCAACTACTGATATTGTTGCACCGAATAGGTTTTCCGGTTTTCTTTTGAAGAAATTTTTCGAGAAACATTAATGTTGACGTGTGATCAAATATTTCTGAATTAACAAAGCCACCTTTGCTCCATGGTGATGCTACAATACACGGAACGCGGTATCCCAATCCGATAGGCCATCCGGACTGCTTTTCAAAATCTGAATCGCATTGAATGCCTGCCGAAACTTTTCCTCCAGTAGCGCCTCCGGGAATCACAAAGGGTGGTATATGGTCAAAATAACCATCGTTTTCATCATAATTGATGATTAAAATTGTTTTCTTCCAAACTTCCGGGTTTTGTGTAAGAATGTCCAGCACCTGCGAAACATACCATGTACCGTAGAAAGGAGTATCCGTATGATCGGAAAAACTCTCCGGAGCCGCTAGCCAGGATACAGTAGGCAACTTGTTATTTTCAACATCTTTTCTGAATTGATAGAGTATATCTCCTTTAGGGATGTTAACAGTTTCCTCAACTCCCTGATCATTAGTAAAAGTAAAAGGTTCTAGTTCCAGATAGTCTTCCTGTTCAATATTGGTAGTAAAGGCTTTATCAATCAAATTTTTTTCTCTTTGAGATAGCTGATTATAACGCGCCTGTACTTCTTCCGGGCTTAAATGCGGCGTGACAGTTTTATCGCCGTTTTTTCTGAAATAAGCCGAAAGTTTTACACGATGGCGTTTTACATACTCGATGGCGTTGTCTCCATAATTACCCAACCAATAGTCTTTTTTTCTTTCAAGATTGGCCGTCCATAGCTCGTTCTGATAAATTTTCCAGCTAATGCCATTATCTTCTAATATTTCAGGAAAAGTTTGCCAATCGACAAATACATTATTGCGCGATTCGGCATTGGAGTTATATACAGCAGCTATGGAATGACCATCGGGTCGGGGACGAATGTTGCCTGTCCAAAAGAAAAGTCGATTAGGAGTTGTTCCTGTTAAGGAGGAACAGAAATAATGATCGCAAATAGTAAAGGCATCGGCTAGTGCATAATAAAAAGGCATGTCATGACGATTATAGTATCCCATCGTCATAGCAGTTTTATGCGGGATCCATTGATCATATTTGCCATTATTACGGGCCTTACTTTGATCGGGCCAGCTATGCGGTAAGCCGCCCTGCCAAGTGATCTTGGTTTGGTGTATATCTAGATGAAAAGGGGCTATGGCTTTACCTTCTTTGTCTTTCTGTATCCATACCTTGTTACCATCAGGTAGGATTTTGGGGCGTGGATCGCTGAAACCTCTTACGCCTTTCATGCATCCAAAGAGATGATCAAATGATCGATTTTCCTGCATCAGTAGCACAATGTGTTCTGCATCGTAAAAGGTGGAGCCTTTGGGTGCATTAATGGCAAAAGCTCTTTCTACAGCAGATGCATTCATAGTGGTGACGGTAGTACCAGCCGCTAGGATTGCGGCTTGTTTTAGAAAATTTCTGCGGGATTGGTCCATAGCATAATTTTTTTCTTAGAAATAAAAATAAACATATTTACATGTTGCTTTAACTTATGGTTTGTCTGCTATTTCAAAACTGGTAAGCACCGCTGCATGATCCGAAGGCCATAGATTGTCTATGTTAGGATGTGTTCTAATGATTTTGGAACCAATCGGCTTGATTCCTTTACCCTTGTAATAAATGAAATCTATGCGACAATGAGGCAGCTGCCCGTAGATTGGTGACCATGTTCCCTCGGGTCGTTTTACTTCATCAGGATGTATTTCTCTGAAACTATCCTTATATCCTTCTTTTAGTAAATATCTGGAAACAGGGAAATGTACAGGCCCATATCCAAAGTGTAATGATGTAGCAGCTTTTGTCCAGTCCAGATGACTGGCTGAATTAAAATCTCCAGCTAAAATTACAATTAGGTCTTCTCTATCTAAATAGGGTTTGGTATCTTTTTCAATGATGTTTTGTATATCCTTTAATGCTTTTGCCGAATCTCCAGCAACCCATAATTCGGGATTTTGGCCTGTATTGGGATAGATGGAGGTATACTCCGGATCATTGCTATAACGCAGCCAGCATGAATTTACTAAAATGGTGCGTCCATTAGACAAATGTATCAATACAGGGTTGGAATTGAATGTATTGTGAGACTGTGGTAATGGTGTGATTTTATATCTGCTATAAACAGCTAAATTCTCTTTTGAATTTACTGAATACATATAATATCCTAGTGCATCGGCTATTTGCTGCTGAGAGCCGTATGCTTCCTGCATTGTAATAATGTCAGCATTCGCGGCTTTTAATACCTCAATAACTTTATTCATGCCATCATTGCCAAGATGTATACCGCCATGCCATATATTCCATTGCAATACTTTTATAATTTGAGAGCCAGGTTTACTGTTGCATATTAATTCAGGAATAATAGGATTAGTATCTTCTTCTGGTACATATGAGGTTTCATTTAAGCTAAATTCAGGCACCTTGATTTTTATTCTTCCTTGTCGTGTTGTATTTCTTGCGATATCGGCGGTTATAGTAATATAGTTAACTCCAGGAGATAAGCAAATTCGTTTTTGCTTATTTGTCAATGAAATCTTTTTTTTCGGATGGATATTTCTACCTAAGTATTGTATTACGGTATCCGATTTACCGTTGCTATAAGAATGAAAAATTTGTAATCGTTCAATATCGGGCAACCAGCTCACTTCAGAGAGGTCTAGGGTGATTCCCGTAAGATATGCAGGGCTGTTGTGCTGATTAAGTATAATTCTTAATTTAAGTATCTGGAAGTTTTTGCTGTGTTGATCATAATCCCACTCGTTATGTAATATCACTGCATTAAATAAAGGTTGTTCGTTTGGGTTGTATTTGAAGTGGATATTATTGCTTGGAACAGTGGAGGCTAAAGGAGCCCGGCCCCTGAAATGAATGCGTCCGTTTCTGAGATGAAAAGTTTGCCAGCTTTTTCCTACCCAATTAATACCAATCTCATTAATTCCATCATCAAAATTATAATAAGCTACAAGACTTTTGAAATTTGGATGATTATTGTTGAGTGGCCGTTTCATCCAGTATTGTATTTCGGATTCATCTACCGCAGCATTCCAGATGCGTACCTCATCCATTAACCCTTTATATACAGTGGCACTTTTTAAGTGCGATCCTAATGTGCCGGGTATTATAGAGAAGCTGGTTAGTTTTTTTGCTACAATATGTCCATCAATATATAATTGGGTTATTTCTCCGTTGCAGGATAAAGCAATGTGATGCCAGCCCTCGTCTAATATTGCTTCAGACCAAATATCAGCAAAAGGATTTCCAATTTTACCTCCTATAAAAATGAGTGGTAAATTGTGTGCAGTATTAAGTGTACTATATTCTCCCCCACCAATGATTACGGCCGTATCTTTGAGTAGGTTAGAATCGGGCTTGATCCACACTTCAAGAGTCCAAGGCGCTTTGATAACACCAATTCCGGTACATACATTATTATCTTTCCCGTCTAATTTTAGAGCTCTGTTGTGAGGAGTGTATTGGGCCGAAATAATTGTTGTATACAAACATAGGCATAAACACCCCAATAATCGTTTTACATAAAGCATAATTATGTAAGCTGTTTTAGAAACAGTTCGTCGTTAAAAGAGGGATTATTGGAATATTCAATAATCCCTCAGTTCCTAACCATTTATTGTATCAACCACATTATCGAATTGATGTTATCGTTTCCGTTAAACTGCCTATTTACTGCATCTTCTACATTTTCTTTATTAATGGTAAACTCATTAGCCGGATAACGCCAACGTTTAGGTACCATACCATTGTTGAGGGTGCCTGGTCCTACACTAAGTGTAGGAATACCTGTTCTTCTTTGTTCAAAGAATGCTTCTCTTCCTGAGTTCATAAAGAAGGCGATGTATTTCTGTTTTGCAATTTGTGAGAGGCCTGTAGCACTATTGTAGGCTACACCGGGATTTGACAGGTAGGTGGTAACATCACCTCCTGTAATATTATAAAATGCCATAGAGGCGGTGATTCCGTTATCATAGTGTTGTTTAGCTGTACCTGCTCCTGATATCCAGCCGCGTTCAATAGCTTCAGCTATTAGAAATTCCTGCTCTGCATATCCCAGAAATATTGTAGGCTCATTTACCTGATTTTGATGATAACGGCTTTTAATGCGCGATGCAGATGCAGAAGTAAGTTGCATTTCAGCCAATGTAAGTCCTCCATCCACCCCATCATAACTGGAGAATTCATTAGCCGGTCTGCCACTTACTGGTTCAGCAAAGGAAAATAATCGGGGATCCTGAAAATCTTTCAACATATTGACAAAATTTTTCTCCATCGATACCGATGTAGCAAAGCTGATATGCTGAAACGTGGGATAGGAATTATTAGTTGCTGAAGTATTGTACACGATTTGTCCATTATCATTGTTATCATTCATCAGCGGATATTTAGTAGGATTACTAATGATGCTTTGAAACTGTTGCTTAATATTCAAGTCCGGATCGTTTTCTTTTTTTGATAGATGTATCAGCAATCTTAATCTGAAAGCATTGATTAGCTTTTTCCACTGAAGCACGGGATCGGGACGCCCTCCGTAGATAATATCGCCGGTTATAGGGCCATTGGCACTGCTGAGCATATTATTGGCTTCTTCCAGTTCCGCTAATAAACCAAGATAGATTTCTTTTTGACTATCATACTTGGGAGTGGCAAGTCCCTCGTGTCCACGCAATGCTTCTGAATAGGGAATATCACCAAATGTTTCGGTAAGCTGGGAGAATAACACCGCCCGAAAGAATTTGGCCAACGCCTTATAATTGTCATTTCCATTCTTAGCCATCTCCTGAACATTTCGAAGGATGTTATAATTGTTATAACTTCCTGTTCCCCAGTTGTAGGTCATAGATTCGGATGTGCGTTCGTAATAAGCTAAATGCCTGTCTACATACGAGTAGTCCGTGTGTGTGATATTAAAAACGGATATTTGTATACCTGCTAATAATAGCGCTGGATCTCCTACAGAAGGATTGTCGGGATCAATCTGATAATAGGCATTCTTATGACAGGAGGAGAGCAGTGCGATTAACGAGAATGTAATGAAAGTTATATAGTGTGTAGCTTTCTTCATAGCAAAAAATTTAGGCGGTTAGAATTTTAAATTGATATTGATACCAACATTCCTGTATGATGGTTCAGCCATAGTAGTACCGGAATATGCTTCAGGATCCATATAAGGAACTTTGGTAAACATTAACAGATTACGCCCTACTAGCGATATACTTACCGATTTAAATGGTGTTTTGTTAAGCGAAGCGGGTTTAAAGTTGTACCCGATAATAACTTCTCTCAGTTTTAAATAGGTCTGTTTGTATAATAACGACTCAGTCACACCATTTGTATAGGTTGCAAATACCCAGTCTATATAATCCACTTTGACATCGTTGGGAGCAAAGGTGCGGTTATCGCTTATGATATTTCCAAAAGCATCGTATACCACATCGCCACCGGTAACTACTACGCCTTTTCCAACATAAGTTTTCTGTCCGGCATAGGAATCTTCCCTATAAGAGTTGGCTGTGGCAGGATGCGAACCTCCTTCGTACATTTTCGCCTCCACACCATTAAACATGTTGCCCCCCACGCGGCCATCCAGTAAAAAGCTAAATGAAAATTGCTTCAACCGAAAGGCATTATTAATGCCATAATCAAAGTCGTGTTCATGCACGCCTAAATTGATTAACTGGTTCAAATATTTGGGTAAGCCGTTTTCATATACAATCTGTCCGTCAGGAGATTTTTCCCATACCCATCCTGTATAGGCTAGCTCACCTCCCCATCTTGCCGGATCCACATTGATTCTATCGCCTACTTTTATCAGTCCTCTGCTTTCGACTCCTCCATACAATTCTTTTACATAGTTTCTGATGCGGCTATAGTTTACCAAAATATCCCATCCGAAATTTTTGTTTTGAATAGGCGATGCGTTTAATACTATTTCCCATCCCCGTCTGTTATATACATCGCCATTTACACGATAAGAAGAATAACCTGAAGCTTGTGATAGGCTGATATCTCTGGGTGAGTCTTTATCAAGATAGCTATAGTATGTGAGATCTAATCCTAAACGATTATTCAGGAATTTGGTTTCAAGACCCACTTCTCTTGAAATTGTTCTACTAGGACGAATGGCTGAATCTAATATTGAACCGGGGCTTGATAACGACGGTACACCATTCCATCTTGTACCTGAGCTATAAGTCGGCACTGTATAATACGGCGATACATCTGATTTTACATCCGCATAAGCTCCTCTAAGTTTTACAAAATTAATAGCATCGGGTAGCCTTACTACATCCGATAAGATAAAGCTCAATGATGCAGAAGGGTAGAAGTAAGAGTTGTAGGGTTTTCGTAATGAGCTACTCCAATCATTTCTCACACTGATGTTGAGGTTAAGAAAGTTTTTATATCCCAAATCGGCATATCCCAAAACACTGTTGACTTCTTTCTCCCAACGATCGTTGTAAGTTGTTGCCGGATCACGCGACATAGCCAGGTTATATACTTTCGGTACCTGTAATCCTCCGGTTGTACTTCCGCCGTTTGTTGAGTAGGATTCGTAACGATTAGCACCGCCGCCTGCAATAGTCATATCCAAATCGCCAAATGTTTTTTTGTAAGTGAGTAACGCGTCTGTCTGAAACAATAGTCTACTGGTACTGCTTATCGAGAATGCTCCATAAGGCAATGCCGAATAAGAGATGAAACTGTACGGAGTTTTTAACTCTGATCCGCTGTTACTAAAGGTGCCGCCACTTCTTATCATCAGACTTAAGTTGTCTGAGATATTATAGTTTAAACTTGCAGTTCCAACAACTACATCGTTTTTATATTGACGAAGACGTTCATAAGCTAGGTACCAAGGGTTGTTATACCAAGAGTAGTTGTAGTTCATCTGTTGAATATCCTTTACTCCGTAAGGCTTAAATTGACCTTCCTGCTCGTATCCACCTGCAGGTTTCCAATAATCACGCAGATCTCGTATATCCACATCGGCTCCCATCCATAAGAGTATATTGTAGAAAAAGTTTTCTGGGTTATAAGAATTATCAGGGTAATTGGGTGAAAACTGTCTGTTATAAGATAAGCTTCCCTCGATTTTTATTTTAGGAGAAATTTTGATATCTCCTGCTACCGCAAAGGTGCTGGAATTGAGTTTGGTATTAGGTATCTGTCCACGTTGGTACATATGACTTAACGATACTCTGTAACCTCCTAGTTCGCCACGTGCTGCAACATTGGCGTTGATGGTATACAGCATCTGTGGACGCATGAAGTTCTGCAAATTTTTCTTGCCTCGCGAAATATAGGGTATGGGTTTATAATGGCTTTGTCCTGTGTATCCATTTTGAGTAAACTCGTACCACGTGTTTGGATCGTATGGACTGTTATATTGAGGATATTCCACCCATCCGCTTTCCGTTGTAGGATCAGGTACATCCAGCTTAGGTCCCCAAACGTATCCATAGTTATCATAAAATCCACCACCGCCTTTCCCATCTATAAATGCGTAGTAGCCTTTCCACCCCATACCATATTGAGTCTGATATTCGGGAAGCTTAAGCCAGCCTGCAGTCATTTGAAATCCTTGATTAATGCTAGTCTCTACACCAGACCCCCTTTTGCCTTTTTTAGTAGTAATTTGCAAGGCTCCGTTTACACCAAGACTGCCGTACAGCAAAGCTGCCGCATTACTTTTCAGTACGTTAATGCTTTCGATATCATCAGCATTTAAGTTCCATAAGTCTCCTTGAGAAGGAATTCCATCTATTACAACGAGAGGTGTTTTCCCTCGCAGTGCAATGCTGGCTGTTTCATAAAGGGATGCTTTGTTGTTAATGGTGAGACCTGCAACTCGTCCTGTAAGGCCGGAAATTACCTGAGGCTCGCGTGCTTTGGTCATTGCTTCTCCTTTCACCTCCTGTGTGGCAAATCCTAATACTCTTTTATCTTTTTGTATGCCCAATGCTGTCGTTACAATTACTTCATCCATCCCTAGTGCAGCGGGTAGTAAGTATATTTCTATTTGATGGCTACTAACCTTCAGCTCTTGGGTAACGTATCCAATTCCGGAGACGATAATCGTACTTCCGGAGCGTATGGCTAAGCTGAAGCTACCATCGGTATTAGAGCTCGTGCCATTTGAAGTTCCTTTTTCGATAATACTAATACCAGGAAGGAAAGTACTGTCGCTAGAGGAGCGAACCGTTCCCTTAATATGGACCGTCGTTTGGGCCTGGCATATTATCGAAAGTATGCCTAGCAATACAATTAGAAGTGTTTTTTGCATAAGAGTGGTTTTAAGTTCTTGAATATCTTCATTAACTGGAGGTGTTGTAAATGGTTTATTATCGTTGTTGACTCATAGCATTCGATATTATTAATCGTATGTCACACACTATATGATCTGGCAAGAATATTTCAAATTTCCAATTAAAGGTAATTAATTGAATGAATATTCAATTAATTTATCATTAACTTTAAGCGTGCAATCGATTGCGCGTTTGAAGCGCAGAGATTATAAAATAGGTAATTTAGAATTGCTAAAATATTCCTATCACTAAACTCAAATGCATGGGAAGAAAGAGTTTAAAAGAACCAAGACAAAAAGAAATTATTGAAGCTTTTTACAGACTGGCTAAAAAGGAAGGGCTGGAAAATGCATCTATTGCCAAAACTGCCAATCTGATAAAAATAAATCCCAGTTTAGTGATGCATTATTTCAAGACAAAGGAGCATCTTATTTATGGACTTGTAGAGTATATACTACATAAGTATTTGCAGATTTTTAAAATTCCACCACGTTATCAAAACGATCCTAAAAAAGCCCTGAAGATTGTAATTGAGAATATTTTTTCTCATAAATGGAATACGTTATTTGACGATAGTGTTTCTTATAGTTGTTATGCACTTGTATTTCGCAATAAAATAATAAGAGGAAAATATAAATCCCTTTTGGATGAGCTTCGTAAAAAACTGGAGCAGCTTATCATCAGTTGTAATGAACAAAAAGTGCTTTCAGTAAAGAATCCAGCATATACGGCCGATCTCATTTTTGTATTAGTAGATGGTGCATATTATTATTTAAGTCTTGCTGATGATAAAAAAGAATATACAACCAAGCTTAGTAATTATAAAAGAGAAGCGTTCAAGCTGTTGGGATTGACCTAAACTCAGTTTTTTTTTGATAAAATCATTATCATTGCCATTACAGCTATGCCGCCCCAAACCAGATTTACTACAATATTAGGATGGTCCTCCAGAAAGAAGGCATGCACAATCATACCTATGGCACCTGCCAGGTTCATAAAATGATACAATATACTATTGGCCTTGAGTTTTCGTATACTTAGCAGAAAGTAGGCTATCAAGTAAAAGACAGTACCCAGCCATCCCAAAACACTGGCGGATGTAAATCCGGCAAGCAATGCACACAGCATAAAAATCATGATGATAGATTTTGATACAAGTTTGATGACTCTATTCAATTTGAGTGTGTCTTAGCTCCAGAAGATTTAGCGCATTCGTGGTAAATCCTTTTACATTCTTTTGTACTAAATGAATGACTTTATCGTACCATAAAGGAACAACCGGCGCATCATTAATGGCTATCTGATCAGCTTTTCTGTATAGCGCATATCTAATAGAATCGTTGGTTTCTTGAATGGCCTGCTCAAACACTTTATCAAATTCAGGATTGTTGTATCGCGTATAGTTGGGAGGCGCGGGATTTTTAGAATAAAATACCGATAGATAATTTTCTGCATCGGGGTAGTCGGCTATCCAACCCCCACGGAAGAACGCGGTTTTAGAGCCTGCGGTCATTTCGAACAGCAGCGATTTCTGCACTACTTCCACCTGTACACGTATGCCTAATTCTTCCAACTGTTTTGCAATAAAATTCCCAAAATCAGCATAAACCGAAATGGTGAGCAATTTAATGGGAGGAAGACCTTTTCCTCCGGGGAAACCAGCTTCTTTTAGTAATTGCGCAGCTTTGACAGGATTGTAGTTGTATCCCTTTACGAGGGAGTCGTTAAATGACGGCATTCCTTTGGGAACAAAACCGCTCTGAGCAGGAGTTCCTAAAGAGTTGCGCAGGTAGAGTATCATTTTTTCCCTGTCGAAACCATAATTAATGGCTTGACGCACTTTCTTGAATCGTGTCGGCGCATTTTTAACTAACGGATTGGTGGTGTCCATTAGAAACCCTAAATATTCTACATTTAAATAGGGGTGCGTTTGCAGCTCTATTTTATCTTGCCATTTTTTGCGTAAAGTGCCCTTTTTGGTAAGTACTTCGTCTTTAAAGCTAGGGTCAAGCTCGTTGATAAAGTCCAATTGTCCCTGACGAAATAACAAAAACTCTGTAGCCCTGCTATCTTTAAAACTAATTTTGATGCCGTCGAGATAGGGCAATCGTCTACCGGCACTGTCAAACTCAAAATATTTTTCGTTTTTGGCAAATATCAAAGCCTGTCCTTCTTCCCACACCACAAATTTGAAAGGCCCTGTACCTACGGGATGCTGCCTGAAATCAACCCCATATTGCTGTACCGCTTCTGGGGCCACTACTGAGCAATATTGCATGGAAAGTATGCCCAATATAGGTTGATAGGGACGTAGGAGCTTAAGCTGAAAAATAGTATCGTTAATAGCCGTGAAGGGTTGTATACTATCTACCTTACCATTGAAAATCCATGCGCCCGGACTGGCAGTTTTGGGATCTAGTATCCGCTGAAAACTGAACACCACATCCGATGCCACCATTTTGCGTCCTTTTCCATCGGGAAAGCAGGCGTCGTCATGAAACCACACATCATCTCTCAAGTAAAAAGTATATGTCGTTTTATCCGGAGAAATGTCCCAATACTTTGCCAGAGAGGGTTTAATATTCAGACTGTCATCTATCTCTACCAATGTGTTGAACAACTGATGGGCGGGCCACATGGTAGACTGGTTCTTGGCGAATGCCGGATCCAGCGAAGCAATACCGGCATATTCGTTATAACGGAATATTTTCTTTTTATTTTTTTCGGAAGGTTGATGGCATGCATATAATAGGGCTATAGCACTTATTATTATTGCCCACTGAGAAAAAATTTGTCTCATTTTGAAAACATAAATCATGCTGAACCCCCTTCTTAAATATCGAAATTGACCGTTTATCAACTTAAAAATACTGTTTGAAACCGAAGATTTAAATTTACACTATCAATTGTACAACATGCGTAAAGATATTTATAAGGCAATAATTTTCGCTGTTGCGATGGTGTTTTGTTTTACAGCAAATGCGCAACTAGGAAGCAATAAAAAGCAATTTAGCAGACAAGATTCGCTTCGAGGCTCGCTAAGGCCAGAGCGCGACTGGTGGAATGTGACCCGTTATGATATTGCTGTAAGTGTGGATATACCCCGAAAGTTTATTAAGGGTAATGTAGATATTAGTTACAAAGTACTGCACGTGAGTAGCAACAACCTCATGCAGATTGATCTACAGGAGCCTATGCAGATAGACCGCGTCGAATATCTCGATACCAAAAAAGCTTTATCATTTACTAGAGAAGGAAATGTATATTGGCTGCAACATTCCTCCCCACCCCAACCCGGAAGTGAGCAAAAATTGCGTATTTACTTTAAAGGGCATCCCAAAGTGGCAGTGCGTGCTCCTTGGGATGGAGGATGGGTATGGACAAAAGACTCTTTAGGCCGCGATTGGGTTACGGTGGCATGTCAAGGCCTCGGAGCCAGTGTTTGGTATCCTTGTAAGGATCATCAAAGCGACGAGCCGGATAAAGGTGCATCCCTCTCGATAACCGTTCCGGATTCGCTTACGGCTATTGGCAACGGCCGGCTGATAGGTACCACGGCTCATGCTAATGGAACCACCACCTGGAAATGGGAGGTAACATCACCTATCAATACCTATAATATCGTTCCCTACATAGGCAAATATG
This sequence comes from Niabella digestorum, assembly GCF_036409055.1. Taxonomy (NCBI): domain Bacteria; kingdom Pseudomonadati; phylum Bacteroidota; class Chitinophagia; order Chitinophagales; family Chitinophagaceae; genus Niabella; species Niabella digestorum. The sequence continues at coordinate 268,663 of NZ_JAZGLY010000005.1, read as the reverse complement.
TAAATTTTAAAGACGCTCTGCAAGGACTGAAAGGGCAGTTGGACCTGAGTTATTGGGTTTTGGATTATAATTTATCAAGAGCCCGGCAACAATTTGCTGTGGTACCTGAAATGATTCGTTGTTTTGAAGACTGGATGGGACCTTATCCGTTTTATGAAGATAGCTACAAGCTTGTAGAGTCGCCGCACCTAGGTATGGAACACCAAAGTGCTGTAGCTTACGGCAATAGATATCGCATGGGCTATCTGGGAAGAGATTTAAGTAATAGCGGTTGGGGCTTAAAGTGGGATTTTATCATTATTCATGAAAGTGGACACGAATGGTTTGGAAATAATATTACCTCAAAGGATATCGCCGACATGTGGGTGCATGAAGGGTTTACTAATTATACCGAGACGATGTTTACCGAATGCTTATTTGGTAAAAAAGCAGGTTCTGAATATGTTATCGGTCTCCGCAATGCTATACAAAACGATATACCTATTATCGGTCCTTATGGTGTAAATAAGGAGGGAAGTGGTGATATGTATTATAAAGGGAGCAATATGATACATACCATCCGACAGGTTATTGATAATGACAGTATATTTAAAGATATCTTACGAGGACTGAACAAAGACTTCTATCATCAAACCGTTACCGGTAAACAAGTAGAAGAATATATAAGCCGAAAAAGTGGTAAAGATCTCAGCAAAATATTTGAACAGTATCTTCGAACTGTTCAAATTCCCGAACTTCAATACTACAAGAAGGGAAAATATATTTTCTACAAGTGGGAAAATGTGGTTAAAGGATTTGACATGCCGATAAAACTCACCAACGGGAAATGGATTTATCCTAAAGAAACTTTAAAAAAGATAGCATTAGACGAGCTCGGTGATACGGGTTTTGAAGTAATTCCTGATTTTTACATTACAGTGAAAGAAATTTAGTTTTGCCATTCCGAGTGCTCACAAAATATCCTATGTTTGATATGTTTGGCAACCAATAAGTAAACCGGAGTTTTTCTAATGAGTGTAAAAATCAGGCAGCAAAGCATTATTTCTTCTTTAGTCATTTATTTTGGCTTTGCTATTGGATTACTCAATACCTACTTTTTTACCAAGGAAGGGCTATTTACAAGTGCAGAGTACGGTTTAACAAAGATATTTATTGATATCGCCACGCTAATTGCATCTCTGTCCACCTTTGCCATGCCGGGCTTTATCTATAAGTTCTATCCTTACTATAATGATAACCTCAAGCCTCGAGAGAGCGATATGCTGGCCTGGGCGGTTTTGGTGAGTATTGTAGGGTTTGTGCTGATTGTATTTTTGGGATGGAGTTTTAAAGAATTAGTATATCGGAAATACAGTGCCAATTCTCCTTTGTTTGTTACTTACTATTACTGGGTTTTTCCCATGGGGTTGGGGTTAACGCTCTATAATGTTTTTGAGGCTTATGCCTGGAGTTTGCATAAATCCATTCTTACCAATTTTGTTAAAGAAGTAGAATGGCGTTTGCTCACTACTATTATTATTGTTCTCTTTTTTTTTAACGTCATACCCGATTTTGACACATTCATTAAACTGTATGCTTTTACCTATCTGGGAATTGCGCTTACGTTGCTGATCTATATATTGGTAACCAAAAAAGCCTTTTTTGTTTTTAGAATCAGTAAGGTTACCAGAAGATTTATTAAGAAGATTGCACGCTTTTGTTTTTTTATCTATAGTGGCGGACTGATATTTACTTTGGCACAAGTATTCGACTCCTTTGTAATAGGAGCAGTACTGGATAACGGAATGGAAAAAGTAGGGATATTCAGCCTGGCCTATATATTAACCAGCTTGATTCAGGCTCCTCAGCGTGGAATTATTGCGGCTTCTGTAGCGCATCTGGCTCAAGCTTGGAAAAATAAAAACCTGCAAACCATACAAACCATCTATCAGCGTTCTTCCATCAACCAGCTAATTTTTGCTTCGTTTATGCTTGTGTTGATTACGTTGAATTATCAGAATGCAGTGATAGCTTTCAAGCTAAAACCCGAATATTTGTTGGGTTTTCATGCTTTTATAATTCTGGGATTAATGCGCTTGGTGGATATGGGATCGGGCGTAAATGCTCAGATTATAGGCACTTCTAATTACTGGAAATTTGAACTATTTAGCGGAGTAGTGCTACTACTGCTGATGTTGCCCTTGAATTATTTTCTTACAAAGAAATTGGATATACTGGGGCCGGCACTAGCGAATTTGCTTTCAATGACAGTGTATAATCTGATACGCATTGTATTCCTTTGGAAAAAGTACCGCTTATTTCCTTTTACCCCTAAATCGGTGCATACTATCAACCTCGCTTTAGGTGTATTCCTTGTTACCTGGTTTTTATTTAAAGACTGGCAAGGGTTTACGGGTTTATTTTCGAGAAGCCTTTTTGCGCTGGTGCTATTTTGCGGAGGTATATATATACTCAATCTTTCACCGGATGTTCAGCCCGTTTTGCAATCGCTCCATCAACGCATGCGTTCAATTTTAGGCAAAAATAAAAAAGGATAGCAAGTAATTGCTACCCTTTTTATCCAATGATGCTATCATGTCTTCACCATAATTGGTTGGAAGATGATAATTCGTATATAACACCGAATCCAAAGCTATAGTATTTATTGGGATTGTTAATGCCGGGACCGGTACGGTTGTCGAGATTCTTAGAGAAGAATCTTAGATTGCCTTCAGCCAAAATCTTAAAACGATCGTTTATTTTATATTTAACTCCTAAACCGGCGGGCATTACAAAGCCCGTTCTGTCTTTGCTGTCTTTGGGGCCTAAGCTGGAAGTATAATTGAATAATGTATAAACGCCGGCACCCACATTTACAAACGGGGTGATGTTATTGATGCTTAAATCGATGAAATCATATTCTGCTTTTGCCGATACTTCAATCATTTCGGTTTGGAAATAACCGGAGGGTTTCTCTTCTTGGGAGGGCACATTTGTATTATCGGCTCTCATGCGACCTCCAAACAATTCTCCGCGAACATATAGTTTATCCCAGACTTTTCTACGATAATTAAGAGAAGCGTAAAGGGATGAGTGACTGGCTAGAGAGGCATCTACAGCAAATCTTCCTGAATAGGATAGAGCTCCAAAGCCCAATCCCAAACTGTTTTTCTGTGCTATATATGTCTGAGCGAAAGCAATAGAAGATGCTGTAATAAGCATAAACGCTAGAATAAGTTTTTTCATAGTTATAATTATTTTATTCGAACTATTTTGCCCAACTTCTTGCACTTAAATTGTTCAATTGTTCTTCTATAATAGCGGCCTGTTCGGGTGTGAGGGGTGTATTGTTAAAACCATTCTCCGCATCAAGCGAGGATTTGATAATCCTGCTTTCAAAAAGACGGTTTTCAAATACTTCTTCCCATGTTACAGAACCGCCTAGGTTTAGTGGATTGGTAATACGATTCCTTACTAAAGTCTTTCTTAAATCGGGGTAATATACCCAGAATGCAGCATGTTCGCTATTTTCCAGTGTATATCCATCAGAAGTGGTATAACTAATGACAGGTGCAATACCTAGGATGCGCACATAGGTTTTGCCATCACGCTTGTTAAAAAGCCACTCTTCTTTTATTCTGAATTTGTATACAGAGTCAGGCGATATCATTCGGTTTCTTACCTGATACCCTACGATATTACCATCTAGGTCATATTTGGCAGATGTATCTGTTCCTCCACCGAATGCAGCTAGAGCTTCTTCAAAGGTGATGGGAGTTGTAAATCGATCGTCAATATTGCTGAAGGCCTGTACGCCGTCTTCTTTAATGGCTTTAAGAAGAATGTTGATAAATCGTTTATCATTATCGCCTTCAATTGTCTTATTATAGAAGTATTTGGCGTTTTGAGGGGTACGTGCATCTATAGTGCGCCATGCCCTTATGCGAAAAGCTGCATCAGCTGCATAGAGCGGCGTATAAGCTAAAGGCTGTGCTGTACTGTCAATATCGTCATCTTCCAAAATATTGTCTTTTCTTAAGGAAGGTTTATAAGTACCATACAAACCGCCTTCGCCTTCGTCTTCGACAACTTCGATAGGTAAATTGACTTCAGGTTGCGACGTATAGTCACCACTTTCTCCTGAAGGTGTAGCATATTGGCTATTGGATTGTGTTGACTGATTATTGTTTCTTCTGTTAGATCTCTGTGAAGGTGTTGTATCGTAAGCACTTCGCGGTGCATTTTGAGCATGCACACTATCCACATCTAAAAGGAATGCACAACACAAAGTAAAAAATACAAGTTGTTTCATGGTACTTTACTTTTTAATACAGGTTAAACGCAATAGGAGCTAATGTTCGTGGCCCTCCCGGACCTACAGCTCTTATTTCATCAATAGTAATCGTACTTCCGGGCTGTGCTCTTTCAATAAGACTACGTGCCGGAGCAAAACTGTTGCCGGATACAGCTTTGTACATGAATTCAGGATAACCGGCTCCTGCAAAAGTGATTGTGTAACTGGTAACGGTAAACTTTACGCCTTCGAAGACAAAGTTTTCCAGCTCTGCTCGCACGCCAGACTGTGCTTTAAAATCGTTTACACGCATGCGTCCTCCACGACTATTTCCTACCATGGCCGTAGGAGTGGGTACCGTTTTTACACGAAAGTCGAAGCTTGTGGTTTTCTTTCCATCGTTTACAGTAATTGTTGCGGTGCCCGGGGTTGTAACACGCGCAATGTATCTGCCATTGCTACCGGTGATTGTACCTTGGCTGATTGAAACTTTTAAATTGCTAGCATTGGTGCCACTACCTCCACCGATGGAAATAGGGTTATCTAGACCTACATACAATACTTTAACCGCATCGGCACTTACTGTAAGGCCAGTGGGTGCTGCTACAACGTACTGAATATCTTTAGTGAGTGTTGCAGTAGTACCATCGGGTTTGACAAACGAAACGTTTACTTTTTTAGTGTAAGATCCCGGGTTCCCCGCAACAGTTTTATATTCGGCAAGGCCATTTTCGTTTAAAGGTACTTGTACGCCATCAATCGTTACTGAGGGTTTTGCATTTTTACTAAATGCTCCCACTCCGGCAGTAATGGTAAATTCACTTCCGGGATATAATACTTGAGAGTTGGCTGTGGCCAAAGCCTGAAACTCGTCATATACTACCTGTACTTCACCAATTTGATTATGACAATATTCTACGACTTGTGCCTCGGCGTTTTTGATATCGCTTTGGAATTTGGAAAGAATAGTGATGGCCGCAAGTGCAGGTGTTCGTCTAAAGTATGCAGCCTCCCAAGTATTATTGCTTTTGTTTTGTACCGGAGGCATACTCAGGTCCAGCGGAAAACTGTTTTTAAACTGTGCTTCTATTTTTGGATCGATACTCAATATATTGTTTTTGTATTCTGTTAATCGTTTGAGTAACTCTTTTCCGCTTGTTTCATCCACCATAATTTTCGTTGGCGCATTGGTGTTTTTTTCATTGAAATGGTCGCCAGAGGAGCCGGCTTCGTTTTTTATTTTGGTTTTTAAATCTTCTATATAAGCAACCAGCTCATCAGAAAGTTGCTTAGCTTTATCTGCTTTGGGTTTCCAAATTGAGGCCAGCTCGCTCGTTTTGGGATCTTTCAGTTTTGACTCGAAGGATGAGAAAATGGTGTTGGTTTTATTATCAATGACAGCACTGGCATTGGAGAAGCTTTTATCCATGGTTCTGAAAGCGTTCAGAACTTCGCTGGATACATTTAGTGCTAATAATGCCGTAAGCACTAAATACATCACATTGATCATCTTTTGTCGGGGCTCCTTAGGTAAAGCCATAGGATAATGAATAATTTAAGGTTAACGACTACGCGATGTTACTTTTGTTGTGTATCTTTTATCATCGTATTAGGATCCTTTTATTTGCATGGCTGCAATCATACTGCTATACATTTGATTTAGCTTTTGCAGATTTTTAGCCAGTTCAGCCATTTCTTTTTGTGTGACTTTAGCATCTTCAGCACTGCTGATAAGTGCATGCGATGTTTCAGCAAGCTTGTTGTAATAGGTATTAACACGGTTGATTGCTAAAGTAGCCTCTTTTACCTGCTTGGCATATTCGTCTGTTTCTACAACAGTATTAGTAGCGTTAGCTATTTTGATAATATTGGCTTCAAGTGTTTTAAAGCCTTCGCTTAGCTTTTGGAGTGATTCGGGAGTAATATCGGCTGCCTGCAACATTTCATCCAGTGCGGCAAGAGAACTGCCAGTTTTTGTCGGTGTTTGTTTTTGTGCGATGGTTTCCTGTTGGGGTGCGTCATCTAATGCTTGAGGCTTAAAGGCATACATATATGCATATACCAGAAAAACCAATGCTTCGGTATACATACCGAATTTCAACCACGTATCGGGATTGCCGATAGGTGCAGTGTTGGTAAGCTTAAACAATGCACCTAAAAGTACAGGTACTGCCCCTAGTGAAAAGAAAACGTTCAAATAACGTTGAATGTTTGTGCTTCTTCCTTCATTCATTGTAAAAAAGTTTTATAGTAGTTGATTTTTATTGTGGCATATTTAATACAACTCTAAATCCTAGATAAGAGTGTGTTGCATCCATATCATCGTAAGAGCGATTGGAGGTAGTTTGCATGGATGGGGTATCCTTCCAGCTGCCGCCTCTAATCACTTTTCTTCTTTGGAATCGAGATTGTGTTGTCGGTGTACCTATTTGAATATCCGGGTTAAAACGATTTTGAAAGTTTTCGCCTCCTTCGTAATAAGAGGTCAGCACCCATTCCGAAACGTTATCGGTCATATTGTACAACCCTATATTGCCTTTTTGACCTTCATATACGTTTACGGGAAATATTCTGGCGGGTTGTTCTTCAGATGTATCTTTTTTCTTTTTCGCAGCCTTTGCGTTTGCTTGGGCCGTTCTTTCATCAAGGCTGGCTGCATATAACCATTCTGCTTCGGTTGGGAGTCGACAGCGGCCTCCTTGTGATAGTTTATTTTTAATTTGATAAGGGTAGATTTTTTGTTTGGTAATCCAGTCGCAGAAAGCATTTGCCTGATTCCAGCTTACACCTACAACCGGAAAGTTTTGATATTTGGGGCTGCTGAAATAATTAACGGCCATGTGTTCATTGTTGGAGTAACCGAAGTCGCGTAACCAACAAAGTGTATCCGGATAAATGGGGATTTCATATTTGTAAATAAATTCTGTGGGGTTTCTGTCACGATTTTCTTTCTTAGCTGCTTCAAGATAATTGAAGCCGTGCATCAGGTATACCAGCCTCTTGGGATCGATGCTTCTTTTATTGTCAACAGATCTGGAGGGATCGATGAAGAAGTCTCCTAGTATTTCAATGATTTGAGGATTATTATAATTAATTTTAGAAGCCAATTTCCAGTTTACAGCTGTATCACTGCCATTGATTTTTATGTATTCGCCTCCTAAAATTCTTGCTGCAATAGAGTCGCGTACCCAGTGCACGAATTCTCTATATTGAGCGTTTGTAATTTCGGTTTGCGAAATATAAAAGCCGCTTATTAACACTGGTTTGACACGTTCTTTTTTTGTTACCGACGAGGTGTCGTTTTCATCTCCCATGATAAAGGTTCCGGTAGGAATTTCTACCACCGATAAGGGAATAGTAGATGAAATTGCCGATTTTTTAGCTACTAGTTTTTTTAATCGCAAGCTTTTTTGCGCATAAACACTATTGCTGATAAGTAAAAAAGTAATAACAAAGCATGAAATGAACCTCATATCTTTTATGGTGTTTTATACTCAAAGTGTGTAATAGCTTTTCAGCAAATGATATACCAAAGCCGCCAAAATGCACCAGCAGATGATTTTTGTTTGCTATATCTTTGTTAGCTTATATTGTTTTTAGTGCTTGTTCCAAGTCTTGAATCAAATATTCCGGTTCTTCCAGTCCGCAGTATAATCGTATGTGGCGGTGATATTCATTATCTGGGTTGTAGTCTTGTTCCGGTATAAAAGTGCAACGGGGTATCACAAGACTTTCGTGACCACCCCAGCTTACGGCCATCAGAAAGTGTCGTAAACTTTCACAGAAATGGATGATTGAGCTTCTGTCATATTTTTTCAGAATTATCGTAACCAACCCTAGTGCAGCTTTCATCTGCTTTTTGGCGAGCTCATACTGTTCAAACGAAGGATGAAAAGGAAATATAATTTTTTCTATAGCAGGATGCTGGTCCAAAAAGCTTATTATCCGCTGCGTGGTTTGATGGATGCGTTCCAGACGCAAAGGCAGTGTGCGAAGACCTCTTAATAAAAGCCATCCGTTAAAAGGCTGGAGACTGCTACCGATTGTCATCAACTCGGTATCGAAAATCTTTTTCATCATGGCGTTACTTCCGCATAGTACACCTCCTAATGTATCACTATGCCCCCCGATGTACTTGGTTGCTGTCTGCATGGCAATATCAATACCTATATCTATTACATTCTGATAAATGGGAGTGCAATACGTATTATCGATGAAGGTGACGATATTATGTTTTTTAGCGAGTTGCGCTATTTGTGCCAGTGGCTGTAATTCATAAGTCCAGCTGTTGGGAGATTCCAAATAGAATAAGACTGTATTGTTCTGCCGTGCATTTTCCCACTCCTCAATAGTTTTTCCGTCTATATATGAAACCGTAACACCAAATCTTGGCAAAATAGCATCGAACATTTTTTTGGCCGAACTGTACGGATTTTTTACAGATACGATGTGGTCTCCGGCTTTTACATTTGCAAATACCCCGGCGAAAATAGCAGCAGCGCCACTGCTAAACAACAAGCAATCCTCTGCATGATCTAGGGCAGCTAATTTTTTGCGTAATATATCGGTTGTGGGATTAATACCCCTGCTGTAAACATAGGCTTGGCGCTCATCCTCAGCAATTTTACTAAAATCTTCTACTGTTTTAAATGCAAAGTTGCTGGCCTGCCAAATGGGAGGAGCCACTGCATTAAAATAAAGCTCCCTGTCCTCTCCCAGCTCATTAATGATATTGGAAATATCCATTTTATAATACTTTCTTTTTGGTGTTTTTATAAAAAATAAAGTATAGTAGCATGAACAATGCCAACACACTTAATCCTATCAGCGCTGCATGGTCATTTTTTTTGTAGTCCAGCGCAATGCTTGTTCCTACAAAAGCATAGGCCGCAATGAATATAATGGGTATTAACGGATAAAGTTTCATCTTATAGATGCCGGTCCCGTCAAGATGTTTTGTTTTTCTCCTGAAATAAAAAATACTGCCGGCAGATAAAGCCATGCCGAAGCAGTCTAAAAAAATGGAGAAGCTGAGTATTTTATCAAACTCTTCAGCCCAAAATACCACCAATACAGCTATTAATGAAAAAACTGTAAGCGAAGTGCTGAATACCCCATTTTTATTAGTGGATGAAAAAAATGAGGGAAGCACCTTGTCCTGACTCATGGCATACATCACGCGCGGATTACTTAATAAGGAGCCGTTGATATAAGCCAGCACTCCGAGAAATAGAAGTACAGAGAGTACGGTTTCGGCTTTGGAACCTAAAACCTTTGAAGCCATAATGGCTGCTATATTTTTGCTTTCCTTCAATTGCTCAAACCCTATCACGTATACGTACGCGTAATTCACCAGCAGATATAAGGATACGATGATAAGCATTCCCCAGAAGATGCTGCGAGGAACAGTTTTAGAGGGGTTTTTGATTTCTTCTCCAAAATTAATGGTCTGCTGATAGCCTCCATACGTAAAACTCACCGCCACTAGTCCAATTCCAAAAGCTTTAATATATTCTTTCATTGTGGGCGATATTACGCCTTCAGGTTGTATTCTAGGAGCGGGATCCGCAAAAAATATTGATAATACTAGTAAGGCAACTAAGCCGATTTTGATAAGCATTAATACATTTTGTGTACGGGAACTCATCCTCAGTCCCAGCATGTTGACACCATAGAATATAATAATGGCCACTATTGCTGTAATGATCTCTATGGTTTTGATATTGGGTGCGCTGGGAAATAGGATGCCTGCGATATATTCTGCACCTACCAGTGCTACCATTCCTAATGAAGCGGCATTACTTACAAGTATGATACAATTGATGGCAAAGGCAATGGAAGGATGGTAAGCGTAAGAAAATACTTTATAGTATCCGCCAGTTGCTGGGGTGCGCGATCCTATTTCGGCATAAGTCAACGCTCCGCAAAAAGCCACTAGGCCTCCAGCCAGCCAACATAAAAAATAGGTGATAACATCGGGTGTAGCACGCGCCACATTGATGGGTGCTCTAAATATCCCCATGCCTATTACAAAACTGACACTTATCATAGTAAGGTCAAATAGGCCAAGTTGCTTTTTCATCGTATTGAAGATATGTAATTAATAATTTCCGTTTCTAGAATGCAGGAAAACTATCAAAAACCGCATTTTATGTACTTAGGGGGTCAAAAATAAGTTTATCGGGCGGATTATGATAAAAAGCTAATCTTTGCAGTAAAGTTTATAGAGCATCGAAAGTATTAATCCGAACACTGTGATAAGTTCCGGTACTCGGAAATCTTTGTTCGGCTGCTTTTATACAAAGGTTTCAAGAGCGATGCTATAGCATGGACTTAGTTATGTAAATAAGTGCTCTGAATTAGGTAAACAACTGATTAATATCATTTTATTTATAAGAACGTACACGCAAATTTGTATTATGGGATACCTACTAGCGTTGTTTATAGGCCTTTCTTTGGGGCTCATTGGCGGAGGGGGCTCTATATTAACGGTTCCCATATTGGTCTATTTGTTTGATATACCCCCTGTGTTGGCCACCTCTTATTCCTTGTTTATAGTTGGCGTAACCAGCTTTGTAGGTTCTATAACGCACTGGGCAACTAACAAGTTGGATATGAGGATGGTACTAATATTCGGTTTAGCATCGGTCATGACGGTATTTTGTATTCGTCATTATATTATACCTAATTTACCGCAGGAGATAAGTATAAGTGGGCTTTCGATACCGGTTTCATTCATTACTATGATGCTTTTTGCTCTCTTAATGATAGTCTCCTCTTTTTCGATGATAAGGACGCATGAGCATGAACAAACATCTCAGCATAATACTAGTGTATTGAAAATACTCGGTTATGGAGTAGGAGTAGGACTGGTCACTGGGCTTCTGGGTGCTGGAGGGGGATTTTTATTGATTCCGGCATTAGTATTATTATTGCGTCTTCCGGTGAAAAGAGCCGTGGGAACCTCCTTGTTGATTATTACCATCAATAGTCTTATCGGCTTTGCCGACGATGTGACGCATCATAACATGGACTGGAAGTTGTTATTAAAAATTACCGGTGTGTCAATCGCTGGCATTTTAATCGGGATCGCATTGGGAAAAAGAATGGATGGTAGTGTATTGAAAAAGGGGTTCGGGTGGTTTGTATTGCTGATGGGGATTTACATTATTGTTCATGAGATATCACTCATTACCACATGATTTTAAAATAATCATATATGATCGAATGGATCAAACAACCTTGGCCTTGGTGGGTGGCCGGTCCGCTGATAGGGCTTACCGTGCCGGCTTTATTACTCTTAGGTAATAAGCATTTTGGTATTTCCGCCAATCTGCGTCATATATGCGCCGCATATTTTCCGGCAAACATTTCCTTTTTCAAATACAACTGGAAAAAAGAAATGTGGAATCTGTTTTTTGTAGCCGGACTGATATTAGGTGGTTTTATTGCTGCAACCTGGCTTCCGGACCCCAATCCTGTCGAGGTGGCTCCGGCTTTATTGTCAGAGCTGAATCAATATGGAATTACTGATCATCAGCATCAGTTGCCTTCAGAAATATTTAGCTGGCAAGGCTTCTTAACAGTAAGAGGATTGCTGATGTTGGTTGTAGGAGGGTTTCTGGTAGGATTTGGTACCCGTTATGCAGGTGGCTGTACCAGCGGCCATGCGATTATGGGATTGAGCAACCTGCAATGGCCTTCGCTGGTAGCGACTATTTGCTTTATGATTGGCGGATTTGTTATGGCAAATCTGATATTACCCTTTATTCTCAACCTCTAACGATCCATTATGAAAGAAGCAATAAAAGATACCGACTTTGAAGTGCGCCTTGATAATGATGTGATGGTACAGGAACCATGGTGGCGCAATATTAAATACTTGATTGTAGGTGTTTTGTTCGGCGTCGTATTTGTCAAAGCCGAAATTATTTCCTGGTTTCGCTATCAGGAAATGTTTCGCTTGCAAAGTTTCCATATGTACGGCGTTATAGGATCGGCTGTAGTAGTGGGAATGATTTCGGTGTGGTTGATTAAAAAGTTCAATATAAAAACCATTGATGGTGCCCCCATCACATTTGCCCCAAAAAAGTTTAATAAAGGACAGATATACGGAGGGGTGATGTTTGGACTAGGATGGGCCATGACTGGAGCTTGCCCGGGTCCCATATTTGTACAAATTGGTACTGGGGTAGGGGTAGTGCTTGTGGTACTGTTAAGTGCTATTGCCGGTACCTGGGTATATGGGTACCTGAGGGATAAACTTCCTCATTAATTATGTAAATAATGAAAACATATATATATGCAGATAGAGCAATTTGAAGATGTAAGTCTGGCCCATTATAGTTATGCTATATTGAGTGAGTGTCAGAAAGAGATTATTTTGATTGATCCGTCCCGTAACCCTCAACCCTATTATGATTACGCAAAAAAGCATGATGCTAGAATCGTCGGTGTTATTGAAACGCATCCTCATGCAGACTTTGTGAGCAGTCATGTAGAGATTGCTAATACTACCGGAGCTACAATTTATGTAAGCGAAAAAGTAGGCGCTTTTTATCCTCATCAGTCTTTCGATGAAGGACAGGTTATCGAGTTGGGTAAGATGCGTCTGATAGCACTGAATACTCCGGGACACTCTCCGGATAGTATATGTATTCTGCTGGAACATGAAGGCATACAGAAGGCGGTTTTCACCGGGGATACATTGTTTATAGGCGATTGTGGTCGGCCCGATTTAAGGGAAGGAGCGGGGAGTATACAACTCAGCAGAAATGAGCTGGCGCGCATGATGTACCATTCGCTACATGAAAAGCTGGCTTTGCTGAACGATGACGTTATCGTATATCCGGCGCACGGGGCGGGAACGCTTTGCGGTAAAAACTTGAGCGATGCTCCCAAAAGCACTATCGGTATCGAAAAGCAGACCAACTGGAGCTTACAACCCATGTCCGAGCAAGAATTCATGCAGCAGCTTCTAGAGGATCAGCCTTTTATACCGGCTTATTTCCCCTTTGATGTAGAGTTAAATCGCAAAGGTGCAGCACCGTTTAAAGAAAGTGTGGAAAAAGTACCCTTTAGTACTATGGTACCAAATTTGGAAGAAGAAATATTAATCATCGATACGCGTCCTCAGGATGCATATAAAAAAGGTCATCTACCCCATTCGGTGAATCTAATGAAAGGGGATAAGTTCGAAACTTGGTTGGGTAGCATCGTAAAACCAGGAGAACCCTTTTATATAGCAGCTGCCGATAAAAGCAGTGTGGATACGGCCATAGAACGCGCTGCAGCTATTGGTTACGAAACCAGTATACAACATGCTTTTATTGTTAATACCGGCTCATTGGCACAACCATTACTGGATGTGGAAGAATTTAGAAAGCACCCCGACGATTACACCATTGTAGATGTGCGTAACGACACCGAAGTGAAGAAGCGCCGAATCTTCGAAAATAGCATCGCAATTCCTTTAGGACAACTAAGAAATAATATTGATAAGATCCCTTCCGGTAAACCAATAGTAGTGCACTGTGCTGGAGGGTATAGAAGTGCGGCAGCAAGCTCCTTGCTACGAGCAAAATTACCGGCTGATGCAGTTGTATATGATTTGGGCGATGCAGTAAAAACTTTTTAATACGGCTTAGTGAAGGATAATGCACCCATAGATGTGGGTGCATTATTATTTAAGGATATGCCTCTTATATTTTTTGTAATGAAATTAAGCTGGTGTATTTAGCATTTTCTTACTTTTGCTGCGGTTTTTGGTCTCCGTTGTATGCGGAGTTAAAAGGGAAGTCCGGTGAAAGTCCGGCGCTATCCCCGTAGCTGTAAGGGCTCTTTCAGATTGGAAAGAAGTTTCAACAAAGAACCACTGTCCGGTAGGGATGGGAAGGTGTTGAAGCGGCCCAAGCCAGAAGACCTGCCAGAAATCACTATTACGAATCAGGCTTTCGGGTGAAAAGCATGAGATGTAACCGCTCTTTTGCGTTTATACCTCTCCTTCTTTTTCTTTCCGAGAGCAGTCAAACTAAAATTTATCACGCATGAAAAGGAAAATTTTAGTAGTGGCTGCTGTTATACTTCATGGCACACTACACGCTCAGCACGAAACCGTTAACAAAGACTTGGACGAAGTGGTAGTTACCGCTACCAGAAAAGAACAAAAGCAATCTCAAACCGGTAAAGTAATTACCGTAATTGACAGAGCGACGTTGGAAAACAATCCCGGTAAATCCCTCACCGAAATTCTAAATCAGTATGCAGGTCTCTTTACAGTAGGCGCCAATAATGCTCCTGCATCCAATCAAGAGTTTTATATGCGTGGTGCAGCTACGGGCAATACTTTGTTCTTGATTGATGGTATTCCACTGCAGGATCCGTCTTTTATTACCAATATTTACGACCTGAACAATATTAAGCCCGAGCATATCGAGCGTATCGAAATATTAAAAGGTGCACAAAGTACACTTTGGGGGAGTGCGGCCGTAGCAGGTGTGATTAATATCATTACTAAAAAGGGAGGAGAAAAATCCATATCCCCGTCCGTATCACTAGCATACGGAACTTACAACACTTTTCAAGGCGATGTTAGTATCAAAGGAAGTATAAAGCGTTTCTCGTATAATGTTATATATAACCGTACGCAGACCGATGGTTTTTCTGCAGCATATGATAGTATTGGCGGCCGTTCGTTTGACAAAGACGGATTAAGGCAAAATAACTTTCAGGCCAATCTGCAGTATCGTATTTCTGATGTACTCTCGATACAATTGATGAGTAATTACGGTCAATATAAAGCTGATGCAGATGCTGGTGCCTATGCCGATGATTATGATATCACTGCTCGAAGCAAGACCTTCATCAATAATCTGGGGCTACATTATAAGCGCGGCAAAACTACGTTACACCTTACACAAAGCTTTGTGCGTTCCGATCGTTTTCACTATGATGATAGCACAGATGTGGGAGCACTGCGTCTGGATCCGGCGGCTACTTACTATACCGTCTGGTCAGATGCTGGATATAAGGGATTGTCTTCGGTAACGGAATTGTATGGTAACTACCACTTCTCTTCGCACGCCTCCATAGTAGGAGGTGTGCAGTATATCGCACAAAAAACCGATCAGCATTACACGAGCATATCCAATTACGGACCTTATGATGCATTGCCAATTAGCAGCGATTCGGCCAAAGCACGCAATCTTTCTGTATATGCATCTCTATTACTTGCAGAATTAAAGCGTTTTAATATTGAGATAGGTGGGCGCTATAATCATTTTAGCGTATATGGTAATAATACCACTTTTACCTTCAACCCTTCATATCACATAGGTGATGGGGCCATTGTTTTTTTAAACGTATCCAGCGGATATAATACGCCTTCATTGTATCAGCTGTACAGCGAGTATGGAAACAGAGACTTGAAGCCTGAAAAAAGTATCAACTACGAATTAGGGTTGCAGACTTTTATGAACGATAATCGCAATCATTTACGCATTGTGGCATTTAAAAGGGATATTAAGGATTTGATCATTTTCTATACTAATCCTGATACTTATGTCAGCCAATACCGAAATCGTGACGAACAACACGATTACGGTTTTGAGGTGGAGAGCAATGTGGTAGTGGATAATATAGGCCGTTGGGTGAACAACTTTTCGTACATCAATGGGAATGGTACTAACGATGGTGAAAAAATCCGTAACCTTTACCGCAGGCCTAATTTTACCTTCAATAGTACGCTTACTTTAAATCCCTCTTCCCGGCTTACCCTTGCACCGGCATTCCGCTTTGTAGGGGAGCGTCTTGCAGGGGAGTATGATTTGGGTGGGCCCAATCCCATGCCGGCCTATTATACCGTAGATTGTTATGTGGCGTATAAAGTAAACCGTTGGCTGAAGTTGTTTGGAGATTTTCGCAACATCACCGATCAAAAATATTTTGATGTATATGGATATAATAGCCGTCGTTTTAACTTTTTAGCTGGTTTGAGGTGTTCTTTGTAGCGGCTTATACGTCAACCAATGCCATGTAATATTGTTTATATAAGGCAATGTTACATGGCGTTGTTATTTTCACATGCTCATTACCAGCTAAAGAATTATTATATTTATTGTATGAATGATATAAAGAGTGTGTCTTTTAAAAACCATTATCCATGCAATTCAGCTACAAGGATTTATTGACGGTAACTTTTACTCTGTTTGCAATCATCGATATTATCGGCTCCATTCCGATTCTGATATCGATTAAAAATAAAGCGGGAGGTATTCGCGAATTGCGGGTAACGGTCATTGCCGGCGTGCTCATGATACTCTTTCTGTTTATGGGAGGCCCCATATTGGATATACTGGGGCTAGATGTAAAATCCTTTGCTGTGGCGGGCTCCATAGTTATATTCATTCTGGGGCTGGAAATGGTATTGGGAGTAGAGTTTTTTAAATCGGATGACGATGTAAAAGCAGCTACAATAGTGCCTCTTGCATTTCCACTCATTGCAGGCTCGGGAACTCTTACTACTATTATGTCGCTTAAAGCGAATTATCAGATACAGGTCATTCTGGCGGCTATTGTTATAAATCTACTGATTATTTACATTGTTCTAAAGTCGCTCAACGGTGTATCCAGATTATTAGGTCCCAGTGGTCTTACAGCCATCAGAAAATTTTTCGGGGTGATATTGCTGGCGATATCCGTTAAAATATTTGCAACTAATGCTGCAGGTTTGATTCATTAGTATTAGCACTGATAGAAAATAATCGTTTAATAGAGGTTGCCTGTAATTTTTTTAGCCTAATTTTGCCGCCCGGAAGAGCCTTCCCCTGATTGTATGTTGGCCTCGTAGTACAATGGATAGTACGCAAGTCTCCGGAACTTGAGATCCCAGTTCGATTCTGGGCGAGGCTACCAATACCTATCTTGTTTTTAGCTTTTCTTTTTTTCTTTTATTTGCTGAAGTGTTGTATTGACATATTTATTATGCTGCTGGGATTTGGGCGTGCCTATTCTTTGTGCGGCGTAAATCCCAGAGTGTCCGCTAAAATAGTAAGCAGTAAAGCAAGCTACAGCATAGTAAAGGATATGATCGCCACCAAACAGCTCTATGCCCATTATGGTGCATGCTATAGGTGTATTGGTAGCTGCCGCGAATACCGCAATAAATCCCAGTCCTGCCATTAGATCGACGGGGGCTCCTGAAAGATCGGCTATGGTATTGCCCAGAGTAGTTCCAATGAAAAACAACGGCGTTACTTCGCCTCCTTTAAAACCGGTACCGATGGTAATAGCAGTAAACAACAGTTTCCAGAACCAGCTGAAGGTTGTGGCGCCGCCTTCATTAAAAGAAGACAGTATGGAAACGCTGCCTGTATGAGGGTTGGCTACACCAAGACTCAAATAGTCTTCAGTACCCAGTATAGTAGCCAGCAAAATAATAGTCAAGCCTCCTAAAGCTGGAATCATCCATTTTCTATGTACCCATCGATGGCTATAGATTTTTATAAGATGCGTGGTTTCGGCAAACAAGTATCCTGCAAATCCGAAGGCAACACCGGCTACAATTACTTTAAGAAGAAGTAATGGATTAATATGAAATAAGACAGGCAAACTATCTGTTTGTTCTGTGAAGCTGATATTGTAAGCCGTATGCTGAATACCCCATGCCGTGCAAACTAGATCGCCCAGTACACTGGCTATAAAACAAGGCATCAGAGCTTTGTATTTAATTTTTCCCAGTGTAATTACTTCCAGTGCGAAAATAGCTCCAGTTACGGGTGTACCAAATACGGCCCCAAATCCGGCAGCTACGCCGCTCATCAACAGAATGCCTGTATCATCGGCAGACAACTTTAGTTTTTTACTAAAGAATTGTGCAATGCTACCACCTATCTGTACGGCAGTGCCTTCACGTCCGGCAGAGCCTCCAAACAAATGGGTAATTACCGTAGTAAATAGCACTAGTGGTGCCATACGCAATGGGATACTTCCAGCGGGATTGTGTATTTCGTTTATGATAAGATTATTGCCTTGCTCGGCATTCTTTCCCCAATGCGTATAAAGCAGGTATATAAAAATCCCCGCTAGTGGAAGTAGGTACAGCAGCCATGGATGTATAAAGCGATAATGGATGGCTACTTCTAGCGACCACAAAAAAAGTGCTACCATAGAGCCTACTACAGCAGCTACAGGAAACACCAGCAGTGTCCATTTTAAAAGATAGGAAGCAATAGCGTACTGCTCGAAAGAAGATTTGAATTGTTTCATGCCTACAAATACTAATAGGTTTAAATGATCAATAAATAACCATAATTTGTAGGCGCCATCAGTTCCGGTGGGGGAAACGGTTCAAATAGGAAGACACCATTTCCTTTTAATGTGAGGCGAAGTTAGGAGTTTTTGAATAAATACATAAAAACCCGATCATGTATGCTGACCGGGTTTCTTTAGAAATACACTAATACATTTTATTGTAACGCTGCCAGAGCGGCTGCATAATTGGGTTCCTGTGTGATTTCCGGAACCTGTTCGGTATAAACAATGGCTCCGTTTTCGTTTGCTACCACCACAGCACGGCTCAGCAAACCCTTGAGGGGAGAGTCTGTTAGTGTTACACCGTAATCTTCTCCAAAGCTTCCTCTGAAGTCGGAAAGAGTTTCCACATTAGCAATACCTTCTGCTGCGCAAAATCTTTTCTGTGCAAAAGGAAGATCTCTTGAAACATTGATTACTACAGTATTTTCCAACTTAGCAGCTTCTTCATTAAACTTCCTTACAGAGGCGGCACAAACGCCTGTGTCTATGCTGGGGAAAATGTTCAATACGATTTTTTTCCCTTTGTAATCTGCAAGTGTTTTTTCACTGAGATCATCTTTTACTAAAGTAAAGTCTTTCAGCTGGCTACCTACTGCTGGTAGCGTGCCGGATGTATTAACAGGAGATCCTTTAAAAGTAATTTGTGACATAGTAAATGTTAATTTTTTTTAAGAAACTGTTATTCGAAAAATATTCTGAAAGTCACTAACGAAAAAAATAAAAGAATTAGTATATTAGTTGTGACTATTGATGCAATATCCGAAAAATTAATTGATTGACAACTACTCTTATGGTCTTTTTTACATAATGATAATGAAAAAACAGGAATAATGTGGATGGGAAGAAACAGCTGCTTGAATAAATTAGTGTTGAATCATTAAAAAGCGTTACTTTCAGGGTTAAAAAAATATCACCGAAAAATTTTGTTGTAATTTATTTTTTGTTAGAATTGTACTCTTATTTTTTAAAGAGCTTAAATATTTAAAAACTAAAAAACTAAGATCATGGCTGAAAATCAAGCTAAGCCGGTAGCAGCGGCAACGACTTCTGTGCAACCTAAAAAGAGTGGAAACCTGATTTCGTGGGTGGCACCTGCATTATGTATTATTGCTGGTTATTGTATTTGGAGATTTGGCATGGGTAATCCTGCAGGGTTTAAATCACCAGATCCAGCGGGAGGTTTTTGGCCGCACCATTTAGGGCCAGTTGATGCGTTCCACAGAATTTACGAAGGTGGTATCATCGTGCCTCTCTTGATTGGTATGCTTTTAATGACCATCGTTTTCGCCATCGAAAGATTCCTTACTATCAGCAAAGCATTAGGTAAAGGAAATATCAGCAACTTTATCCGTAAAGTACAATATCAACTGGCTAACAAAAATGTTGACGCTGCTATTGCAGAGTGCGACAAACAAAAAGGCTCTGTTGGTAATGTAATGAAAGCTGGTCTGCGTCGTTATAAAGAAATGATCAGTGCAACTGACCTCGATACTGAACAAAAAGTAATCGCTATTCAAAAAGAAGTTGAAGAAGCTACAGCCCTGGAATTACCAATGCTTCAGAAAAACCTGGTGTTCCTGTCTACAATCGTATCGTGCGGTACACTGGTAGCGCTGTTAGGTACGGTAATGGGTATGATTCGTTCATTCGCTGCACTGGGTGAATCTGGTGGCGGTGGAGACTCTAGCCAGCTGGCGGTTGGTATCTCTGAAGCGCTGTATAACACTGCTTTGGGTATCGGTACTTCTGCTTTGGCGTTGATATTCTACAACATGCTTACTACAAGAATCGATAATATCACTTATGGTATTGACGAGTCCGGATTTACATTAACTCAATCTTTTGCTTCTCTGTACAAATAATTACACGAGCAAAATTTTGTAACTTTTTTATGGAAAATCCGAGTTGTATCGTCTTATAATAAAACAGTGATTTTATATGCCAAAAGTTAAGATAGCCAGGAAATCGACTGATACGGACATGACGCCCTTCGTGGACATCGCGTTCCTTATCCTGTCGTTTTTCATCATGGCAACGAAATTTAAACCACCGGAGGCGGTACCTATTACTACGCCGAACTCGGTGTCTTCACAAAGATTGCCTGAGAACGATGCTGTAATGATCAGCATTGATAAGGATGATAAAGTATATTTCTCTATCATGGCTCAAAAAGACCCTCAAATAGCGAGGGATATTATCAAAGCTGCCGCTGAAGCCAGAAATATTCCAATTTCGGATGAGCAGGCTGCTAACTATATCTCTGGAGACATGATAGGTGTACCCTTTAGCAAACTAGGACCATTCCTAGCACTTTCTAAAGATCAAAAAAGGTCTTACGTTCAGGAAGGTATTCCGGTAAAAGATTCAGCGAACAATGAATTGTATTACTGGATTGCTGCGACTCGTACTGTTTACATGGGTAAAACCGTGAAATTCCTTATTAAAGGGGATAATGTGTCTAAATACCCTGCTTTCAAAGCAGTAATTGATGCATTGAAGAAAAACGATGAGCAGAAGTACAACCTAGTAACCATGCCGGAAGGAGCTCCTGAAGGAACACCGCTATGGTACGAGCGTAATGCTAAAAAGAATTAATAATCGTTTAACTCCAAAAACTGAAAAGTTATGGCAAGTTTAGATACTGGTGATGACGGCGGACACAAAAAAGGTCCTGGCGTTAAGAAAGCCAAAAAGCTGAGCACCAAGGTGGATATGACACCCATGGTGGACTTGGGGTTCCTGCTGATCACCTTCTTCATATTCACCTCGACCATGAGCTCTCCTACTACAATGGACCTGAACATGCCAAAGGATACTGAAAAGCAGGAAGAGCAAACTAAGGTGAAAATGTCAGGAGCGCTTACAATTTTGTTAGCGAAAGATAATAGCATCTTCTATTACGAGGGAGAACTGACCAATGAAAACGCAAGTCAGATCTTTAAATCCTCTAACTTTAATGAAATCAGAGATGTTATCATCAACAAAAAGAAGGAGGTAGAATCCAGATACGTTCCGGACCCCGCTTGCGAGGCTAAAGCCAAGGCTGACGGAAAAGATCCCAACGACTGTCGTCAAAAGGATTTCTTCGTACTGATTAAACCTACAGATGATGCAAATTATAAAGGAGTGATCGACATTCTGGATGAGATGACCATCAACAAAGTATCACGCTATGCATTGTTGGAGCCATTTGAAACAGAATTAGATCTTGTAAATGCGTCAGTAGGCTCAGCTGCTGCTGGACAATAACCGTCTTTTTGTGGAATGTGAGCATTTTTGCATCTCAATATTAACAAACTTAAAAAGTAATGGAAGCTAATAAAATATTAACCACTGACTTTTTGGACCTTCTTTTTGAGGGTCGCAATAAAAGTTATGGTGCATATGAGCTTCGTAAAACCTATCCGAAAAGGTTGTGGTTGGCTTTGGCATTCACCGCCCTTGCTCTTGTAGTGATTGCGGGAATAGCCATTGTAAAAAGCCAACTAAAACCGGCGGTAGACAACGAAGCCGTAAAAATCAATGAGGTTACGATTCAAAACATTCAACAGGAGAAGCCGGAGGAACCACCACCCCCTCCACCACCGCCGCCACCCAAACAGGCGCCTCCACCCCAAATTGAAATGAAACAGTTCACACCTCCTAAAATCGTAAAAGATGAAGAGGTGAAGGAACCACCACCCGCAGTGGAAGAGTTGAAGGAAACCAAAATTGGTACCATCAACCAAGAGGGTATTAAAGATATTGGTATCGTTACCCCGCCAGCTGCAGTGGATGCCGGTAAAGGTCTGGTGCAGGCTAAACCTGTAGAAAAAGAACCTGAAGTATTTACCAAAGTAGAGGTAGATGCTTCTTATCCGGGTAACTGGGTAAACTTTCTGCAAAGAAACTTGGATTCTCAGGTGCCTGTAGAAAATGGTGCTCCTCCCGGAAACTACACGGTGATAATCCAATTCATTGTGGATGTAACCGGTACTGTAAGTGATGTGAAGGCTTTGACTAACGTGGGTTACGGAATGGAGCAGGAAGCCATTCGGGTAATTAAAAAGTCCGGTAAATGGAAACCTGCGATTCAGAATGGACGTGAAGTAAAAGCTTACAGAAAGCAGCCGATTACCTTCCAGGTGGTTGAGCAGTAAATATGACTAATGATCTTAAAGGTTTTAAGTAGTTTTAAAATCCCGCTTTTTCAGGCGGGATTTTTTATTATTTCTATCTTCCCCAGCCGCTCACAATCGACGATATATGCAGGTTGACTCGTTTATTGTCGGTATCGTCAAGAGAATTTATTGGAAGGACCTGTGTAGTAGCCTTTTGAATGTAAAGAAAGGAGTTATTTAATTCTTATTTACAATGAGAAGACTAAGTCTTAAACAGGGGAAAGTTATTTATTGCATTAATCCTGTTACGCCATAAGATAGATAGGAGGATTGTATGTTATAAGCTGTGGCGTTTGATAGCACCGATTGATAATCTTAAAAAAAAGCAGGTATATTTACCTGCGTTTTTGAGTTGAAATACTGTATAATTAGTTTCTATATTCAGGATTAATCAGCATCTGAATAGATTCGTTAAGCATTTCATTTTTCTTGGACATAAAAGTTTCCATTTGCTCCACCGGGAGTTTCAGCTGGTACGAGTTATTGGCGGCCAAAACCTGCTCGAAATTAGGATTTAGCTGATTGAATGTTTCCTCATCCATACCCAGATATTTTACAATGGCTTTCACTTTATATCGGCCATTGATAGTCTGAACTTTCACGTCTTTGTGAGTTGCCTCGTCCTTTACAGTTTCCATCATTGCTAACGCTTTTTCTTTGGATACTGTGGTTACACCACCTTTTCCTTCCATGATATAGTGTGTAGCAATGAATTTTTTCACATGATTACGGCTTTCTGCGGGAAGATGGTATTGCAGTTTCCAGAAGTCACTAGAACCGGCTTTTGCGATGGCCGAATTCACTCTTCCAGGGCCGCAGTTATAAGCAGCTACTACCAATAACCAGTCGCCATAGATGTCAAACAGGTAATTAAGATATTTAGCTGCAGCTTTTGTACTTTTTAGATAATCTCTTCTTTCATCTACGCGGCGATCCACTCGAAGCCCCAATGTTCGGGCTGTAGCTGGCATAAACTGCCAAGGGCCCACAGCACCTGCCCAAGAAACCGCTGAAGCACGAAGATGCGATTCAATTACAGCAAGATATTTCATTTGTTTGGGCACATTATTTTGGGTGAGCACATCATCCATCATATCAAAATAAGGGCGTGCCCAATTTTGCATGTCCATTAGAGATTCATAGTGTTTTTCTATATAATCCTGGACAAAACTAAGTGCCTGCGGGTTGAGATGATCGAAATTAATATTCTTTATACTCGATGATGCTGAGTTAAGCGCGTTGGTATTCTCAAATACGTTTTTAAACCCATCTTTGGGATCCGCCTTTTTTACCGATGAGGCCGCATTATTAGCGGTAACAGGGTTTGCTGTTACCAGCGGATTAATTTGAGCAAATGAAAGTGTGGAAAGAGCAGAAAATACCACCACCAATCCATAGCGCCTTGATGTCTTTTTACTACTTGTCATTCCTTTTAGATGTTTTAAAGAAGTCAAAGGTTGTTTGGTATTTTGCTCCCTTAATAACGTTTAATTAGCCAAAATATTGTGGCTGAAAGAAAGCAAAGGTAACTCATTAAAATGAGATGACATGAGTTGCAGGCCAAAAGGCATATGGTATCGCGAATGCTGGAAAAGCGGCAAGGCAATCCCCGGCACCCCGGTTAAATTAGCCATAACTGTATATATATCAGCTATATACATCGATATAGGGTCCGTCATTTTTTCCCCAATTTTAAAGGCTACTGAGGGAGCCGTAGGCATACAGATAAAATCGAAATCATTGAAAATCAATGTTAACTTATTTGTTAAAAGTTTCCTTACTTTTTGTGCTTGAGTGAAATAAGCATCGTAATATCCCGAGCTGAGCACAAAATTACCCAGCATAATGCGCCTTTTCACTTCCCAGCCGAAACCTGCCGAACGGTTGTTTTTGTAAAATATATCCAAATCCGCGTCGTTCTGTACCGGATGTCGGTATCCATATTTTACACCATCGTATCTTGACAGGTTGGATGCAGCTTCTGCAGTAGTAAGAATATAGTATGCTGGAACAATGTAATCCAGTAGATCAAAGGTAACCGGTGCAACAGTATGTCCCTGAGATTGCCACTCTTCCAATTTATTTTTAATTGCTGCACCAATTTCTGGGTCAAGGCTTTCGTGGTTCAAAGCCTCAGGAAAATAGGCTATTTTATAGCTTTTTTGCTCTTTTTTTAGCTCTTTTGAATATTGGGGAACCGGTTTCAGCGATACAGTGCTGTCATATTCATCTGGACCGGCAATTACTTCGAGCAATAATGCGGCATCGGGTATATTTTGGGAAAATATTCCAATTTGATCAAAAGAAGATGCATAGGCAATCAATCCGTATCGGGAGATGCGGCCATAAGTAGGTTTCAGTCCAACAATCCCACAAAAATCGGCAGGCTGACGTACCGAGCCTCCTGTGTCTGATCCTAGAGAGGCCATACACAAACCGGCCTGTACGGCCACAGCTGACCCTCCAGAAGATCCTCCGGAAATGCGGGTTTCATCTGCGGCGTTGAGCACTTTCCCGTAAACAGAGTTCTCATTGGTGGAGCCCATAGCAAACTCGTCACAGTTGAGTCGCCCAATGATAATAGCTCCTTCGGCTAATAACCGTTCTACAGCAGTGGCAGAAAATACAGCAGTAAATCCTTCTAGAATTTTGGATGCGGCGGTTACTTTATGGCCTTTATGGCATATAACATCTTTAATCCCGATAACAACACCATGGAGTTTGCCTTTTGGAGCGGTGGATGCATCCAGTTCTTTGGCACGAGCTCTGGCTTCATCGGCATATACTTCTACAAAAGCATTCAAATGCTTTTTGGCTTCAATCGCAGCCAGGTATTCCTCCACAGTAGCTAAACAGGAGGTACTACCTTCTTCCAGTCTTTTATGATAATCTGCAATAGATATAAAATCCGGCAAGAGGTTATGCTTTGAAAGTCAATAAAATAAACGAAATAGAATACTGTTATTCAGGCTTTTTAGGTTCGCTAGAAATAGTATTGGCTGTTTCTTCCAGCTCTCTCTTTACATTATCCTTAGCGTCGTTGAACTCACGCACGCCTTTACCCAACCCTCTCATCAGCTCGGGAATTTTACGGCCACCGAATAACAGTAACACAATTATTGCAATGATAATAACCTCGTTAGTACCTAAAGCTAAAAGTTGAACACTTGTCATGATTGATAAAATTAGTTATCAAAGATACGAGAAGAATGGCTATGCCGGTTGTTTAGTATTTTAAAAATTTTCAAATAGTCAACAATCCTATATATAAAAATCCCGCATTAAGCGGGATTTTTATATGAGATTTATAATATTTTAAAACTGATTTATGCTTTATCAGCTGCAGCAGCAACCATACGTTTTTCACGAATACGAGCGCTCTTACCACTTCTTTTTCTTTGGTAGTAAAGTTTAGCTCTATGTACTTGCCCTACTTTATTAACTACGATGGATTCGATATTAGGAGAAGCGTAAGGGAATACTCTTTCTACTCCGATACCATCAGAAATTTTTCTTACAGTAAAGGTAGCAGTACTTCCAGTTCCTTGTTTTTTAATCACATCACCTTTGAAAGACTGGATACGCTCTTTATTTCCTTCTATAATTCTGTAATTTACAGTAATATTATCACCTGCTTTGAAAGCGGGGAAGTTCTTTTTTTGAGTCAATTGCTCATGAACGAAAGCTACTGCGCTGCTCATAACTTTATTTTTAAGGACTGCAAAGGTAAGGGGAATTTATCAAAATTCCACCCCCTGTGATAAAAACTTTTTGCTGAGAGGGTGTTTTTATATCTCGCTCAGCATTTCGGTACTCTTTTTTTCGACCTGTTGCTGACTGCATTTATATTTTACGATGCGCTTACCCGTAACCAGTACCGTCAGGGCCGTAAAGGCGCATAAAGCCATTACAAATGCCATGGGAATGGCAGTTTCGTTGTGAAAAATACTTACCAGTGCCGAGGAAAGTGTACCGGCTAACATCTGAATACATCCCATCAGGGCCGATGCGCTACCTGCATTCTGCTCGAAAGGGGCTATGGCAATGGCCGAAGCGTTGGGGAAAGTAAAGCCTTGGCAGGCCAGAAAAATACAGCAAATTACCACGCTGCTGTTAAGTCCCCACCAATGCCATATGAATCCTGCCAACAGCAATAATCCGGTAAAGCATTGCAGCAGAATGGCACGGGGCACGATTTTTTGGCTGGTAGTGAACCTTAATATTTGTGCGTTGATCTGAGTTGCTAATATCAACCCGCCCGCAACAATGGAAAATATCCACCCGTATTGCTCCTCGCTGGCCCCAAAGATTTCCATAAAAACATGTGGCGAACCGGCGATGTAGGCATACAAGCCTGCAGCCGTAAAAGCTCCGGTTATCGCATAAATAACGAACTGCGATTGTCTGAACACGTCAGCAAATTTTCCTAAAATAGCCCTAGGAGCCAAAGAATAATTGGGGTTAGGCTTTTTGCTTTCTGGCAAGATGGTGATGCAAAGCACCAGAATTATTACACCAATGAGCACTAGCGCTCCGAAAACATACCTCCAGCCCAATACTGCAGTAATATAACCACCTAATGTAGGGGCTATAATAGGTGATACTCCTACCACCAGCATCAAAAGGGAAAAGATTTTTGCATTTTCTTCCACATCAAACAGGTCACGTACCATGGCCCTTGAAGCTACCATACCCACACAACCTCCAATAGCCTGTAGAAAACGTAACCCTATAAGCATATGTACCGAAGTGGCCAGTGCACAACCGAGTGTAGCAAGAATGTAAAGCGAGAGCCCGAAATACAGCGGTTTTTTACGACCATATTTGTCCAATAAGGGGCCGTAAATCAACTGGCCGGATGAAATACCGATGAAAAAGCTGGAAAGCGTCAAGGATATATTACTTACATCCGTATTTAATTCTTTAGCAATACTGGGGAACCCCGGCAAATACATGTCGATCGAAAAGGGGCCGATTGCACTCAACAATCCTAGAATGAATATTTTTACAGCTTTGTTATTGCCCTTCATATTTTATGCTCATTTTTATCGGGCAAGCATCGGAATAAA
Source organism: Niabella digestorum (assembly GCF_036409055.1). Classification (NCBI taxonomy): domain Bacteria; kingdom Pseudomonadati; phylum Bacteroidota; class Chitinophagia; order Chitinophagales; family Chitinophagaceae; genus Niabella; species Niabella digestorum. The sequence goes on along the minus strand of NZ_JAZGLY010000005.1, from coordinate 240,848 downwards.
TAATTATGCAGATAGAATATTCTGTTCACGGTTTTTCAGATATTCGGTAATGAAGGAAGAGAATATAATTCTGCACCGGTTAGAGCGGCAATATTATTCAATTTAAATTAATTGCTGAAATAAAATATACACACTGTGTGATGCCGAAACGCTTTCCCGTAATGTACTTTTGTAAGATTATCACACAATAACAAAGCATGTTACGAATTTGTTGGATTCTCGTATGGATATTATCAATAACCCCGACTATTCGGGGCCAGAATGCTTATGTAGATTCTTTGTTAAATGCTATTGTAGGCTTGCAGAAAAGTAAGTCGGATATTTATTATAATGCTGGCTTGTTTCCTTCCCAACGTTGTTATTTAGGATTTCGGTATAACGAAAAAGAAGATGATAATATATTTTTTACCGGTCTTATTGTATGGACTTTGAAAAGCATTCGCGATGCACTATCCTTGCAAAATCAGCAATTGGTAGACAGCATTGCAGCGCGTGCAATTGTTAATTATCCTTTATACAGAAACAAAGAAGGAGGGCCCACTTACAATTTTTGGCAGACGAATCCTTCTAGGCACTTTCCTAACAGTAAATATTTTTCCAGCAGAAGCAAATATATTTTGCCCGATGACTTAGATGATACGGCCATTATTTACCTTTCTGCTGATTTTCCCGACAGCCTTAAACAGGCCGTCAAACAGTTGATCGCTCGCCATGCTAATGGCAATACCTTACGTATTAGAAATACCTACAAGCGCTATAAGAATCGTAAAGCCTATGCTACCTGGTTTGGCAAAAACATGCCAATAGATTTTGACATCTGTGTACAGGCAAATGGGCTGAGATTTGTGCTGGATAATGGGTTTCCATTAGGGGCACATGATAGCGCCACCATCCACCTCATTAGCGATATGGTACGAGCAGGCTTGCATATAAAGCGACCGCCTTATGTGGCACCGCATTATCAAGATGCGGCGATTATTTTATACCATCTATCGCGTTTGGTGGCTGCACATCCTCAATTGCCTGAACTAGCTGCTTTGAAATCCTTACTGATTAGGGATATTCAAAAAGAGTTATTAAAAACAAACGCCGGAATGCGAGCTGTGTTATTGCAAACTTCATTACTCAGGTTAGGAGTGCTTGTATCAACGCGTATACAGCTTTTGGAGCAAGATTTGGACGATTTTTATTTTTTCGTAGCCAATATGACATCTGTGTTTCCTAATCCTATTAAGGGAATTTTTGCCAAAAGCCGTAAAATCAATTTTTATTATAAATGTCGTGCGTACTATTTGGCATTATTGCTGGAACATGAAATGTATAGGCTAGCGAGTAGTAGAACCGAGCAACAATGATACTGCATAAAAAGAAAGAGGAGCTTTAAGCTCCTCTTTTGATATATTTTTTTATTTGACGGTCTGAATAAATTATCTGGCCACGTTTACAGCTCTCTTCTCGCGGATGACAGTAACTTTTATTTGTCCGGGGAAGGTCATTTCCGACTGAATTCTTTGTGCAATCTCGAAGGAGAGCCTGTCACTATCTTGGTCAGTTACTTTGTCCGATTCTACAATAACACGCAGCTCGCGTCCCGCTTGAATTGCGTAAGCTTTTTCTACACCTGGATAGCTTACAGCGAGATTTTCGAGGTCTTTAATGCGTTGCAGATATTGCTGCATAATTTCGCGGCGGGCTCCCGGACGGGCACCACTAATGGCGTCGCAAGCCTGCACAATAGGAGCAATAATGTATTTCATTTCCACTTCATCGTGGTGAGCGGCAATGGCATTTACCACTGCAGGGCTTTCGCCATATTTTTCGGCCAACTTAGCACCCAGCAGTGCGTGGCTTAGCTCGCTTTCTTCATCAGGTACTTTACCAATATCGTGTAATAAACCGGCGCGTTTAGCCAGTTTGGGGTTCAATCCCAGCTCGGCAGCCATCGTAGCACAAAGATTAGCAGTTTCACGGCTGTGCATGAGCAGATTTTGTCCGTATGAAGAACGATAGCGCATGCGCCCTACCATTCTTACCAGTTCTTTATGCAGACCGTGAATGCCTAAATCGATAACGGTGCGTTCGCCGATTTCCATTACCTGTTCTTCGATCTGTTTGCGGGTTTTTTCTACCACTTCCTCGATGCGTGCCGGGTGGATACGACCATCTGTCACCAAGCGTTGTAAACTAAGTCGGGCAATCTCACGGCGAAGCGGGTCAAAGCAGGACAATAAAATAGCTTCTGGGGTATCGTCCACAATCAGGTCTACTCCAGTAGCGGCTTCCAACGCACGAATATTACGACCTTCACGACCGATAATTTGTCCTTTTACCTCATCACTTTCCAGATTGAAAACGGTAATTGAGTTTTCAATGGCTTGTTCCGCAGCAGTACGCTGAATGGTTTGAATAATAATTTTACGGGCTTCTTTATTTGCTTTCTGTTTTGCCTCGTCAATAATTTCCTGCTGAATGCCGATTGCCTGTGTTATTGCTTCGTTTTTAAGAGTTTCTATCAGTTGGCTTTTGGCTTCTTCTGCAGTAAGCGAAGCAATTTTTTCCAGACGCCGGATATGTTCTTCCTGGTGTTTCTCCAGCTCTGTGCGTTTTTTATTGACGATTTCGATTTGTTTGTTAAGGTTTTCCTTAATAACGTCGTTGTCTTTAACCTGTTTTTCCAGCGTCAATTCTTTTTGAATTAACAGCTGTTCCCTTTGTCTAATGTGGTTTTCAGTTTCGGCAAGTTTGCGATTGCGCTCATTTACTTCTTTATCATGAGCTGATTTTAAAGAAACGATTTTTTCCTTCGCCTGTAATTCTTTTTCTTTTCTAATATTTTCAGCTCTTAATTCAGCCTCTTTTATGATAGTTTGCGCTTTTAATTCCGCTTCCTGAATCTTTTCTTTTGTGCTTTTAGCAAAAATAAATTTACCCGCTATAATGCCAACCAGTAGGGCAACCACAGCCACTATAACAAAACTTATTATGGGATCCATTAAAATTCATTTTTAAATTTTCTTAACAAATAATACTACCTATCTATATAAAATTACGTCACTACCACGACACTTATGGCAGTGGGCGAAGATAAAATAAATTTGGGATTTAATATGTGCCCAACCTTACTTCTTGGAATAAGGGAGAGGATTAGAATTTGGCTTCAATACTCCTCGTTTTTCCATTGCTGAAGACGCTGCGAAGGTGTGAGGGTAAAAAAGAAAGGCTCTTTTAACGGTTATGGTTACGGTATTTATTTTTCCAGTTCTTCCTCAATAACCGATTCGATGTGTTGTAATTGAGATAAAAGTAGGCTTTCATTGGCAAGGGATACGGACTTATTGGCGCTTTCGGTTACAAACCACACCAGTACCATGGAAAGATAATCCTGCATATCTTTTCCGGGGATGGTGGTTTTGAACTCCATTATTTTATCATTGATAAGCTTTACAGATTGTCTTACAACCTGTTCATCGTCGGGGAGCATCTGTACCCGGTAAATTCTATCGGCAATATTGATATTTGCAGGGATGAGATTTTTTTGTTCCATGGCAGTGGGTTAAAGTGATTACAAATCTTGTAATACCGGACATTATACACTAAGCAGTGCAATACACTTATCTATTTCCTTGATATACCCGTTGATCTTTTTTTCAAAGGCTTTCTTTTCTTCAGGATCCATTAAGGCCTGGCTGTACTTACGGGCATCCAGCTGATGTTGTAGAGATTCAGCCAGCTTAGAGGCTTCGGTTACTTGCTGACGGGCCTCCGCCAGCGCGTCTTTTAACTGCTGGTTCTCTTTTTTTAAGGCAGCATGCTGTTTTAGGAGTAATTGCAGCTTTTCCTGTATGTCTTTTATTTTGTTTTCAAGAACTTCGGACATAGGCTTGTATTTTAAGGAGTAGTGCATCCTCCAACAAGGGCTGCATGCACTACTGCCATTATTTTCTTATTTCTGCCTGCAAATCTTTTTCCAAACTTTGAATAATCTTGTTCATCCAGCCGTCAATTTCACTATCGGTAAGGGTTTTTGCCTCGTCCAGGAAGGTGAAATTGATGGCAATCGACTTTTTATCAGCGCCCAATTTTTCACTTTCAAAAATATCGAAGAGTTGGATGGATTGTAGTTTTTTAAGATTTAATTTTTTTACCTGCTCTTCTACTGCGGCATAAGGCAGCGATTTGGGGATGACTACTGCAATATCTCGCTGAACTGAAGGGAACTTGGGTAATGGTTGAAACTGTACTTGATGGTTTTTTACTTTTTTCAATAGCAGCTCCCAGTTCAGGTCGGCAAAAAATACCGATTGTTTAATGTCAAATTGCGCAAGTTTGTTTTTATGAATTAAACCTAATCGGCCGATTTCATCCTTTCCTGCCAATAAGGACAGACCATACTGCAGGGTGGGATCATTAGTTTCTTGATAAGTGAAATTTGTAAGGCCGGTCAGATATAATACTTTTTCTACAACTCCTTTGAGCGTATATAGGTCATTAGCCGGAGCTTTGCCTTTCCAAGAATCGGCGTGTTTTTTTCCGGTGAGATAGCAACAGAGATGTTCTGTTTCGTTAAAAGCCCCTTTGTTATTGACACTATAAATTTTCCCAAATTCAAACAGCTTTAGATTTTCATTTTTACGGTTGAGGTTATAGGAAACTACTTCTAGACCGGTTTCCGTCATCCTTGGCCGAAGAATGTTCAATTCTGCGCTCAAGCTATTCTTCATTTTTACTGCTGCAGCCAGTTCTTCTTCGGAGAAATAAGCCTTATTAGTGATGGAGTTGGTAAGTATTTCATTAAAGCCGAGACCAGCAAGGTAAAAGGCTACTTTTTCCTTTAGTTGTTCTGCTGCATAGTGCTCCTCTACTGCGGGTGTCATGGTAATGGAGCTAGGAATAGGAATGTTGTCTAGTCCATCTATACGTAGAATTTCCTCCACAATATCCGCGGGCAGACTGATGTCGGGTTTGTGATACGGTACTTCGATGGTTAAAGAATCGATATCTTCTTTCTCAATAGAAAATCCTAATGTTTTCAATATTTTTTTTACTGCATCAGGATGATAGTTTTTGCCACTAAGCTTTTTGAGGTAGTGGTATTTCAGAATGATGGAAGTTTTGGGTTTTTCTTCCGGATAGATATCGATAATATCTGATGCGATTTCACCGCCACACAATTCCAATATAAGAGCGGTAGCTCTTTTCAGCACGTCGACAGTGGCTGCAATATCGGTTCCTTTTTCGAAGCGTGTAGCCGCATCGGTTCTTAAGCCATGGGCAAAGGATGTTTTGCGAATGCTTACACTGTCGAAACAAGCACTTTCCAAGAAAATGTTTTTGGTACTTTCGGTTACCCCGCTATTAGCACCACCATATACACCGGCAATACACATGCCGGTTTCGGCGTTGCATATCATTAGGTCGGAAGCCAATAGTTTTCTTTCCTTGCCATCCAGCGTAACGAAAGGTGTGCCTTCCGGCAGCGTTTTAACAATGACTTTATTGCCTACAATCTTGTCCGCATCGAAGGCATGTAAAGGCTGTCCGGTTTCATGGAGGATAAAATTAGTAATGTCAACAATGTTATTAATAGACTTAACGCCGATGGCTTTAAGTTTATTTTGCAGCCATACTGGGCTGGGTCCGATAGTTACATTATTAATGCAGATACCGCTGTATCTAGGACAAGCAGCCGTATTTTCTACCGATACTTCAATAGGGCTTTTTCCTTTGAAGGGGGGAAGTTTAGCAATTTCTGGTAGTTTGGGAGAAACGGTTTTCTTATCGTGATGAGCTAAGTAAGCAGCAACATCTCTTGCTACACCCCAGTGGCTCATCGCATCCATACGATTAGGTGTAAGCCCTATCTCGAAAATTGTGTCATTGTAAATTTCAAATAAATTGGCTACAGGCGTGCCGGGTTTGACATCAGCAGGCAATACCAGAATACCATCGTGCGAGGTTCCCAGCCCAATTTCGTCTTCGGCACAAATCATCCCTTCACTTTCTTCGCCACGTATTTTAGCACGCTTCATAGTAACGGGTTCTCCGTCGGTGGGGTATATTGTTACACCTACGGGTGCTACTACTACTTTTTGTCCAGCTGCCACATTAGGGGCTCCGCACACAATTTTTAAGGTTGTAGACCCAATATCCACGGTAGTCAGTTTCAGCTTATCTGCATTAGGATGCTTCTCGCAGGTAAGCACTTCACCTACAACAAGGCCTTTCAAGCCTCCTTTATGCGACTCGTATGTTTCTACAGCTTCTACTTCCAGTCCTATTGAGGTAAGAATCTGGCTCAGCCTTTCGGGTTGCACCGGTTCCGGCAGATACTCGCTTAGCCAATTATATGAAATAGTCATCTTCTGAAATATGTTTTTGTTTGAAGGATATCCCTTCAGGGAGCCGCAAAGATAAGCAATTGGCTGCTAGTGGGCGCTGCGAAGCAGTGCAATACGGTAAAACAAAAACTTCTCTAAATTTTGGAAAGAAGGAGTACACGCTAATGATGAGTGAGGAGGCAAGCTTAAGAGCTAGCGTTATCAAAATAATTCTCTTTGGGATGTTTAAAAATGTGAAGAATGGTGATGTGAACATATTTATAGCACTTAATGAGAGTATATGAACGGAGTACTCATTGTATGTTTTTGAATGTTATTAAAGATGTAGATGAATGCTATAAATCCTAGTAAATACGGGTTTTCATAAATAGTAGTTTATACATCCACCTAAATGATGTATATTGAGTGATAAACACGACGACATGTAAAAAATAGATTGGCAAACCATCGGATGCTGTAGTATCGGAAATCAGGGTGCTTGAGGTTTTTGCTATTATTACAGAATGTGAATATATCAATAATTTGTAATATAGAATCTTTGCTATATCAATTATTGTACGAAATATATAAAAGCTTGAACATGTGAATAACCTTCTTTTTTCTGTATATAAAATGTTTGGAAATAAAGATTTTTTTCTACCCTTTTTTGAGTCTAAATTCGCCCTCTGAGATAAGGGTATCGCAACCACCACAACAAACATTTTTACAGAAATATAAGTTGGATGGCACCCGTGGATCGTTGGTAAAAACTAATGATAGGAATTTTGTCGCTGTTAATGAACAATGGATTTAACGAATCTAAATAAAAAAGAAAGAAAGCAAAAGAGGCGTACGGCTGTAGACCTAGGCACTATGGTCTATGGGAAAGTACCACCACAGGCGCGAGAACTGGAGGAGGCGGTTTTGGGCGCCATAATGCTGGAGAAAAATGCTTTTGATGCTGTAATTGAAATACTGAAGCCTGAGTGTTTTTACGTTGATGCCCATCAGCGTATTTTCAGGGCGATGCAGTCTCTGGCGAATAAGAGCCAGCCTATAGATATACTTACCGTAGTAGAAGAACTGAAGAGCCGAGAGGAACTGGAGATGGTAGGTGGACCTTATTACGTAACCAAGCTTACTAATGCAGTAGTTTCTGCTGCCAATATAGAATCGCATGCTCGTATCATTCTGCAGAAATTTATCCAGCGAGAGTTGATACGTATCAGTGGCGAAATCATCAACGATGCTTATGAGGATAGCACTGACGTGTTTGAGCTACTTGATGATGCCGAGGCCAAATTGTTTGAAATTACCAATTCACATTTGCGTAGCAGTATTCAGCCGGTAGACTCTGTGCTGGTACAGACCATTCAGCGTATTGAAGATCTCCGACATCGGAATGAAGATATAACCGGCGTACCGAGTGGTTTTAAAACCTTGGATAAAGTAACCTACGGATGGCAGAACAGCGACCTGATCATTCTGGCGGCGCGACCTGCGGTGGGTAAAACTGCATTTGCTCTCAATCTGGCTAGAAATGCAGCACTGAATCCTTCAAAACCTACGGCCGTAGCATTCTTTTCTCTTGAAATGAGTGCGAGCCAGCTAGTACAACGTATCTTGGCTGCCGAGAGTGAAATTAATCTGGAGAAAATTGCGCGTGGTAAAATGGAAGAGCATGAGATGAAGCAATTATACACAAAAGGTATTCAACGCTTGTCTCAGGCTCCATTGTTTATCGATGATACGCCTGCTTTGAATATTTTTGAATTGCGCGCTAAATGTCGCAAGCTAAAAAATAAGCATAATGTAGGGTTGGTGATTATCGACTATTTACAGTTGATGAGTGGAACAGGGGATAACCGCAATGCCAACCGGGAACAGGAAATTAGTAACATTAGCCGTAACCTGAAGGGATTGGCTAAAGAGCTTAATATTCCCATTATTGCGTTGTCGCAGTTAAGCCGGGAGGTGGAAAAACGGGGTGCTAAAGATGGTAGTCGCGTACCTCAACTGAGCGACCTGCGTGAGTCCGGGGCCATTGAACAGGATGCGGACATGGTAATGTTCTTGTACCGTCCAGATTATTACGATATTCATTCTAATGCCGAAGGTGAAGACCAAAGAGGTCTTACCGAGGTAAAAATAGCGAAACACCGTAACGGTTCGCTAGAAACTATTAAACTGAAAGCACTGTTACACATCCAGAAATTTGTTGTATGGGATGAAGATCCGCTCAGTGCAATAGGTTTACCGGGCGGTAACTGGCGTCCGGTGGACGATGACAGTGCCGGAGGTGCGCGTCTGTTCCAAGCGCAGAGCCGCATGAACACCATGACAGATGACGAGCTGGACGATGCTCCTTTCTAAAAAAAATAGAGAAGCATTTTTTTCATCGAAAAACTGAAGATATACTTCCCTGTTTTTACATAAAAGATTATGACCCGAAGGAAAGTGGGGTGGTGTTGGACGAAGATAATTCGCGCCACGCTATTCAAGTACTGAGAATGAAAAACGGCGACTCAGTACATCTTACGGATGGGAAAGGACATCTGCTAACCGCCGTAATCACCAACGATCATAAAAAGCGCTGCGAGGTACGTGTATCGCAGGCGGTTTTAAAACCTAGAACCGGACCGGAAGTTACCATTGCCATCGCTCCTACCAAAAATAACAGCCGCTTTGAGTGGTTTCTTGAAAAAGCTGCAGAACTGGGAGTGAGCCGGGTAATACCGATTGTTACCAAACGTACCGAGAAGCAAAACATCAAAGCAACGAGGGTTGAAAATATTTTAATTAGCGCCATGCTACAAAGCCGCCAAACCTGGCTGGTGGAGACTTGTGAACCGATGCTCTTCGACGCCCTGATGCGTAATGATGTTTATACTGCCATTCAACATAAGTATATTGCACATTGTATAGAGGGAAATAAGGAAGTACTGAAATACACCACTGCTTCATCTATTATTCTTATTGGACCCGAGGGCGATTTTACTCTCCAAGAAGTAGAGGAAGCATTGTCAAAAGGATATCGGCCTGTTACTTTAGGCGATACAAGGCTTAGAACAGAAACTGCAGGCATGGCTGCCGCAGCGCTTTTGCGGATACCTCAATAATGCACAAGGTAAATATTATGTTACATGCAATCGTAAATGGCGTTATTTATAACGGTGAGCAGGTTATACACGACCGGATCATTGTTGTTGAAAATGGTATGATCAGGGAAATCACTGACCGTGTGCCTATCGGAGCCACAGTTATGGATGTGGAGGGGAAAAATATTGCACCCGCTTTTATTGATATTCAGCCCAATGGGGGTTATGATCTATATTTCTCAAAGGAGGTTTCGGAAGCTGCCTTGGACGACATGTATCAAGCTTGTATTGATCATGCCACAGGTTTTTTGTTGCCTACATTGATTTCTTCCGAATTTGAAACCATTCTTAAAGCTATTGAGGTTGTTAAGCAGTATCGCCAGAAACAGCCTGGCGTATTAGGAATGCATTTGGAAGGTCCATTCCTTAATGTAGAAAGACGAGGTGCCCATCCGGCACATATTATTCGTAAGCCTACAAATGAAGAGTTGCAGGCAATCTTAAACGCAGGAGCCGATGTAATAAAAATGATTACGATTGCTCCGGAATGTTTTACAGAAGCGCAGTTGCAAATGCTGCTCGATAGTAACATTAATATTTCTATTGGGCATACTACAGTGAATTATGATCAAGCGCAGTATTATTTTTCAAAAGGTATTAGCTTGGTTACTCACTTGTATAATGCAATGAATCAAATGGGGCATAGAGAGTGTGGCCTGGTAGGAGCGGTGTTTGACAATGACACGGTGTATGCGCCACTGATATTGGATGGAGGACATTGTCATTATGCAGCAGCTAGAATAGCATACAAACAAAAAGGCGACAAACTGATTTTGCTTTCTGATGCTTCTTTTCTGGGTAGAAAAAAACAACGCTTCGACTGGGAACATCTTAGTATCACCATGATTGATGGCTTTTATAGAGATGCCTATGGCAATCTGGGTGGCGCAGCAATATCCATGGTTGATGCTGTACGAAATGCCGTAACGCATTTGCATGTTACCATTCAAGAAGCTGTGGAAATGTCCAGTAGTCGCGTAGCTAAGGCTATACGCATGAATGATAAGCTGGGGTATATCAAACCCGGTTATCCGGCTAGGCTTGTGTGCTTTGACAACCATTTACAAAACTTTAAGACTATCATTTTATAGGGGCAGCCTGATGATAATCATTTCGTCAATTGATGATGATCATTACGTGCTTCTGGGCGGAGCAATAGTTTTACAGCAATATTGGTTATAATGAAGCTGTATATTGCAAAAGATATTAAGCCGGAAGAGATAAAGAAGCAGTTTTCAGCCTATTATCCCTATTTGCGAATAGAGCTGTACAAGCTCCTCGGTAATGATATAGGCAAGAAAGAAGCCCGTGCCATACTGCATTTTGCCAATCTTAAACAGGACGGTTATATAAACATTGGAAAATTGGTAACGGTATCCGAACTCGAAGCCCAATTTGCTAAGCTGGGTTTGAGAGCCGAAGTATTTCGACGTTGTGGGAATGTATGGGTAGAAACATCATTAACTAACAACTGGACACTGGAACAGCAAAATACTGCTGCGGAGGAGGTCAGCAATCACTTTTAATACGGGAGTTGCCGCAGTTTTTCTTCATTCAAAATTATAATAGTCGTTCCTTTTATATCGATGAGTTTTTCCGATTTGAAATCTGATAACGTGCGAATCAATGATTCGGTAGCAATGCCGGTAACCTGAGCCAATGTATCTCTCGATAATCTAATTTCATTAGTACCGGGTGTTTCACTTTTGAATTTATCCAGCATTACAGTGAGCTGGTAGGCGACTTTTTTTCGAAGTGTATTGTAAGCTAAGTTGAGCAGTGCTTCTTCCTTTTCCAGTACATTGCTACTCATCAAATGTATAAACTGCTGGGCTACCTGGATATTAGAAGAAATAAGCGATAAGAACTCTTCTTTAGGAATAATCATAATCTCCGCATCTTCTAATGTTTCGGCGGTTTCTTTGTAGGGCAAATTTTCGAGGATATAGGTATAACCCAGAAAATCGCCGGCGCCTAATATGTTGGTGATAAATTCCTTTCCGTCCTCATTGGTTTTATAAATCTTCACTTTCCCCGATTTGATATAATACACGGCTTTTGGACGCTGCCCTTCGTTATACAGGATTTGTTTCTTCCGATAATCGTAAGCTTCCCTGTTGCCGGAGATAAGCGGGTTTTCATTGGGGCTCGCTGTAGTTTTATTAAACGGTACATTGTTCGTATTCCCTGCTGAAAAGTGTTGTTTAGTCAGCTCTGCTTTTTGAAGGCGGGTTTCTACGGCTTTTAGTAATTCTATGCCCTCAAAAGGTTTGGTAATATAATCGTCCGCACCAAGTTCCATGCCTTTTCTGAAATCAGATTTTTCAGATTTAGCTGTAAGGAATATAAAGGGGATATGACGGGTTTCGGGCTGCTGATGCAACAAGTACACGACGCCGTAACCATCCAGCACGGGCATCATCACATCGCAAATGATAAGGTCTGGTTTTTCTTTTATAGCCATTTCGGCTCCCATCTTCCCATTGGCAGCAGTAACTACCTCATAGTTGGAAAGCTCCAGTATTTCGGCAATATTTTCTCTTACCTCTTCGTTATCTTCAATGACAAGAATTTTTTTCATTAGATTGATTTCAGTCTTTGAATTGTACTGCAAAAATATTTAAGATGATGGTAGTTGCGGAATAAAGACCGTGAATGTAGAGCCCTCATCTAATTTACTACTAAAGGTGATGCGTCCGTTCATCAGTTCCAAATACTTGACGATGATATGTAATCCCAAGCCTGTACCTTGAATATTGACGGCATTTCTGGCACGGAAAAATCTTTCAAATAAATGCTGCTGATCCTCTTCAGAAATGCCGATGCCGTTATCTTCTACCGACACAGAAAGCTCGTGCGGCTGAATGCGACAATGCACTTTTATAATCCCATTTTCTTGGGAAAATTTGATAGCGTTAGAAATCAGGTTGATGCAGATATTTTTTAAAAGACGATCATCAACATAGATATCATTATTGCCTTCGTGCGTAAACTCGATGATCTGACCGGGTTTACAATTGATTTGCATATCCTGAATGATGTCGGCAATTTCTTCAATGCATTTTTTTGCCGTGAGATGTATGGGATAACATTGTACCACCCCTTCATCTAGTTTATCAAGCGAAAGAAAATCATCCAAAATCATTTTCATGTCATTCGCAGCGTTTTTAATGCGATTGATATGCTTGATACGCTTCGCAGGCTCGTTTGATTCGTTGTATTGTTCTAATAAATAGGCAGAAGATAAAATGGTGCTGAGGGGTGTTTTAAATTCGTGCGAAGCCATCGATACAAATTTGGACTTTAACTCGCCTAAATCTTTTTCAGCTTTAAGAGCTTCGCTTAATTCGGCTTTAGACTGCTCCAGAGCAGACAGGGTTTCGCGCAGCATACGCGTACGGTCGTCAATCTTTTTTTCGAGTGTGGCATTAAGTGTTTTGATTTCTTCAGTAACACGTTCCAATTCTTCCTTCTGCTGCACTAAAGTTATTTCCTGCTTTTTACGTACCGTAATGTCTATTACAAAAGCAATAACATAAATTTTGTTTTCGATATAATAATGGCTGAGGCTTACTTCCACAGGGAAAACGCTACCATCTTTTCGCTGTCCGTACAAATCCCGTCCGTGCCCCATATTACGAGGGGAAGGTTTATGATAGAATTCTTGTCGGTAGGAAATATGTTTTTCTCGAGCTCCCGGAGGAAGTAGAATTTCAATAGGTTGATGGATAATTTCTTCCTTGCTATAACCAAAATATTTTTCCGCCTGTCGATTGAAATTGGTGATTTCCCCTTTTTCATTAGTAACGATTATTCCAATAGTGGCATAATCAAACATTGCCTTAAACCATTGAGATTCATCCTGAGTATGTTCCACTGAAGCCATAAAATGCAGTAATTACCTAAAGGTATAAAACTTTGTAATTGGGCAAAAGGTAAATTAGAATAGTTGCAACAAATTTTCTTATATTTAATAGTTCTAACGCAGCCCTAATAGGTGAAGATTGTTGCAGTTGCAGCTGCAATGGAGGCGATTATTTAACGTTAATTTTTTATAATAAAATTACAATCGCTGATGCACTAAAAAGAGTGCATTGTACGTTTATAATACAGTTTGTTGCTGACCCAAGCCTTCTGAATAATTAGAGTATTTATCACAGAATTGAAGAGACTTCGAACGGATATCATTGCTTGCGCTGATATACAATATTTTAGAAGATAGCATGTTCCGATCATTTCTTAACGTTCAAATCTTTTAGCTATGCATTTGAATAAAGCTCAGGACATTATCATTGAGGAGTTTGAAGCCCTCTTTGACAATTTGAAGAACAAGCGGCAATATTTCCGCTATCTGGCTGATTTAGGTGCACAGCTGCCTACGGATACGTCCATTCGCACAGATGAAAAACTTATTCATCTGTCCAAGTCCAGGATATGGCTGGATGCAGAATGTCGCGACGGAAAAGTATATTACAGCGGCGATAGTGACAACAGCATCATGAGGGGAATTTTATTCTTATTCCTGAAAGTTTTTTCAGGAAGAACACCTCAAGAAATCATTGATTCTGATATTTATTTTACTAATGAAATTGAGCTGTTTGAAAATCTTTCGCCTGAAAGACGTAAAGAAGTTTCGTCTATACTGGTACGTATACGGTCGTTGGCAGCGGGGCTCCAGGCCCATATGTTGAAGAGCGCCTGATTAGTCTTTGTCAAAAAATTAATGCCTGCTGATTCAAGAAGATGCAGCAGGCATTTTTCATTAGATGGGTGTGTTGAAAATGTCTAGAGCCTCTTTATCGTCATAATGTATGATGAGTTCTTTTAGTCTGGATTTTAACTGAGCGATAATGGGTGCGTATTCTTTCTGGTTATAAACATTGTACAGTTGCTTTGGATCTTTCTTCAGATCAAAAAACTCCCATCCTTCTACTCCTTTATAGAATCGTATTAACAGATAATCCTTCGTTCTTATGCCAAGATGAGGTGATACGTGATGCGGCTGTGGATATTCGTAATAGTGGTAATAAATGTCTTTCTTCCAGTTGTGAGGTGTTTGTTGTTTTAGTATAGGAAGAAAGGAGGCTCCCTGCATTTCGGAAGGGGTTTTAATTCCTGCGATATCGAGAAGAGTAGGAGCCCAGTCTACATTGGAAACAAATTCTTTAATGCGTGTGCCGGGTTTAATAACACCGGGATAACGGATTACAAAAGCAGTTTTTAAAGACTGATCATAAATAAATCTTTTATCGAACCAACCATGTTCACCCAAATAAAAACCCTGGTCGGATGCGTAGATAACTACTGTGTTTTTGCTAAGACCGGTGCTGTCCAGATAGCTCAAAATTCTTCCGATATTCCGATCCATGGAGCGAGCTGTTGCATAATAGTCTTTGAGATAACGTTGAAACTTCCATTTAGCAAGATCTTTACCATTTAATTTTTGAGCCTCGAATTTTTTGGTGATCTCTCCGTAATACTTTTGGTAAGCTGCTGCTTGCTCTGCATCTAGTGAGCTGTAGTCGCTATTGCGGGCAAAGTTTCGCAACTCTTTATCGGTAAATTTTTTGTTGGGATAATATTCTTTTAAGCGTTTACGAATTTCATTTAAGTCTGTATTTCGGTTAATGCCGAAGATCTGACCGATTTTCAGATCTTCTTTAAGTCGCATTGTTTTATCAATAGTCATGTCTTGTTGTTGGGCCGCAGGTCTACTTTCATAATTGTCAAAAAAGTCGTCGGGAAGCGGAAAATCAATAGCGTCATATGCTCCTAAGTCGGGTAAGTCTGGCAGCCATGACCTATGCGTAGCTTTTTCCCCAATTACAGCAAAAAAAGGTTTGTTGGGATCGCGCTGCTCCATCCATTCAAAGAAGAAATCGGTGATGAGGTTGGTAACATAGCCTTTGTATGTCGAAGTATCATTATTGATGTTTACAAATGTTGGATTAAAATAATGTCCTTGTCCTCCCGCACTGGCTAATACGTTCAGATAGTTGAAGCCTTTAGGTAACGCGTTCAAATGCATTTTGCCAATCCATGCAGTTTGATATCCGTTTTGTTGCAACAGTTGAGGAAATACGAGCTGTGCAGTATTGAATGGCGTCCCGCCATTATCGTAATAACCATTTTTATGACTATATTTTCCTGTAAGCAATGTAGCACGGCTGGGGCCACAAATAGAGTTAGTTACAAAATTGTTTTCCAGTAGTGCCCCTTCTTTTGCGATGCGATCGATATGAGGTGTTTGTACCAGGTTGTTGCCGTATGCGCTTATAGCTTGATACGCATGATCATCAGAAAAGATGAGAATAATATTGGGATGTTGTTGATGTTGTGCATTGATAATGGCTGTACCTATGAACAAGCCAAGTAAAAGTAATTTTATTTTTTTCATAACTAGATGAAGTTTGTTGAGTCAAAAAGTGGAATCACTTCAGTAAGCTTATTATTCAGCATCTGCCGGATAAGGAAGGGGTTTACCCGAAACTTTATCTTTAGGCATTGGTGCATTATAAGCTTTCAACAATTTGCCCAATAGAGCTACCAGTTCTTTTGTTTTATGAGGATAAATGGTCGAGAGGTCTTTCTGCTCGCCAATATCCGTCGAAAGGTCATATAATTCTGCATTTCTAGTCTGTTGGTTATAAACTAATTTCCAATTATGCTGGCGTAGGGCACTGTGATAATTGGTGCCTGGAAAATTGCTCGGTCTCCAATAATTGGGATAATGCCATAATAGAATTCTAGACGTATCCGCAAGAGAGGGTTCTTTCAATTGTGGAACTAAAGATCTGCCGTCGATTTTTTGAATAGTCTTGTAATTTTTCATGCCTGTAATATCAAGCAATGTAGGGAAAAGATCTTCTGTGATTATGGGGGTATGGGATACCTGACCTTTTTTGACAAGCTTCGGATAGCTTACAATAAACGGGATTCTAATACCTCCTTCATACACTGATCCTTTTCCTGCTTTTAAAGGGGCGTTGTGCGTTAAAGGTTTATCGCCTCTTGGAGGTAAAGACAGACCACCGTTATCGGATAGGAAAAAGATTACGGTATTGTTCTTAATTCCTTTTTGCTCGATAAAATCTATAACATCGCCCAGACTTTTATCCATTCCTTCGATAAGCGATGCGTATTTTGCCTCGGCGGAGTCTAATCCACGGTCTAAATACTTTTGAAAGTACCGAACGTCTGCCATAAGTGGTGTGTGTACTGCATAATGAGCGAAATGAAGAAAGAACGGTTGTTTTTTGGCACGGGGTACTCCAGACTTTTTAAAGCTTCTCGTGTAAGTGCTTCTGTGAGGAATGTACCGGTTTGATAATATTCTTCTAAGTCCGGAACCGCTTGTGCAGCTACTTTTGAGCCAGGTATATTTCCATAGTTGTCTTCGGAAAGATAGCTCTGCGGATGACCTGCCGCATGTCCTGCTACATTTACAATAAATCCAAGATTATATGGATTCGCTCCGGGAGTACCTTGTGCACCCCAGTGAGCTTTTCCTACGTGAATCGTAAAGTATCCGGCGGCTTTTAATAACTGAGGTAATGCCGTAGCATGAACTGTTTTTTCTATGCCAGCTATGGGACTAAAGCCATTAATGTTCCAGTCGGCATAATCGTAGGGAGGATTTTTGGCATCGGCGACAGTGTTCTTAAGAGGATGTGTCCAGTTGGTTACATGATGGTGGGCAACATTCATGCCTGTCATCAAGCTTACACGCGAGGGGGTACAAACCGGTGCTGCATAGGCGTCGGTAAAGATCATCCCCTCTTTAGCCAGTCGTTCCATATTGGGAGTATGATGCTTCTTGTTATTAGCTGTAACACTTCCCGCAAAAGGAACCGAAGTGTCGAGCCACCCCATATCGTCCACAATAAAAACAATAATATTGGGTGCATTAGGAGATTGCGCACGCGACACGATTGTCAATAGAAGTATTGAGGCAATCAATAATAGTCTGCCATACACGTGTTTCGATGTTAAGTTAATATCCATCATTTTGTTTAAGATTTGGATTTTTATCTATTTCTTCTTGTGGAATCGGGAAAAGAACCTGATAATGTTGAGCATTATGTCCTCTTTGTCGAGCTTCACCGATAAAAGTACCTTTTATTATTAGATCCTGCCGATGCATTTCTTCTGCATGAAGCTCCCACACTCTTTCTTGAAATATCGCATGGCGCTACGATTCTGCACTCGGCATGCAGATAGCTGTAAAGATGTAATACCTGCTTTTGCCCTCACTTCATTTACTAAGTTAATACTTGTTGCATTAGGATCGTAGTGTTTGATTAGTGCTTCTGCAGATGCGAGGATTATATCAGCATGTCTAATAACAGGCAAATCGTTTCCTCTATTAGCTACAGTAGCGATTAAATCTACCTTGAATTTCAAATTGCATATATTATCTACTCCTAATTGCACTAATGCACCGCAGGTGTTATAAATAATAATGTGTTATGAATGCATGCTGCGGGTATCATTTTGAGCAAATGAATTATAGAAACTGGTGTATGTTTTGAATTGTTTCGTATAAATAGTGTGAGAAAAAAGGGAGGATTTAATGGTGGTGAGTGCTTGTTTGTAGAAAAGCTTAATCGTAATGAGGGGAAACGACCAATAATTGATTATCTCTGATATGTTGCCAATCCTCCCTTTATGGTAGTTGCGATGTAAAACTATACGGAGTACAATACAATATTTAATTTCGTTGACGCCACGGAAGGATTCGAACCTTCGTAGTAGGTTTTGCAGACCTCTGCCTATCCACTCGGCCACGTGGCTTTAAGGTGTAAGGTATGGTTGATGGGTTAGTATTGTAGTGCTACTGCTTTTTTATCTTCCTGCTCTCCGGGTCGGGGTTTGTAGATCTGTGCCGCTACATGCTCTACAATACGCGGAGGCACAAATTTTGTAACGACCGCATTGAGCTTATTGATAAAGCCTGGAACGATTTCGGCCTTACCTTTAAACAATCCTTTAACGGCCACTTGTGCTACTTCTTGCGGTGTCATATTAAACTTTGCTGCGGTTTTTAAAGTATGTGTTTTCATGCCTGCTCTTTCTACGAAAGCGGTATCGGTAGGACCTGGTATCAAACAGCTAACCGATACAGTGCTGTCTTTTAATTCATATCTCAAGCTGCGCGTAAAGGAGCGCACGAACGCTTTCGACGCTGCATATACTGATAAATAGGGCACGGATTGATAACAGGTAGTACTTCCTACATTCAGCAGATACGATTCTGAGAATCGTTTTAAAACAGGAACGAAAGTATGAACAATGCGTAATTGCGCTTTTACATTTACATCAATGATATTCAGCTGATCGTCTAATGAGCCTTCGGTAAAAGGAGTATTTAAGCCGAAGCCTGCATTGTTGACTACAATATTCAAATACAGATGATACCATTTTGTTTTTTCAAAAATTTGCTGTGCGGCATCCGGTTGTGATAGATCCTGTACTATAGGAAACACGTCTCCATAGTATTTATCTTGAATGTATTGAGCTACTTCGTGTAAGGATCTTTCATCCACATCTACTAGAATAAGCCCTTTTTTGAGTTTTGCCAACTCTATGGCTATTGCTGCGCCTATACCTTTTGCTGCGCCTGTAACAAGTGCGTATGACATATTCAGTTTATTGTTTTCTTTTTTAAAAAGTTTTGAATAATTGATAGGATCAATAGTGGGATCATATTGTTGGATTTAACTGCGGTTCGTATTGCGGCACTTTTTTCTTTGCTTGTTTTTTAAATACCAGCGAAGCCAGTCTGTGATATAGCGGTGTTTTGCTATCGGCTGTTTTGGGCTGATAAGCGCCCGTTATTACCGGTATATACATCACACGACGTCTACTTTTTTCTCCGATATAAGGAGATTGCTGCACACGATGCCATAAACGTCCGTCGTGTATGGTAAGATCTCCGGCCTGAATATCCAATCCCACTTCATTTTGATCGGGCTCGTGATCGATGAAATATTTCTTCTTAAAGAAAAGGGTGAAAAATCCTTTATTATGGGTACCGGGCAATACTCTTAACCCTCCGTTGCTTTGAGGGCAATCGTCTAAATGTAGTCCTACATTCAGCATAGGCTTGATTCTTGATCCTAGAAAAAGATCTCTGGGACTATCCGTATGCCAGCCCAGTCTTGTAAAGGAACTGTCACTGGTATTCAGATAGTGATTTACTACTAGCCCATCTTTTTCCAATTCTCCTATGCGTCCTTCGTAAGGCGTGAGTAATTTAGTCAATTCCTGCACCTGATCACTTTTCAAAAAATTACTGAGTGTACTGCTGAACAACGAAGCAAAGGCTATGCGTTGAATAAGCGGAGCGCCATCCACATTATAACCAAACTTTAAAGGAATGCCATTGACTTGTTGAATGCCTTTGTTTAATAAATGCTGCTCCACTTGATAGATTTCGTACAAAAACTCTTTTACGGTATGATAAGATATAAATTGTTTAAAGTGGATAATGCCATGTTGTTTCAAATGTTCAATATGTAAAGATGTTATCTGACCATTGAAGTGAAATTGCTGTGTGGGTGTGCTCATGTGATTACAGTATTTAGTGGTGAAGAAATGTAAAGAGTATCCGGTATTGCTATAGCGAAAAGCAATGTAAGCTAGCGGCAACACATGACAGGTATGTGTATGCAACAACACATGTCGGAAATGTAGAAGTAATATGTTGCAGAATGCCTCATAGGTTATATTCTGATGCAAACATATAAAGTACTTATTAGTCTACCAAATGAGTAGACTAATAAATTGTAAAATTTTTTTTAAAGCAAAAAGCTCACTGTAAATAGTGAGCTTTTTTTATAGATAGCAATTATGAAGAAGTAATTTTATAAAAGCTTTATCAATATTCGAATGCTCCAAATAATTACTAATACACCTACTAATATGAATGCTGTTTTTCTGGGAAGTCTACCGGCGAGTTTAGCTGCTATCGGAGCTGCTATCAGTCCACCTAAAATCAGACCCAGTATGGTTTGCCAGTGACTTACACCTAGCAATATAAAAAATGTAAAGGCGCTGGATAGGGTAACAAAGAACTCGGTAATACTTACAGAGCCTATTACGTATCTGGGGCTACGGCCTTTGGTTATTAATGTAGTAGTAACGATAGGCCCCCATCCACCTCCACCGAATGAATCAAAGAACCCCCCGGCACCGGCTAATAGTCTGTAATGTTTGAATTTCTTTTTTCTAATTTGCTTTTTGAAAGCGTTGTATAAAATCTTTATTCCTAGGAAAAGCGTGTAGCAAGCCAATAGAGGACGTACCCAGTCACTATATTGTTTTCCTAGCCATACTAACAATATTGCACCACCAATAGCACCAATTACCCCAGGAATCAGTAATGTTTTAAACAATTTTTTGTTGACATTGCCGAATTTGTAGTGGCTGTAACCCGATGCACCACTAGCGAACATTTCAGCAGTATGTATACTACCACTAATAGCAGCAGGGTTTACACCGGCAGACAATAATATAGTGGCGCTGGTTACACCATAACCCATACCCAGCGCTCCATCCACCAGCTGTGCAGCAAATCCTGCAGCCAGCATGATCAAGAAGGAGCTTCCCAGCGAGTCGTAAAGTGTTACTAGCTGTTGCTTAATTGCATCAAAGGGCCAGAAAGAAAAAATAATATGACCAATGAGCATTAAAGCAAAAACACCCAATGCGTAGGAAGCAATTTTTTTATAGGAAAGCTTTTTACGTTTTGTATTTCCATTGAGCGGCACGCCGCGATTTGCAAAAATATTCATAGGGGCATCTCCTTGCAGAATATGCACATCGGTTAATCCCAGTTGGGAGGCATCCAGCTGTATACGTTGCATCAATTGTTGCTGATTCCCCGCAATAATAACCAAATTGGCATTTTCCAAATCCTTTTTTTCATAGGGTCTTTCTTCTACAGTTACATAATCAAACTCGCTTTCGAGCTGTCGTATCGATTCGTCTATTTTTTCAGCCTGAATTCTTATAGTAGCTTGGGGTAAATTTTTTAATAAAGTTTTTAGTAGTACTACCTCTCTATCTCGAGCTCCTACAATGAGCACATCCATCTCCTCTGTTTTGAGAAACACAGGAAAACCCTTTGTTACTACCTCCGTGCCACTATCAAATTTTGATAAAACTTCACTCATAAAATACACACAACGATTAAAAATATTCGCGAAGATAGGCTTTTTACATTTATCCTACTAAATTAGTGGACTATCAATTAAACCATTGGTTCGCAAATGATGTCTTAATTTTAATGCGTTAACATTGCTCGACACAATAAAGATTTGCATGATAAAGAGAGGAATACTGTTTTTTCTAGGAATCTGGTCTACTTTTTTAGTTACAGCCCAATCTTCTTCTAACAAGTGGAACGTATTATTTATAGCAGTGGATGATCTGCGTCCCGAGCTGGGTTGTTATGGTAATAAATACGTTTATTCACCCAATATCGATGCTCTAGCTTCGGGCGGTGTGGTATTTATGAATCATTATGTAACTGTGCCTACTTGCGGTGCTTCCAGAGCTAGCATACTTACCGGAAAATTACCTCGTACTGTGCAGGACCTGAGTAACGAAGCGATGGAACACAAATTGAAAGGAGTGCCCTCCGATTTTAACCCGGAAACTTTTGTGCATGCATTCAGGCTAAACGGCTATTACACGGTAGGTATTGGAAAAATCAGCCATGCACCAGATGGATATATTTATAAGTATCAGGAGCCCAAAAGCAATCGGCTGGAGCTGCCCCAAAGCTGGGACGAAATGTTGTTTAACGCTGGCAAATGGGGTACTGGCTGGAATGCATTTTTCGGGTATACTGATGGAACAAACAGAAATGCGCTAAATGGTGAAGTAAAACCTTATGAAGCAGCCCATGTTTCGGATGATGCATATCCTGATGGGTTGACCGCAGCATTGGCAGTGCAAAAACTGCAGGAGCTTGCCAGCCGCAATCAGCCATTCTTTTTGGCCGTGGGCTTTTTTAAACCGCATCTTCCGTTCAATGCCCCTAAAAAATATTGGGATCTTTATGAAGAAGAGCAAATACCTCTTGCACCGTTTTCCGATATTCCTGAGGGCGTGAATGAGGCAAGCCTGCACAACAGTGCAGAGTTTAATGGGTATAAGAAAGGCGAAGAAAAGGCATCGCTCCGGCAAGCTGTATCCGATGCCTATGCGCTAAAACTCCGACATGCTTATTTAGCTGGGGTTAGCTATGTAGATGCTCAGATAGGTAAAGTACTAGATGCTCTGAAAAAATTGCATCTTGAAGAAAACACGATTGTCATTGTGTGGGGGGATCATGGCTGGCATCTAGGCGACCAAAGAGTATGGGGAAAACATACACTATCGGAATGGTCCTTAAGAAGCCCGTTAATCATCAAAGTACCAAGTGTTACAAAAGCCTATTCTTGTAAGAAGATTGTAAGCAGCGTAGATATTTATCCTACATTAACGGAGTTGTGCGATGTTAAAGTAAAACATCAATCTGATGGTCGAAGCTTAATTCCGTTATTAAAGAATCTTAAGGATAAAAATTGGGAAAATGTGGCGTACAGTTATTTTAGGCGCGGCATTAGTATGCGTACGGAACGATACAGACTCACCAAATATTTCAGAACCGAAACACCGACAGTTGAATTATTCGATTATGACAGCGACCCTTTTGAAAGAAAGAATATGGCAGCAGAACACCCCGAAATTGTAGAACGTTTGACGAAATTGTGGGAGAAAGGTAATACAGGAATATGGAAAGCCAAGGGCGGGTAAAGCTATCCGAAACAGTTTTCTAATGCATCAGAGAAAGTAAAGTCGGGATGACTGGATTCGAACCAGCGACCTCTTCGTCCCGAACGAAGCGCGCTACCGGGCTGCGCTACATCCCGTGTGATATTACCCCGTTTTTTTGGGGGGGTAAAAATATAGCTTTTGCATCAAGCTGCTAAAATTTTGCAGAAAAAAATTTATAAGCAGCTGCCATGTTGTTTAAATGGTCTCAGACGTTTCATCACGCTCTTTCTTCAATCGGGGTGCATTTAGTTGTACTACTCGTTTATCGGTTCGTTTGCGCATAATCATATTCAGCACTTCCACCACAAAGGAAAAGGCCATGGCAAAGTAGATGTAGTTTTTCAGGTGTAGCTCGTGGGCTTTTTCGGAGTTCCAACCCTCTACTATCAGGCTTACGCCTATCATTACTAGAAACGAAAGAGCCAGTATTTTCAGTGTAGGATGCTTTTCAATAAAATCCGCAATCTTCGGACTGAAGGTAAACATCACAATCATCGCCACAATTACTGCCGCTATCATAATTTCCAGATGTTTGGCCGTACCTCCGGCAGTAATTACACTATCGAACGAGAACACCGCATCGATAAGCAAAATCTGTGCAATGGCTACACCAAAGGTTAAGGTTTTACGGTTTTGTGGATTCGCCATGGGGTCTTCTCCCTCTAGCTTATGATGGATTTCTTTTACCGATTTATATATCAAAAAAATGCCTCCCGCCAGCATTACTAAGCTGGCCAGGTCAAATCCTTTTCCAAACCAGCTATCAGGGATAATATATTTGCCTTTTTGTGACAACAGCCAGCTGAGTGCGGCCAATAACAAACAGCGGCTGATGATGCCGGTAATCATCCATGTAACACGCCCTCTCTTCTGTAAATTACGGGGAAGGCGGCTCAAGATAATGCTTACGAAAATTACATTATCGATACCCAATACGATTTCCAGTATTGCGAGTATGATGAAGCTTACCAGCGAATCGAAGGTAAAAAGCTCCGGTGCGGAGATAAATAATGTTTCCATGTCAGGGTTTATAAAGCGTCGCAAATTTGCTTAACGATGGTAGGTCCCTGATAAATAAACCCTGTCCATACCTGCACCAAAGTGGCGCCTGCAGCCAATTTTTCCCGGGCATCTACCGCGCTAAAGATGCCTCCCGAACCGATAATGGGAATGCATCCTTGTGTTTGTTTATGCACATACTCTATAATGGCCGTACTTCTGGCTCTTACGGGTTTTCCGCTTAAGCCTCCATTTCCAATTTTTTCTAGTTCTGTTACGGGTGTTACCAATCCGTTACGGTCAATAGTGGTATTGCTGATGACCAACCCATCCAGTTTTACTTCATCGGCCAGCTCAATCACATCATCAATCTGCGCCTGGTTCAGGTCGGGTGCTATTTTTAACAGTATAGGTTTGGCTACGGCCTTACCATTGTTAATCATGGCAAGGTTCCAAATAATTTTTCTAAGCGATTCTTTATCCTGCAATGCGCGTAGGCCGGGTGTGTTCGGACTGCTCACATTCACCACAAAATAATCTACATAATGATGCAGTTTGTTAAAGCAGGTGGCATAGTCTTTCCACGCATCTTCGTTAGGCGTTACTTTGTTTTTACCAATGTTACCACCAATAATGAGCGGATATTTTTCTTTGACGGCAGCTTTTTTTTCTCTCCATTGCCGAAGTCGCTCTGCAATTGCATCTGCACCGTCGTTGTTAAAGCCCATTCGATTGATTAAAGCCCTATCGGCCGGCAATCTGAATAGGCGTGGTTGCGGATTGCCGGATTGCGGTAATGGGGTAACGGTGCCTATTTCCACAAATCCAAATCCCAATGCTTCCAGTTCGTTCAGAAATACGGCATTCTTATCAAAACCGGCAGCTAGTCCCACCGGATTTTTGAATACCATATTCAGAAAACGCGTCTCAATGGTTTTAGAAGGTGCTGTAATGGCACTTACCAGCTTCTTGCCGGCCTGTGTAGCCGTAAGCAGGTGTAAGTGGCTCATTGCCATATAATGAGCCCTCTCCGCAGGAAACAAAAAGTATAATCTTCTCAGTAGGGAATACATCGATTGCAAATATAGGTGATGTTAAGGTTGTATAATGATGTTTATGTTACTGGCTGTGGTACGGTTACGCATCGCTCTTGTGTCACTCACTTGTACTGCGGTGCATAGCTCGTCATTTATTGATGGCAGACAAATCCATGGTTCATGCAATTTTCGTAAGTTTGAAATACACGGTTGCTTATGCAACTATTTAATCATTTTTCCAGTTTAAATTCTATGCTCATGACAGAAGCATATATCGTAGCCGGATATCGAACTGCAGTGGCCAAAGCCAAGCGCGGCGGTTTTCGCTTTTATCGTCCGGATGATTTGGCCATCGAAGTTATAAAAGGATTAATGGCGAGTGTGCCACAACTAGAGCCCGCTTTGATAGATGATGTAATTGTGGGCAATGCCGTACCCGAAGCGGAGCAGGGCCTACAAATGGGACGTATTATCGCTGCGCGTGCATTAGGTATCGAAACACCCGGGGTTACGGTCAACCGCTATTGTGCTTCGGGATTGGAAACCATCGCCATCGCCACTGCTAAAATTAGATGTGGCATGGCCGATTGTATTATCGCAGGCGGAACCGAGAGTATGAGTATGGTGCCTGCTTCCGGATGGAAAACCGTTCCTTCTTACAATATTGCCAGCGATGCCCCCGATTATTATTTGAATATGGGCCTCACAGCCGAAGCTGTGGCTAAGGAATACCATATCAGTCGCGATGACCAAGATGAGTATAGCTACCATTCGCATCAAAAGGCATTAGCTGCTATAAAAAACG
Organism: Niabella digestorum; assembly: GCF_036409055.1. Taxonomy (NCBI): domain Bacteria; kingdom Pseudomonadati; phylum Bacteroidota; class Chitinophagia; order Chitinophagales; family Chitinophagaceae; genus Niabella; species Niabella digestorum. The sequence goes on along the minus strand of NZ_JAZGLY010000005.1, from coordinate 214,705 downwards.
GTGTGTTCAAAGACGGAATCTTACCCATAACCGTGGAGCAAGTTTATCTGGATGAAAAAGGAAAAAAACAAAAGCGCACTTATGTGGTGGATACGGATGAGGGACCACGTGCGGACACTTCTATAGAAGCGCTGCGCAAGCTGAAACCGGTATTTGCTGCCAATGGTACTGTTACGGCGGGGAATGCTTCTCAAACCAGCGACGGAGCCGCCTTTGTGATTGTGATGAGCGAGAAGCTTATGAATCAACTCCAACTGCAACCAATAGGTAGACTTGTGGTATCGGCAGTAGCAGGAGTGGAGCCCCGAATTATGGGTATTGGCCCTGTAGCTGCTATTCCAAAGGCTTTAAAGCAAGCAGGTATGAACTTAGCTGATATTGATTTGATAGAACTAAATGAAGCTTTTGCTTCACAGACATTGGCTGTTATACGCGAAGCCGGTTTGGATGCTACCAAAGTAAATATCAACGGGGGTGCTATTGCCTTAGGACACCCATTGGGTTGTACCGGTACCAAGCTCACCGTGCAAATCTTAAACGACTTGAAAAGACTAAACAAAAAGTACGGCATGGTCACCGCTTGTGTGGGTGGTGGACAGGGGATTGCAGGCATCATCGAAAGGTTGTAATGTATATCCATTAGTTATAACAGATCATCTCTCCAACCCAGAATAAATTCGAATGGCCAAACCATTTTCCAAAACACTTAACCTCGTCAATATTGTAAAGCAGCTTTGGCCTTTCGTAAAGCCTTATCGTACCATGGTGATGGGCACTCTCACGCTCACACTCATTGGTGCAATGGCGGCACAGGTCAATCCGTTAATCCTCAAGTATACAGTGGATCATGTGGATGTGCTATTGCATCATCCCGACCCCATGAAAGAGGGTGTAAAATTGCTGGGTGTTATTTCCGCCATATTATTTGCTAAAGAATTATTGAATATTTTCATTCAGTTCGGGCAGAAATACTACGGCGAAAAGATCCGCATCAATGTCAGTAACACACTAGCACAAAAAGCCATCAGCCGTATTCTTACTTATCGCATGCATTTTTTTGCATTGCCCGAAAATCAATCTGGTAAATTACAGACGCGTATTGATCGAGGTGTGGAAAGTCTTACACGACTGGTACAAAACTTTTTCATCGATATATTACCATTATTCTGTAATGCGATACTGGCATTGGTAATCATGTTTACGGCCAATGTATATGTAGGCTTAATAGCGATAACTATATTGCCGGCTTATTTTCTGGTAAGTGCCAAGCAGGCTAAGAAACTGCAGGGGGTGAGGCGACAGCTTAGATCGGGACGAGAGAATAAAAGTAACGGATTATTGAATCTTATTGATTCCATTACGGTTATCAAAAGCTTTGTTAGAGAAGATATTGAAGAAAAAAAACAATTAGCTATCCAGCAGGAGCTTACGGATAATCAGCTATACACTCGTAAAACGAATTTTACTTACGATGGTGTTAAAAGCTTTATCGAACAGATTGGGGTAGTATTGATTATCATTTTAACCGCCTATCTGGTGTTGAACCATCAAATTAGTATCGGTGCTATTATGTTGCACATCATGCTGTTTAATAATGTGTCCGCTCCGATACGGCAACTGCACAGGATCTACGATGAAATTAACGATGCCTTTATCTATGCCGAAGCCTATTTTCAAATTATCGAAGATGATGAGGAAATTGAGGCTAATGGTGGATATGTGGTTACTGAAGCAGAGGGCACTTTCGAGATGCGCGATGTAAGCTTTACTTACCCCAATGGCACCAAGGCGTTACATAATGTAAGTCTGAAAATTCAAAAAGGTAAAACTACAGCCCTTGTAGGTCTCAGCGGTGCGGGCAAAAGTACTATACTCAATCTCCTCAATAAATTTTATGAGCCCGATAGTGGTACCATTTTACTGGATGGTGTTGATTTGAAAGAATATGATAATAGTTCATTGCGTAGCGAGATAGGATTGGTATTGCAACGTAATCACATTTTCAAAGGAACTATTGAAGAAAATATTCGGTATGGTAAAATTGATGCTACGGAAGCGGAAATTGTTGAAGCGGCTAAAAAAGCTTATCTGCACGATCAGATTATGGATCTTCCGTTGCGATATAAAAGTGATGCACAGCTCTTAAGTGGTGGCCAGCAACAACGTATTGCGATTGCTAGGTTATTTTTAAAAGATCCACCTATTATCTTTTTGGATGAACCCACAGCGAGCCTAGATGCTATCGCCACCGAGCAAATTAAAAACAGTATTGATGCCATCAAGCAAAACCGTACTGTAGTGATTATTTCGCATTCCATCTCACAGATTGTAGATGCAGATGTGATTTATGTGCTGAAACAGGGACGTCTGGTAGAGAGCGGCAAGCATGAAGAGCTGATTAAACGTGAGGGGGTGTACAAGGAAATCTTCGAAGCCTCGGCTCGTAGCTTAAATATTGCTAGATTGGCCCAAACTTTTAAGAGCTAATACTTCCTATTTTCCGCATTTCGCAAATGCTTTTTCCCGATTTCGATAATAAAGTAATACGGCATGCTTATACTTTTGTTATCACAAAAGCCTGTGGCTCCTTTGGCTTTTGCTTACTGAGTAAGTTTTTCTGAAAGGTGCCAACAATTTTGCCTTCACATCTTTCCTAAAAGCAGATAGTTTTCGAGAATTACACCATTTATGTCTATAAGTGGTGTTTTTTTTATGCGGGTACACTTCAGTGGCGCTTCCTGAAGGCATCTCTAATAAACTGATAAAAAAGAATTAATACAGAAATAGTTGGAACTTATTAAATTTGAGGAACGTGTAATGGGGAAGATTCGGAACGTGGTAAGGATGTTATTTCTTGAATGTGATGAGATTGCTCTAAGCACTTGGTGTTTTAAAGGTCAATAGCTTTTTTACGATTGCTTATTTGGTTTTTATAACGGGATGCTTGCATATTGATATTTCTGAAATTGGATAAGGATTCTATTAGGAGTTTACTGCATAAATTATAATACCATGTCAACAATATCTCGTAGGGAATGGTGTAAGATATCTTTGGCCGGAATGACTGGCATGTTGATATCGCCTTCGCTACAACACTTTTCTTTAATCGAAGAACAATATAAGGAGGTGATTATAGGTGTGCAAAGCTACAGCTTTCGCGACCGGAATTTGGACGAGGCTATCGCAGCCATGCAACAGTTAGGATTTACGAGTTGTGAATTATGGACAGGCCATGTAGAACCCCGCGAGTTTATGTGGAAGCGTGATGCCACCCCGGAGGAACGGAAGCGCAATGCCGAAGGATTAAAACGATGGCGCGAAACAGTAACAATGGATCAGATTGAAGCGATTGCCGAAAAATTTAAAAAAGCCGGTATTCGTATTCAGGCGTTCAACGGTACGTTTAATAAAAGAGATTCAGAAAAGGAGTTTGAACTGGTATTCAAAATAGCAAAAACATTGGGAACCGATACGATTACCACTTCCACCACAGTAGATCAGATGGGCAGAATAGATGTGTTGGCCCGAAAATATCAGATAAAAGTGGGGATGCATAATCACTCCCATGTAGAGGATCCCAATCAATTCGCCACGCCTGAAAGTTTTATGCGTGGTATGGAGGGTAAGTCGGACTTTATACGCATTAATTTAGATATCGGGCACTTCACTGCTGCGAATTATGATCCTGTAGATTTTATTAAAAAGTATCACGATAAAATTGTTTGTCTTCATATTAAAGACCGCAAAAAGAATCAAGGACGTGTGGTGCCTTTTGGACAAGGCGACACACCTATTGTGGATGTATTGCAATTGATAAGAGATAAAGGCTGGCCGATTCCTTGTAATATCGAATATGAATATGCTGCAACTGACGCACTCACCGAAATAAAAAAATGTATTGATTATTGTAAAAACGCACTCAAAGCATGAACAAAAAAAACGTTATTTCTCGCAGAAAATTTCTTGCCCAATCGGCCATATTGTCGTCTGTTTTTATTGTACCGCGTCGTGTATTGGGTAGAGGCTATACGCCCCCCAGCGATATGATTAATTTCGGCTTTATTGGAACCGGAAGACAAGCTTTTTATCTAAAACAATCTTTCTTAAATACCGGTGAGGCACAAATTGCAGCAGCTTGTGATGTATACAAACGAAAAGTAGATACTTTTGTTAGGGAAGTAAACGAGTATTACGCAAAATTCACCGGTAAATCATCCTATAACGGTTGTGTAGCCTATAGCAATTTCACAGAACTGCTCCAACGAAAAGATATAGACGCCGTAGTGATCGCTACTCCCGATGCTTGGCATGCAACTATGACTGTAATGGCAGCCAAAGCCGGAAAAGATATTTACTGTGAAAAACCACTGTCGCTTACTGTGACCGAAGGACGCGCTATGGTGAATGCGGTAAAAAAATACAAGAGAGTATTTCAAACCGGTAGTATGCAGCGTTCCTGGCCAGAGTTCAGGCAGGCGGTGGAATTGGTACGTAACGGCTATCTTGGTGAAATTACCAAGGTGCAGGTAAGTGTGGGAGCTCCCCCCGTTCCTTATGATTTACCCGAAGAGCAGTTGCCTGCAGATCTGGATTGGAATATGTGGTTAGGCCCCAATACGGAATATGTGCATTATAACAATTTGCTGAATCCGGCCTTAGATAATCCAGTATGGGCTAAATGGCGCAATTATAAAGGTCTTGGTGGCGGTGATATGACAGATTGGGGGGCACACATGTTTGATATTGCACAATGGGCGCTAGATATGGACAGAAGCGGTCCCGTAGACATTACACCACCAGGCGTAAATGGTGCTACCGCTTTAACCTATCGCTATGCTAATGGTATTGTGATGACCAAAGAAAACTTTGGAAAAAATCATGCCGTAAGATTTATCGGTACTAAAGGCACTTTGGACGTACAAAGAAGAAAGCTAGAAACCAATCCCGAACAGTTGCGCGATCATAAAATAGGCTCCAATGAAAAAAGAGTGTATTATAGTGAAGATCATTATAAAGATTTCATAAATGCTATGCGTATGCGTACAGAACCGGTGGCAGATATTGAAACAGGCCATCGTACCGCTACGGTGTGCAATATTGGTAACATTGCATTCGAAGTAAAAGAATATCTAAAGTGGGATCCTGTAAAAGAACGATTCACCAATAATGAGACAGCCAATCAATTATTAACGAGACCCATGAAGAAGGAGTGGTCTGTTTTCTAGAAGGAAAAGAACGAAAGACTTAGGTCTAAATTCACTTAAAAGAAAATATAATCATGAATAAATACTTTCGTCAATTCTGGTTATTTGCGTTATTGATTGTTTGCTTTAAGTTAGCTGTTCATGCTCAGCAGAAGCAATATGAACCTCCGGCTTTATCGGACCCAAATTCCTGGACTATGATTTTACTGCCGGATCCTCAGACTTATCAGAAGTTTGAACGTAATCAGCCCATCTTTGAACTTATGACGGCATGGATTAGTGAAAATATCGATAAGCTGAATATTAAACTGGTAATGTGTACAGGAGATTTGGTGGAGCAAAACGAAATTATCAATCCTAATGGTGTTTCGGTAAATCAGCCCAGTAAGAAGCAATGGGAAGCTGTTGCAAGAGGATTTAGCAGGTTGGATGGTAAGGTACCTTATATGCTTGCAGCCGGCAATCATGATTATGGTTATAGCAATATTAGTGTTCGCCGCACGCAATACAATAAGTATTTTCCGGTGGATAAAAACTTCTTAACTCAGAAAGGTATTCGTGAGGTGGCGCTCAACGCCGAGGGGGTACCCACGCTGGAAAATGCAGTATTTGAATTTACATCACCGCAGGGTAGAAAGTTTTTGCTGATGACATTGGAGTTTGCTCCACGCGACACTATCTTAAGCTGGGCCAAACACACGCTAGCGCAGGATAAATACAAAGACCATACGGCTATTATTCTTACGCATTCTTATCTCAATTCCAAAAATGAGCATATTGAGAAAGAGAACTATAAAATCAGCGAAGGCAATTATGGTGCTGCTATCTGGCGTAAACTGGTACAGCCATCTTCCAATATTCAGCTGGTATTTTCCGGACATATCGGCGCTCCTGATAATGTAAAGGCGCATGTAGGTTTCAGGCAGGATAAAAATGCAGCCGGAAAGAATGTAAGTCAGATGGTGTTTAATGCCCAAGCTTTAGGAGGTGGCTGGCATGGCAACGGTGGCGATGGGTGGTTGCGGATATTGGAGTTTTTACCCGATAAGAAAACAGTGAAAGTGAAAACCTTTTCACCCTTGTTTGCGATTTCCCCTTCAACCCAACATCTAGCATGGAGAACCGAATCGTACGATCAGTTTGAGTTCAGCATTGATTAAAGGATAGATCCGTCTAATCCTATGCTTTTAGAATTTTAGAAGCACGCTGTTTTATTTTTAAGCAGTGTGCTTTTTTATTGAGTATAAAAAGTTGTTATGGAACATTAATGTACTTATGAATTTGCAGACTAAGCTCCCATTTGGGATTTTTCTTGATGTAGTCGACAATAAGAGGTGTAACCTGTGCGGCCTTACTCCATTCGGGTTGCAAGTATAATTTGCAGGTAGGGCTTACTTGTGCGGCAAATTGCTCCCCCCATTCAAAATCACTCTTATTATATACAATGATTTTGAGTTCATGGGCCAAGGGTAGTATTTCGGGGAGGGGTTGTTTAAACTTTTTGGGTGAAAGGCAGATCCAGTTCCAGTAACCACTTAGCGGGGAGGAACCCGATGTTTCGATATTGGTTTGGATACCTTCTTTTTGAATCGCTGTAGTAAGCTCGTTTAAGTTATGTAGCAGCGGCTCTCCACCGGTGATCACGGCAATAGGAGCTCCGGACTGTTTTATATGCGATACAATTGTTTCTATGGACAGCAGAGGATGTCCTTCAAAAGCCCAGCTTTCTTTTACATCGCACCATACGCAGCCCACGTCACATCCTCCAAGACGTACAAAATAAGCGGCACGTCCTTGATGGAAGCCTTCTCCTTGCAAGGTATAAAAGTGCTCCATCACGGGTAAATATGTTTCGGCTTGTAAAGAAGGGGTGTTAGACATACGCTACAGAGTCGGGCATTGCTAGATAAAAGCAGGTAACGGAAACACTCTGTTACCTGCTGTACCATCAGGTTATTAATCTTTTTGTGTACAGGATTTGTAAGTATTCTTCATCAACGCGGCGATGGTCATAGGGCCCACTCCTCCTGGCACTGGGGTGATGTAAGAGCACTTGGGCGCCACATTAGCAAAATCAACATCTCCCACCAGACGATAACCGGATTTTTTAGAAGCATCCGGGAGGCGTGTAATTCCCACATCTATTACCACAGCACCTTCTTTTACCATGTCTGCTTTAAGAAATTCAGGCTGACCAATAGCTGCCACAATAATATCGGCTTGCAGGCAGACGTCCTTCAGATTTTGAGTTTTTGAGTGACACACAGTAACGGTACAGTTACCGGGCTGTGTATTATTACTCAACAGGATGCTCATAGGGCGTCCTACTATATGGCTGCGGCCGAGCACTACAGCATGCTTGCCTTTAGTCTGGATATTATAGTGCTCCAACAACAACATGATGCCGTAAGGGGTTGCCGGTATAAAAGCCTCCTCTTCACCCATAATCAACCTACCCATATTCTCGGGATGAAACCCGTCAACGTCCTTTTGAACTGCAATAGCTTCAATGACTTTTTTCTCGGATATATGAGCGGGTAAGGGAAGCTGCACCAGAATCCCGTCTACCGAGTAATCTTCATTCAGTTCTTCTATTTTTTCGAGAAGTTTTACCTCGCTGATGTCTTCTTCGTATTGGATAAGGGTCGATATAAAACCAATTTGGTTACAGGTTTTGACCTTAGAATTGACATAGGTTTGGCTGGCACCATTATTTCCTACCAAAATTGCAGCCAGATGAGGTATCTTTTTGCCCGCTGCTGCACGTTGTGCTACGCCTAGTTTCAGTTCATTTAAAATTGTTTGGGCTGTATTCTTTCCGTCTAGTAATTGCATGTGCAAATATGCGTTAATTTTTCTAGACTAAAGCAAACACATGAATAACAAAGTAATAATTAATATAATTGATTTCAATCAATATTCTGATTTTGCATTAGGTCATTTCTAATATATAACTAATAAAAATTTCAATTATTTATCAGATCTACATGGGTTTTTTCTTAAAAATTGGTAAAGACCAAGTCAATTTTTTGTTAAAAAATTATAACTTAGCGCTAACTGCTAAAGTACCCTGACACCCAGTATCACAGGAAATTTAGCTGCTTTATTGTTTAAAATACAAATAGTTTTACATGAGAAAAATTCTATTGCTCTTTGCAATGCTAATGGGCTTATTAAGCTCTGCTTTGGCACAAACGAAGACGGTTACAGGGCGGGTTGTTGACGAGACAGGAGCTCCTGTACCTTATGCTACTGTAGTTGTAAAAGGCACTGTAAGTGGGGTTGCTGCTGATGAAGATGGTGTTTTTTCTATCACTTTTGTCGGTAATCGCCAACTAGAAATTAGTGCTACTAATTTTGAAACAGTAACTATAACTCCTGTTGTTGGTGAAAATGTAGTTACTCTTAAACATCTGGGAGCTGCAATTGATGAAGTAGTGATAACAGCTTATGGGACTGCTAAAAAATCGTCCTATACTGGCTCTATAGCAACCATCGATGCTTCCAAAATTGGTAAGTTTCAGGCTCCGGATGTGGCTAAAGCTTTAGAGGGTGCTGTTGCAGGTTTAACTGTTGTTAATACAACAGGTCAGCCTGGTTCTTCCTCAACTTTAAGAATTAGAGGTATTGGTTCCATTAATGCTTCGAGCGCTCCCTTAATTATATTAGATGGAGTACCTTACAGTGGTTCTATCAATTCTATTAATCCATACGACATTCAGTCGGTAAACGTATTGAAAGATGCGGCATCCGCAGCCTTATATGGAGCACGAGGTGCAAACGGAGTGATTATTATTACTACTAAAAAAGGTAAAGCCGGCGCACCTAACATCTCTGTAGATATTAAAGGTGGTGTAAACTCCCGAGCAATACCTGATTATGATCGAATAACTGATGTAGGTCAGTATTATGAAACTTTCTGGCTCGCATTATATAATAGTGCGCTTTTCAGCTTATTGAAATCTGATGGTACACGTTATACTGAAGCAGAGGCGAGAGCGTATGCATCAAGAAATCTTTACACAGTATTAGGATATAACGCTTATAAGGTTCCTAACGATCAAATTGTGCTGGAAAACGGTAAATTGAATCCTGATGCAGTTATAAAATATAAAGACAAAGATTGGAATAATTGGGATAAAGCATTATTTAAGCCTTCTGCTCGTCAGGAGTATAATATCACATTGAATGAGGTAAATGATAAATCCAAGTTCTATTTATCATTAGGATATCTGGACGATCAGGGCTATGCGAAAAACTCCTATTTCAAGAGATTTTCCTCCAGAATGGGTTATGATTCTAAGCTTTTCCCCTGGCTGGATTTTGGAGCCGGAGTGCAATACTCAAATACTAAGTCCAATTGGTTGTCTTCAGGATCAGCCTATTCTAACCCATTTCAGTGGGTGCGTTCTATTTCGCCAATCTATCCTATTTATAAAACAGATGCTGATGGAAATACACTGTATGATCAAAACGGCAACCCAATTTATGACTTTGGTGAAGCTGTGGCTGGTGTAAATGGAGGTCGTGCATATGGAGCACAAACCAACCCTGTGGCAACTCAGCTTCATGATCTGGAATTGTACAAAAATGATTTCTTTATAGGCAATACGAGATTTGACGTAGCTTTGCCGTTTAATCTAACTTTCAATACCAATTTTGCCCTTACCGGAATATGGGGTCAAGCGGATGATTTTATTACTCCATTAGGAGGTTCAGGGGCTACCTATAACGGTATTGGGTCTAAAAGCCGTGAAAATAGTAAGGCTATCACTTGGAACCAGATTTTGAAATGGGATAAAAGCTTTAATCTCGTAACCCTCCAGGCAATGATTGGTCATGAAACTTACAATTATAAGTATAACTATCTATATGGTCAGAAGCAAAACTTTCTTGATCCGGAGAATATAGAGTTTGCTAATGCAGCTCAGATTACCGAGCTGACCTCTTATACTAGAGATTATCTGCTGGAAGGTTATTTCGGACAAGTAACTTCTGATATTGCTAAAAAATACTTCTTTTCTGCAAGTATTCGTAGAGATGGCTCATCCGTATTCCATCCAGATCACAGATGGGGAACCTTCTGGTCAGTGGGCGCATCATGGTTGTTAAATAAGGAATCGTTCTTAGCCTCTTCTACTATAGTAGATGTATTAAAACTGAAAGCCAGCTATGGATTACAGGGTAATGATTATCTGTATTTGCCAAATTCAACCACCAGAAGTTATACTCCCTATCATACCCTGTTTCAGATTACCAGTGATGGAACAAATGCAGGTTTAAGCCCCCGTTATAAAGGACGTAAAGAGGTGACTTGGGAGAAGAACTACAATTTCAATGTGGGTATTGAATTCTCTTTACTGCGTGGTGTAGTATCAGGAGAAATAGAATACTTTCAAAGACGAACAAAAGATCTTTTGTTTAATTTGCCGGTGTCTACAGCTACCGGGTTCACAACAGAACCATGGAATATTGGTGATATGAGAAACCGTGGTATTGAAGTTACTCTGAGCTCTGATATTATTAATCGTGCGGATGTATTGTGGAATGTATCTGTAAATGCTACTCATTACAAAAACAAAGTTACTTATCTACCTGAGCAGTTTAGAGAAAACGGTATTACGAGAGGAAGCCAGATTATTAAAGTAGGAGGTAGTATCTACGATTTCTATTTGATAAAATACAGAGGGGTAAACCCCACTAATGGTGCAGCTATTTATCAGTTGAAAAATACTGCTGGTCAGTTTGTGGATAGCACTCTTACTGGTACTATCGATGCTTCTTCTAACAGACAATATGCCGGATCTGCATTGCCTAAGCTTGCAGGAGGGTTTTCTACCAACTTCCGTTACAAAACATTTGATGCCAGCGTGACATTCTCATATCAGATTGGCGGTAAAATTTTGGACCAACAATATGCCAATCTGATGAATGTGAACAATAATGACGGTAGAAGTTGGAGTCCTGATATTTTAAACACCTGGACTCCTACTAACACAAACACTAGCGTTCCAAGAATAGAATATAACAACCAGTACATGGTTCCTTCTTTCTCTGACAGATTTTTAACTGACGCATCATTCCTTTCATTAAGAAATGTGAATGTGGGATACAATTTTGGTTCTAAATTCTTCGGGGGCAGAATCGTTAAGAATGCTAGACTGTACATTGCTGCTGATAATGTATGGCTAGGTTCTAAACGCAAGGGCCTAGACCCCAGAACTAATTTGGATGGTTTGAATAACGGTGCATTATACAGTGCTATAAGAACAGTGGTGGCGGGCTTAACCATTAACTTATAATTAAAAATCATTAAGATGAAGAACAAGTTTAATATATTATTTCTTCTGGCTTTAACAGTAGGGTTACTGTTTAGCTCTGGTTGTAAGAAGGATTATCTTGATGCTGATGTTGATCAGTATTTAACTCAGCAACGTCTCGAAGAACTGTTGCGCACTAATCCTGCAGCTGCAGCCCGTCTGGTCGAGTCTTCATTGAGCGGTATTTACAATGTGCTCGTTCAGTTCAACTTTAACGGAAATACTGCTCATGACTATTTTGGTCTAAAATCAATACATCTAGCGTTGGATCTTACCGGTGAGGATATGGTGCAGGAAGTACATCATCACTTCGGTTTCGATTACAACATGGATAACCGGGAAGCCACATATAGAAGAACCACATTAATGTGGCAGCTATTTTATAGAATTATTAGTTCTGCAAACCTTACTCTCGATCAGTTTTTTAAGGAAGAGCCTGCCGACGCCAATTTGAAAGCTCTTAAGGCCAAAACCCTTGGCCTTAGAGGGGTTGCTTACTACTATTTGATTAATCTGTATCAACATACTTATAAAGGGAACGAAACAGCATTAGGAGTCCCTTTAGTACTTACACCACTCGATGAGAATATGCCTCGTGTGCCTGTAAAGGATGTGTATGAGAGAATTATTGCCGATCTGCAATATAGCGTAGAGAACGGTGTAGTAACTGCTGATAAGGGTGATGTAGATAAAAGGGTAGCAGCTGCCTATTTAGCAAAGACTTATGCTACAATGGAAGTTTGGGATAAAACCGAGGAGTATGCAAAAATAGCTTTTGACGGTGTTGCATTACTGGATGGTCAGACTTTATTAAACGGTATGGGAGACATCTCAAGCTCAGAGTGGCTTTGGGGATACGACATTAATGCTCAGACATCTACATTGTATGCATCTTTCTATTCTCATGCAGACAATACAATTGATGGTTATACAGGTGCATTGGGCGTGTATAAAAGCATTCACAATAAGCTTTATGAAAAAATTCCTGCTGATGATAGCAGAAGAAGAATGTTTGTGAACTTTACTGATTATCCTGATATCGCAGCAAAATTTCCTAAAATCAATAAAAACTATGTAGGGTTAAAATATCAAACTCCGGGTGATTTCAGTGGTGATTATTGCTTCCTTCGTGCAGAGGATCCTTATTTGCTGTATGTAGAAGCACTAGTTGAGCAAAACAAATTGTCGGAAGCGAGAACTGCTCTGAATAATTTTGTGAAAACTAGACAACCCTCTTATAATGCTGATGCATTCACTACTCAGGCAGCATTGAGAGAAGAAGTGCGCTTCCAGAGAAGAATTGAACTTTGGTGTGAAGGCACTACCTTCTTTGACTTTAAGCGTTGGAAACTGGGTGTGAATCGGGCTCAGCCAGGAACGAATCACCGTGTAATTTTGACCTTCCCTGCTGGGGATAAAATATTTGTTTATCAGGTTCCTCAGTCCGAAGTTGATGCTAATCCTAACTTAGGTGGTCAGAACCCTTAAGGATAGTGTACATTTAAAAAAAAGAGGATATGTCTTAACCGATATATCCTCTTTTTTATTTTTTATACAAGCATTATTGAATTCAACCCTAAGAATGTCTATATCAATAATTACCCTAGGTAAATTATGATACAATTAGATATAAAATCAATGGTGATTTCATTCCAGAATTAGATTCTTTAGCCTCCTGATTCGGAGGAGTTTATAAGGGCCCCTTAGTTAATATTCTTAAATCTCGATCACTCTAAAAAATGTGGGTTATATAAATCGGCAAATTGACACTTTTTTTAAACTTCTGTCAAACCCAGATACAAATCAGGTGTAAAATTTTTGAATTTGCTGATCTATATGCATAATTGAATGATTAAATAGATGGTCCTAATAAATACTCTTTATAAAAAGGCATTGTTAACTTTTTCATTATTGGTTTGAATTTTTCTAATTAGCAGCATTTTTTCTGACTGTTTTTCAACATTTTTTAATAAAAGCGGTGATTCCTAAATATGATTTAAATCAATATTTTTTAAACATATTTTATTTTTTTATATTTCATAAACGGGTGTTGTACACTTATAAATCATTATTTTCAAAAGTAAAGCTCCATTTTAGTATTTTAACGAAAAAATAAAAAAAACACCCCCTTTTGTTAAAAAAAATCTAACTTGCCCTTTCCTTGTCAGAAAAGGAGAGTGTGATCTGTACTGATTTCCGTACTAATCCGTAAGTCAATTATTAATTTTTTTAACAAAAAGGTTTTAAATGAGACAGGTTTTATTGCTCTTTGCAATGTTTTTAGGTTTCTCGTTCCTGGCATTTTCACAAACAGGTACGATAACCGGGACAGTCCTTGATGAATCTGCTGCCCCAGTGCCCTTTGCTACTATCAGTGTCAAGGGGACCAATGTCGCTGTATCGGCGAATGCCGAGGGTAGCTTCAGCGTACAAGCTGCTCCTGGAAATGTTTTAGTAGTTTCTGCAACCGGCTACACCTCTAAAGAAGTAAAAGTAGAGGGAACTACGGTTACTGTTGTACTTGCCAGAGGCGAGGCACAGATGATCGAGGAAGTGGTGGTAACTGCGGTTGGTGTTAAAAGATCTGAGCGCTCGCTAGGTTATGCTGCTACTCAGATTAATGCCGAAGATATTACTGCTACCGGTAACAGAAGTGCTTTTAATGCATTACAGGGTAAAGTTCCTGGTGTGGATATCACCTCTGCGTCTGGTGCTCCCGGTGCTTCTACCCGTATTATCATGCGTGGTTTTACTTCCTTGGGAGGATCTAACCAACCTCTGTATGTAGTAGACGGTGTTCCCATTAGTAATGGACAAATCGGCTCTACTGATTTGAACGGCGGTTTGGATTTTGGTAATAGAGGAAATGATATCAATCCTAATGATATAGAATCTATCACTATTCTCCAAGGTGGTTCTGCTACTGCTCTATACGGTTCTAGAGCTGCATCTGGTGTTATCGTAATTACTACAAAGAACGGTTCTAGATCTAATAATAAAGTATCTGTTGATATCGTATCCACTACAACATTTGAAACTCCTCTGAGATTGCCATTCATGCAAAATGAATTTGGTCAGGGATGGTACAACCGCACTACAGAAGATGGCGGTGACTTACAGGAAAATGGTAGCTGGGGTCCCAAATTTGATGGAGTGCTTCGTAAATGGGGTTTTGTTGTAGATAACCAACAACTCATTAAACCTTATGTGGCTTTAAAAAATAACGTAAGAGACTTTTTTGAGGTAGGCAAAACATTAAATAATTCTATTGCGATTAAAAATGGAGATGAAAATAAGAGTTATTATCTCTCCTATGGTAATATCTTGGCCGATGGAATTATGCCTACCGATGCCGATTCCTATAAGAGACATAATATCGCGGCAAGAGGGAATGCTAAATTTTTAAAGATTTTTAATGCTTCTGCTAATATTAACTATATTAGAAAGAGCTCAAAGTATGTTCTTACCGGTCAGGATCAATCAGTGCTTGACGGTTTGTGGCAAGCCCCTAGAGATATCAGTTTTGTTGATCAGAAGGATTATAATAATAAGTTCTATAACGTAGATAACTACTATACTTACTACGCACAAAACCCTTACTATGTGCTTCAAGAGCATGGTAATAGGTTTAATGAGAACCGTATGTTTGGTAGTGTATCTCTCGATGCAAAAATTGCTTCTTGGCTGAGTGCCACTTTCCGCGCCGGTAGCGATGTATCAAACAGTACAGCTAAAAGCTGGAGAGCAATTACCAAGTCTGCTCGCGCAAGCTATAATGATGATGTAGGTAGAGTAACTGAAGCATCATATTATTCTTCCGAGTTCAATACGGATTTCTTCTTTAACATTAATCCAAAAATTAGTAGTGATTTCTCCTTAAATGCTATTGTAGGTCATAACTTTAACCAAAGAGATGCACGCACTCAATCAACAACAGTTATAGGACTGGATATTCCAGGATACTATAATCTGTCTAATAGTTCTGCAACGCCTACCGCAACTGCTACCTTGTCTAAGCGCAGATTAGTAGGTGTGTATGCTAGTGCTGACCTAGGTTATAGAAACTTATTGTATTTGACTTTAACAGGAAGAAATGACTGGTCTTCCACTCTGCCAGCATCCAATCGCTCATTCTTTTATCCAAGTGCTAGCTTAAGCTTTATATTCTCTGAGCTGCTCTCATCCAAAGATGTGCTTTCATTTGGTAAACTTAGAATGGGTGTTGCTAGAACCGGTAAAGATGCTGACCCTTATCAGGTTTTTGCAGTACTCACCCAAACATCATTAACCGATGGATACCGTGGGTTTGACTTCCCATTAGCTGGAGGCGTAAATGGTTTTACCGTTTCTAATCTTATTGGAAACCAAAAACTAAAACCAGAGCTTTCTACAGACTATGAAATCGGTACTGATTTGAAATTCTTCAGAAACAGAATTGGTATCAATTTTACAGCTTACAATAAGATTATTACTAATTTAATTTGGACTTCAACCATACCATCTACTACAGGATTTACAGCACAAACTCAAAACCTTGGAAAGATTACCAATAAAGGTATTGAAGTGGCTTTAAATGTAGTTCCTGTAGAAACTACCGATTGGAGATGGGAAGTGTTTGCTAACTACTCTACTAACAAAAACAAACTCGTCGAGTTAGTAGAAGGGTTAGATCAAATATCTCTTGGAGGAACTAGCACTATCGGTTTTGTAGCTCGTCCGGGATATCCTCTAGGATTATTTGAAGGAACCGTTGTTGCAACCGATCCTCAGGGTAGAGTAATAGTGAACGCTCAAGGTTTGCCCACCTTTAAAGATCAAAAAGAAATTTTAGGTTCCTCTCAAAACAAATACAGAATTGGAGGTGGTACCAGTATTTCTTATAAGAACTTGAACTTAAAAGTTGTGGGTGATTATAGGCATGGTGGTTTGATGTACTCTCGTACTGCTGAACTCATGTATTTTACTGGTAATGCTATTCAAACTACTTACAACGATCGTCAACCCTTTATTATCCCTAATTCAGTACAGAAGATTGGAGATAATTATGTTGAGAATACTGTGCCTATTGCAGGTTTCGATCATAATCTCAATCTGTATTATAATCAAACATATAATGCAGGAAAGGGTTCCGCTTATGCATTAGTACCTAAAACTTTCTTTAAACTCAGGGAAGTTAGCTTGTACTATTCTTTACCATCCAAGTTGCTTTCTCGTTCGCAAATTCGTTCTATAGACGTAGGGCTGGTGGGTACCAACCTGCTTTTATGGACTCCAGTAGCTAATTCGTTTACTGATCCAGAGCAAACAACCTTTGGTAATGATTTGGAAGCTGATTATGGTGATTTTGGAGCTACTCCTACTACTAGAGGTTTTGGATTTAGCATTAGACTTGGATTTTAAGAGACGTTTATTACTGATAAAATCATAAATAAAATGAATATAAGAAATTATTTGTTAATTTTTATAACTGTAGCGCTGCTGGCTTCCGGTTGTAAAAAAGGCTTTTTTGATATCAATGTAAGCCCCAATAATCCTTCAGAAGCGACCCCCGCTCTTGTACTACCCAGCGGAATAGCAGGATCTGCTTTTGTTTTGGGCGGTTATTATCATGCTCTCGGTTCATTCTGGGCACAGCATTACGCGCAAGCTGCTGCTGCTTCTCAGTGGGCTGAGTGGGAATCTTATAACTTAACCGACAATGACTTTAACCGTCAATTTACTCTTTTATATGCGGGAGCGTTGTATGATTATAAATATGTAAAAGATAAAGCCAGCGCTACCAACAATTGGAAGTATTATGCCATTGCTACTTTAATGCAAGCGTATACCTTCCACGTACTTGCTGATCTGTATGATAAAATACCTTTTACAGAGGCGTTGATGGGTACAGAGGTAATTCAGCCAAAGTATGATGATGGGCAAACTGTATATGAAGGGTTGCTGAATATGATTGATGATGCAATGTCTAAAGATTTCTCCTCTTCTTCTGCAGAAGATCCAGGAACGGCTGATGTAATTTTTCAGGGAGATATGGAGAAATGGCAAAGGTTTGCTAATACTTTAAAGTTGAAAATCTATTTGCGCTATGTAAACGTTGATCCCAATAAATATAGATCACAAATTTTGGCTCTATTGGATGAAAATAAATTGTTGACCACTGCGGATGCAAAATTCTCATCCTTTAAAGCAGAGCAAACAGGAGCCAATCCATTTTATAACACATTCGTAGATAGGTTAAGTGGTAACGTAATCGCTAATACCACTTTGATGTCCAGACTCACCGACAATAATGATCCTAGAAGAGAAAAACTGTTTGAACCATCAGAGATTGGAGGTTTATGGGCTTCTTTAAGTACAGGTGAAAGTCGTACTACTGTAGGAGCTACCATTAAAAACTACGCTACACCCAAAATTGATGAATTATATCCAGTATATTTTTTCACAAAAGAAGAAGTATACTTCCTCATTGCTGAAGCAGAAGCCAGATATGGTAGTGCTTCTCGCGCAGAAACTGCATACAATAATGGAATCAGAGAATCATTGCTTAGCTTAGGATTAAGTGGTGATGCTATAACTTATCCATACAATGGAATAAAGTCCATAATAGAGCAGAAGTGGTTTGCCGCTACTAATAAAAGAGCATTGGAAGCCTTCTTCGATTATAACAGAACAGGATATCCTGACTTTTTTACAAAGTCTCTTTCCTCTGTTCTGACAGGAGACAACAGGCCGAAACGTTTGCTTTATCCGTCAAGTGAGCGTACTTCCAATATAAATACACCTGCTTTGGTAAGCATTGATGTGCCAGTTTGGTGGGCTAAATAATTAAAACGAATACTATGAAGAAGATATTATCGATATTATCCATTTTTACATTGTCTATCCTGACAATGACATCCTGTAAAAAAGATTCCAAAGGTGTATCTTTCATTACTACTTACGCCGATATGGAATTAGAAGGACCCAGTACACTTTTCTGGCAGCTGAACGAGCCTTATGTAGACCCGGGATGTACTGCTATGGAAGGTGATATTGATCTTACTGATCAAATTACTGTAAAGTCAAATGTGAATACAGCAAAAGGCGGTGTTTATACCGTAACTTACTCGGTGAATAATAGCGACGGCTTCCCTGCATCAGTGAGCCGTACTGTGGTGGTATGTGACAAAAACGCACCTTTAAATGGGTATTACGAGTCTCGCATCACACGCGATTATAACGGTGCTTCTGCAAACAGAGGCCCATACACCTTGTTGGTTTTTGGAGTAGGTGGGGATGATTATTATGTGCAAGATTTATTAGGTCGCTGGTATGATGTAGGAAGTGGTTATGGTGCTGCATATGCCGGTCCGGGTGTGATTAGATTGAAAGGTGATAACACTTTTGAGCTGATCTCTTCTGAAAACTTAGGTTTCTCTGGCGAATCAGCACCGGTGTTCTTCGATGAGTCCACTTACGATCCGGCTACAAAAACTATAAAACTTAATACCATCATGGGGGATACTCCGGATATGTTCTTTAAAGTTACTTTATCCAATCCCTCTCCACTTTTTGAAGAGTAATTTCTAAATTTAATTAGAGTGAATATTACAAAACATTATACAATGAAAAGAATACTTTACTGCATAGCAATTATTTTGGGTGTAGTGATAGCCCTATCTTCTTGTCAGAAAAAGATAGAGAAAGAATATAATTGGGCATACCCGGTTGCAGGAGATTGGAAGCTTAAAGCTTATATAGACGGTGATGAAATATATGGCCCATTTGAAATTAAAATCTATAACACTTCATTTGGACAGGATTCTGTTTGGATAGATGACTACAATGGAAATTTCTGGGATATGAAATTTAAAGCCAAAGTAGATATGTCTACCCTCACATTTCAAACAGCAGGCTCTGTAAATGCTATTCCCGGGTATGACATTACTATTAAGGTGACCGATGGGAAGATTATCAACAAAGACAGCATCTACTTTAACATGGAATTTGAGGATGATCCCGGTACTATATACACTTTAGCTGGTCACAGAGCTGTAGGATATGACGATTATATGCAGGATTAATTACAAGATGGCAAATACACCCAATCGTCGTATTTGTATAATGTAATATGATTTTCTGTTACAAGTTTATCAAAATGCCCCACGATTATCGTGGGGCATTTTGATAATAAGTCCAAGGGCAAAATCATTTAGCAATGCTGCTTGTAGCAATATTTTATAATAGAGGATGACTGCTGCCGGTGGCTTTTTTATTACCTTCGCTTCATAAATAAAAAAGAGGCATATGGAACAACAACCGAATCAAATCAATATTGAAATATCCGAAGAAATTGCAGAAGGAACTTATGCAAATCTGGCAGTGATTACTCACTCTCATGCAGAATTTGTAATTGATTTTGTAAACATTATGCCGGGAACGCCTAAAAGTAAGGTGAAGTCCAGAATTATCTTTACGCCTCAGCATGCCAAACGCTTTATGAAAGCGTTGAAAGAAAATATCGAGAAGTTTGAGGCTGTTCACGGACCCATCAAAGATTTGGACGAGTTGCAAATACCGGTGAACTTTGGAGGACCGGCAGCTCAGGCCTAGTAGGGGACCGTTGTCGAATGCCTAAGTATGTGTGAGTTTTTCACCGTTGTGAAAAATCCTGAAATATATCCGGATTTATCCTTTTGAATCTGAAATTTTGCCCTATTTTTGCGCGATTTTGTTGTGAACTCGCCTCATAACGGTGGAGCCGACATGCACATAAGCTGGTAAATAAAAGGAAATTAAATGTCTGATACACAAGCCCGCGCTATTTTATTATTGCAAGATGGTACTATCGCCGAAGGTTTTGCTTTCGGAGCTATTGGCACTACTAGTGGTGAAATCTGTTTTAATACCGGAATGACCGGTTATCAAGAAGTTTTCACCGATCCCAGTTATTATGGTCAGATCGTTATCATGAATGCCGTACACGTGGGTAACTATGGTGTGGTGCCTGAAGATGTGGAGAGTGATAGCGTGAAAGTACTAGGAGTTATTGCCAAAAACCTCAATGAAAACTACTCTAGAAGTAAAGCCACGGAATCGCTGGATGCCTATTTAAAGAAGAATAATATTGTATCCATCCATGGTGTGGATACCAGAGCGCTGGTGGCCCACATTCGTACCAAGGGCGCAATGAACTGCATCATTTCTTCTGAGATTTTTGATATTGAAGAATTGAAGCGTCGCTTGGCCGAAACACCCGATATGAGCGGGCAGGAATTGGCTTCAAAAGTTTCTACAAAAAAGCCGTATGAGCTGGGCGATCCCAATGCTGATATAAAAATTGCCGTGTTGGATTATGGTACTAAGCAGAATATTTTAAAATGCATGACCGAGCGCGGCGCTTTTGTAAAAGTATTTCCCGCAAAAACTCCTTTAGCGAAAATTAAAAGCTTTAATCCCGACGGTTACTTTATTTCTAATGGTCCTGGCGATCCTGCCGCTATGGATTATGCCATTGATACCGTGAAGGAAATTATGAACGAGAACAAACCGATGTTTGGTATATGCCTAGGACATCAGTTGCTCGCTTTGGCTAATGGTATCAAGACCTTTAAAATGCATCACGGTCACAGAGGATTAAACCACCCGGTAAAAAATATCATTACCGGTAGATCTGAAATTACTACTCAAAACCATGGATTTGGCGTAGATCCCGAGTCTGTCAAGGCTTCCGACAAAGTGGAGATAACACATGTGAACCTCAACGACCATTCTATTGAAGGTATAAGGGTGAAAGGGAAACCGGCTTTTTCGGTACAGTATCACCCCGAAAGTACTCCAGGGCCACATGATTCGCGATACCTCTTCGATGATTTTATCGCTATGATAAAAGAGCACAGACAATAAATTTTTATTGATACACTATATGAAAATCCGGTTTGTTTGGAATAAACGAACCGGATTTTTTTATATATAATTCGTTGTTATGCATGTTTTTGCGTATTTGCTTTCTGAATATTTCAAAAATAATGCAGATTTTATTCTGATTTTTGCGGTTTTTTGCGGAAAAACACCTTAACTTTATTATAACATTTTCGCCGAAACAGAGAAAGTGATTGTTGCCATGCTTAAAAAGGAAAGACACGCATACATACTACACCAACTCAATCTGCATAACAAAGTTCTGAGTGTAGACCTGTGTAATGAGATGGCGGTATCGGAAGATACGATTCGTAGAGACCTTCAAGAACTTTCAGACGCAGGACAACTTATTCGGGTGCACGGTGGCGCATTGTCAATGGCTTTTAACGAAGTGCGGTTTGACTCGGCAAATGTGTATTCACAGGCACATAAAAAGCTAATCGCGAATAAGGCACTGGGACTGATAAAGAGCGGAATGTTTATCCTCACAACTGGAGGTACTACCATATTGGAGATGATTCGGTCTTTGCCACATCATTTGAAAATTACGGTGATGACCGGTAGCATACCGGTGGTAAATGCATGCATGGCTCATCCCAATGTAGAAGTAGTGGTAATAGGCGATAAACTGCTGAAGGATTCCAAAATAACTGTAGGGGTAAATGCTATAGAGAAAATTAACCATGTAAATGCCGATATATGCTTCCTAGGTACGAATGCCATAGATGTACAACATGGATATACCGATAACGACTGGGATGTAGTTCAGGTGAAAAAAGCAATGGTCAATTCTGCTGCACAAGTAGTATGCATGACTATTTCGGAAAAGCTGGGAACTTATCAGCCCATCAGCGTGTGCAGCCTTGATAAAATAGACTATCTGATTACGGAACTCGAGACTACAGACGAGATCTTGAAGCCTTTTATAGACGCAGGCGTGAGAGTGATATAACTCAGCATCCAACTTTTATTTATAAATCACATATTATGAGGAAAGCAATTGTAAGTACTGTTTTGCTGTGGTTGCTATGCTGCATGATTCCTGGCGTAGCATTTACCCAGACCCGTACAATAACGGGTACCGTTACTGATGATGGCGGAAATGCCATTCAAGGAGCTACTGTTTCCGTGAAGGGAACAGCTAGAGCCACCTCTACAAATCAAGAAGGAGCTTTTTCCATTATGGCTCATACGGGCGACGTATTGGAAGTTACTATGGTGGGGTATGGAACGCAAAGTGTAGTGGTGGGTAGCTCGGATTATGTGACTGTTGTACTGAAGCTTGCAGATTCTAATCTCGACGAAGTAGTGGTTGTAGGTTACGGTACACAAAAGAAAAGTAATATTACCGGCGCCATTACCAATGTGGATGTAGACAAGGTGTTGGGGAGTCGTCCTATTCCGGATGTGGGTAGGGGCTTACAAGGTGCAGTGCCCGGTTTATCAGTTCGTATTCCTAGTGGTGAAGTAGGGTCCGATCCTTTAATCCGTATCAGAGGCTTTGTGGGATCCATACAAGGATCCAGTGCTCCATTAATACTGGTGGACAACGTGGAAGTTCCCAGTATCCAACTCATCAACCCCAATGATGTGGAAAGCATCTCAATTCTAAAAGATGCTTCTGCTGCATCTATATATGGTGCCAAAGCAGCATTTGGGGTAATTCTTATTACCACTAAAAAGGGCTCAAAAAAAGAAGGAGCTGATCTTACTTATTCGAATAACTTCTCTTGGCAAATGCCCTTTAAAAAATTGGAGCTGGCTGGGATAGATGGTTTGCAATACACACTGGATGCTCATAATAATATGGGTAGCTCCGGTCCTGCAGGTGGCTTCTGGCGTATCGATAGTGCCAGTCTTGAAAAAGCAAAAGAATGGCAACGTTTATACGGCAAAACAGTAAAACCAACCGATCCTGTGGTGTATGGTCGTGACTGGTATTGGGATGGTATTCAAAAATTCGGTTACCGAATTTATGATCCCATCAGCGTAATGATTAAGGATTATACTTTCACTCAGAATCACAACCTATCTTTAAACGGTAGATCTAACAAAACACTTTACAATATAGGCTTTGGTTATCTGAACCAAACCGGTATGATGAAGCCGGCTAAGCATGATGATTTCAACAGATTTACTGCCAACTTTAAAGTATCTAATCAGGTTAACGACTTCATTTCGGTGAGAGCCGGAGGCTTATACTCCGATCGTCTCAAACGATATCCCAACTCTACCAATTCTTCCGGCTTTGCTGCTGACCCGTGGTTGTATTTATATCGCTGGAGTCTGTTGTTCCCAACCGGTGTGAAGGAGCTGGGAGAAGAAATCCGCGACCCTTACTGGGATACAAAAAACACCAATACTGTTTATGACCAAAGAAGATATTTGAACCTCACTTTCGGAACTACTATCGATCTTACCAAAAACTGGCAAATCATTGCTGATTACACGTATGATTTCCGCAATGAAACATTGAACTCTTCTTTGCCTGAAATTACCCTGAGAGAACATTGGTATTCTGCCATTCCCTGGGTAGATGAAAATGGAGATCGGGTATATGTGGACAGTGCAGGAAATATTGTAGACGTAGGCGGTATGCCGGGATGGCGTTTTCCATTGTCTAACTATGTAACTAAAGAAAACAGTTATGTATACCAATCTTCTTGGAATGCATTCAGACACACTGTAAACGCCTATTCTACTTATAACTGGCGCCCGGGATTAAAGAACGCATTTAAGTTTACCCTTGGGACAAATATTGTAGCGAATAGATGGAAAAGTCATTCGTCCAAAAAAACACAATTGTTTAATAAAGACAATCCACAGTTCAACTTTGCTGACGGTATAGAAACCGTAACCGGAGGAGAGAACTGGGATTCACAGTTAGGTTATTTTGGTCGTATTAACTACGCTTATGCCGATAAGTACCTGTTCGAGGGTAATCTGCGGTATGATGCTACTTCTATTTTCCCTGCACACATGCGCTGGAAATGGTATCCTTCTTTCTCTGCCGGTTGGGTACTCACCGAAGAGCAGTTTATGGAAGGTGTTCGTCCGGTGCTGAGCTATGCTAAGCTGCGGGGTTCTTGGGGTACTATTGGAGATCAGTCTGTAGCTAACAGTTTGTATATCTCTACCATGAACTACTCTAAGAACAGCTGGTTGAATAGTAACGGTGAGCAGTCGCTACAATTGGGTACTCCTGCTCCTGTTTCAGCTAACCTAACTTGGCAAGATATCGAAACACTGGATTTGGGTACCGATTTACGTTTCTTTAAAAACAAATTCGGTATTGTGTTTGACTGGTATCAGCGTAAAACCAAAAACATGATCATCCCTGGGTTAGCACTGCCTGCCACATTCGGCGCTTCTGCTCCTCAAGGTAACTACGGAAACTTAAGAACAAGAGGATGGGAAGTGGCTGTTGACTTTAATCATAGATTCGAAAGCGGCCTGGGCATTAACGTAATGGCTAATCTCTCCGATGCGGTTACCTATGTTACAAAAGGTCCTGATTGGAATATTCCCTGGGAGGACAGGAATGTGGATGGAACTTTTACTACCGGAAAACGCTATGGAGATGTGTATGGTTATGTAACAGACCGACTTTTCCAGAAAGACGATTTTGTGTATGACGCCAACGGCAACTTTGTATACGAATACATCATCTTCCAAGGAACTACCAAACGAGTACATAAACTGGCCGGCAATAACCCGGTATATCAAACAATTTTTGAAGATGGTGCAGTTCGTATGATTAGCCCCGGTGATGTAAAGTTTGTAGATATAGATGGAGATGGTTATATCACTCCGGGTAGAGGTACATTCGGTGATCCGGGCGACCGCGTAGTGATCGGTAACGTACTGCCTCGTTATGAATACGGATTCCGTATCGGACTCGACTACAAATCATTTGATTTCTCCGTAATGGGACAAGGTGTAGGAAAACGAGCCATATGGGGTTCGGGTCAGTTGGCTATTCCTGGCTATTATGCTAAGGAAGGTGCTATGCCACAGGCGATCGCTGGTAATTATTGGAGACCTGATCGTACTGATGCTTTCTATCCTAGAGCATGGGACTTAGGTGGTGCCAACTCAGGATTTACCATGGTGCCGCAAACGCGCTATATGCTGAATATGGCTTATTTCCGCATCAAAAATATTACCCTAGGATACAATGTGGCGCCCAACATTCTGCAAAGAATAAAGATGAAGAAAGCCAGACTGTATGTGTCGTTTGAAAACTTCATCACATTTGATAAGCTGCGTGGTTTGCCGATCGATCCTGAGGCTATTTCAGGAGAATCCATGTTGCTGACCAACGGTAACTATAACCTGGGACGCACTGGTACCAACAACCCAACATTTAAAATTGCGTCCTTCGGAATGAACATCACATTGTAGAACTTAAACTTACCATTGTTATGAAACATTCATTATATACCTTATTGATCGCATTGGTGGCGTTCGGCTTCCAGGGTTGTAAAAAGTTCCTGGACAGACCACCGCTGACCTCAGAAAATGATGAAACGGCTTGGTCGTCAGAGAATAATCTGAGACTCTATGCCAATAAGTTTTATCCTACATTTTTTACGGGATATGGAACAAACTTTAGTAATGAGGCCGATGCTGCTATGTTAGGCTTTCAGTTTAGCGATGATGTGTTGCTGAGAGGTAACCAAGGAAATTTTACACGCTCTGTGCCTAACAGTAGTATTTGGAGCTATACTACCATTCGGTCCATCAACATTATGTTGGACAGAATTGAAAATAGAATGAAAGGCATTTTGGATGAGGGGGCCTATCGTCATTGGACAGGTATAGGTCGATTCTTCCGTGCGATGGAGTATTCCAATATTGTAACCTCATTTGGGGATGTGCCTTACTATGATTATGTGCCATTGGATACCGATCTGGATGATTTGTACAAACCTCGTACACCACGCAATACCGTTATGGATGCAGTGTACGACGATTTGGTTTATGCCTTGGAAAATGTGAGATTGAATGATGGAAGCCAGCAGGTAAACAGATATGTAGTAGCAGGCTTCGTTACCAGAATTGCATTGAGGGAAGGCTCTTGGCAAAAGTATTACTACAATAACATTCAGCGTGCAAATAAATTCTTCCAACTCGCTGTAACTGCTGGTGACATGCTCATTAGTAGTGGTAAGTATGATATTGTTACCGATTTCCGTTCGCTGTTTGCATCCAATTCTTTAGAAGGTAATAAGGATGTAATTCTCTATCGTCATTACGATCCGGCGGTCGGAGTGACTCATGCCGTTGCTACCTATAATAACCTTTCCGAGTCTATAGCTTTTGGTCCTACTACAGACCTTATAAAAGCATTCATTTGTGTGGATGGCTTGCCTTATCAGCAGTCTACCGTCCCCAATGCTACAAGCTTTAATCTGTCAAACATGATTAAAACCCGGGACTCCAGACTGGAGGCAACTTTTTACGACAAGCCTACACCAAAAAATGTGGCTAGCTACTGGTATATCAACAAGTTTATACCTCGTAGTGTGATTGCTCAGGTAGAAGCTGGTGGCACTCCGCCTACAGAGTTCTCCAGCAGTCGCAACCATACCGATTATCCTGTTTTCAGATATGCTGAAGCTTTGCTCAACTGGATTGAAGCAAAAGCCGAACTAGGAACCGTAACTCAGGGTGATATTGATGTTTCTATCAACAAAATAAGAAACAGACCTCTTGCACCAGAAGCTATAGCTAAAGGGGTACAGAAGACAGCACCGATGGATTTGGGAGCATTACCCAACGATCCGGCAAGAGATCCTTCTGTGAATCCATTATTGTGGGAGATTCGAAGAGAAAGACGTATGGAGTTTGCGTTTGAGTATTCACGTTTCCAAGATTTGAAACGCTGGAAAAAACTCGAGTATATGGATACCGATGCACGTCCGGACCTGCTAACAGGAGGATATGTGGATTTCCCTGCAGAGTCACCTAGCAGTCTTACTGCCTCTAATGCGGGTCAGATTGCAGTGGTAAATGATGGAGTGGTAACTGTGTACAATGGTACCAACAATGCATCAATGCGCGGTTTCTTCCGTACTACCAACACCAATGGTCGTCAACCATTCTTGGGATTGCCTAATGTGAATCCTTATCTGACTCCAGTAGGTAGAAACCAGATGGAAGATTATAGGAAGAATGGTTATGTGCTGGCGCAAACCGAAGGTTGGCCTGAATATGAATAACTGAATAACTCCTAAAAATATTTAACATGAAACGCATTTTGCAATACAAGATAATATTTGTCATACTGGCAGCAGTGCTGTTTGCAACGTCCTGTCAGAAGAAATATCCGGGAAATGTCGACTCCCCCTATGAAGTGGTTTTAAAAGCAATTAAGATCGTCAATGCAGGACCCGGTGGAAATCAGGTTGTGGAGGGTGTGGTGGATGAGGTCACCAAAACCGTATGGTTTCCGCGTATCGATCCGGCAACGGATTTCAGTGCTATCAAGTTTGAGGCCGAAATGTCTGAAGGTGCACAGCTGGATAAAGAAAGCTATGCATTTGAGTTTGAAGAGGGTGAATCGGCAAAATCCATCATTATAAAAGTGGTGAATCAAAAACGCTTCAGAGAGTATTTGGTGACGTTGCGTTTGCTAGTGCCGGTATTTGGTGCCGATTTCGATAAGCCTACCCTTTATGACTTCAGTAATAATGCAACTAAGTATCCTGACTTTACCAGTCAGTTGACTAGATGGACAGGCTTTGACGGAGAATATGTGCTAATTGTTTCCAGAGCCGCTACAGGTCCGCATTTGCTGAAGGTATCCGATTTGAAAAATAATGTTATCAATCCTATTCCACTGAACCTTACCGGTGTGAGTGGCGGTACTTTCGCTTATAGCAGCGGAGCACAAATAAACGGACATACCTATATCTGTAATCTCGCCGGTTCGGCTACTGCCCAGCTGAAAATTTATCATTGGACCGATCCTTCGCAGCCACCAACACTTATCGGAAACATTACACCTGCTGATCATGGAGTTGCCGGCGGAAGATATGGTGATAATATGTCGATGGATCTTGATGAGAATGGAAACGGATACATGTTCTTTGGCGATAATAATGGTGGTGCTGTAAACCCAAGAGATATTCTTCGTGTGAAAGTGACTAATTATACTACATTGTCTGAGCCTACCTCTATTCCAGCTCAGGCAGGTATTACCGCATGGATGACCATGACCAGAGTACCGGGTACTGGCGATTATATTCAGACAGGATATGCGGCTCCTATCAGACTAGTGAATGAAGCCGGTGTAGTAGACTATGCATTAAGCAATACGGCAGTACCGCTCAACGGTGCAGATGCAAGAGTGTTTACATTCAATCAGGAGCGCTATTTGATTATGACAGGTGCAGCTCGTGCAGCATCAGATGCTACAGACTTCTATGTGTACGATATTACCCAGGGAAGTAATACCAAGGAAGCACTGGAAATCTTTAACGAAAAAGCTAGTAAGCCGCAGCTGTACAAATTCTCGTTAAAGGGAGCTAGCAATGCCGCACCAGGTACACAGTCCGGTTTCTTTATTACCAAGGATGGAAGCGGTAATGACGAAAAACTTACTTTGTTTGCGGCTTCTACCGATGCTGGATTTATCATTGTTGAGTTTCCCAAAAAGACACTGGAGGATTAATACTACGCCCTTCAATTGACAGGTATATGTGATAGTAGTCTCCGCCATGTTATCGGGCAGGCGGAGACACTTTTCTTGAATCCTAAAAATATTGCCCATGAAAAAGACGCTTTATGTAATAATTTTTCTACTATTTGTAATACTATTACAAGCATGTAGTAAAGGGGAGGGTGTAGGAAAAGATCCAGGTCCCGACCCTAGCCCCAATCCTAATCCTTCTCCTGAAGGACAAATGATCTTGCCTAAAAAACAGCTTAGAGGTGTATGGATAGTAACTGCTTGGGGATTAGACTGGCCTATTGGTGACTATAATACTGCTAGTCAAAAACAGAAGTATATCAATTATCTGGAAAAGTTTAAGCAGCTAAATATAAATGCTGTTTTTGTTCAAGTGCGAGGCATGGGCGATGCCTTTTATAATTCACCTTACGAACCATGGAGTGCAGCTATTACGGGTACCAGAGGTCAAGATCCGGGATATGATGTATTAAAGTTTATGATTGATGAAGCACATGCACGCGGTTTAGAATTTCATGCATGGATCAATCCTTATCGCATTGCAACCCGTGCTAACAGCTCCACACCTTTCCCGGCCTTGCATCCTTCAGTGAATCCCGATTGGGTGGTGAGTCATGAGCTGATGCAAATTTATAACCCAGCCATTCCGGAAGTGCGTCAGCGACTAGTAGATATCATTAAGGATATCATTACCAAATATGATGTAGATGGTATTCACTTCGATGACTATTTCTATCCTTACCCTTCACAGGCCGGACAAATGGTATCCGACCAAAATGATTATCAGACCTACAAAACCGGTAACGAAAGCATTGAGGATTTCAGGAGATCGAATGTGGACAAGGCTATAAAGGGCGTTAGGGATATGATTGCGGCTACCAAACCCGAAGTGGTATTTTCTATTTCGCCGGGTGCAGATTTTACTACCAACAGAAACACTTTGTATGCCGATATTGAAAAATGGGCAAGAGAGGGGTGGATGGATGTAGTAATTCCGCAGCTCTATAATAATGATGCATTTGCCAATAAGTTAACAGAGTGGGATCGATTTAATAATCTTCCTCCGCTGATGATTGGACACGGCTTTTACTTAATGACGAATAGTTCTCAATTGTCGAATCAGCTAATACTTGCTAAAAACAAGAAAGCTGTGATGGGTAATTTGTTGTATAGCGCAAGATATCTGTATGATAAACCTGATCTTACCAATAAACTTGCAGAACTATGGAGTACTCCTGCTGTCATTCCTTTCCTAGGTCGTGCGGTGGCACCTGATCCGGCTGCACCACAAAATGTAAGGATAGAAGGGAATACCCTTAAATGGAGCTCCAGTGGAAATGTAAGATCGGTAGTGTATTATACATCGAGCTTACAGCAAGAGGGTAAAGTGCTCGCTATTACCCCGTCCAACGAGTTAGCCATTTCGCAAAGCGGGTTTTATGCGGTTTCTACATTAAATGCAGATAATAAGGAAAGTGCCGTTTCAAAACCCATAAAAAAATAACTCATCTTTCCAGCTAATACACATAGCGCCTTCGGGCGCTTTTTTATTTATAGCATATGAGCGCCTGCTATCATTAATTTTTAATTGGTTAGAAGTTATTTAAAAAAAAATATTTGTTTTTGCGGGAATTTGCAGGATTTGTCATTAATTTTAAGTTGTTGTTAAAACACCTGAAAATTGCTTAAGAAAGAAAGACAGGCTTATATTCTTCATCAGCTCAATCTTCATAATAAGGTGTTGAACGTGGATTTGTGCAATGCTATGGGAGTGTCGGAAGACACCATCCGCAGAGATTTACAGGAATTATCAGATGCAGGAAAATTAATAAAGGTACATGGGGGAGCACTTTCTATAGCATTTAGCGAAGTTCAGTTCGAGCCTGGAAATGTTTATTCGCAAAAGCAAAAAAAGATAATCGCTGAAAAAGCACAGAGGCTAATTAAAAGCGGGATGTTCATTCTCACTAGTGGAGGAACAACCATATTGGAAATGGTTAGGGCTTTGCCACCGCAGTTGAAACTCACCATCATGACCGGCAGTATCCCCGTAGTAAATGCTTGTATGTCGCATCCTCATGTGGATGTATTAGTAATCGGCGATAAACTATCGAAAGACTCCAAAATAACCGTTGGTCCAGAAGCAATCGAAAAGATAAGCCATGTTAATGCTGACTTATGTTTTTTAGGCACTAATGCCCTAGACATAAAACATGGACATACAGACAATGATTGGGACGTTGTGCAAGTAAAAAAGGCTATGGTAAATTCAGCTTCGAAAGTTGTGTGCATGACAATTTCCGAAAAGCTTGGGACGTACCAACCGATTAGAGTATGCGGGATAGAGAGAATTGACTATCTGGTTACAGAGTTGGACCCCGAGGATGAACAATTACAGCCCTTTGTGAAAGCAGGAATTAACGTTTTATAATTCTTTCTAAAATACATCGTTATGAGAAAAGCAATTGCAAAAGCCGTTGTGCTTTGGCTGTTGTATTGTTTAGTACCCCATATGGTATTAGGGCAAACCAGGACAATTACGGGAACTGTAACTACACAGGATGGGAAGGCATTACAAGGTGTTACCGTAACAGTAAGGGGGACGTCAACTGCTACAGCCACAGGATCTACGGGAAATTATTCCATTCAAGCTTCTACAGGAGATGTTCTAGAGTTTACTTTTATCGGTTATGAAACAGTATCGGTGACCATAGGTACGGGAAATGTTGTTAATGTTACTATGGTTGAAGGGGTAGGCAAACAAGAGGAGGAGGTAGTAGTAACTACCGAGTTCGGTATGAAGCGTATTGGTCGAGCAGTAGGTTCATCTGTGCAACAAATAGATGGCGCTACTATAGCCGAATCGGGAAGAGATGCATTTATTACGGCCTTACAAGGTAGGGTGCCCGGCTTAAACGTAACGTCGACCAGCGGTGCACCGGGAGCCTCCACCACGGTAATACTCCGAAACATTACCTCTATTTCGGGTAACAATCAGCCTTTGTATGTGGTGGATGGTGTACCTATGAACAACTCTACATTCGATCCTATCGGAATGGCCGGAGCTGAAGTGTATTCCGTTCGAAACCAAGATTATGCTTCGAGAGGAAATGATTTCAATCCAGAGGATATAGAATCTATTACAGTTTTGAAAGGAGCGGCAGCTGCGGCGCTCTATGGTTCCGATGCATCCAATGGTGCAATTATCATTACTACTAAAAAAGGGCGTGTAAGCCGAGGTAGGGT
This sequence comes from Niabella digestorum, assembly GCF_036409055.1. NCBI lineage: Bacteria > Pseudomonadati > Bacteroidota > Chitinophagia > Chitinophagales > Chitinophagaceae > Niabella > Niabella digestorum. Next base: position 182,339 of record NZ_JAZGLY010000005.1, on the reverse strand, counting down.
GAGTTATAGCAACTTCTTCCGTTGGGATAAGGCCTATGGCTATCCGGATATGCAAACCAAATATGCTAACGGAGCCTATGGAACTACTAACTATTATTACACTTCTCAGTATGGGAATTTGTTTACAGATAATGTAAAGTTGTACGATAATATTGCTGCCGTATTACAAACTGGATTTTCTCATAGACACAATGTGTCGGTTGAAGCGGGTTCGGAGAAAGCAACCATTAGAGCCGGCTTTTCCTATCTGAATCAGGAGGGAGTGGTTAAAACAACCGATTTCGATCGAGCCAATATCAGCTTATCGGGTCAAGCCACTATTACTCAATGGTTGAAGTTTGAAGGTTCTATGCAATACACTAAAACAGAAAATCATAAAGTGTTGCGTGGAACAGATGGTCCTTTGTATCGAGCTATGTTATGGCCTCAGGCTGATAATATGTTGGAGTATTTGGCATCGGATGGCCTACATATGAAATACCCTTCTTATTATATAGATAGGGACCTGCTTAACCCGCTTTTTGCGATGTATAAAAATAAAAACTACGATCGCTCCAATAGGTTTCTGACAAATGTAGCCTTAACATTGACGCCTATCAAGAATACCTTTTTGAGAGGTCAAATAGGCTGGGATGTGGGTATGCAAACTTTTGAAACATCTTGGCATCCCTATTACGCTGCAAATAATAGTCGTGGTGATGGCGGCCGTTACGATTTGGTACATTCGAACTTTTCTGATCCCACAATCAATATTATAGCAGGGTATAACAACAAATTTTTAGATAATAAACTTTCATTTGGTGCACAGGTTGGTTACCACCAACAGGAAAATGGGGTTATTCGGCAAGCCACCAGTGGTACTAGGTTTATTATTCCCGACTTTCAATCCATCAATAATACAGACCCTTTAACCATTGTTTCCTCTCAGAGAAATACAAAGCGTCGTATTCAGGCTATCTCCGCGCAGTTTGAATTTGGGTACAACAATATGGCGTTTATTACACTGAGAGGTCGTAACGACTGGTCCTCCACTTTGCCTATAAATAATAATCGTTATTTCTATCCGGCTATAGAGGGATCTTTAATCTTAACGGATCTGTTGAAAATTGAAAGTGATGTTGTCAACTTCATCAAGTTGAGAGGTTCTATAGCCAGAGTAGGTAAGGATGCCGGTCCTTTGGAAATCTATCCACAGTTGGAGCCCACTAACTTATCCGGAGGAGGCTTTAAATATGGATTTACCGGACCTAACCCGAATCTTAAACCCGAAATGACTACTGCTCGTGAAGTGGGCTTTGATGCACGCTTGTTTAACAACCGTGTAAATGCCATATTCACAGTGTTTGGAACAAGACACGAAGATCAGATTGTAAAATCATTCCGTTTAAGCTATGCAACCGGTTTTGTATTAAATACCATGAACGTGGGTACGTTCAAGACTTGGGGTTGGGAAGGTCTTATCAATGCTGATATTATTAAAACCGGATCTTTTACTTGGAATTTGGGTGTTAATGCTTCTCGCGGTAGATCAAAAGTGCTTTATTTACCGGAGAATGTTACAGAATACTACAACCCATATACCTGGAACTCAGGAAATATACGGAATGGTATATCTGTGGGTAATCCTATTACAACCATATCTGGTAGAGCATATGCACGTAATAAAAACGGGGATATCTTAATTGACCCCAGTACCGGAATTCCTATCGTAAGTGATGAATGGAGTATTTTGGGCGATAGAGAACCCAAACTGCGTTTTGGTATTACTACTGGATTACAGTATAACAACTGGCGTCTATCGGGAGTATTTGCAGGAAGGTATAAAGCTACTGTGGTTAACGGTACCAAACGCTCTATGATGGAAAGAGGAACCAGCTGGGAGTCAGTAGCATTGAGAGAAGGTCCTCCGGTAGTATTTAAAGGGGTGCTGAGAGATGGTAAGGAAAATTCCGATAATCCAACGATTAACAATATTTCAGTTAATTACGACCTATACAGTTCTAGCATATTTGCAGGTGGTGACGAAGACTGGATTGAAAAAGATGTCAATTACCTACGTCTTCAGGAATTGAGATTGTCTTATTCCCTACCGAAAAAGTTTCTTAGCAAAACCAAGATTATTTCTGGGCTCGACTTCTTTGTTGTAGGAAATGATTTATTTACTCTGACCAATTATTCGGGCATCGATGCTGTTGGAAATACCGTGTCAGCAGCGGCAGGTGGTACTGGTGGAGAAGGTTATGATGTATGGTCATTACCTAACCCTCGAGGCATAACAATTGGTCTTAATTTAACCTTGAACTAAATAAGATTATTATGAGAAAGATAATTATACTCATACTTCCTGTTTTTATGCTGGCTGCAGGGTGTAAAAAATATCTGGATGTCAATCGAAATATTGACGCCCCTGATTATGTGGAAGACTACTTATATCTTGCCGGTATATTACAGCAATATCAGGGTATCTATTGGGATATCCGGGCGATTGGTCCATTAACCCAAATGATGGGAACTACCAGTTATACTTCGTTTGCCAATCATTATTACACTGTGGGTAGTGATGCGGGGGGAGAAATTTGGCGTATGGTGTATTGGTTGCAAGGGATGAATCTGGAAAATATGATTAATCAGGCTATGGAGGCAGAACACTGGACCTTAGCCGGTATGGGATATGCCATAAAAGCTTTCTCATGGGACTTGCTTACAAAGGTACATGCAGACTTGCCCATGAAACAGGCTTTTGTACCGGGGCTCTTATCTCACGACTACGATTATCAAGACGAAATATATCCGCAGGTGAGAGAGTGGGCATATAAAGCAATTGAACTTCTGGAGAGAACGGATAATACCGATTACGGCAATAAGATTACTGCAAACGATTTTATGTATGGAGGGGATAAGTCGAAATGGATCAAGTTTGCTTATGCTGTCATTGTACGTAATTTGGCTTCATTGTCGAATAAGCAAAACTTTACTAGCGAATATGCACAGGAGCTCATCAATGCGGCGAATAAATCTTTTCAGAGCTCGAGTGATGATGCTACCATACGTGTGAATGGAGGTTCGCAGCAGGCTGCATATAGTGAATACAATAACTTCTGGGGTACCGCTAGAGGTAATCTCAGTCGTGCTTATTTTCAGCATGAATACGCTGTTCAGGTCTTTACCGGAACTGTGCCGGAATATGATCCATTGACCGGTGATAAAATTCGTGTAGACGGTAATGATTATTATCCCTTTAAGTTGGCTGAGAAACAAATTATCACGGATACACTTATTAATGTACCAGGGCATTTCGATCCTCGCGTAGTTGCTAAATTAGGTACTGCAAGTAATCCCAACTACTTGTACCTAGATGTTGCTGATAGTGTAAAAAAGTACAGATATTACGGAGGTTCATTTACCTCAGTAACTGGGCCTATTGGAAGTGCTCCGTCTTTCTATGGTAGAAACGCTAATTCATTAGTAAGTGGCAGCGTTCATGATGGAATAGGTCGATGGTTGTATAGAGATAATGCACCTTATATCCTAACTACTTGTGCCGAAATAAAATTCTGTCTGGCCGAAGCTTATTGGAAGTTAGGGCAAAAAGATTTGGCTTTTCAGGCGTTTAAGGAAGGGGTGAGAGCCGATATGGAGTTTACAGTAAAATATCTGACTCCGGGAGCTAATGGAAGTCCGACTGGTGGTGATAAGATTACTCCTGCAGTGTTTAATACTTTGGCAGAGGAATATTTAGCGGGCCCTTATGTAGCAGGTTTGAGCATGTCCGATTTTTCTTTATCGCACATCATGATGCAAAAATGGGTAGCATTGTATCCATGGGGAGCTCCTGAGGCATGGGTGGATATGCGTAAATATCATTATGATATTGATTATTCAGGAGAATATCCTTCTAATGGTAATGGATGGAATCTGACTATCCTCAATCAAAAATGGGATACAGATCCTAATAAAGTATATAAAGGCCTTTATTTGCAACCTGCACAGGTACAGAATCGAAAAGGAACATTTAATGTACAAAATGAAGGCTCTCCATGCTATCGCATCAGGCCCAGATATAATTCGGAGTATATGTGGAATAGAAACTCTTTAGATGCATTGAAACCTATATCAGGTCTGGCAGATAATTATCATACTTCAATACCTTGGTTTGCATATCCTAAGGATATGCCCAGATAATTAAATTATTAAACAGCAAATCGTTTAAAGTATGGAAAAGTTAAAAGCGCTTATATTGCTGATTGTTGTTGCCAGTTTGGGGGTGGCTTGTAAAAAGCATGTTATCGAGTTTAAGTCAGAACCCTTGGCGCCTAATGCAGCAGAGTTTCAGCTACATTACTTTGTTCCGGTAGTAGCAGGCGCAGCCAATAATATTACCAAAATTGATCTTAACGGAGTCACTATTTTGGAAGATGCAACTACCTTATCTACGTACAACGCAGTTCCCAGTGGGGGAGTAGGAAGGTTTTATGCAACCAATCCTGGTGTGGCAAACCTTAAACTTTACCGTGGTCCTTCTAAGGAACTGGTATATGATCAGGATATAACTTTTAGGGAGGGTAAGCAAAATATCTTTGTGTATGATTTTAGTAAACCTCCTATCATCATTGATAACGGTTATCCCTATCCTGGTGTAGTTACTGACACTACTGCCAAATCTTCTTGGATTCGGTTTTATAACTTTCTTTTTGAAAGTGGTAATACACCTACTCCTTTACGCCTGCAATATCAGTATCAATACAACATGGATCCGGGCGTAACAGATCAGCGAAGCGAATGGCTTAATGTAGGCAATCCGGTGGCTTTTGGAGAAGCTACTGATTGGATAGAGGTGCCGGTAATTAAACATCCTAATAATTATATTTCTGGCGGTACCGAGCGCATCGATTACCGAATAAGAGTGATAGGTGCTGACGGAACTGATTTAGGACCTTTGCAAGTATTGAACTCTTCCAATGTGATGGTTGACTATAGTGATTGGTGGAATGCAACAATTGGCAGATGTGCGCACCACATATTGGGAGGCTATAGGGTGACTACTCCGATATCTTCTGTACGATTATTCTACGCACGATAGGAAGGGGTAGCCTTCAATTTATCTAAAATAATTTATTCTGTAATACCCGCTAAACACCATAGTTTAGTGGGTATTATAATATGTGTGTAGAGGAACTAGCGAAGTGAATTTCTTTAAAGCGACTAATAGAATAAATCAATATTTTTTTTTGTAATTTATGCAAAAATTTACATTACCTTTAGGGTGTTCCGGTATTAGTAATGGATTGTAATATGCTTAAACCCCTAATATTATATCAACTCATTTTATCAATGAAGAATCATACTAAATCTAACATATCCGGTGCTTACTCTTTATATGAATGTGTTGTGCAAGCTCGTTAACCCTCGAAAACTAAGGGCAACATGATCGTTCTATAATGTGGATTTATGTTGTCAAGAAAAGGAGCCTTCGTGGTGCTAAAACTAAAACTCTTTCAGGTTTTATGGATTGGATATAGGGATGTTGAAATAAGTCGTGTTCTTTGGATGATGCAATGACTAGTCGAAATAACGGGTTATTAGTACAGCTCTGATGAGAGTTAAAAAATATGCCTGGTATTTACCGGTCATTACAAGTTATCATCGCCGACTTCCAACTTACCATCTCAAATGAACATTTATATTTTTAAATACACATAATATGAGAAGGACAATTCTAAGTATGCTTTTGTTTGGGATGGCCTTTTGTTGTCTTCCAAACATTGTATGGGCTCAATCAAGAATCATAACTGGTACGGTAAAAAACCAGGCAGGTGAACCTGTTCCGGGTGCTACTATTGAGCAGCAGGGAACACAAAATGCAACCTCTAGTAATGAAGACGGTAATTTTACATTAAATGCAACAGGATCGGATCCTATTACGCTTGTTGTGACCTCTGTGGGCTACCAGCGTTCGGTAGTGCAAGTGAGCGGCAATACTGCTTCCATTATTATGACACCTGATGCAGATAATGTGATGGGCGAAGTAGTGGTAACCGCCTTGGGTATTAAGAAGGAAAGAAAGGCACTGGGATACTCTGTATCCGAGTTGAATGCCGCTGAGCTTATGAAGAATAAAAACACCAATGTTATCAATTCGCTCGTAGGTAAAGTACCCGGTGTAAATATTACACAATTTAGTGGTGCTGCCGGTGCCGGAGCTTCTATTACCATTCGTGGTGGTAACTCTACATCCGAAAGTAGACAGAATCAGCCTTTGTTTGTGGTTGATGGAGTAATTTATGATAACTCCACTACTGTTACCGGTAATACAGGAACGGATGGTATGAGTCGTAGCAATACTACTTTTTCCAACCGTGTAATGGATATCAACCCTGAAGATATCGAAAGCCTTTCTGTACTGAAAGGTGCGGCTGCTGCAGCATTGTACGGCTCTCGTGCTGCGGATGGTGTGGTAATTATTACTACAAAAAAAGGTTCTGAAGGATCGGCGAGAGTGAATGTGACCAGTAAAATCAGTACTTCATGGGCTAATAAACTTCCCGAAGCACAAACTACATTTGGGCCGGGTACCTACTCCGTAAATGGAATTTTAAATACTCAAAATGTTTATCAGTCTTGGGGTGCCAGAATTACTGATGCGGATACTTTATATGATAATATAGGTGAGTTCTTCCAACATGGTATTATTTACGATAATAATGTAAACGTTTCAGGCGGTTCTAAAAACGGTTCTTTCTATTTGTCGGGATCTAACTTTAATCAGACCGGTATAGTTCCCAAGACCGGATTTCGCAAGACAACTTTCCGTTTTAATGGCGAGCAACGTTATGGTAATCTTACTTTAAATGCTAACGTAGCATACTCTATTGCCGATATCGATAGAACATTAACAACGGCAGGTTTGTATAGTGGTGGCGGTAATGGTACTATGGGAGCGGTATACGGCTGGCCGCAGACTTTCGATATGAAACGTTATATCAACCCTGATGGCTCTCAATACAGAAGATTTGCAGGTACTCTTGCTCTGGAAGATGACATGGATAATCCTTATTGGATTATCAATATGGATAAACTCACTTCTAGAACCCGACGTATCACCGGAGGTATCAGCGGTAATTATAAAGTTACAGACTGGTGGGATGTAGTTGCACGTTTGGGATATGATCAATATATTACCAACGATTATACCTACATCGCTCCGGGTTCTGCTGTTGCCGCTTTATATCAAAATGGGCGCTTAAGTAAACCGTTGTATGATTATACTTATATCTCCACAACCGTAATGACAAATTTCCATAAAACTTTTGGAGATTTTGAAACACGCCTTATGTTAGGTACTACATCGGAAGATACCAAGACGAATAGTCAGAATCATTGGGGATATAATTTCGTAACAGCAGGAACTATCAGTTTTAATAATATCAATAATGATAACAAATTCTTTACTGATGGTACCAGCCGCAAAAGATTGGTAGGAGCTTATGGAGAAATAGGCGTTTCTTATAAGAATATTGCTTTCCTTACTGCCACAGGACGCAATGACTGGTCTTCCACATTACCTATTGAAAACAGATCCTATTTCTATCCTTCATTAAGCGGTTCATTTGTGTTCAGTGAATTATTATCTAGCAACAATGTGCTTTCTTTTGGTAAGTTAAGAGCCAGCTGGGCTCAGGTAGGTAAGGATGCTAACCCTTATGCAACTAATACCTACGTAAACCCACCTTACATGATAGGATCCTATATTTTAGTAGGTAATCAATGGGCGGCCGGTAACCCTAACATCAAACCCGAAATTCAAACTTCATGGGAAGTGGGTGGTGAATTCAGATTCTTAAGAGGACGTATAGGGCTGGATTATACCTATTATCACAGCCAAACCAAAAACCAGATTGCACAACCTCGTTTAGCTCAGTCTGGTGGCTTTATCTTCAGCTCGCTGAATACCGGATCGGTGATCAACAAGGGTATGGAAATTGCCCTTACAGGAAAGCCTATTGCGCAGAAAGATTTTAGCTGGGATGTAACACTGAACTTCTCTTATAATAAAGGTCGTTTGGGTGAATTCCTACCGGGTGTAGCTTATTTCTACCCAACCGATGCTCAGTTTGGAACTGTTAAGGCTGCTTCCATTCCTAACGGAGGGTACTTTCTGGGTATGACCGGTCAGTCTTATCTACGTGAAACTGATGCTGAAGGTAATGAACTGCCCAATGGTCGCTATCTGATCGATCCTAATACAGGTCTATACAAGCTCAATACAACCAACCCTGTAGTAGGTAACAGAGAGCCAGACTTCTTAGGCGGTTTGAACAATTCACTGCGCTTTAAAAATCTGTCAGTGGCCATATTGCTCGACTTCCGTAAAGGAGGTGATGTGTTTAATGGTACAGAATACGCGATGGTGCTAAACGGGTTGAGTAAAAAGACACTGTTGAACGATCGTCAATCGGTAACTGTATCGGGAGTAAACAGTGAGACCGGCGAGCCATATACACAGACTTACGAAGCTGATAAAACTTATACCATTGGAGGTACCACTTATGCCGGTACTAATATGATTCAACGTTATTGGCAGAACTATGCGGCCAACTCTTATCATTTTATTACCTCAGTAAACTGGTTAAAGCTGCGTTCTCTTACCTTATCATATGACTTTTCAGATATGATTAAAAACAAGAGAGTCATAAAAGGTTTGTCCGCAACAGCAGTAGGAACAAACTTGTTTACATGGACCAATTACGATGGTATGGATCCTGAAGTGAGTGCAGCAGGAGGTACAGGAGGTTCCGGATCTACTGGTATCGATTATCTAGGTGTTCCAGCTGTAGCCAGCTTCACATTTGGTATTAACATTACATTTTAATCAGCGAAAAAAGTAAGTTATGAAAAGATTAATATACTTAGTATTGGGGTGTACGCTTCTTTTAGGTGCATCTTCCTGTAAAAAATGGTTAGATATTAACGTTGACCCCGATAATCCTAACAATCAAAGCGTGTTGATTCAAAATCGCTTGCCCTGGATTGAACACTTCTATATGTACTCGGCAGGTGTATCTAACTATCGTACAGCTTTACAGGCGGGCGTATATTATACCACCAACGCCAATGGTAACACATTCAGTACCACATGGGCTCCGTCTAACGGAAACTCTACTACCCCTTACCAAACATGGTTTGTGGCTACTTCGTCGAATGTAGTGGACATGTATAACACGGCAGCAAAGCAAGGGGCTTATCATTACATGGCTGCTGCTAATGTATTCCATGCATTAGGTTTTATGCAAATGCTGGATATCTATGGTGAAATGCCTTATCATGAAGCTGCAACCGGAAATCCCAGTCCAAAGCCTGATGATGGAAAGACTATCTACTACGGTTGTATGGATAAACTGAATGAGGCTATTAGGCTCTTCAGTATGCAACAGGAAGTGGGAGCTCCCGATTTAGCAGCCGGCGACTTTATGAATCAAGGTAATGTGGATAAATGGATTAAGCTGTGTTGGGGACTAAAGGCTCGTTATATGCTGAAGATTTCCAAAAAAGCAGATTTGTTTAATGCCGATTCCGTACTTTACTGTTTATCCAAAGGACCGCAATCTAATGCAGATAATACAGTAGTGCCTTGTTTTAATAATAGTACTGTTACTGATTATCTATTGGGTGATCCTATTGTTACCAACGGTAACTATAACTACGCAGCTTATGGTAGTACACAGCGTATCTCTAAGTACTATTATGATATGCTTACCAACTTGCGTGGTTCGGGCGTAATAGATCCGCGTATGCCTAAAATTGTACCGGCTTCAATGGCTAATGTAAAGCTTGATGCGAATGGTAAGGTGTCTTCTTATACATGGAATCGTTCAATAGGAGTGGATTCTTATGGTCCCGCTACAAGGTTAGTAAAAGGTGGAGGGCCTGCTACTATTGCAACTGCAAGTTATGCAGCTTCCAATACAACCATCAATTACACTATTAATGATGCTACAGAGCGCGCCAATTTTATAGCAGCTCAAGTAGCTGCAGGACGGCAGCATGAGGTGGACGGCAATGTTGTAAAAGTTACTTACCCCGCCGGGTCTATTTATATCAACAGTAATAACTACGTACTTGCTGGAGATACCGTATACGTAAATCTACGCAGTACTTCATTAGCAACCGCAGGAAGTATTCCTCAGCCTGCTACAGACTTGAACTGGTATCCTTCACTGGCTGCCTATAATGCCGGTGTGGTAGGTTCTACTGGTTCTTTCCAGGTACGTCCTGTTTCTGATCATGAAATATTAACCTACCACGAAATGTGCTTTATCAAAGCAGAAGTGTATATGAGAAAAGGAGATAAAGCAAATGCATTCACTGCTTACAAGGAAGGCATTAGAGCGCATATGCAGATGATGCAGGCTAAACTTACCGAGTGGCAAGCCTCAGGTTATACTGCTACCAACCCTGATATGGCACCTATGGATCCCGCGGCCATTGAGGCCTATCTGTCCAGTGCAGCAGTATGTCAAAACGCTGGCGAATTAACCATGTCGGATATCATGTTGCAAAAATATATTGCAATGGGTTGTAGCATTGAAAACTGGAATGATATGCGCCGCTTTAACTTCAGTGCAGGTAATGTAGGCGGGTTTGGTGTAGTATATCCTGGATATCAAAGAGGTGCTTTGTTCTCAGGCGCTTCACAATTAACAGGAGCTTCCCCTACCGACCCTCGCTATTGGATGCGTCGTTGGCAACTACCTCCAGTATATGAGATCAACTATAACTCCGTTAATACATTAGCATTAAATCCGCATGCAGCGGACCCCAATATCTGGAGTATGCCTGTGTGGTGGGATTGTGCTTCAGACGAGGAGTATTATGGATATCTGAAATAGTAATACCGGATTTTATATATAGATACGGGCAGATCACTGCCCGTATTTTTTTATGTATTACACTGCTAATGATATCATATAGTCTCAAACTAAGATCTGATAGCATTCCTATAACCCCCTTTGTACTTAACACAATGATAATGGATAATAATGCACTCTATACAGGAATGATAAAAGAGGTGATGGACGCAATAATGTTTGTTCCTGCACTTTTAAACCTAAACACTTCACAAAATGTGTTTTTTGAACGTTTTGCAGACAATAACTGACCACTTACGGCAGCCTCACGTCCGTGGGTGATAATCGCATCTATTGTTATTTCTTTAGCATTCCAAATGGGGTGTTCAGGAAAGCGCTGTATACAATCAGCCTTTCCTATAATAGATTTTTTCCCTGGAATACACCAGTGCACTTGGTCCGCAATATGATTAGCAATAAAGGTTGCATCACTGCTGGCCAATGCGCTATACCACTCCTTCAAGAACAATTTTTTGGGGGCATTTCCGCAATCGGCCGGCAGGATGATTTTTCCCATAGGTTATTTTGTTTTTACACAATAGGAATATAAAGAAGCAATGGTGTTGTCTTCATTAAAAATATAAATATCGCAAGATGCTACTTCGGAGATAACTACATCTTCTCTTATAAAAGTTGCTGTACCATTCACCACTACCGAATTGTCATTTTCCAATACATGCAGGATTCTGAAATCGGTGGTAATGCTATCGAAATAATCTCTTATTTTTTCACAAAATGGAACAATTTCCGAAGCCCCTTTTAAAGTTTGCTGTCCAGGGGTGTCCCAAACCGTTGCATCGGAAAGATATGGGTAACAGGGTTTAAAATTTCCGGTCGAAAAAGATCTAGCGATTGCCGCTTTTTCCATCGTCTTAGTTTTTGCAGTAAAAATACTTTGTGGAATCACTTCTTGACTTGTCATAAGGCAATAACTTTTGAGTTTGGGCTATTAAAGGTTAATGGGTGTTTTCATTACATTATTGTATTCATGCAGCACTTGTTTAAAGGCCTCTTGTATATTTCCTCTAAACCTGCCACCATGATAGCAAATCAATTCCGCAATTTCATATTGGCTTAGTAAGGCTACCGAATGTACCGCCTGTTCCAAATCTAGGCAATACTGAGGGTTGGCAATATTTAGTTTATTATTTTCAACTACTATAGCATCAGCTGCAATAAGTATCTTTTGGGAGGGAATATATAATGATATATGTCCGGGAGTATGACCAGGTGTGGGTACTACTTGAATAGTACTCCACAAAGTATCACTCATTTGCAGCTTTTTATCTACTTGTACCGGTACTACCGATTGCAAAAACTTAATAAACTGTAGTGCGAATGGTTTTTGCTCTTCATTTAAATACTTTAATGACGCTTCTGCTTGAATTAAGCGTAATGATTTGCGTTTGCCACTGATGTAAGGGGCTTCGATAACGGGGGCCATGACCTGAATGTTGGGATATTTTTGCTTCAGTTCAGCGGCAGCACCCACGTGGTCTATATCATGATGGGTGAGAATCAGGCCTGTGAGATATTGCAAATCAATTCCCTGTTCGCGGGCAGCTTTTTCCAGCAGCTCCAGCTGACCAGGATACCCACAATCGACAAGTATATATTCTTGACCATGCTGAATGATAACCGGCCACAAAGTATCTGCCTTACCGTTAGTGGTAAACGGTATTTCCAGTAGATAGATATTCGTATTTTTTATAGCAGGCGACATTGTCGATTAATGTTGGCTGGACACATTAACTCCACATTACTCTATGATAACGTGCTATTTGACATTTATGCTGCAATCAGATATAAAAAAAAAATTAACAATAACGGACATGAGAAATAATACCCCCACTTTCGTGGATATATAGCTATTCTTTATAGAGAAGACAGCAATTTCATTGCCATTTTTTCTTTCTCTGAAATAGCTTTCATCACAGCCGAAGCTTGTTCTATATAGGCGATGTCTTTGCTTTCGCTCACCTTTTCAAAGCATGCTGATACAGTATTCCACATGTTGGCAATCTCAGTAAACTGTTCATATGCGTCATTTAGTGGTTTCAATCCTAGTAATTCGTAGCTTTCTTTTAAAAAATCGCGATACAGGTTTCTGAATAGAGCTCCTCCGGTTCCGCCTTTTTCCATCAGTCTTGCTGTATGCCTGAACTCTTGTTCAATGTTCTTACTACTATGAAACTATTCAAAAATAGCCTTCGCCGCTTTGAAAATACCTTTATAACCTATATTGGTAATGGGAGGATTGAGATAAGTCTTTGCATTATTACTGATAGCGGTGAGGATGATTTTATTCAAATTATAGGATTGTTGCGTCTTTTGTAAGGTATAATACAAATTTTTTGAAGCCATAGGCCCCTTCTCTGCACGCGCCATTGCTAGGCTTTCCAGACTGGTTTTTACGAGACATCCCTGTTGTTGGGTGTCTACTATAGGTATGCGTAGGTATCATCGTAACCATAGATTGTGGCATAATGTCCGGCAAAATGAAATGGCCTGGAAAAATATTGCAGGTGATAACAGTCTAGCTTTAATCCTACCGGCTGTCCATCATCGATAAGCTGTTTGACACCATCCCAAGCTTTTTGTTTGGAAGAGGTTTCTTTTACGATAAGCTCCAGCTGCAGGTGGTGGGCAATATTTTGTGTGAGTAGATCAGTTTTGATACGTCCTCCCAGAAAAGGATATTCCATCGTTTTCATCTTCCAATAAATAAATCCCAACCCCTCACCAATGCCAAAGAGCATAGGTTCTGATAGCTCTATGCCAATGTGCTTTAGTAAAGTTCCGGTAGCAGTAGTTTCACAATGCTGTCCTTTAAAAGGCGTAATATTAATTATCATAAATGTATTTTTTATGTAAAGATGAGCGCGGATGATGACAAGGGTATGTCAGGAAGATATTTTAGGATTAGGTAAAAGCTAAGTTTTAAACAGCTGCTTTATTATTGATATATCTTATACATCCTCTTACCAATAGCCATTGTGCCAGAATGTAAGTGCTCATAATGATCCAGGAGTTCCACCAGTGTGTTAGATAAAATTTGTTAACAGCCAGTACAGAGTCAGACACCACAAATAAAATGGCTCCCGTAAGAATATGTCGAGCAGTGATGTTATCCTTCAGATCGTAAAGATGCATGGCCAGTAGTAGCATAAAACTGATGACCAGACCGTATATGATAACGGGATATTTCATAGTGCCTAAGTGCGGCATCAGAAAGCCAAGGATCATCAAATAATATACACTAACAATAATACCTATGTACCATTTTCCGCAAATCGCTTCTTGTGTACGAATTGAATGAAAGGTGATGATATAGCAAATATGCGCTATCAGAAAAGCAATCAGTCCGGCTAAAAAATATATTTCGCTTTGTGAGCTGAACAACAGCAGGGTATCTCCGGTTATTGAGCCGAGTAATGCACCAATCATCCATTTCTTTAAGTGAGAACGAACGTCTGATGTTGATTTGAGAAAGTACCCTAGCAAGCTGGTTATCAACAAGGGTTTAAATAGGAAGAGTAATAGGGTATGGTTAAGTGCCAAGCCCAGAAAATAAAAACAGGTTACGGCAATAAAAAGATATCCCCAATATTTTGGTTTCATATGACAAGTTAAGCATCTGTTCTACATAACCGATGTTCTGCTATGGGTCAACCCACACATTATTTTCCTTGAGCAGGTTTATGAGTTCTTCCACTGCTATTTCGCTGTTGACGTTTCGTTTTACAACTTCTTTCCCTTTGTATAAAGTGATTTTTCCTGGCCCGCTTCCTACATATCCAAAATCTGCATCAGCCATTTCTCCAGGACCATTTACGATACAACCCATAATGGCAATCTTCACTCCTTTCAGGTGATGGGTTACGGAACGTATTTTGGTTGTGGTTTCTTGCAGGTCAAATAAAGTGCGACCACAAGAGGGGCAGGAAATGTATTCTGTTTTCGAAATACGCATGCGTGCAGCCTGCAATATGCTGAAGGCGGTATTGTTCAAGAAAGCCTCTGCACGGGCATTTTCTAATGCTGGTGTACTATAACGGCGTCCACTTAATTCAGTATGGGCAAAACCTTCGTAGGCTTCACGACTCATACGAAGGAAGATACCCTCACCAAACCCGTCTAGAAACAGAGCTCCCGTTTCGGTAGCGTAGTGAATGAGGTGTTCGTCTGCCGTGTGCCAGTTGCTTTCGGTAACGAAAATAATCGGAGTTTTAATTTTTTTATAAGCCAGCTTTATACAAAATGCACGTAAGGTTTGAACAGCATTTTGTTGGGTACTACTTAGGCATAACACTACATTAGGCTTGGAAACGATGGCATCAATGTGCGATGCATCTTCCGGACATTGAATTTGTACAAAATGAATATCGCTATTCCGAATAGCGGCGTTTATGAATTCGGTAGCCGTATATATTGGGAAAAATTTCTTTTCACCACTATCGACAGTGTGTGTTTGTAACGTTTTCCATCTTTCGTACGGCAGTATCACCTTTAGCGTTCCGGGCAATGCAAAGTCGATATCGCCTTCGCCGATATAGATATAATCCGCTGCTGCATCGGCAATATTCCACTTATCGTCGGCTTCGTTATAAGCGTAGCCAATACTTTGCAATGTAGCCGGAGTGATTTTTTTCATCTTACTCATGTCTGCAATCACTACCGGAACTTGGCCGCCTCCAATATTGTTTACAGCAACCGTTTCGTGCCGCATTAACTGAAAAGGACTATATGTATGTATAGGCAGTGATTGATGAGAAGATGACGTGGTGTTATATTCTGGTTGTGTAGTAGCAAGAGTGTAACGTTTTACAATATCTCGGCATACAGGAATTTCTAATTCCGGGTCCTCGGTCAGCGAAACGCGAATGGTATCGCCAATGCCGTCTTCCATGAGGGTGCCGATACCTACAGCAGACTTAATGCGGCCTTCCTCGCCGTCACCAGCCTCGGTAACGCCCAAGTGTAGCGGATAAATTTCGCCAAACTCTTCATACATCTGTTTAATCAGTAAGCGATAGGCCTGTACCATCACCTGCGGATTGCTGGCTTTCATGCTCAGTACAATCTGGTGATAATTCTCATCACGTGCGATACGTAAAAACTCCATCGCACTTTCTACCATGCCTATGGGGGTATCGCCATACCGACTCATGATACGGTCGCTAAGGCTACCATGATTCGTACCGATACGCATGGCGGTCCCATATTCTTTGCAGATTTTTACCAGTGGGGTAAATCTTTCGCGGATGCGCTCGATTTCTTCGGCATATTCCACGTCGGTATATTCGATTTTTTCAAATTTTTTCTTATCGGCATAATTACCTGGGTTCACACGAACCTTTTCCACAATACGCGCCGCAATTTCGGCAGCATTGGGGGTAAAATGTATATCTGCCACCAGTGGCGTAAAATATCCGCGTTTGTTTAGTTCTTTTTTGATATTAAGGAGATTTTCCGCTTCTTTTTTAGAAGGAGCCGTAATACGTACCAGTTCTGCACCTGCTTCTATGCAACGAATAGTTTGTTCTACTGTAGCAATGGTGTCCATCGTATCGGTGGTAGTCATCGTTTGTAACCGAATGGGATGAAAATTGCCCAGTAGTAAATCTCCAATTCTTACCTCTTTGGTTTTTAATCTTTTATATTGAGTAAGCGATTCCGCAAATAATTCCATGCTGCAAAGGTAAGCTGATAAGTTGAATGGTGGTTTTCAGAATGAAGAAAGGGGGGCATCAGATGAATTTGACTGAATTCAGTATTTTAGATGTTTAAATCCGCTATATGGAAGAGGTTTTTCAAAAAGTATATCGCCATCCACTGCTTACTGAGGCTGATTTGAAAACACTTGCAGATGCACACGAGCCTGTAGAGGTGCCCAAAGGCACCGTTCTTTTGAGGGAAGGAAAAATTGCTAACGAGTATTACATCTTGCAAAGTGGCATCGCACGTGCCTATGTATACGATTATAATGGGAACGAAATTACCACAGAGTTTTTTTCGGAGAATGAAGTGGTGATTTCTACATCCTCGCTATTTCAGCGTATACCATCACAAGAGAATATTCAAGCTGTAACGGACTGCATTTTATGGAAGTTGAACTTTGAAGTTTTTCAGCCACTGTTTCACAGCATGCCCGGATTTAGAGAGTGGGGACGGTTATGGTTTACCACTCAGCTGTTTTTTATTAAACAACGCTCTCTGGATATGATACGCGAAACCGCAACTGCACGCTACCTAAAATTACTTCAGGAGAAGCCGGAGATTATTCAGTATGTACCTCTCAAACAAATTGCTTCTTACTTAGGTGTTACTGATACCTCTCTCAGTAGGATTCGAAAAGAGATCTCGGCATAATTCCCTATGCTAATGAGCTGCTGAAGACTTACCAGTTACAATAATATTTTATCCAAAACCTGCATGTTTTCTTATCATATGACAAGTGAATTCTTGCCATATGATAAGTGATGTGTTACTCACGTCGTACTACTTTTGAGTAAAAGTCAATGTCATGGCGAATTTAAAATTCAATCCTGTCGTATGGTTTGAAATTTATGTTGAAGACATAGACCGGGCGACGAGGTTTTATGAAAACGTCTTGAGCATTAGGCTGGAAGATGCCTCTGACCCTACTAACGAGGAAACTCAAATGCGATTTTTCCCGGGGAATATGGAATGGCATGGAACGGGTGGAGCCTTGGTTAAAATGAAAGGCGTAAAAGCAGGTGGTGGAAATGTATTGGTTTATTTCGCGTGTGAAGACTGTGGTGTGGAGGAAGGTAGAGTAGAAGCGGCTGGTGGTAAAATCATCCAACCTAAAACCTCAATAGGAGAACATGGATTTTGCGCCATAGTGCAGGATACGGAAGGTAATGTTTTTGGACTGCACTCCATGAAATAAGCGTTTTATGGAAGTAAAAAGCATTGTTGCGGTAACATTAATTGAACGTCCTGTGAACGTAGTGTGGGAATACTTTATCAATCCATCCGATATCCAAAAATGGTTGATAAATGCGCAGGGTTACTGCTGTATAGATGCTGTCAATGATGTGCGGGAAAATGGAGTGTATCATTTTCAAATGCAACATCCGCAAACCCAAGCGTTGTTTGAAATAAAAGGAACGTATGTCCAGGTAATTCCGCAGCAAATTTTAGTAGCTACTACGGAGCAGGGAAAGAAGATTACTACAGAGTTTCAGCAAATAGATGAGAATACAATTGTGAGAGAGACTTCTGCACTCCAGGATGGGGCATCGCATTCAGTGTTAAAAGAGGAGCGCGAATACATACTGAATAGCTTTAAAAAATATGTCGAATCGCAGCCAATTGTTTAAATCGGAACTAATATTATAAAATCCCTTTTTATGAAAATCGTTAAAAATATCTTATGTGTACTATTTGCTCTGATGTTCATTAATGCGGGGCTGGATAAGTTTTTTCATTATATGCCTGTACCACCGGCGGATGAAGCTACTACTAAATTATATGAAGCAATTGGCACCATCAGTTGGTTAATGCCACTGGTAGGAACGGTTGAAGTAGTGGGAGGTTTGTTGTTCCTCTTCCCCAAAACACGTGCACTGGCCGCATTGATAATTCTTCCTGTGATGGTAGGTATTCTGGTACATACCGCTACTTTCTTTCCCTCAGGACTTTTGATTGTCATCTTAATGTTTGTTGTTCTTTTATGGGTAATTGCAAGTAACTGGAATAGATACAAAATTTTGATAAACTAATTTTTTTATAAAATTCAAAAACCTACAAGTATGCCGAAGCTAAATCCCTATCTGAATTTTGACGGTAAAGCCGAAGAGGCTTTTAACTTTTATAAGTCTGTTTTTGGAGGAGAATTTCTAGGACCTGTTACACGTATGAGTGAGCTCCCAGGGACCGAAAATCTTCCTGAAAATGAAAAAAACCGAATTGTACATATAGCTCTGCCTATCGGTAATGACATACTGATGGCTTCTGATATACTTCCTTCTGCAGGACATAAGTTAATTGAAGGCAATAATAATTATATCTCTATTTTCCCTGATTCCAGAGAAGAGGCCGATCGTTTATTCAATGCGCTTTCTGAGGGAGGTGTTGTAGAAATGCCTATGGCAGATCAATTTTGGGGAGCCTATTACGGCAGCTTCACTGATAAGTTCGGTGTAAGATGGATGATTAACTATTCAACCAATCCCCAGTAATTAAAAGTACATATCTTTTATACAGCACAGCCGAGGAAGCCTTTAAGAAAATAAGGTGGTGCTGACTCATAAATGATCTATAATGAACGCACTGATGATGCTAATAGGGAATAAATTATCAGTGCGTTCGTATGGATCGGATGATTAAGCCAAAGATTTGCTACAACCCATCAATTAATAGAGCAACAGATATGACGATGAATCAATCCCTAACAATATGAGGAAGATAATTTCTTTCATGCACATGACATTGGACGGATTTGTTGCAGGACCGCAGGGAGAACTTCAGTGGGCTCAAGTGGATGAGGAGCTTTTTGATTATATAGGCAAGCGCATCCAAACTGGCGATACAGCCCTTTATGGACGCAAAACTTATCAAATGATGGAAGACTATTGGCCTACAGCTGGTGAAAAACCCAATGCTACTAAGCATGAGGTAGAACATTCTACCTGGTATAAGAATGTGCATAAAGTGGTATTGTCAAAATCATTGCAGGGAGCCAATTTGAAAAATACGACTATCATTAGCGATAACTTAGCTGATGAATTAGCCAAAGTGAAACAACAAGCAGGATCAGATATCTTATTGTTTGGGAGCCCAACAGCTACACATTGTTTAATAGAACAAAATTTAATTGACGGTTTTTGGCTCTTCTTAAACCCTATTATTTTGGGACAAGGCATCCCTTTATTTAAAAATATTGAGAATAAAATAAATCTGCAACTGTTACCTACTACTAGACAGTTTAGTAACGGTGTGACAGAATTGAATTACGAAGTAGTGCGATAAATTATAATTGTAAGAACTAAGACCTGTGAGGAAGAATTGCTAACTGCCCCTATAATGATGTTGAATCGTTTTCTGCCCACTGGTGTGCATTTGGTAAAATCTTAGAATAGAGTCAGCATTTAGTTGCATCTTTTCTTTATATCATTGGACATTGTTAAAGATGGCTGCTTGATGATATTGACTTCTTGAACCAGATTTTAGTAAGATTTGGCAGTAGTTATAAACATTGTGAATCGTTGGTTGTAGTAATTATTAGAGTAAAATAAATGGTATAAGCTAGTTGATAGAGTAATACAGTGTATACGGCGAAAATATCAACATCTCAATTCAAAAGCCCAAAGAGTTGGAGGATGATGATGCTTCCCATCTCGATAACTTTCCGGAATGAGTAGGCTTTATCAAATTGGTAGCAGCTTCTACCGAGCAAAGAATTTGAATGCAATTCTTCTTAGAAACCTGTTACCGATAGTATTATTGGGGAGATTTTCTTGACAGTTTTCTTATGGCTAGTAATAACCGTTTCATTCTCGAAAATATTGCATTTAGGATGCAATAACAAGAACACAGCAACGGCAGCCTTCGGGCTGCCATTTTTTGTAAATGATATTTACCTATTATTATTTTGTCTCTTCTTCAGTATCGGCAATTTGGTCATTGTATGGGGAGGTAGATTTATCAATAGCATCTTTTGGGTCACTAAGTAGTTCGTGAGTTTCTTTATTATACATGCCATCTAACTCATCTACTACAGTGCCTTTCCATAAAGGGGTACCTGTGAAATAGGCGGTTCTGCCAATCATATGTGCTGCTATGGGTGCCGTAATGATTAAGAAGAACAGGATGGCAATCGATTTTGTAGTAACCGAAGCGTCTCCAGGGAACATGATGGCTGCACATATTAGAAACAAACCTACTCCCAAACTGGATGCTTTTACCGTAACGGACAACCGTAAATAAAAATCGGGCATTCTTAAGATACCTATCGAGGCAAATAATATCGCTAAAGCGCCCACAGTACTGAGTATGGCTAAAATTACGTTAATCATCTTTTTGTTTTTCTATATAGTAAGAAAATGCAATAGTTCCTAAAAATGCAATAAGCGCCAAGATGATGGCCACATCCAATAGAATCTTCTGATTCTCTCTGATGCTGTAAACCGTAATAATACCAATACCTATGGTAATAATAAGGTCCAATGCTATTACGCGGTCTACTATCGCTGGCCCTTTTATTAGGCGCAAGAATACCAATATGACGGAAATCGTCAGTATCGGCATTATTACAAAGTCAAAATAATTGGCTAGTGTCATCTTAATATCTCTAATAAACGTTTTTCAATACCAGTTTTCACCGAATGAACAAATTGCTCAGGGCTTTTGATATACATTACATGAATGTACAAGGCTTTTTTATCTTCACTTACATCAAGGATCAATGTGCCGGGTGTAAGCGAAATGAATGTAGATAGTACATTGATTTCAAAATCGGACATGTCATCGCTGAGCGGATAACGTACCACGCCAGGAGTAAAAAAATATTTTGGGGTAATAACATCATACGCCACCTGAACGTTTGCCTTCAGCAACAGATACAAGAAATAAAAGAAAAAGCTAAATATTTTCGGAAGACGATAAAAATACCGCCGGTCTTCTTCGTGCCGGTTCATGATCCATAGTACGAAGAAGCCCAGTATAAATCCTATTGCAAAGCCCGAATAGGACAGAGCTCCTGTGAGCGCTACCCAAATAAAGGAAAGCAATAAGTTCATCAAAAAGTTCCTTATCATGGACTTCTTTTTTATTTTCTAAATACAGCTTTAACGTAGGAATCGGTATTCACCAACTCTTCTGCAATTCTATCTGCGACTTGAGCTATTACTTCAGCATTTAAGCCGATATACAGTGTTAC
This sequence comes from Niabella digestorum, assembly GCF_036409055.1. NCBI lineage: Bacteria > Pseudomonadati > Bacteroidota > Chitinophagia > Chitinophagales > Chitinophagaceae > Niabella > Niabella digestorum. Next base: position 160,526 of record NZ_JAZGLY010000005.1, on the reverse strand, counting down.
ACATGCTAGTATACCCACCGGTAGAATCAACAATAGTTTTCTGAGAAACGATGAAGATTCGAATTTATTATCTATTTCCGACTCGGCCGGTACATCTTTCCAGAACACTTCGGCCCATAATCTTATAATGACATATAATGTAACGAGGCTGCCTGCGATTAATGCAACAATATAGAAGAATTGATGTTCGGCAAAAGCCTCTTTGAATAAATATAATTTCGGCCAGAAACCAGATAACGGTGGAACACCCACTAGTGAAAACAATACTAGCGCTATCAATAATGATATTTTGGGATATTCTTTATAAAGGCCACCCAATCTTTCCATCGTCATTACTCCCCGCAGCTGCATAATCACCCCGGCAATAAGGAAGAGATTGGTTTTTACCATAATGTCATGTATGAGATAAAACACGGTTCCCATCAGGGCTATCTTTGTAAACATCGATATGCCCCCAATCATAAAACCGATATGACACACGATAAGATAAGAAAACAGTCTGCGTAGATTAGTTTTGATAAGAGCGCCGAATGCACCGGTGACGATGGTGAGCACGGCAATTACCATTAGCAGTTTTTGCGTAAAACTATCCGGAATAAAAATGAGACTATGCACGCGTAGCATGGCATAAATACCCACTTTGGTAAGTAACCCTCCAAAAGTAGCTGCTACGGCCGACGGCGGAGTATGATAAGAAGAAGGTAGCCAGAAATAAAGTGGAAATACAGCCGATTTAATCCCAAATCCCAGAATGAAAAAGATGGAAGTAATACCCGCCAGTGAAGGATTTTGAATGTTACTCATTTTAGTAGCCAGGTCGGCCATATTTAATGACCCCGTCATTCCGTACAAAATACCGATGCCGGCAAGGAAAAACATGGAGGCCAGAATATTCATCGACATATATTTCAAAGCCCCCTCCAGCTGTGTTTTACGCCCCCCTAGTGTCATTAGTACAAATGAGGAAATAATAATTACCTCAAACCATACATAAAGGTTAAAGATATCACCCGTCAAGAAGGCGCCGTTTAATCCCATAAGAAGGAAATGGAAAATGGGAAAATATCCGTACAACATTCGCTGACGGCTAAGACCTGTTGCAGAAAATAGCGACACGGCAAATCCTGCAATAGATGTAAGCAGTACCATGGTGCAGGCCAATAAATCGGCTACAAATACAATTCCAAAAGGGGCTTCCCAATTGGAGGCATTTACAGTAATGGTACCATTTTTATAAACATAAGAGAAGAGGGATATCGCAGCAATTAAAGCAGCTAAAGTTCCGGTTGCAGATAGTATTCTTTGAGTAATAGTTTTTCTCCAAGCAGTGAGCTGAAGAACTGCTATTACCAGATGAATAAATATAGGAGCCAATAACAAGTTTCCAATCATATATCTTCTTCAGGTGTATTTAAATTATCTAGGTCATCCGTTTCTAAAAGGGCATATACTCTTTTTAGCAATACAATTGCAAAAGCAGTCAAACCGAAGCTGATTACAATAGCTGTAAGAATCAACGCCTGAGGCACAGGGTCTGCATAGGATTTGTCCAGCACTTCACTCATCGAATCGATGATGGGAGGTTTTGCTTTTACAATGCCACCCACAATAAAGATGAGAATATTGGTGGCTGTGCCCAGAAGCATAATGCCCAATAAAAGTTTTACCATACTTCTTCTCAGGATAAAGTATACGCCTCCTGCGTACAACAGCCCCATTACTAATATTAATAATAACTCCATAATTAATCGTCGGTTAAGGAAATGGTGAATAATATGGTGAGTACCACACCGATTACAACCAGATACACCCCTAAGTCGAAAAATAGTGCAGTTCCCAATGAGCCCACAATGGGATATTTCCCATCTAACCACATACCTGTCATTGGTGGAAGCCCAAACAACATGGGAAGAATTACACTGGCGCCAGAAATGCCCAATCCTATGGGAAGCAACGATAAAGGTTTTCTTCCCAGCAGTTTCATGGTAGCATCGGTGCCATTAGCAAAACTATGCAGCACGAAGGCGATGGAAGCTACCAGTCCTCCCACGAATCCTCCTCCGGGATAATAATGTCCACGTAGAAGTAAGAAAACAGAGAACAACAATAAGATAGGCAACAGATAACGCGTTGCTGTAAGTAATATGTTACTTCTCATACTTATTCTTTTTCCGATGGTTTTAATCTTAATCTTAAGAGATTATATACTCCAATTGCCGCAATACTCAAAACTACTGTTTCAAAAAGGGTATCAATACCTCTGAAGTCTACCAGAATTACGTTTACTACGTTTTTACCTTTACCTGCAGTATAGGCATTGGTACCATAAAAATCACTGATAGCAGTAACAATAGGCTCGTGATGCGCCTGAAGAGCAATGAGACAGAGAATAAGTCCAAATCCCAGAGCGATAGCCATATCGCGATAACGCTCTTTCTTGGTGCCCAGATTGAGAAACGGGGGCAGCTTATACAGCACCAATACAAACAGTACGGTAGTGAGTGTGTCGATGGTGAACTGTGTCATGGCTAGGTCTGGAGCACTATAAAACACAAACATCAAACAGATACAATATCCAATAACACTCATGCATACTACCGCCGTTAGTCGGGAGCGTGTAACAAGCATCATCGCTAATGCACCAATCAAAATACCAATAATGACTACTTCATAAATGGTAAGCATGGTGAGGGAGTAGAAGTCGATTTCAACCGGTCCGCTCAGCCATAGTTTATAAGCTAACAAGGCTTCTGCAAAAAGAATGATCCTAATATGGTAAGAGCGCAGATACCCATTATGAAATTTTGTAGTATACCATTCTGAAAAGCGGAACAATGCTCCCACACATCTATCCATCAGCGATGCCGGACTCAGAGGTTTAAATTTGTTGATGAAAGATGTACCACCACCGGGTTTATTAATAAGATAGACAAGTGTACCCAGCACGATCGTGACCGCACTAAGCGCTAATATATGATTAAAGCCGTGCCATATTTTTAAATGTGTGGGAACACTCACCCCGGCAATGGCGTTAGCAGCCTGTGCTGAAAAAAGATGACCGGCTGTCCCCGGAATAATACCCAAGATCACACTAAGAACGCCCAGTATCAGCGGAGCTATCCACATTGATATAGGAGGAAGATGTATTTTTTCAAATTGATTGGGTAGGTATCCTGCAAATGGTTTGATACCAGCCATGAACCCCGCCGCTACCAGACATATATTTGTGGCTACAGCTAGTACAGTTGTGATGATTGCTACACCTGGGCCTGAGTGCAAGGTGGCTTCGTAAATAAGATCTTTCCCTATAAAGCCAATTGTAAGCGGAATACCGGCACTGGAACATGCTGCCAGTATGCCTGCAATAGCTACGGGCAATAACACTTTGCGCAATCCTGATAACTGGATAATATCGCGTGTATGGGTTTCATGATCGATAATGCCGGTTACTAAAAATAGCGTTGCTTTATATAAAGCGTGTACCAAAATGAACACACTGGCTGCAATGATGGCCTGCTGTGTTCCGTTTCCTATCAGGAAGGTGAGTATACCTAAAGCCGAAATAGTAGAATATGCAAGAATACTTTTTAGGTCGGTACGTAATAATGAATGAAACGCTGCGTACAGCATGGTGATACCCCCTACAATCATTAATGTATTGCTCCACAGATCCGTATTGCCCAGTATAGGATTGAATCGGGCTAGCAGATAAATACCTGCCTTCACCATAGTGGCTGAGTGTAGATATGCTGAAACAGGTGTAGGTGCTTTCATGGCATCCGGGAGCCAAAAATGAAAGGGGAATTGTGCCGACTTAGTAAAGGCGCCCATCAGGATGAGTCCTAATGCAAGGGGATAGGACGAATGGTGAACAATGATATCGCGCGATTGCACCAGTTCAGAAATAGAATAAGTGCCTGCGATATTGCCTAACAGTAATAACCCTGCCAATAGAAAGAAACCTCCTAGCCCGGTAATACTTAATGCGGTGAGGGCGCTTTTGCGGGAAGAAACCTGATCGTTGTTAAATCCAATCAGAAAAAACGAACTAATGCTGGTGAGCTCCCAGAATATGAACAGTAACAGCGCATTGTCTGCAAGTACCAATCCCAACATGGCTGACATGAACAGGAACAAGTAGCCAAAGAACCGGTCAAAGTAGACATGCCCTTTAAGATAGGTTCTAGCGTAGAAAAAAATACCCGTACCAATGCCCGTGACTAAAAGTGCAAATAAATAGGAAAGCCCATCCAGTCTGAAATCCAAATCAACCCCGAGAGAAGGTACCCAGCTTACGGATTGGTACAATGTATTACCTCCTGATATGCCGGGCAGAAATTGTAGATAATATATAAATAGTGCAAGGGGAATAAATGGTAGTAAAATACTCCATCTTCCTTTCAGTAATCTACCTAAAGGAACTAATAGTATAGATGTAATAAATCCGGTCAGAATACTGTATAGCATGGAAATAGCCGTTTGTTCGCGATTGCGCTAAATGTAATGAAAAGGAGTGATTTTTTGTAATAAACCCGAATGTTTTTTTACAAAAAAATCTATTTCACCAAAGAAATACTCCCGTCGCTCGTTAAATGAATTTTGCCTTCATCCACCAGAAAATCAATGACGGTCCAAATGTGTTCTTTGTTATAATCCCGAAGGGTTTCAAATAGTTCGTCAACTATTACGGGCCGGGTATATGTGCTCAGTAAGACAGTAATCTTTTCAAATAGATCCTGTGAAACTAAAGTTTTTCTCTTTCTAAGACAGTTGTCACATATACCGCATTCGCTGATTTTGTGATCACCAAAGTAATTGCCGATAATTTTACTACGGCAATTGACCGTTTCGTGGATGTATTCGAGAATTTTATGAATTCTCTCTGTAAAGAGAGTTTTTCTTTCTTTATGTTTTTTCAGATTAATCTCCAGTAGAGAAGTTTTAATGCGTGTACGTGTTAGCGTCACCTGAGGGTCTTCCTTTTGAGGTTCGTACACAATAATTCTGTCGCGGTGGAGCCGTAGCAGTTGCTCCTTTACTGTGGTTGTATCGCAACGTAACAAATAGGCCAGATAATTTTCGGATATAGGCACAGGATAATCGTAGATACCTTCATAGGTGCGTAATAATGTTTTAATAAGTGGTTCGAACTCAGGATGGTTGTTTTCATAATGGTACAAATCATCTTTGTAACTACTGAAGCACACTGTAGCAGCACTAAATACCTGTTCATTAAAACTCAGCCATCCATCCTGCTCCAAGGCTTTTAATCCGTAAATAGTGGTTTGCACGTCGAGTCCGAATTTTTTTACAAAATCTTTTAAGATGAAATCATAGCTTTCACCCGGGGCTTCTCCCTCAGGTAACTGAAGATAATTAACGACACTACTATATACGGTTCGGATAGTTTCCGGAGAAGGATATCTAATTTCGGGAAGTTGTTTCAGATCTTCCAGTTCATTATCGTTATAGAGTAATACTGCATAAGCACGTTGCCCGTCACGTCCCGCACGTCCGGCTTCTTGATAATAGTTTTCTAAGCAGTCCGGTACATCGGCATGAATAACAACGCGTACATCGGGTTTATCAATACCCATACCAAATGCATTGGTACAAACTATGATGCGGATTTTGTTCTCAATCCACTGTTGTTGCTTTGTGTTTCTTTCCTCAGTACTCAGCCCGGCATGATAGAAATCAGCAGCAAACCCTTGTGCCTGCAGTAATTCGGCAATTTCTTTGGTGCGTTTACGGCTCTTGCAATAAATGATGGCTGCACCTTGTACGCGGTTCAGTATCGATACAATCTTATTTATTTTTGATTCGATCTTGAAAACACTATAGGAGAGGTTCGGCCTCTCAAATGATTGCTGGAAAATTTTAAATCGGTTATCTGAACCTAAAGAAAGTTTTTCACAAATGTCTTGCTGCACCAATGGTGTGGCAGATGCTGTAAGTGCAATAACGGGTACATCGGGTAGCTCTTCTCGCAGTTGAGCGATGCGTAAGTAGGGAGGTCTAAAATCGTAGCCCCATTGTGAGATACAATGCGCTTCATCCACAGCAATAAAGTTTACATGCAGCGCTGGGAGATATTCCTTGAATAATACTGTTTCTAGGCGTTCGGGCGATACATATAGGAATTTACAATTGCTGCGTGCTGCTGTTTCTAAAACTTGGATGATATCCTTGCGCCGCATGCCCGAGTGTATGGCAAATGCAGTAATACTTTTTTTTCGCAGATGCTGTATCTGGTCATTCATTAAAGCAATGAGCGGGGAGATAACTAGACACAGCCCGTCTTTGCAGAGAGCGGGAACCTGATAACAGATGGACTTTCCGCCACCGGTGGGCATAAGCGCTAGCACATCATGGCCTGCCAATGCAGCTTCAACAACTTCCTGCTGCATAGGCCTGAAACTGCTGAAGCCAAAATATTCTTTTAAGGTTTCCAGTGCTTGTATGCTCATAAATGGCTTTAACGCCGCTTCTAAAATAGTATTTTTCAATCAACCTACAGGTTAAATTTTTATATAGTAATTATATAGATCCCATCAGGTTACGGGTTCCATATTCTTTTTAAACTCCGATGGGGTTAGATTCATGATTTTCTTAAACAACTTATTGAAATAAGTGACATGATTGAAGCCGCATTCAAAGCACACCTCTGCAATGCTTTTATCCTGATGCAATAGTATACAGGCTCTTTGAATGCGGTACTGATTCACAAATTCGGAAAAAGTAATGTTGGTTGCTTTTTTGAAGAAATTACAAAACGATGGCACTGATAATCCCACCAGTGCAGCCACCGTTTTAATATCGATTTCATTATGATAATGCTGTTCTACATAGGTGAATACTTTTTGCAGTCGACTTTTATGTTTGGTCAAAAGAGTGGGAGATACAATCGATGTGTTTAAAATATGATATTCATCGGAGGTGGATAAAATATGAAATACTTCCAGCATAGTAAGATAGCGCTGAAACGGCGGTTGGTCAACAATGGCCATCAGTTTTTCTCCTGCCTGTTGTTTGGTATTGCCGTAAAAGGAAAGCCCGTATTGGGATTTGGTCAGGAGCTGTTCCAATGGTCCCGATTCGGTAAGATGTAGGGGGAGCACTTCTTTATGTACCTGCACTACAATTTCCTCGTGAAAGCCGCTACTGTTAATACCGAATCCCGAATGGGGCAAATTGCTTCCAATGAGTACGAGATCTCCGTTGAGATAATTGCTTAAGTGATTTCCTACATGACGTGTCCCGTTTCCATATGGCACATATACAATTTCGTACTCCGGATGATAATGGTATTGCCAGATAAAATCCGTTTTCCGAACTCTCTTATGATGGATAATGCGAAAAGAGCTGCCAGGGTCAGCCCGAACTATTTCGTACTCAATTTTCATAATTATGTTAAAAATATTAAAAAAAGTGATTAATAAAGTATAAGTAATTATGAATAGAGTTCTATTTAGTAACCCTAGTGATCATGAAATTTGCGGGGAGAGTTGGATGTTGCTTACCATATTCTTAATCGGCTTGCTCTATGATTATTAACACTACCGATATTGGATTTTATAAAAGGGATCTGTTTAAGCGCGTACAGTTAGAGCACCTTTTTGAAGATCAGAAAACTTTTGCCGATGCTCTGCCATTGATGGATACCAAAATCATTGAGGCCCGGTATCGCGAAGAGGTGCAGAAGCCGGGTTTTGATCTTAAGGCTTTTATTTACGAGCACTTTGAAATTCCCCGATATCAACCTCGTACCATAGAAGTACAGATAAAGAAATCTATCCGTGAGCATATTATCGGTTTATGGGATGTGCTGACCCGCGTTAATACTGTTCCCAGAGGATCGCTGTTGGGATTGCCATATCCTTATGTGGCACCGGGTGGCCGTTTTGATGAAATGTATTACTGGGACAGTTATTTTACGATGTTGGGTCTTGCCGTGAGTAATCGTATAGACCTTGTAGAGTACATGGTCGAAAACTTCACCTATTTGATTAATACGGTAGGGTTTATTCCCAACGCTACAAGGAATTATTATTTAACCCGTTCCCAGATTCCTTTTTATGCAGCAATGATAAAACTGCTGCAAGGATTAAAAGGTGAGGAAGTTTTGGGTAAGTATCTGCCTGCTTTGGAAAAGGAGTATGCTTTCTGGATGCATGGTGCGGAACATTTAAATCCGAAAGATTATCATTACAAGCGTGTGGTGCGTATGGAAGATGGCACGATTTTAAATCGTTACTGGGATGATGAAGATGCGCCACGTCCTGAAGGCTATGCTTTTGATGTCAAGCTCGATACTCATAAAGAAGGATTCTATCGTCATATCAGAGCAGCCTGCGAATCGGGTTGGGATTTTTCGAGCCGTTGGTTTGAAGATGAAAAGGATGTTCGAACGATTTGCACAACCGATATTATTCCTGTGGATCTGAACTGTATGGTATTACTGCTTGAAAAGACACTTTTAGAAGCCTATGAGTATATAGCCGATACTGAAAAGGCAGATCGATTGCAAAATGTCGTCACCATGCGCATCGAAGCCATCAATAAGTTTATGTGGGATGATGAGCTAGGTGTGTATCGAGATTTCAACTTTAAGAAGAAAAAAAATACTAATGCTTTCACACTTGCGATGTTATTTCCACTCTTTGTAAGAATAAGTAAGCCAGATCGTGCAAAGAGAGTATTAAGTTTTGTAAGTGAAAAAATGTTAAACACCGGCGGTCTGCAAACTACGATGGTGAATAGCGATCAGCAGTGGGATGCTTCTAACGGTTGGGCTCCTTTGCAATGGATCGGTTATAAAAGTGCTTTAAACTATGATGATAAAAAGCTTGCCTATGCTATTAAAAAAAGTTGGATGGATACCCTGGAGGCAGGGTATGAGCGTACAGGAAAACTTATGGAAAAATATCCCGTCAGCGGACTTCCGGTAGTGTTAGATGCCGGAGGTGAATATCTGAATCAGGATGGTTTTGGATGGACCAATGGCGTGTATTTAGGTATGGCCGTTGCCGATATGGAAAACACTGTAATTACACATAACTGAGCACGAGATAAAAAACAATTTTTTTAACCTAAAAATCAACGATTATGGAAAAAACTGCTTTTCTAACAAAGCAGGCCGCGAAGCTGAAAATGCTTTTGCTGTTGCTTGTCATTTTTTCATTCAGTCATGCCTATGCGCAGAATGGCTCCATTACTGGAACAGTGATGAACGACAAAGGAGAAAATCTGCCTGGTGCTACTGTTTCAGTGGAGGAGAAAGGCACAAATGTGATGGTAGACGCTGACGGAAAATATACTATTACAGGATTAGCCCCTGGTACTTATAAATTGTCAGTTTCATTTGTAGGTTATGACTCGGCAGAACGTACTGTAACCGTAGGTGAAAATGAAACACAGACCGTTGACTTCGTATTATTGACAACGGCACGTACCATTGATGAGGTTGTGGTAATCGGGTATGGTACTGCCAGAAAAAGAGACCTTACTGGTTCGATGGTTACCATCGGCGAAAAAGATTTTAACAAAGGTGTTATTACCAACCCCGATCAGCTGATTCAGGGTAAAACGCCCGGTGTGATGATTATTAATAATACCGGACAGCCGGGTGGTTCCGTAACGGTTCGTATTCGTGGTAACTCTTCTATTAGAGCAAGTAACAATCCTCTGTTTGTGCTGGATGGTGTACCTATGTCAGGAAACTCACCGGTTCCGGCAGGACGCGGTGGTTTTACTTCCGACAGAGGTAATCCGCTTACGTACCTTAATCCCGGCGATATTGCCAGTATGGATATTTTGAAAGATGCCTCTGCAACTGCGATCTATGGTTCGCGTGGTGCCAATGGCGTAGTGCTGATCACAACTAAAAAAGGAAAAGCCGGGGAACCTGTAATCTCGGTAGGGGCTTCTGTAGGTTTATCCAATCTTAGAGAAAAACCAAAAGTATTAAGTGCAGCACAATTCAGAGAAGCCTTACAATATTACACACCAAGCGAAGCTGCAGATGCGGATTTTGGAAGTGATGTTGATGCATTTGATGCTATTACCCGCACAGCTGGTACACAAAACTATTATGCCGATGTATCAGGTGGTACTAAACACGGGAAATATCGAGTATCAGGAGGTTTTATGGACCAAAAAGGTATTGTTATTGGTTCAGAACTTAAAAAGTATACTACCAACTTTACTGGAAACTTCCGTTTCCTGGAGAATAGAAGACTGGGACTTGACTTTTCTTTATTCTATACACAAATCAATAACAAGTACGCTCCTATAGACGTGGGCGTAGGAGCAGAGGGAAATGTTATTTCACAGGCGCTGCAATGGAATCCTACACGTCCTCTCAGAGATGCTGCCGGTAATCTTACATACATTAATACCAATACACGTAACCCGCTAGCAAGTATTGAAGCTTATAAAGACCGCTCTGTAACGAATACCGCAGTGATTAATCTGTCGCCTTATTATAAAATCACCGATGATCTGGAATATCGTTTTATTTATAGTGTAATGAGACAAAGCGGTTCTCGTGAAGGTATGTATAGAGCCGGTATCATCGACCCGAGTGCAGATAACAATGAGCAGGCATTTATCTCCAATAGTGCCGAAACCAACCAGCAGGTAACACATACCTTATCTTACAACAAGCAGGTTTCTCCCGATTGGCATATCAATGCTGTTGCGGGTTATGAATATCTGGATTACAATTATAATAACAATCTCATGTTTGGTGGTGGATTCAGATATCTGGGGTTAGACTACTATGATTACATGAACTATTCTGCCATCAACACCAGAGAGGTTACATCTTATAGAAGCCCTACCAATCAGTTGCAGTCGCTATTTATTCGTGGCGGATTTAACTACCTAAATCGTTACTTGCTTACTGCAACTGTAAGAAGGGATGGTTCTACTAAGTTTGGTGCTAATAATAAGTATGCCATCTTCCCTTCGTTAGCTCTAGCATGGAATATTCATGAAGAATCTTTCTTGCAAGAGAGCAGAGGTGTAAATCAGCTGAAACTAAGATTAGGCTGGGGTAAAACCGGTAACCAAGAGTTTCCTTCCGGTGCATCGCTGGATAGATTCGTGTTTGGAACACAAAGTATCAGCCAAGCCAACTATGGTAATCCTGACCTGAAATGGGAAACTTCTATTACACTGAACGCCGGTCTAGACTTTGCCTTTTTCAATAATCGTTTGTATGGTTCTATTGACTTTTTTAATAAGAAAACTACAGATGCACTGTTTGAGCAAACCCTTGCACAGCCTGCACCTGCAGGACGTATTTGGGTGAACCTAGATGGAGAAGTAGTGAACAAAGGTGTTGAAATAGCATTAACCGGAACTGTAATCAGAAACAGCAACTGGACCTGGGATGTTACCGGAAATGTTACTTTCCTGAAAAATAGTGTAAGCGGCTTGTTGGGATATTATGAAACTGGTGCTTTAAGAGGTCAGGGCTTCTCAGGTGTACTGGGACAGAGAATGGTGAACGGACAGCCCCTGAATGTATGGTATCTGGCCATCTATGAAGGTATCGATCCTACCACCGGCATGAGTATGTATCGTGGTTTGGATGGAAGTATCAGTACAGAGAACGACCCGGCTATTAATAAATTCTATGTAAACAGTCCTAACCCCAAAACACTATTGGGTATTTCTACCAATGTTTCTTACAAGAAGTTTACACTCAGTGCCAACATGAACGGCGCTATGGGACATTACTTGTTTAACAACACTGCAGCTACTACACTGGGATTAAGTAACCTTTCTTTAAGAAATATCGGTTCTAAATTCTTTGATAAATCGGTTAAAGAATCTACCTCTAACTCAGCATCGCCTTCTACACGTTATCTTGAAAAAGGTAACTACATGAAAATGGCGAATGCTACTTTGAGCTATAAAGTAGGTGATATCGGAAAAACCATTAAAAACCTCAATATATCTCTTACAGGTCAGAACCTTTTCATTCTTACAAAATATACAGGATTTGATCCAGAGGTTAATACCGATGGTTCTAGCAACGGTATTCCTTCTCTGGGTATCGAATACCTGCCTTATCCACCTGCAAGAACTATATTATTAGGTATTAATTTCTCTTTATAAATTTTAACGACATGAAATCAAGAATCTTAACATACATATTTGCAATAGGCGCTCTGTCAGCAGGTTTTACTGCCTGTACTAAGCTGGAAGAGGAGTTTAGAAGTGAGTTGCAGGAAGGTACTTCTAACAATGTGGATCCTGCAGGCTTGTTAGTAACCGCTTATACTTCGCTCAATACTCCCTATCAACATGATCAACGCTGGGTGTTACAGGAAATTTCTACCGATGCAGCGATGGCGCCCACACGCGGCGGTGACTGGGACGATAATGGTATGCACCGTTCTATTCACCTGCACACTTGGAATCCCGATAATGGATACATGAATAACACTTTTGTGAATTTGGGTAGTGCTATTTATAACGCTACAAACGTACTACGTTATAATCCTAGCGCGCAGCAAGCTGCAGAGGCCAGATTCATCAGGGCTATTGCTATGTTTGATATGCTGGATTTATTTGGCGTGGCAGTATTGCGCGAAGGCGATGCATTGGAAGACTTCAGAACTCCTCCCTCTGTTCTTCAGCCTCAAGAGGCAATAGACTACCTGATTAATGAGCTGAATGGTATTATGGGCGATTTGCCTAATAACGGCCCTACCGGAGCTTATGTTGCTAATAAAAATGCAGCAAGAACACTGCTGATGAAGATTTACCTGAATAAGGGCACATTCCTCAATCGTCAGTCACCTACTTTTGATGCGGCTGATATGAATAAGGTCATCTCTTTGGCGGAAGAGATTATGGGTTCTGGTTTATACTCGGTATCGGCTCCTGGTAAATATTTTGACAACTTCGCTCCGGATAATGATGTGAAATCCACCGAAAACATTTATACACTGCTGAATAAAAACGGCGAAAGAGGAGGAAATATCGACAGAACTTGGAATACAATTGCGCACTACAATATGCTGCCAGGAGGATGGAACGGTTGGTGTACTTTATCAGATTACTACGATAAGTTCTCTGCATCCGACGAAAGAAGGGGCATCTACTATGATTATCCCGCCGATACTACATCTAACAGAACTAAGGGATATCATCGTCAGAATGTAGGATTTCTGGTGGGGCAGCAATACAGCTATGTTACCAATCAGCCTTTGATGGCGCGTAATCCAGCCAATACTCCATTGGTATTTACCAGAGAAGTAACCATTCGTACATCCGGTGCTACAATTGAAACAGCCGGAATTCGTCCAATAAAGTATGCTTTTGATTATAGTGTCACAGGTCAAAGAAATAACGACTGGGTTGTATTTCGCTATTCGGATGTATTGTTGATGTATGCTGAAGCAATTTTAAGAGGTGGTACCGGTGCTTCCACAACACCGCTGGCTTTGGTTAACTCTATTAGAGTGAATCGTGGCGTTCCTGCATTATCTTCCCTGACTTTGGATGAACTTCTGGATGAAAGAGCTAGAGAGCTTTATTGGGAAGGATGGAGGAGACAGGATCTGATTCGCTTTGGAAAATTCCTTCAGGCATGGCAAGAAAAACCAGCCGATCCGGATCCTAAAACATTGGTATATCCGATTCCTAGCCAGCAAATAGCTGTGAATCCTAACTTAACACAAAACCCCGGATACAACGAGCAATAGGCAATACTTTTCGTATAAAAAAGCCACTTGCAAGAGTGGCTTTTTTTACTCTGACAAACCCGTGTAGTATGAAACGATTTGTTTTAATCTGTTGTGCATGTATTGGCTTAACTGCCCTGCAGGCTCAAGACCCGTGGAAGATTACCGCCACGCAAATCAATCCTGCTTCCTACTATGGTGTGACGGTGGCTAATGGTATGATCGGTATTGTATCATCAGCAGTGCCCTTTAAAGTAAAAGAGGTGGTACTGGCAGGAGCCTACGATCGATACGGAAGAGGTAGGGTAAGTAATTTTCTGAGAAGTTTTAACCTTTTGAATAGTTATTTAGAAATTGATGGCAAACGCATCGAAGCAAAGGATATATCAGGCTTTACACAAACGCTGGATATGAAGAGGGCCGCATTTACAACTTCTTTTACTTATGCCAATAAGGCTACGGTTACTTACACTTATTATGCATTGCGTCACTTGCCTTATACCGTTTTGATGGATGTACAAGTTGCGGCTAAGACTAATATCAATATTACTGCTGCAAGTGTAATGGAAGCTCCTGATGCATTACGCGATGTGCAGAATTACTATAATGAAATCGATAGACCTCATGTAACCATCAGTTTGCTAACTTCTTCTGCAAGCAGCCCCACAGGTAAATTGCTGATGTGTGCGAGCAACACCTTTTTGTTTAGTGAACCTCACGGGCAAGAACCGCGTATCATTCATGAAATGTGGGATAACAATATGCATTTGATGAAGTTTTCGAAAATGATAAATGCCGGTACTACGTATAGTTTTTCAATTGCCGGTTCTTCCATCACTTCTGCTCATCATGAAGATCCTTTGAATGAAGCTGAACGCGCTACCATCTTTGCAAAATTGGAAGGTAGAGATAGGCTCGTGCAATTTCATACGAAGGCTTGGGAAAAATTATGGGAAAGTGATATTGTGATAGAAGGCGACCCGCAGAGTCAGCAGGATGTACATAGCATGATGTATCATTTATATTCTTTTTGTAGAGAAGGAAGTGCGTTTTCTCCATCCCCCATGGGATTGAGCGGACTGGGTTATAACGGCCATGTATTTTGGGATACCGAATTATGGATGTATCCGGCAATTTTGGTCTTACATCCCGAAATTGCAAAAAGCCTGATTGAATATCGTTTCCAACGTTTGGAAGCCGCCAAGCGCAATGCATTTAGCAAAGGTTACAAAGGGGCCATGTATCCTTGGGAAAGTGCAGAAACTGGTGTAGAGGAAACTCCTGTATGGGCACTCAGCGGGCCGTTTGAACATCATATCACGGCTTGTGTGGGAATTGCCGCTTGGAACTATTATTGTGTAACACAAGATAAAGAATGGTTACGTGAAAAAGGATGGCCCATTTTGTCAGCAACAGCCGATTTCTGGTCTAGTAGGGTAGAACGTAATGGACCCGGCCAATATGATATCAAAAATGTAGTAGCTGCGGATGAGTGGGCCGAAAATGTAGATAACAACGCTTTTACCAATGCTGCAGCCATTTGTAATTTGAAATATGCAACAGAAGCGGCAAAAGTCTTAGGACTTACTCCTAACCCAGATTGGTTGCATGTGGCGGAGAATATTCCTATATTGAGGTTTGAAAATGGCGTTACGAAAGAGCACGCCACTTATAAAGGTGAAGGCATCAAACAGGCTGATGTGAATTTGCTTGCATATCCCTTGAAAATGATTACACATGCTGAGGACATTCAGCGCGATCTGGAATATTATGAAACCCGTGTGCCCGATGAAGGAACACCGGCCATGACACAGGCAATCTTTTCCTTGCTTTATGCAAGGCTTGGTAATAGAGAAAAAGCGTTTCATTGGTTTCAGGATGCGTATTTGCCTAATCTATTGCCTCCGTTTAGGGTAATTGCAGAAACCAAGGGAGGAGCCAATCCTTATTTCGCTACCGGAGCAGGAGGTGTATTGCAGGCAGTGCTCATGGGGTTCGGAGGATTGGATATTACTGCAAGCGGTATCCGTCAGGTACCGTCTGTGCTACCGTCGCACTGGAAAAAATTAGAGTTGAGAGGCATCGGTCTGGATAAAAAAACTTTCATCATAAAATAAATCATCATGCAGTCTCGTTGGAAAATAAAGCTATCGCTATATTTAAACTATTTCGTATTTGCTGTTTTACTTAATAGCGTGGGTATTGTAATTGCTCGTGCTATTAAACTGTATGGTGTGGATGAGAAACAGGCATCCATACTGGAAGCTTTCAAAGATCTTCCCATCGCTATCGTATCATTTTTTGTAGCCTCTTTTTTACCCAGGTTGGGTTATAAAAGAGCAATGCAGATTGCATTGATGATTGTATTGGTAGGATGTATGGGCATGTATTTTGGTAATAGTTTTCTGGCTGCCAAAATGATGTTCATGTCAGTAGGAGTTAGTTTTGCTTTGATTAAGCTCTCTGTATACAGCCTTGTTGGAATTGTATCAGATAATCCCAAAGAGCATTCATCTTTGTTAAGTTCAATTGAAGGGTTTTTTATGGTAGGCATAGCTTCTGCCTATTTCCTCTTCCCGATTTTTTATTCCGAAACCCAGCCACACAATTGGTTAAAAGTGTATTTGGTATTGAGTGCACTTGTTTTGATATCGCTGTTGTTTCTTAGTATGTCCAATATTCGAATCGAGGCTCCTACGGCCGGGGCAAACTGGAGGGATGATATTAAAAACTCCCTTAAGCTTATATGGAATACGCTAGTGTTGGTGTTCTTGTTTTCTGCTTTTTTCTTTGTGATGATTGAGCAGGGGATTATGACCTGGTTGCCGCGTTTTAATGAGAAGATTTTTTCGGTTTCTGATAAACTAAGTGTACAGATGGCCTCTTTGCTGGCGCTATCATTGGCTCTAGGAAGATTTTTGGCCGGATGGCTGAGTAAACATATTTCCTGGGTAATCATTGTTATTACCTGCTCAATATGCGCTATAGCACTGTTGCTTCTCATACTGCCCCGATTGCAGGGAGGCGATGAGGCGGGGGTAGTACTGAGTAGCTTTACAGAGGTTCCTTTGTCGGGCTTTATGTTGCCTTTAATTGGAGTATTTATTGCACCTATCTACCCATTGCTGAATTCAGCAGTGTTGAGCCATTTACCCAAAAGCCTGCATGCACCTATGTCGGGGCTTATCATTATTTTTTCCGCTTTGGGTGGTACTTTGGGCTCTCGCATTGTCGGCACGCTTTTTAAATCGATCGGAGGTGTCAATGCATTTTATTTTCTGATTGTTCCTGTGGTTTTGCTGATTGTTTCTGTACTATTGATACAGGCTATTATAAGGAAGCAACCAGCACATGCATCTTAGAATAGCTTGTATTTATACCACCTTCTTCACTAATAGGCGACTGCTGTTGATGCCTAATACCACATCGCTAAAGGCCATTACCAGCGCACCGATTTGAGGCGTCAGTAATCCGAATGCAGCTATGGGAATTGCAATGATATTATAGGAAAACGCCCAGAACAGGTTGCCCACAATAGTTTTGTAAGTGTGCTTACCCAGACCCAGAGCCATAGGGAGGTTTTTCAGACCATGGTTCATCAGTACTACTTGTGCGGTTTGCATGGCAATTTGTGTGGCATCGCTCATGCTAATACCGATAGTAGCTTTAGCCAATGCTGGAGCATCATTGATGCCGTCACCAACCATAGCAGTAGGAGTTTCGGCATTCTTGGCGGCTATAATTTGCAGTTTTTCCTCCGGTGTTTTTTCAGCAATCACTTCATCGATACCCAATATGGCGCCAATCTGTACTGCTTTGGATTGCTTGTCGCCACTCAATAAAATAGTTTTGATGTTTTTACTTTTGAAATAGTTGATTACATCTTTAGCTTCAGGGCGTAACTCATCAGCAACATCGATATATCCGATGAGAGTACCATTCTTCAATACATAAATGTTATGTGCATCATCGTTTGTGAAATGTGCAGCAATTTTATAAGAGCCAGCTTGATATTCATTGCCTTCCTTATCTGTAGCGCGCATACCTTCGCCCTTTATTTCTTCTACTTTTTGCCAACGTATTTCATTGTTCGTTTTCCAGGCTTGTACGATAGCTTTGGCAATGGGATGATTAGAATACTTTTCCAGTGAATATACCAAGCGTTTGAAATCATCCTCACTGATGTGCTCTTGTATTGCCTGATAACCGGTAATGGTAAAATTTCCGGTAGTTAATGTGCCGGTCTTATCGAAAACTACTTGTGTAATATTTTTAAAGTTTTCGAGGCTGGTAGCATTTCTGAATAGGATACCATTACGTGCACCACGTCCCAATCCTACTGCAATAGCAGCCGGTGTGGCTAATCCCATGGCACAAGGGCATGCAATCACCAGCACGGCAATGGCTCGCATCAGTGATGGGGTGAAGTCTTTTAATACCATCCAGTTGATGATTAATGTGAGTGCGGCGATGCCCAAAACAATGGGAATAAAAACGGCACTGATCTTATCTGCCATTTGCTGTACCGGAGGTTTTTCGCCCTGAGCTTCTTTCACCATATGAATAATGCCTGACAGTACTGTAGCGTCCCCCACTGCTGTAACCTGGGCTATTACGGTACCATCAGTAAGAACACTACCTCCAATCAGCTTTTCTTTATAACCTCTTTTTACCGGAGTACTTTCTCCGGTAATGATAGATTCGTTTACATAAGCTTCGCCCCACAATATTTTACAATCTGCAGGTACCTGCTCGCCGGATTTAATGAGGATTAAATCTCCCGTGCGCAGGGTATTACTCTCGACAGGGAATATATGCTCGTTATGTTCGTTGTCGTATGCAATCATATTGGCCATTACCACTTGTGTTTCGGCCAGCTTCTTTAACTGCGACTGTGTATTTTCCACTGTTTTATCTTCGATATAGTTTCCGAGAAAAACTAATGTGATGACGGTAGCGGTGGTTTCGAAGAATATGTATTCGTGTTGTCCTGTGATTAGTCCGTACAGGCTGTACACGAATGCAGCGGTAGCACCCAATGCGATAAGCACATTCATATTAGGCATGCCGTTTCTAATACTCTTCCATGCGCTTACGCCAAAGAACGACATTCCTACAATGTACACCGGTAATACCAATATTAACTGAATATGCGGCTGCATAATCCAGCTATGATGCATTGCTGGGATCATGTGCAGCATGAGTACCAATGTGAATGGTAGACAGAACCAGAAACGCTGAGCATTGTTTTTAAGAAAACCTGTTTTGCTTTCTGTATGGCCATGGGCGTGAGAGTGAGCGGCTTCATTCACAACCTTGTATCCCAGATCTTCCAGCCCTTTGGAAATGTGCTCGACAGATTGAGTAGGGTTGATTGAGAAGCTCACGTCTCCTGTGGCGAAATTGACTTTTATTTCTTTGGCACCTTCTTTATCAAGATATTTATTAATGGTCAGTGCGCAAGTAGCACAATCCATTCCCTCAACTTTCCATTGTATTTTATTATTGTCTTCCATAATTAGAACCTGTTACTTTTATAACATGCAAAGTTACCGCAAGGTTTAGGCGGGTAGCAAACGTGGAGCGCAGTATTATTTAAACATTGTTGCAGATTCAGGAGGAATTATTGCAATGATATTGCAAAAATGAAGTGAGGGAGCAGTATGATTTTGGAGGTAATAAATAAAATTATTTACTATGAATTATCTTAAACAATACCTTTGTTATCATCTTAAATAAATTTTTAAAATATGGATTTCAGAATAGAAAAAGATACGATGGGCGAGGTGAAAGTACCTGTCAACGCCTATTATGGTGCGCAAACTCAACGTTCAATTGAAAATTTTAAAATAGCTCGAGACATCAATTTGATGCCTAAAGAAATTATCCGGGCCTTTGCTTATCTAAAGAAAGCAGCTGCTATTACTAACTATAAAGCCAAAGTCCTTCCCCGGAATAAATACCTTTTAATCAGCAAGGTGTGTGATGAAATTCTGGAGGGTAAGCTGGATAATGAGTTCCCGCTGGTAGTATGGCAAACCGGTAGTGGTACCCAGTCCAATATGAATGTAAACGAGGTGATTGCCAATCGTGCGCATGTACTCAACGGTGGTAAACTTACCGATAAAGAAAAAGTACTGCATCCTAACGATGATGTAAATAAAAGTCAAAGCAGTAATGATACTTTTCCTACGGCCATGCACATTGCGGCTTATAAAATCCTGGTGGAAGTGACCATTCCGGGTATTGAGAAACTGCGTAATACACTAAAGAAAAAAAGTAAGCAGTACATGAAGGTGGTGAAAATTGGTCGTACGCATTTCATGGATGCTACCCCTTTAACCCTGGGTCAGGAGTTGAGTGGCTATGTATCGCAACTGGATCACGGCCTAAAGGCTATTAAAAATACATTGCCTCACCTGAGTGAGCTGGCGCTGGGTGGTACTGCCGTTGGTACAGGTATCAATACTCCCGAAGGATATGCTGAAAATGTGGCTGCGGAAATTGCTAAACTTACCAAACTGCCGTTTAAAACTGCCGAGAATAAATTTGAAGCTCTGGCTGCTCACGATGCTATAGTAGAAGCACATGGCGCGCTAAAAACCGTTGCAGTAAGCCTAATGAAGATTGCTAACGACATTCGTATGCTGGCTAGTGGTCCGCGCAGTGGTATTGGGGAAATCTTTATTCCCGACAATGAACCCGGCTCTTCTATTATGCCGGGGAAAGTGAATCCCACTCAATGTGAGGCGTTAACAATGATTGCGGCACAGGTGTTGGGTAATGATGTAGCTATAAATGTAGGTGGTGCCACCGGTCATTTTGAGCTAAATGTGTTCAAGCCGATGATGATTTACAACTTTTTACACAGCGCTAAGTTGATAGGTGAAGGATGCGTGTCCTTCAACGATAAATGTGCAGTAGGTATTGCTCCTATCGAAGCCAATATCAAAAAACATCTGGATAATTCACTGATGCTCGTAACTGCTTTAAACACTAAGATCGGTTACTATAAAGCTGCAGAGATTGCGCAGAAAGCACATAAAGAAGGAACTACCCTTAAGGAGATGGCCGTGAAACTAGGATATCTTACTGCTGAAGAATTTGATAAATGGGTGGATCCTGCCAAGATGGTTGGAAAATTATCATAGGCCGTATTTAAAAAAGTATCAGCCACGGATATCGGTGCGAGCATCGTCTGTCCGTGGCTTTTTTAATGGTCTCTTAGAAGATCCGGTCTTCTTTCTTTAGTACGTTGAAGCGCCTGCTCGTAACGCCAATCTTCGATTTTCTTATGATCGCCACTCATGAGTACATCAGGCACTTTCATACCATTCCATTCTACTGGACGGGTGTATACAGGAGGGGCTAATAAGTTATCCTGAAAAGAATCGGTAAGGGCCGAAGTTTCATCGCCCAGTACACCAGGTATTAATCTGCCTATGGCATCCACCAGTACGGCTGCAGCCAGTTCTCCACCACTCAATACATAATCTCCGATGGATATTTCCAGCGTCACATATTTTTCCCGAATACGTTCGTCAATGCCTTTGTAATGGCCACAAATAAGTAATAGGTTTTGCTTCAGGGAAAGCATGTTGGCGGTTTTCTGATTCAATGTTTTCCCATCAGGGGTGAGGTAGATGATTTCATCGAACTTCCTCTCTGTGGAAAGTTCTTCAATGGCATTGGCCAGCGGCTCACACATCATTACCATGCCGGCACCACCACCATACTGATAGTCGTCTACTTGCCCATATTCGTTAATAGCCCATTTACGTAAGTGATGTACCTGAACCGTTAGTAGGCCTTTGTCCTGCGCACGTTTCATGATGCTGTGCGAAAACGGGCTGGCCAGTAAATCAGGTTGTACGGTAATGATATCGATGTGCATGGAATATCAAATTTGCAATACTCTTCTTCAAAAGTCCTGTTGGTCACGTTTGCGAAGATAAACGGAAACGGGCTGTCATCAGGAATTTTGCTATTCCCATCCCATAAAATTGTCCAAATCTCGGCGGTCTTTTTTTGTGGGGCGCCCTATTTTGCTTAGGCGTTTGCCACTGAAAAAGGCAGCCGCCTGTACTTTGGCTTTTTCAATTTCTTCGGGAGGCGTGAGGTCGGCATAATATTTAATGGCTTCGGAATATTTTAACCGATTGTGCAATAGGCCGGTAACCTTAATTACCCATTTACGACCTTCGGTACGTACTTCATAAATATCACCAAGGTGTACGTTTTTACCAGGTTTAGCTGGTTCTCCCTCATATTTCACTTTGTTAGCATTGCACGCATCAGTGGCCAGTCGCCGGGTTTTGAACAGGCGAATGGACCATAAATATTTATCTAAACGAAGTTTTTCCGATTTTTCGGCTTCTGCCATACACTTCAATGTTTTTACTCTATTACTCTATGCGTTGATAAAAGCACAAATTTACGAAGGATTTAATGAAGTGAATGGTGGAAGGTAACTTGTATAATGTATTGATTTTGATAGGGGTTACATATTTTGGAGGAAATTTTTCCGTATTTCGTAAATACCGGCTCACCGTGGCGGGGTAACTTTGCGCGTTGAAAAATTAAATAGTGCTCGAAAATATTACAACTCGTTTTCATACCATTCTGTTATTGGCTATATGCTTTTTGTGGAGTGATGCAGTATCAGGGCAAAATGTTTTATCTGGATATGTGCTGGATAAACAGAAGCAGCATCCTATTCCCGGAGCCACGATAACGATAGCAGAAACAGATTTGTGGGCAATTGCCGATAAGGAGGGACGCTTTCGCATCGAGAATGTTCCCATAGGTAAGATAGTGGTTCAAGTTACCAGCCTCAATTACGTCAAACTCTCCTCTGAAATCATCATGAGGGAAGCGGTAGATACGGTTTTCTTCATGATCAAAGATGATCTGGCATTGGAGAATGTAGTGGTTACGGCTACTATCCAAAGTGATGAGGCAAACGGAACCACCTATTCCATCGACCGTAAAGCACTGGATCAACTGCAAATGTTGAGCGTGCAAGATGCTATGAGCTTACTACCCGGAGGAAAAACCAACCGGGATCTTACGCTTACTTCAGGACCTCAGAATCTTTATGTGAATGGTCGTTTTAGCGAGAGTGGTAATCCGGCTTTTGGTGTCGGGGTGGAGGTAGATGGCGTTCGTTTATCACCCAATGCGCTACCGGGTATTACTGCCGTAGATGTACGTAATATTAGTACTACCAATATTGAGAGTATTGAGGTAATTACAGGCGTGCCCTCCGTAGAGTATGGCGACGTGGCTAATGGTATGGTAAGAATCCATACCCGTAAAGGTGTTACACCGCTTACACTGGATATGTCTTCCAAACCCAATACTAAGCAGATCGGTCTTAGCAGAGGTTTTAGCATTGGTAAAAAAGGAGGCGTGTTAAATGCCAGTTGGGAATATACCAAATCGGTTTCCAATATTGCTTCTCCATATACCTCCTACGACAGGAACAGTTTGACGCTTAATTATTCCAACACTTTTAATAAAGCCCGAAAACCTTTATTGCTGAATGTAGGATTCTCGGGAGGTTTTGGGGGCATGAGTACCGAAGCCGATCCGGATAAATTTGTAAATACCTATTCTAAATCGAAGGATAATGTGCTACGTACCCACATTTCGGGAAAATGGTTATTGAATAAAAAATGGATCACCAATCTGGAGGCAACAGTAGGAGTAAACTATAATAACAAATTATCCGAAACCAGTCAGAATAAATCTGCTTCCTCATCACAAGTGTCTATCCGAACAAAGGAAGAAGGATACCACGTAGGGCAGACTTATGACCAAAACCCGAATGCAGACATATTGCTGATTCCACCGGGATATTGGTATGAAATAAGTTATGATGATAATAAGGCACTGAACTATTCCGCCGTGCTTAAAGCTAATTGGGCAAAGCGCGTTAAAAACATTACCAATAATCTGATGATTGGTGGTGAATACCGGGGCAGTAAAAATTTTGGTAAAGGTAATTACTATGCCGACATGCGTTATGCTCCTACCTGGAGAGAGTATCGATATGATGAAGAGCCGGCTATTAATAACTACGCTTTTTATGCGGAAGACAGAGTAAAAATAAAAACAGGCACTCATGCTTATCTTCAATGGGTAGTAGGTATGCGTTCCGATTTTACCAGTGTAAAAGGATCCGAGTATGGTACTGTGAGCAGTCTGTCGCCACGCACCAACCTACGTTATACTTTTTGGGAGCGTCAGCCTAAAACCGTGAGCGACTTGAGTATTCGTGCAGGATGGGGAAGATCGGTAAAACTGCCTTCGTTCAATGTTTTATATAAGGTGCCAGGATATAGAGATATACTGACTTTTGCTCCAGGTACCACTTCGGAAGGGGAGACCTTTTACGCTTATTATACCGTGCCATATACAAGGTTATTTAATCCTGATTTAAAATGGCAGTACACAGTACAAAGTGAGCTTGCTGTGGAGATGAAAATTGCAGGTGTGGCATTGACTATTGTGGCATCTCAAGGAAGAACCAAAAACACATTCGAAAGTGTGGGTATTTATACACCATTTACCTATAAGTTTACAGACCAGTCCGATTTGGAAAATTCTAGCATTCCTATTGCCAACAGGATTTATGCGGTGGATAAGTATACCGGTATTGTAACAGTGAAAGATAGAACCGGTACATTACCTTCGGAAACACTGACGTATAGAGAGTTTACTCGGTTCTACAGCAATCCAATGCCTTTTAATAACCGATATCCGGTAGATAGGAAAAGTATCAGCTTTATTGCCGATTTCAAGCAAATAAAATCCTTGCGTACTTCGTTAAGATTAGACGGAGCTTATTACACTTATAAGCATATCGATGAAACATTGCGCATGTATATGCCCAATACTACCCAAAATATGGCCGATGGTAATCCGTACAAATACATTGGCATTTTCGTGGGAGGGGCATCATCAGCCAATGGAGAGAAAAAAAGACAGGCAGACCTTAATGTAACTACCATAACACATATTCCATCCTTACGCATGGTGCTTACAGCAAGATTGGAAGGTTCTTTGCACAATTACTCGCAAAACCTGAGCGAATATGGAAATATAGGTCGCGGGTTTGTATTGGATAGTAGAGATGCTTATATGCCTTCACAAACGCTTACTGATATCTACGGAAGAGATCGTTTTGTTGGAGTGTATCCACTGTATTATATCAGTCTGGATGACATGAATACACCTATTCCTTTTGCCGAAAAGTTTTTGTGGGCGAAGGATAACGATCCGACATTATATAATGAACTGGCAAAAATGGTAATTAAGACTAACACCAATTACTATTTCAATCCTAATAGAACGTCGTTCTATTACAGTGCCAATATTAGCATCACTAAAGAAATAGGAGAACTGGCATCTATATCATTTAATGCCATCAATTTTTTAAACAATATGAGCCGGGTACGTTCTACCTGGTCCGATACTAAGCTTAGTTTATTCGAAAGCAGTTATATACCCAGGTTTTATTACGGTATTTCTTTGCGATTAAAGTTTAATTAGTAAAAAGCTAAATTCAATATAACATGAAAAATGTAATCTATCTGACGTGCTTGTTCGTTTTAGTATTTGCAGCGTGTAGAAAAAAAGATAGTATCACCTATCCTACTTTTGAAGTTGCCGTACAGCTTACTGATACATCAGGGAACAATTTTACGGTTGCCGGAGTCAATGTAAAGTTAACTGCAACCGGTTCTTCAAACGTATTTGAATCACTTACCGATGCAAGTGGTTTGGCTAAGTTTGTAGTACCGGCAGGTGTATACCAGGCCTCTGCTTCTTATACCCAAGCAGACGGTGTACAGAGAACTATATTTAACGGTAATGCTGATGCTAACATTACCGTTTCTTCAGATTGGGATAAAAATAATATCACAAAAATTACATTGATAGAGGCACAACTATCTCAGGTAATAATAAAAGAGATTTTTGTGGGAGGAACGCTGAAGGACGACGGGTCGGGAACGTTTGAGTTTGATAAGTATATCGTTTTGTATAATAATTCCACTACTCCAGCTACTTTGGAGAATGTATGCCTGGGTATGATTGCTCCTTACAATAGTCAGGCTTCTAACGGTTTTTACGATGAATCAGGGAAATTGTCGTACGAGTCAGAAGGATGGATTCCCGCACCCCAAGGCTACTGGTATTTTCAGCAGAGTGTAACCATACAGCCGGGCAAACAAATAGTAATTGCATTGAACAATGCGGTGAATAATACCATTACTTATTCAAAATCCATCAACTTTGATAATCCAGAATATTATTGTACTTATGATATCTTACAGTATAATAATGCCAATTATTATGTAGCCCCTGCGGCCTCTATTCCCACCAATCATTATTTGAAGGCCGTGAAATACGGAACAGGGAATGCTTGGTCTATAAGCGTAACAAGTCCGGGTGTATTTCTTTTTACCACCAAAGGTACAACACCTACTGCTTTCGGAGCCGATGCTGCTCATAATTATAATGCATGGCTTTCTGCTTATAATGGTAAAAAAGTACCTTTTGATTGGGTGCTGGACGGCGTTGAAGTATATCTATTAAATAACGAAAACAATGTAAAACGTTTTACGTCCAATATTGATGCCGGCTATGTATATCATGTCAACAGGCAGGGTTATTCTATTTACCGCAATGTAGATAAAGAAGCTACAGAAGCGATTGCGGAAAATGCTGGTAAATTGGTATATAATTACGCACTGGGTACGGAAGGTGTTGGTGGTAGTACTGATCCTAGCGGCATCGATGCCGAAGCTTCAATTAAAAACGGGGCGATAATTATATACATGGATACTAATAACTCTACCAAAGATTTTCATTTGCGTAGCAAGCCATCTTTGAGAACTAATTAACCAATAATGCAATTCAGTCGTCTGATAATCGGTTTTATGTTGGGCGCAACACTTGGTTGCGCCAACATATCTATTGCTCAAATCACAGATACTTCTTTTTATGATATCAATTACATAAAAAATAATAATCCCTGGCTACAAACTCATAATCCATCGGGGTTACAATATGTAGATGTGGACAAGGTATCTGTGGCCAATGTAGCCTATGAAAAAGCGGACGGTGCATTCAAAAACTATTATCAGTCTGATAATAGTTATAAAATCAGTATCGGTTCTGAGTCATTTTATCGGCTCAATAGAAATGTTATTTTCTATGGTGCGGTAGATTATCAGAATTTTAGAGGTAAAAACATGCAAGGTAGTGCATGGGTCGACCCTTATACATCACCTCTCAATTTTGACGACAATACTGATTCTACAGCCGGTACCAAAAAGCTGGAAGGGTATACCTTATCCGGTAGTGTAAGCGCTGCCGTGTCGCAGAGATTGACATTGGGAGGTGCCATATCTTATGAAGTGGCTGATTATGCCAAGCTCAAAGATTTGCGGCATATCAACAGATTACTGAATATGGATGTTGCTGCGGGTGTAAATTATACATTATCTAAAGCTGTTAAACTAGGACTTAGTTATAATTACGTTCGTCGTATTGAAAGCTTGAAATTTGAGGTACATGGCAATACGGATAAACAATATCTCGTTTTTTTGAACTACGGTAATTTTTATGGAAGAACGGAGTTGTTTGGCGAGGACGGACTTACCGATGAGCGACGTCCTATTGTCAATAATACCCACGGTATGGCTCTTCAGGCGGATATCCGATTTAGTAATACAGTGAGCCTGTTGAATGAATTTTCTTATGCAAGGCGAAGCGGTTATTATGGTAAGAAGGCAACAGCATCTATTGTTTTTACCGAGCACGATGCAGATAGCTATGAATATACAGGGGTACTGAAGATCCAAAAAAATAAAAATCTGCATCTAATACAGTTAAATGCCGGCTATGAGGATCTTATCAATATGGAGAACGTATATAGTAAAGGCAATACCTCCGGTGGCAGTACTATAATTATTTATCATGGTCAGAACGAAGTATTGAATCGACAAATTACAAAAGGTGCTATTAACTATAAAGGATATCTGGGCGTAGCAAACGACAATCCCTTGTGGGTATTGAACGCATCATTTCAATACATGAATCGCTATCACAAAACATCGTTGTATCCTTTCTTGCGTATTCAGGATTTAAATTTATATGAAGCGGATGCGAATGCTTCTCGAAACTTTATCAAAGGAAAAGATATGTATACGGTGTCTTTAGGTGTTGGATATGGAGGTGGTTCGGGAACACTGCATAGTGATGGAACCTACCAGCCTGTCTCATCGGCGCGTCCTCCAGCCTCAAGAGATAGCTATCTGAATCAGGAATATGAATTTCTCACTGCCTCTCGCATTCGTATTACGCCCGCGGTACAATACGCACAACGAGTGAGTACCAAAACTATCGCTTATTTGCGCGGTGCTACTTCTCTCACAAGTGCATTGAATACACAGTATCTTGGCAAATACTATAACATTTTCCATATTACCTTGGGCTGTCTGTTTTAAACTTATTTTTGCAAATCATGCGTAAGATTTATTTGACTTTAGGGGTGATTGTACTGCTGGGTATGATGTCATTTTCATACACGAACCACGCTGCGCGTACTTTCAAAAGCTATGCAGATTCGATAAGAAGCTTGTACAGCAGGCCCATTAGCGAGTGGCCTAAGCCTCATATTGATTCCGGAGCCATTTGGAGCGAGTTAGGCGTAATTCCCAAAGATGACACCTCGTGGTTTAAAGCTGATAAAGATCCTGTGACCCGCCTAGGAATGTTTTTGTTTTTCGATCCGCGTCTTTCGGGCTCTAATCAGATTTCCTGTAGTAGCTGTCATGATCCAGATCTGGCTTGGCAAGACGGAAGAGTAGTGGCTCTGGGTAATGATCATATGCAAGGCAAGCGCAATACCATGAGCCTTTTAAATGTACATATCTATCCCAAATTGTTCTGGGATGGTAGGGCGAATGATTTTGCTTCGCAGATGATAGAACCTTTGAGTGCGCATCACGAAATGAATATGGAAGTGCCTCTGTTGAGCGAGAAGCTTTCAAAGATTCAAGGGTACAGAGATTTATTTGAAAAAGCATACGGTACTCCTGAAATCGATTTTGATAAAATATCTACTGCACTTGCCGCATTTCAGAAAATCATCAAGAGCAGGGCTACACGCTACGATCGTTTCCTGAGTGGAGAATATCATGTATTTACTGATGATGAAGTAGTGGGGCTACATTTGTTCCGCACTAAGGCGCGTTGTATGAACTGTCATAGCGGTCCTTATCTCACAGATACCTCTTTTCATAATATAGGCCTTACTTATTACAAAAGGAAGTATGAGGATTTAGGGCGATATAATGTTACTAAAAATCCGGAAGACGTGGGTCGTTTTCGCACTCCCTCTTTGCGCGAACTGGAAAGAACGCGTCCCTGGATGCATAATGGTTTATTTGATAATCTGGAAGGAATTGTAAATATGTATAACAGCGGAATGCCACAACCTCCAAAAACGGAAGAGCAAAAAAATGATCCGCTATTTCCTAAAACAGACAGATTGATCAAAAAACTGGATTTGACAAAAGAGGAAAAAGCACAGCTAGTGGCTTTTCTGAAGACACTAACCGGAACTCCCTATCGCATGCGTCGTCCGGAGTTGCCAAAATAGCTGATAAAAAGTAAATATTTTGAAATATAAAAGCCGGTACAACTGTACCGGCTTTCTTTTATTCTGCAAAGTATTTGTGGAAATAAGGTATCGTTTCAATACCCTTAAAATAGTTTTCAACATTATATTTTTCGTTGGGACTGTGTAGTCCGTCGTTATCCAGACCAAAGCCCATGAAAATAATCTGAGTGCCTAATTCTTTCTCGAGGGTATGACAGATAGGAATGCTGCCTCCTCCTCTTACGGGAATTGGTGTTTTCCCGAAAGTTGTCTCGAGTGCTTTACTGGCTGCCTGGTATCCCTTACTGTCTATAGGTGTATTATAAGCTTCGCCGCCATGATGTTCAAAAGCATTTACGGTAACACAGGACGGGGCTATTTTTCTGAAGTAATCTAACAACAATTGAGTAATTTTTTCGCTGCTTTGATTAGGTACCAGTCGCGCAGAGATTTTAGCAGTGGCTTTAGCAGGTAGAACAGTTTTAGAACCCTCTCCTGTATAACCACCCCATATACCGTTCAATTCCAGTGTGGGTCTGATACCCGTTCTTTCATAAGTGGTATAACCTTTTTCTCCCCATAGTTCTTTAATGCCGATTTCTTTCTTGTACTCTTCTTCATCAAAGGGCGCTTTGTTAATCAATGCACGTTCTTCATCCGATACTGTAACCACATCATCATAAAACCCGGGTATGGTAATATGATTGTTTTCGTCGTGGCAGCTGGCAATCATTTTAGAAAGCACAACAATGGGGTTTGCTACTGCGCCACCGTAAGAGCCACTGTGCAAATCGCGAGCTGCTGAGGTTACTTCTACTTCTATATAACTTAATCCGCGTACTCCCGTATCGAGGGATGGAGTGTCCATGCTCAATAAAGCACTATCACTGATGAGGATCACATCGGCCTTCAAGAGATCCTTGTTGGCCGCAACAAATTTTGCCAGGTTGGGAGAGCCCACTTCTTCTTCACCCTCGATGATGAATTTAATATTAGTGCACATGGTGTTGGTATTTACCATAGTTTCCAGTGCCTTTAGGTGCATGTAAAACTGTCCTTTGTCATCAGCACTGCCACGAGCATATATTTTGCCATCGATAATAGTGGGTTGAAATGGAGGGGTGTGCCACAGTTCTAGCGGTTCTACAGGTTGTACGTCGTAATGTCCGTATACCAGTACGGTAGGCTTATTGGGATCGATAATTTTTTCGCCGTACACCACCGGATGACCGCCGGTTTCCATTACTTGGGCTTTATCGCAGCCGCTGGCCAGTAAGGCGTCTTTTATAGCTTCGGCGCATTTGATCATATCACTCTTATGTTCGCTTCTGGCACTTACTGAAGGGATGCGTAGCAGCTCCAGCATTTCTTCCAGAAATCTGTCTTTATTTTTTTCTTGGTATTCTTTCCAAACCTGGCTCATAGTACATTGTTTTTTTAGATAAGGACGAATAATAGATAAGAACGAAGGTAACAGAAATTGATGTAAGTTGGGAGGGAACGAGTGGGATAATACCCAATTCGGCAATGCTTTTAACGGAATTATTGCATTAACCGATGAACATACCCTCGTTTCTGAGTTGTGTGACTTTTTCGTTTACTTCACGAATGGCAAAGTCTATCTCTTCTTCGGTAGTGAATCGCCCAATGCTAAACCGCAGAGCTGCGCGTGCATGCGTATCGTCAATGCCCATGGCGGATAAAACATAGGATGGATCCAGACTACCGCTGGTACAGGCTGAGCCCGAAGAAAGCGCAATACTTTTATTTAATGCAGAAAGTAATAATCCGCTGTTCAAAGGAGGGAAAGAGATGTTCAGCACGTTCGGTAGTCGCTGACTGGGATGCCCGTTTAAAGTAGTGTTGGGTATTTGCAATAGACCGTCTTTCAAACGATCGCGCAGTCGTGTTAATCGCTCTTGTTCTGTGGACAACTCCTCCATACAGATGCTACAGGCTTTTCCAAATCCCACAATGCCGGTAACATTTAAGGTGCCACTGCGCAGATTGTTTTCGTGGCCTCCACCAGTTATCTGCGGTGCGATTTTTACACGTGGATTACGGCTTCGGATATATAATGCGCCTACCCCTTTAGGACCATAGATTTTGTGCGAACTAAAGGCCAGTAAGTCTATTTCCGAGGCAAGAACATCTATGGGTATTTTACCTACCGCCTGAGTAGCATCGCAAAAGAATAGTACTTTATGTTGTTTGCAAATTTTTCCAATTTCGGCAACGTTTTGTACCACACCGGTTTCGTTATTGGCTAGCATGATGCTCACTAAAATGGTAGAGGGTGTGATGCTTTGCTCTAGTGCAGTTAAATCGATAAGCCCGTTGGCATCTACATCCAGATAAGTAATAATTGCTCCTTTTTTTTCAAGAGCTTTGCAGGTGTCCAGAACGGCTTTATGTTCGGTCTTTGTGGTGATGATATGATTGCCTTTTACGGCATATAACTCCACTACTCCGCGGAGGGCTAAGTTGCAAGCTTCTGTAGCCCCTGAGGTAAAAACAATTTCTTTAGGCTGTGCATGAATAATTTGGGCTACTTGCTCGCGGGCCAATTCTACTGCGGCTTCGGCCTGCCATCCGTAACTATGAATACGGCTGGCTGTATTGCCAAAGAGCCGGGTAAAATAAGGCAACATAGCGTCAACCACACGCTCATCACAAGGTGTAGTAGCACTGTAATCCATATATACAGGTACGGAAAGTATAGACATACCTTAAAGGTAAATAAAAAAGAAAGGAGACTACTGATTGTTAAGACCTAAAATCTCGATAGCCTTATTGGCTGCAATTTGCGAAGCATCTTTTTTATTAAAAGCTGTAGCCTGGGCGATACTTTCGCCATCTACCACGGCGGCTACCGTAAACAAACGGCGACCGTTCTCCACTTTTTCGTCAACGGTGACAAATTCCAGTGCTTTTCCATTTTTATTGGCCCAGCCGTAGAGCTTGTTTTTATGGTTGATTTCGAGATTTTCGAGCTCATCCATAAACATATGTGGCGTGATGATATAATCCTGCACCCAGCGACGGGTGCGCTCATATCCATAGTCCAGATAGATAGCGCCGACCAGTGCTTCTAGGGTATTACCAAAGATATGGCTGGTTTTCAGGCAGTGGTCGGCCTTATTGTATTTAGTAATTTTTTTCAGCCCCATGCGTACCGCTATATCATTGAGTTGTTGGCGGTTCACCATTTTGCTGCGCATCTCGGTTAAAAATCCTTCACCATGATACGGGTAGCGGCGAAAAAGATAATCAGCCGTAATAGCGCCCAGAATGGCATCGCCCAAATATTCCAATCGCTCGTTATTCTCATCTACATTTTCGCTAACGGAACGATGGGTAAGGGCGGTTTTATATAAAGAGTAGTTCTTAGGAGTGAATCCCAAGATGTTCTTTAACTCCTTAATGAAAGAGCCGTCTGACTTTTTTACAAATAAATTCCTAATGAAACTCACTAACTTATTTGTATTTCTTTACAATGATGCAAGCGTTGTGCCCTCCGAAACCAAAAGTGTTACTGAGTGCCACATTTACCACTCTTTCCTGTGCTTTATTGAATGTAAAGTTAAGATTGGGGTCTAGTTCCGGATCATCAGTAAAGTGATTGATGGTAGGCGGAACGATATCGTGGACTACACTTTTGATGCAGGCTATAGCTTCAATAACTCCTGCGGCACCTAGGCAATGGCCTGTCATACTTTTAGTGGAACTAATATTGAGCTTATAAGCGTGTTCTCCAAATACGTCCAGAATAGCTTTTACTTCGGCAATATCACCCAGCGGGGTGGATGTACCGTGGGTATTGATATAATCTACTGCAGTAACGTCGAGCCCTGCATCTTTCAATGCTGCAAGCATAACGTTTTTCGCTCCTAATCCTTCGGGATGAGGAGCTGTAATATGATAAGCATCGGCTGTGGCTCCGCCACCCACTATTTCACAATAAATTTTGGCGCCACGTGCCAGTGCGTGTTCTAATTCTTCCAATACCAATACACCGGCAGCTTCACCCATTACAAAGCCATCTCTGTCTTTGTCATAAGGTCTGCTGGCTGTAGCGGGATCATCGTTGCGTTCGCTCATGGCTTTCATGGCGTTGAATCCGCCCACACCTGCTTCGCTGATAACGGCTTCGCTACCTCCGGTGAGAATAATATCGGCCTTGCCTAAGCGAATCAGGGTTAAGGCATCAATCATAGCGTTGGTGCTGCTGGCACAGGCACTTACCACGGCGTAGTTCGGACCTCTTAAATTATGTCTCATGCTGATGTGTCCGGCAGCAATATCCAGAATCATCTTAGGGATAAAGAAAGGGTTGAATTTAGGCGTACCATCTCCCTTGGCGAATTCTGCTACCTCGTTTTGGAATGTGATGAGCCCTCCAATTCCGCTTCCTAAAACCACACCCACTCTGTCGGGGTTAATGGTGTCTTTACTAAGACCGGCATCTTTCATAGCCTGGTCGCTGGCTACGAGGGCAAACTGAGAAAAACGATCGAGCTTTCTCGCTTCCTTTTTATCCAGATAATCTGTGGGTTCAAAATTTTTTACCTCACAGGCAAACCGGGTTCTGAATTTTGATGCATCAAACAATGTAATAGGTGCAGCGCCAGAAACTCCGTTTATCAGGCCGTTCCAATATTCATCTATCGTATTGCCGAGCGGTGTTAACGCGCCCATTCCAGTAACTACTACCCTTTTTAATTCCATAAGCCGTGCAGCTCAACGTTAAGAAAAACCGCCTTTGTGAGGGTATACCACTTGCAAAGGCGGATATAAAGTTCGCTAATTTCTGTCAAACTCTATCGGATGAGTGACAGATAAGCTTTTTTGTTCAAATTTTTATTTAGCGTGTTCTTCTAAATATGAAACAGCCTGTCCAACAGTGGTGATGGTTTCAGCCTGTTCGTCGGGAATAGAAATATTAAACTCTTTTTCAAATTCCATAATCAGTTCAACAGTATCTAAAGAATCAGCGCCCAGGTCATTGGTAAAAGACGCTTCGTTAGTTACTTCTGCTTCGTCAACACCTAATTTGTCAACGATGATTTTTTTAACTCTTGTTGCAATGTCTGACATATCTGATTGTTTTTATTGTTGAGTGCAAAAATAGAGTTTTTGACTAAATAACTACCAGAAACAAAAAAAAATGTAAAAATGTTACGCTGCCAATAAAATTTGGTATTTTTCAGTTTATCATACAATATATCGGACCATAAAATTACCACTATGGCCCTAAAAATCATTGATTACGACTCCAAGGAATATTGGAAGATGGTGGAACTGCGCAATGAAATCTTGCGCAAACCGCTGGGCATGACGCTGAATGAACAGGACATTCAGGCCGATAAAGATCATATTCTGATTGGAGCTTTTGAAGATGATGAACTGCTTGGATGCTGCATACTGGTAAGAGGACAGGAAGGTTCTGCCATATTGCGGCAAATGGCCGTTCGAAGTCAATTGCAGGGAAAAGGTATTGGCCGCGCTTTAATAGAATTTGCAGAGACAATTGCGCGCGATTCTGGTTACAGCGAAATTGCTATGGATGCTCGAGCCAGCGCAGTAGGATTTTATGAAAAAATGGGCTATAGACCCTGTAGTGAGCCATTTGAAAAAGTATCTATCCCACACGTATTAATGAAAAAGCGCATTTGATTCGCCTATTATTATCCCACTTTTGCTTTCAAGAGGTTATGTAACTGTAGCATTTGCTCGTTGGTGACGAAGGCGTCTTTGGGAATCAGTAGAAATGAACGTGTGTCAAAATAAAGATGGAAAAAATGGGGCGTTTCGCGGAAGGAATGTAGCGCCGTATAAGGCCAGCTTCTTGAGCCTGTTTCGTGCTCTAATGTAAAATCATCCTCATTAAAATGCATAGAAAAGCCATGCTTAAAAGTTTCCGCCTTGCGATATACAAAGCCCGGTAGTACAAACCATATGGCAATCATCAATACAATCCATAATAGGGAATAGGTAAGAAAAGCCACCGGAGTGATCTTGCCCATCATATACCAGATAAGCGAGGCAATGGCAAATACATTTACCATGATAATCATAATCCGAATTTCCTTCTTAGCTATGAAATGGTAGCGTAGCGCTTGAATTACCTGCTTTTTATTGTATTGAAATGAGATGGTCATGACAATTATGCTTTATTTACCTGCGGATTATAGGAGCTTATCCCCGGTTTGTAATATATAAAGCAATAAAAGCGAAGCGTTTATGCTTCGCTTTTATGCAATGAATGTATTTTACTGTTAAGACCGTTTATTTGTTATTGTTAAGCATTGATTTTGCCTCAATACTCAATGTGGCATGAGGTACGGCACGCAAACGGGCTTTGTCGATAAGATTTCCTGTAACCCGACAGATACCGTAGGTTTTGTTTTCTACACGCATTAAGGCTTTTTCCAAATGGTCGATAAACTGAATTTGGCGGCTGGCTAATTGGCTCAGCTGCTCGCGTTCCATACTTACACTACCATCTTCCATAGTCATATAACGACCTTCATCCATGTCTCCTCCTTCGTCACGGCGTGTAATTAGCCCCTGTAAATAAGCCAGCTCTTTTTTGGCCGCATCTAATTTTTTCAAAATAATTTCCTTAAACTCTTGCAATTCCGCATCTGAATATCTCACTACTGGTTTCACTGGTTCATCTTTAGGGGTGTCTAAAATACTTTTTGTAAACTCCGGTTGGTATTTAACCGAGCTTTTGGTAGAAAGTTTCGGTACTACCGGTGTTGGGGTAGATTGTTCTTTTTTAGGGCTAGTTTTTTGTTGGGTTTTTGATTGGCTACCGGCAGCTTTTACTGCTTGTTTGGGTTCTGCTTTTTTAGTTGCTGTTTTTTGAGGTGCAGCTTTGGCTTTTGCAGCAGTACTTTTTACTGTTGTTTGTTTTTTAGTTGCTGCTTTTTTTGCCGGAGTCGCTTTCGCTGCAGTTTTCTTAGCTGCAGCAGTTTTTGTTTTTGCTGGAGCTGTTTTCTTCTTAGCTGCCGCTTTTGTAGCAGTACTTTTCTTAGTTGCTGTTTTCTTAGCAACTGCTTTTACTGTGGTTTTAGCGACAGTTTTTTTCTGCTTTTTGGCCGGCGTTGCTTTTTTTGCCGGTGTACTTTTTTTTGTAGCCATGTAGTTTACCCTTTTTTAGAAACAATCGTTTGTAAAATGTTATCATTCACATCAATTTCTATACCATCATTTCCCGAAATTGGCTGGAAATTAATATTTTCAGCCAATATTTCCGCGCAAATATAGTCTTTAAACCTGTTTAAAGAACTTTTTAGTGCTTCATTTGCGTCAACAATCACTTCTATTTTATCTGTCAGCTCAAATCCTTTGTCTTTGCGTATCTTCTGAATACGGTTAATGAATTCCCTTGCATCACCCTCTTGTTGTAGCTCGGGGGTGATGGTGATATCCAATGCAACCGTTAGAGCGCCCTTGGAGGATACGGTCCATCCCGGAATATCCTCACTGGTGATTTCCGTTTCCTCTAATTTGATATCAATCGCCTCACCTTCCAAATGTAAGGTATAAACACCATTTCGTTCTAATTGGTTGATATCTTCTTGGGTGAATTGGGCTAGGGCCGCGGAAACCGCTTTCATTTTAGGCCCAAGTTTCTTACCTAATAATACAAAATTAGGTTTAATTCTTTTCTTTATGAATCCGTCGGTTTCGGTTAAATACGCTATTTCTTTAACGTTTACTTCGGATTTTATCAAGTCTTCTACCTTTTCCAGCTGTGTTTTCATTGCCAGATTAAGTACCGGAATGAGCGCTTTCTGTAAAGGCTGACGCACCTTGATGTTGACTTTCTTTCTTAGCGACAAAATGAGTGAGCTGGCATCCTGTGCCAGTTGCATTCTTTCCTCTAATTCTTTATCAATGAACGCGGTATTGGCAGTAGGGAAGAGCGCATGGTGCACCGATTGGTGAGGATGACGGCCGGTAACCTCATTGAGGTTCTGGTAAATAGCATCACTGAAGAATGGTGCGATAGGAGCCATCAAGGTAGCTACAGTTTCCAGACATTCATACAACGTCTGATAAGCTGAAATTTTATCAGCTTCGTACTCTCCTTTCCAGAAACGACGCCGGCACAGGCGCACATACCAGTTGCTTAGCTGTTCATCCACAAAATCTTCAATCAACCTACCCGCCTGTGTGGGCTCGTAATTGTCCATCGCCTGTGTTACGTTTTGAACGAGCGAATGTAGCGAGGAAATAATCCAGCGGTCGATTTCCGGGCGCTCGTTTAACGGCATATAAGGCTCTTTAAAGGTAAAGCCGTCTACATTGGCATATAAAGCGAAGAACTGATAAGTATTGTATAAAGTACCGAAGAATTTACGCTGTACTTCTTTGATTCCGTTGATATCAAATTTTAGATTATCCCAAGGGGATGCATTGGTGATAAGATACCAGCGCGTAGCATCTGCGCCAAATTTTTCAATGGTATCGAAGGGGTCTACCACATTGCCCAGACGTTTACTCATTTTATTGCCGTTCTTATCCAGCACCAAGCCGTTGCTCACGACGGTTTTGAATGCTACACTGCCATACAGCAGCGATGCAATAGCATGCAATGTGTAGAACCATCCTCTGGTTTGGTCTACTCCCTCACAGATAAAGTCTGCAGGGAAGTTGTTTTCGAAAGGATGATTGAAAGGCTGTGGATCTCCTGCCCTAAGCTTTTCGTAGTTGAGTCCCCATTGTGCATAGGGCATCGCTCCGCTATCAAACCAAACATCTATCAGGTCCGGTTCGCGGCGCATAGGTTTGCCGGAGTCGCTTACCAGTATAATTTCGTCTACATAGGGTTTATGTAGGTCTTTAAGGCCTTCTTCAAGGAATTTTTTATTGGTATCTCCCCCTAATACTTCTGCAGCTTTTTTAATTTCTGCGTTCAGCTCTTCTATGGAGCCGATGCATTTTGCTTCTTCACCATCTTCAGTACGCCATACGGGCAGCGGGGTTCCCCAGAAACGGCTGCGACTTAGGTTCCAATCCACCATATTTTCCAACCAGTTGCCAAAACGGCCTTCCCCTGTAGATTTGGGTTTCCAGTGGATGGTTTTGTTTAGTTCTACCATTTTATCCCTAAGTGCTGTGGTTCTAATAAACCAAGCATCTAGAGGATAGTACAAAATAGGTTTATCGGTACGCCAGCAATGTGGATAGCTGTGCTCGTATTTTTCTACTTTAAAGGCACGACCTTTTAGTTTCAGATCTACCGATATGTCTACATTTACGTCTACGTAGTTCGGATCGTCTTTATAGTTCTTAACAAAGCGGCCACTGTACTCACCTACACCGTCAATAAACTTTCCTTCGCGGTCTACGAGCGTAATAATACCTAGATTATTTTTCTGTCCTACTTTGTAGTCGTCGGCACCAAATGCTGGAGCTGTGTGTACAATACCGGTACCGTCTTCGGTTGTTACGAAGTCGCCTATTACTACTTTGAAGGGATCTGCATCAGGAGTAATAGCGCGAATAGCTTCCAAGTTATTAGCCTCAAAAGGCATGAGTTGTTCGTAACGCAGGCCTTCTAAGTCCTTACCTTTGAAGGTTGCCAGTACTTTCCAGGGAATAATTTTATCTTCTTTTTGATAAGCTTCAAAATTGCCGTCTTTTCCTTCGGGTTTGAAGTATTTGTGGAGCAGCGCTGTAGCTAGAATTACATTTTGGCGCTCTTGTGTATAAGGATTGAAAGAGGCTACCAAGCTGTACTCGATATCGGCACCTACGGTCAACCCCAAATTGGAAGGCAATGTCCAAGGGGTAGTAGTCCAGGCCATGAAGTAGATATCTTCTTCAAACTCTTTCAACACGCCATCTTTGATGGCCTTAAAGAGCACTGTAGCACTGGTGTCTTTAACATCTTTGTAAGTACCGGGCTGATTCAGCTCGTGCGAGCTTAACCCTGTTCCGGCTGCCGGAGAATAAGGTTGAATACTTACACTTTTGTAAAGTAATCCTTTATTAAATAGTTGTTTTAATAAATACCATAGCGTTTCGATGTATTCATTGGTAAAAGTGATGTAAGGGTCGTTCAAATCCACCCAGTATCCCATTTTGCGGGTAAGGTCGTCCCACTGATTTTTGAAACGCAATACTGCCTCGCGGCATTTTTTGTTGTATTCTTCTACAGATATTTTCTTTCCAATATCTTCTTTGGTAATGCCTAATTCTTTTTCCACTCCCAACTCTACAGGCAGGCCGTGCGTATCCCATCCACCTTTGCGTTTTACCTGATAACCACGCATGGTTTTGTAACGGCATACGAGGTCTTTCAGAGTTCGGGAAATTACGTGGTGAATACCGGGCATACCATTAGCACTGGGCGGTCCTTCGTAAAAAACAAATGGTGTTGCCCCTTCTCTTAAGGAAACGCTTTTTTCAAAGGCTTCCTGCTCTGTCCATTTCTGTAAGATTGCTTTCTCTATCTCGGGTAAATTCAACCCTTGGAACTCATGGTATTTTACGCTCATACTCTACTAAAAATGAGTGCAAAGGTAAGGAATATAAGAGGTTTTGTTTTTATATAGGTGCCTTTGTTCCGAATCTGTATCCAAAATCTTTAAAATTCAGTCGGATATAAACCTCAGAAATGGTTTCATCTAATGGTTTTTTATAATATTTTATATTGATAAATGTGTTTCTTAGTATATGTACCCTCAAATGGGAATGTATAAATACCCAAGTAGTCGCAGGAATAAAAACGCCGCGATGAAGGTCTAATTCATACGCGGCATTTGGATGGTATGTTACACGTCTTATCTGGAGGCGTTATAGTTGATGACTATTCCATCGGCATATAGCTTTCCATTCTGCTTGGTAATGGAGGCGCCGGAAGGCACTTGTACCAATACCATCGCTTCCTTAGCGGGTATACTGATTTTCTTTTTGCCTTTGATATTTCGGGCAATGAATTGACCCGATACGCAATCGTACAAATCGATTTTATGTGTGCCGGCATTGTGGATTTGCACCTTCTTGGCTTTCGAATGTGAATTGTAATACAGGTACGAAGGATAAGCTTTGTCGCGGAAGAAATCGGTAGCTAATAAGTCTAATTCCAAAATACCTTCTACATTGGTGCGGCGTATAATACTGCCGAAAATTCCTACGTGACTGCTGCCGTACACGCTAAATTGCGATACATCAGGGTTTTTGTCGGGCACCCAAAGCGGGCCATCGCCTTGCGCTAAAGGACCGGGCTTATCGGCGTATTCGGGATAGGATGATTTGCGAATGATACCTTCGTAAGCAATCACGCCTTTGGTAACCTCGGCTTTGTGCGGCAATGCTTGAAATGCTTTGGGCATGTACTGCGGATAAAACAGCTTGGCGGCATTGGCGGCATTGAGCATCCATTTGCCGATGGCTTTGGCATAAGAGACATCGTAACGCACCATCGGTACTAAGGGCCAGGCGGCATCGTAAGTGTTCATTAAAAATGCATAGCCGCCTCTATCCACAGTGCTGCCGAAAGTCCCTGAAATATCGATACCGTTCCAACGGCCGTGCA
Source organism: Niabella digestorum (assembly GCF_036409055.1). Taxonomy (NCBI): domain Bacteria; kingdom Pseudomonadati; phylum Bacteroidota; class Chitinophagia; order Chitinophagales; family Chitinophagaceae; genus Niabella; species Niabella digestorum. Next base: position 119,590 of record NZ_JAZGLY010000005.1, on the reverse strand, counting down.
AGGCACCCCAACCTTCGCGGCAAACAGCGGTACCGTCGAAGCTCCACTCCACGAACTTGCGGGTATCGAATTGCTGATGTTGTTCGGCATTGATGCGGGCAGCAATATAGGCTCCGAACGGCATCAAAACTTCGTAATTCGGGTTTTCTTTTACGGCCTGCAACGCTTTTAAAGCACTGAGTGCACCTTTCAGATATTTTTCATCGCCGAATTTTTTATACGCCATATACAACACCCAAGCATGACCAGCCGCTGCATCGGGCTGTATGCAGATTTCTGTAGTATGGGGTTGCAGGGTTCCGTAATTGAAATAAGTATAATTGTAGTTGCCTTTCAATACTGAGTCGGCCCGATAGAACTGGTCAGCAATGGTACGGGCTATCCAGTCGAAATCTTTTTCGTTGGGGTATAGATCGTAAATAGCATAAAAAAGCAGATTGGGATAAACATCGTACCACCAGTCGCGACCATATCCGCCACCCAACAACGCTACTTCGGGGCAGGTGTTATTCATCATGATGTTCCAACCTGTTTCGCGGTTGAAGTAGTTTTTCAGCATGGCCACATAGTTGTAGGTTTGCTTGCTTTTATCAATACCAACCAGTGAAGCGCCCAATATAGCGCCCATGCTGCCCAGAGATTCATGGAACATGCCTCTGTTGTTGGTCCCCTGACGGGCATCACCGATAGCGGTATAGATACCTACAACAGGTTGGTTGAAATTTTTACCACTACTATCCCACCATACCAAAGGCCAGTAATCGCCAGTGGCATTAAAATCGTATACTTTTTTATCGAAATCTTTGGCCAGTTGCCGGAAATCGATGATGCCGAAAGGCTGTGGGCAATCGGGCATTGAATCAATTTTTGGCAGTGACTGTTGTATCACTTGAGCTTTATTGATGGTAGCCCATGTCAGGCATATCCATATCAAGCAAATCGTTCTCACCTTCATGACTTTAGTTTTATTTTTGAAGTAATAGACACTTTTAGTTATTGTTTGTTTTAAAGTGTCTCTGTTGTTTTTCCCAGTTCGTTACCCTGTTTTATAATTTGCTTTGCTACCACAATAGATAGTAATTGCAACATGGCAATAATGATAATGGCATAACGCAAAGCTACTTCATTCGATACCATGTAGGCCAGTAGTAAAAAGGTAAAAGCCCCGGTAAAGCGCCCAACATACAATCCGGCTTCATGGTTGAGTATATAGGCAAACTCGCTTCTGTTCTCAATTTTTGAGACTATATCGATTACCTTAAATTGAATAGGGAAGTAAGCCAAATCCATCAACGGTTTTGCAATTAGCAGCACTAAGATAAATATCACTACACCTGTTTGATTAAACAATGCACCGTTTACAATTGCACCCAAAGCAAATAATGATAATCCCAAAGCAAAAATTTTGACACGATCTTCAGGCTTCGATATACGACCTACTATGTACATTATAATGGCCGAAAGTATGGCGCCTATGGATTGTGCTGTTCCCAATGCCCCTTCTTTACCTACTAACAACATAATAAGCATGGCCGGTGCCGTTACTAGAAAACCCTGAGCCAAGCCTTTTAGTGCAGCCAGCACCAGTAACCGGTTCCATAGCGGATGAAACTTGAAGTAAATAAATTTTTTCTGCTCAGGATTTTTGAAATTACCTCTGAAGCATACTATTGATGCTAATAGTGTAACAATAAATACGGCTACAGTAATGGTAAGATAACCTGATTTTACAGCTGCATGCTCTGTTCCTCTCGATTCCAAAAACCACCCAATGGTTACGGGTACCGCTACAGCTATGATGGTATAAAAAAAAGTTTCAAGTCCGTAGTAATAATTACGATTTGCATCACTGGTGATTGATAACGCCAAAAAATCTCGGTTGGCCCAATAAAAACCGAAAGACATGCCCATGGTGAGTCCTGCCATACCAATGCCCACTAAATTGAGTTCCTTCAATGACATCATAATAATCATGGACACGGCACTCAACATCATCCCAATCGAATACAGGCCTCGAATGTTGAAGCGAGCCAACAGAAAGCCGTTTAATAGAAACGTAAGGGGAATGCCGGTATAAATGGTTAATTGATAAATCACCACTTTGGTGGGATCGTTGGAGCTGCGCATTACGTAAGCTGCCACGAAAATGTCTATAACAGGCAGTACAAAAGCATATACCAAATTGGTCAGCACCAGTATTTTGAAATTATGTGGTTGCGACCGGAAGTAACGGATTTCGTTGAGTAGTTTTTTCATAAACTCATTTTAAATAGGAGCAGATTTCTTGAATAGAAAACCGAGCGCCGCAGATGAACTCATCGGCAGCTCCATAGTAAACGGTTATGGTATCTTCATCGTCGTGAGCGATGTGCCCGTTGGTAAACACCACTTTTCCGAAAAAGCCATGCAGTTCATAATCTTCGGTGGGCATCATGATGGGTTCTTCGGTACGTGCCAATACTTTTCCGGGGTTGTGTAAATCCAATAAGAAAGCACCGAGGCAATACACGTGTTCTTTATTGGCGCCATGATAAATGGCCAACCATCCGTCTTTAGTCTTGATAGGAGCCGCACCGGCACCTACTCTTGCCGAATCCCACATGCCTTCGCGTGTTTTAACGATGCATTGGTGTTGACCCCAATGGATGCCATCTGGAGAAGAAGCTAACCATATATAGTTGCCGCCAATTTCTACACTGCTGGGTCGATGAAAAGCATAGTATTTTCCATTGATGCGCTCTTCGAATATGGCGCAGTCTTTATTATGCGGCGGAAAAATCAATCCTTTTTGTTCAAATTGTTTCCAATTCTTTGTGGTACGCAATCCCACCGCCACACCATTTTCAGAAACCGCGGTGTAAGTGAGATAGTAAGTATCGTCCAATTTGCTCACTCTACAGTCTTCTATACCGAAGGTTTCCCATTTGCCAGAACCTAATAACAAAGGATAGTTTTCGGGTTGTGAGAAATGCACACCATCTTCGCTGCATACCAATCTCAAATGCGAGAGGGTAGTTAAATAATCAGAACCTTTATATCGAATCACTCGCGGATCATCGGCCATCAATTCCGGATCATCTTTTTTAATTTCGATGATCTCCATCGTTCCGGTTTCTTTTAGAATCGGAAACGAGATGGTATCCTCTTTTTGAACAGGGCGCTCTGCTACCCTAATCAGCATCCAGGTTTTATTGTCGTAAGTAAATACACCTGGATTTAAAAGACAGGCAATTTTCATCCCTTCGATGCTGGGTTGCAGATCCGAGGGTTTTAACAACGGATTTTGTGCAAAACGCTTTGCGATGTCGCTCATAAGGATTTTTATTAGTGCATTTAAAGTTGATGTTTCGATATAAGACTCACCCATGCCGAGCCATAAGCTCGGCTTATACTGGGGAATCTTGTAGAGTAGAAACTAATATTTAGGGTTTTGTTTTAGTGTTTGTGCGGATGCATCTATTTCGCTTTGCGGAATGGGATATAAATAGTGATGATCCTGAAAGTTTTTGCCTAATGCATTCAATACTTGTTTTGCAATACCCCATCTTCTCAAATCGTAAAAGCGATGATTTTCGAATCCCAGTTCGGCACGTCTTTCTGCAATCAGCCAATTTTTAACGGTTGCTTTATCGGTAGAACTAGGACGGTCGGGTAATGTACCGGCCGGAGCGTAATTCCCTTCTGCCGTAATGGTGTTACGTGCTCTTTGACGAATTTTATTAATGTACGCTATAGCGTTGGCATAGTCGCCGGTTTCCAAATATGCCTCGGCTTTCCAAAGCAACACATCGGCATACCGAATTAAGATTTTGTTGTTGGGGGCATCATCGTTGCCTTTGTTGGTACCGTCTAATGAACCTAATAGCTTATTAGGATTTTGAGTAACGGTGTTTACAGTGTAGAGTTTTCTGGGATCGTTAGGCTCGAAAGAGTTTAAGAAATCTGTACTAGGCGCAAAGAACCCCCAACCAATTACGGCACAGTATCCGTTGCCGTTTCGGGGTATTTCGTTGGATGTGTGATCGTATGCAAAAATCACTTCATTGTCGGTAAACTCAGTATTAAAACTGCTGAAGTAATTTGTGTTTAAATCATAGAAGTGCGTATCCTCCAATTCTTTCACATAAGTGATCACATCGTTCCATTGTTGGGTATATAGGGCTGCTTTCGCTTGGAGTGCAATGACGGCACCTTTAGAAACGCGCCACCGTTCTGTGTCGGAGCTGTATTTAGTATTTGGCAATAACGGTTTGGCGGCAGCTAAGTCGGTTTTGATCTGATTCCATACATCTTCTTTCGGAGCGCGTACGGCCACATCAAAAGCCTCCTGATAAGACTCCACGGTTTTGGTAATTAACGGAACGTCTCCAAAATTGATCACTAGAGAGAAATAGTAGTAGGCTCTTAAGAAATAGCTCTCACCTAATAATTGGTTTTTTCTGGCGGTGGAAATTCCTGTTATTTGTTCTATGGAAGGATTGGTCAAATGTCCGATGGCAATGTTCAGCCTTTTGATGCCTTCATAGTTGTATTTCCACAATCCGTTTGGACCACCATTAGATGCTGTGAAGGTAAAGTTGTTGATCTCGTCCATCCAAGGTTGGTCTCCATCTGATACCCATTTTTTCTCCATATCGTCGGAGGCGATATCGGACAACACTATATCGTTTTGAAATACCAAGCCGCCGGCCCAATCCCACTCTCCTAAAATGTTTAAGGTATTGGCCAGCATCTTATACGAAGATCTTACTGCCGTTTCTACAGTTGTTTGTGTGGGAGTGGTATTAGCTTGTTCCTGTGTTAGAAGACCTATAGATTCTGATGTAAGTTGTTTTTTGCAACTTGTTGTAAGCATGCAGGTGATAATGCCTATATATATGTAACTTCTTTTCATTGCTGTTAGTTTGAATTGTTAGAAATTGAATCTAGCTCCAAGAATAAATCCTTTCAATTGCGGATAGGTCCCCTGATCTTTTAATAAAGTAGATTCAGGGTCCAGACCACTATATTTTGTGAAGGTGAGCAGATTTTGTCCAGAGAGATACACACGGCACTTATTGAGATTAAGTTTATGGATGCTGAAAGTATAGCCCAGTTCTATGTTTTTCAAACGCAGATAAGAAGCGTTTTCTACAAAGATGCTGGAGATTTTGCTACCCCCGTTATCATTAAAGGTCAATCTTGGCGTAGTATTAGTGGAACCTTCGCCGTTCCAAGAATCCAGCACAGCTGTTGTGGAGTTGAACGGACGTGTGTCATAGTTCAATATTTGTTTCAAATCATTGTATCTATGCACCCCTTGTACACCTTGGAATAGGAACGAAAGATCGAAGTTTTTGTACGATGCATTGAAATTGAAACCGTAGAACAGCTTAGGAATATTGTTACCCAGCACCACACGGTCGTTATCGTCGATTTGTCCGTCATTGTTTACATCTCTGAATTTGATGTCGCCTGGTTTAGCACCGTTGGTGTTGCTGAATAAATAGTTGTCGATTTCGCTTTGATTTTGATAGATACCTACAAACTCCAGTCCGTAGTAGGAGTTAATTGCATAACCGGGTAATGTAATGGTTCTGCTGTTATTGTCGATAATATTGGGTACAAATTCGTAAAGTTTATTTACGATATTCTTTTGTGTGGTAACATTGGCACCTATTTCGTATCTAAATGCATGCTGTCTATTACTGCGATATAATATGGCAGCTTCAAAACCTTTGTTAGTGACTACTCCTGCATTTACATAAGTAGGCTGAATTACACCTACTGATACGGCCGGCAACGGGACTGCCAACAAAATGTCTTCAGTACGTTTGTGATAGTAGTCGGCTGAAATGAAGAGTCGGTTGTTAAAGATGTCTAAGTCGAAACCGATATCGGTTTGCTTGGTAGCTTCCCATTTCAAGTCGGGGTTGCCGTAGCGGATGATATTGACAACTCCACCCACTTGTGATACTACGGTTTGGTAAGCATCATTCGGAATTTCCTGATTACCGGATACACCCCAGCTTGCTCTTAACTTTAGGTTGTTGATCCAGTTAGCAGATTGCATAAAGTCTTCTCTCGAAACTACCCATGCTGCTGCAATAGACGGGAAAAACGCCCATTTATTGTTAGGTCCGAACTTAGAAGAACCATCAGCACGTAGTGTTCCGTTCAGGTAATATTTGTTATCGAGACCATAGTTGGCCGAAGCAAAGAAAGACATCAACGCCCAGTTATTGGGTTGTGTACCACCGTTCCAGAGGCCGGTGGTAGTATTACCGTAGTCTAAGAATCTGAATGCCGGATCATCCTTATCAAAGTCGATTCTGCTACCACTTAAATTGTCTTCTTTGTTTTTGATGTATTCGTGACCTAGCAGCACATTCAAGCTGTGTCTGTCTTGTAGTAGTTTCTGATAGTTTAAAGTGTTACTGATAACCAATGTACTTACCTGACTTCTTAATTCTACCAAGCTGTTAGGTCTGTTCTGACGTCCCATACCGGCATATTGACCGCCACCCCCATCATCATCACCGAAGTTGGGATAGAAGGCTTTGTTATGGAAGAAGATAATGTCTCCGCCATAGCTAGAACGCAGTTTTAATGATTTGTCAGGCAGAAAACTGTATTCCAGATATGCATTTCCGAAGTTTCTAAAGTTTTTGAGTTTATTGTCGGTATAATGTACTAAAGCAATAGGGTTGGCTGTAAATTCAAAATAGTTTTGCGCACCATTCCAACGTCCACCGTTGGCAGCCAGATTTTGTGCATAGAAAGGCAAATCGGTAAAAGGATCTGATGCTTTATATGTAGGATCAGATGGGTCTTTATATACAGAAATTACCGGTGGACGTAATAAAGCATGCCTGATGATACCGGGTGCATCGCCACTGGATGAAAGTTTATCTTGTGTAGCATTGATCAACTGAAAATTGACGCCTGCGCTTAACCTATCGGTTATGTTAGCATTGATATTGGCGCGCATATTGAAACGCTTGAAAGCGTCGTTTTTCTTTATAATGATACCATTGGCATAATAGTATCCTGCCGATAAGTAGTATTGTACTTTGTCTGAGCCTCCACTAGCCGAAACGTTCAGTTTGTTCGATGTACCGGTAGTGAAAAGTTCATCTAGCCAGTTGGTATTAGCATAATTGCCTGATGCTTTTAATGCTGCATAAGGACTGGTAGCTGCAGGATCATTTCCGGCGGTATTGTGCCAAGCTATATCTTTTACGGTTAAATATTGTTCGGCATTGAGCATTTTCGGCAAGCGAGAAGGACGGGTGATGCCTGTATAATAGTCTACCACTACATTACTTTTCCCTTTGCTACCCCTTTTGGTGGTAAAGATTACCACACCATTTGCCGCTCTTGAACCATAAATGGCAGTGGCCGAAGCATCTTTTAATACCGACATGCTTTGAATGTCGGCGGGATCCAAAAATGTGAGATTTTTGGTAGGAACGCCATCGACAATATATAGTGGATCTACATTACCTATGGTTCCAATACCGCGGATGCGGATTTCGATAGCATCTCCCGGCTGTCCGGTGCTACTTTGAATCATTACCCCGGATACCTGACCTTGTAAGGCTTGGATTACATCTGGAGACTTGGTTTTTTGTAGATTGTTAAGATCTACAACCGTTACGGAGCCCGTTACACTGGCCTTTTTTTGCGATGTATACCCCATTACTACCACATCGGTAAGGGCTCCGCCGGTAGGAGCTAAGATAAAAGTGAAACTATTGATGTTTTTTATTGGTGATTCGTAAGGATTATATCCTACATAATTGATAACTAATGTGTTGTTTTCGCTAGCTGTAATAGTGAAATTTCCTTCGGCATCGGCCACCACCGTTTGAGCCGTTTCTTTAATAGAAATGGTAGCCCCGGCCAATGGTTCGCCGGCAAGGTTGATTACTTTTCCACTAAGCTGATTGTTGGTAAACTGAGCATACATTGAACCTCCTGTCAAAAGCATTATGGCTAATAATACTTTTTGCAACAGGGAATGCAGGTGCATTTTTGCGAGAAAACAGATTCCAGTTTTTCGTTTCATATGCGTGTTTTAGAAGTTATCGTTATGGTTACTCCCTCTAGCAGCTTTACGGCAAGCCGATAGTTAGGTAAGATGTGAAGCCTCCAAGATACGGGTGGAGACAAGCATCGTTATGTGACATCAAACCTACGAACGAGGCCAGTGGGCAGCACTGTACTATGATATCAAATTACTGTACAATAGTATCAATATGTGATAATCAATGATTTATGCCTTATTTAGGAATTTTTCTCTGTATTCATTTGGAGATAGTTGATATTTCTTTTTAAACTCTCTGAAGAAATAAGACTGGTTATTAAAACCTGTTTGATAGAAAATATCCGCAACGGGAAGTTTGGTGGTTTGAAGTAACTTGGCCGCTGTGGTCAATCTTACATTTTTGATAAATTCATTTGGAGTCATGTTGCTGAGGCTTTTTAATTTTCGGTAAAGCTGCATGCGACTCATACACAATTTTTTTTCCAGGAATTGTGCATTAAGATCGGGGTCGATTAAGTGATCTTGTATGATTTCATATACTTTCATTAAAAAGGCTTCGTCTTCGTTCTGAAGCCCCAGAGTTTTAATGTCTGCACCTAGATTGTTTTCTTTTAAAACCGCATGAACTTTTTTTCTATATTCGATAAGTTTTTTGACACGTATCAATAAATGTTTGGGATTGAATGGTTTAGGGATATAAGCATCGGCTCCGGCATCATAACCCTGTAGTTGTTGTTCATCGGTACTTTTAGCTGAAAGCAGGATAACGGGGATATGACATATCGCATTCGTGTTTTTGATAATATTACAAAGTTCCAACCCGTCCATTTGTGACATCACAACGTCGGAAATGACCAGAGCAGGGCGGTATTGATGTATTAAATGAAGGCCTTCCGAACCGTTTTCTGCTTCGTAAATATGATAATGCTCTTTTAAAATATCCCTTAGCAGATAGCGTATTTCGGCTTCATCTTCCACTATAATAATAGTGTCCTTATCTTCTTCAACAATGGTGTTGAGAACAGTATTTTTATTGATACTAGTAGGCGGTTGATAATGGAGCTGCTTTTGCGAGCGTGTAAGAATGTTATATAAATAGGAAGGTTGTACATTATCGGATAATAAATGAATATGGTCAGCTTCCTGTATGGGAAGGTTTACTTCAAAGCATACTCCGTCTTCTTTGTTATAAACGCGAATTGAGCCCTCCATTAAGTCAACGAGTTGTTTGGTAAATGCTAAACCAATGCCGGTGCCGAATCTGTCGGTGTGATTTTTTCGGTCGTATGATGTGTAGAAAAGATCGAAAAGTTTTTGTACCTGCTCGTTGTGGAGTTGTATGCCCGAATTAAACACAGAAATGTGCAGCTGCTTGTTAATTTTTGATGCTTCGAAACGGATACTTTCGTGGTCCGGTGTGTATTTGAATGCATTGGATAAGAGATTGAATACGATTTTTTCTATTTTATCCTTATCCAGACCTCCCTGAATATTTTCTTCAATATGATATTCGTAATGAAGTTGTTTATTATCGCTGATGGGCACAAAAGGTTCAGCAAGGTTTTTCAACAATGCCGTGATATCTATATAATGAATGTCTTTTTGAAAGTAGGGTGTTTCAATTTTTCTGAACTCAAATAATTGTTGCAGCAGATAAGTAAGCTTGGCTGTCTGTTGTTGAATCAGATTTTTGTAAAAAAGGTTTTTACGATGTTCGTTAGAGTCTGCGCCGGTATCATTTTTTTTGTCCAATATGCGATCAAAACATCCCATAATGATGGTGAGTGGTGTTTGTAATTCGTGCGCAATGTTTGTAAAAAAGCTGATTCTATTTTGGTGAATTTCTTCTTCTTTAGCTCGTTCTAATTTTTCTTTTTCGAGTTTATGTTTTTCGGCAATGCTATCTCTTCTATATTTATAAATGGTATAAACAATAGCCGCTACTACGATGCTGTAAAGAAGTAATGCCCAGTTGGTGAGCCACCAGTATTGTTTCACGGTGAGTTGTAGAATTTCTTTTTCTTCCGACCAAGTGTTTTCGCCGTTGCTCCATTTGACTCTTAATTTGTAACTACCTACCGGAAGATTGCTGTAAGTGATTTTAACCGTTCCTTTTTCGGTATGCCAGCTTTTATCATATCCTACCAGTTGATAGCTGATGGCGCATTTTTCGGCTTTGTCAAAGTTGATGGGTTTTAGACTTAGTTCGAAATAATTACTTTTTCGTTCCAATTGCTGAGAGATAAAACCGAAGGTAGTTTTAGGAGGAATGACGAGCAGTTTGTGCGGGTTATCTGCAACACCACCTAAAATCAGATTATTGATTAAGAGATTGGGCAAAAATGGGTCGGAATGGATTTCGGCAGGATCGAAGTTGTTGAATCCTGCAATTCCGCCGAAAAAGATTCTATTGTTTTCATTTTTCCATACGGAGCCATCGGAAAACTCACTGCTTTGCAACCCATCCGATTCTTGATAAGTAATGATGATTTTACCTAGCTGAGTAATTTTGGCTATTCCTTTATTGGTACTAATCCATATATTGCCCTGAGCATCTTCGGTAATACCATGAATCGTATTGTTGGGCAGTCCTTCTTCTTTACCCAATCGGATAATTTCTGCTCGATCTCGGAGTGTTTGCGCATTCTTCAACAGATTTAAACCATAGCTCGTGCCCACCCAAATATTTCCTTTGGAATCGTTATAGACGTACAGTACATCGTTATTGGATAGGGCTTTGTCTTCGGGAACACGAGTGAATTCTTTAAATAGTTTTCGTTGTTTGTGAAACAAGTTCAAACCTCCGTATCGGCAGCCTATCCATAAATAATCATTACCGCCATCAGCAATAGTATAGATGATGTTGTTGATGGGCCCTTTTTCGCTACCGTTGGCTACGAATTTCTCATAGCGAGCAATACTGATTTTACTATGCTGAATGTTGAATTTGATATGGATGAGACCGTAGCCGCTAGTGCCTAGCCATAGAGAGCTATCCGTATCTTCAAAAATGGTGTACACCGAACCGAAACTGCCTATCTGTTCATGACCCTCGATGTCTTTCCATTTATAAAAGCGGTTGGAGGGTTTATGAAAAATACCTAGCCCTAGCGCATCGCTTCCTATATAAATTAAAGGGTAATAACGGCTGGCTTTGAGCGCATATACCGAGTTGTTGTCTAATTCGGAAGGATAAGAAAAGGTTTTGTATGCCGATTGTTGTAAGGTAGGAGAAGTGGCAAAGTCTTTTAAAACAATGATGCCTTTTCCTTTTGTTCCTACCCACAAATCGTTGTCTTGCTGGCAAAATGTTCGCACGGGAACATTGTAAGGGATGTTCAAATTGGTAAAGCTGATTAATCCAAATGCTTGCGAGCGTGGTGTAATCTTTAATATTCCGTTGCCATCGGTACCTATCCAAAGCGACCCGTCTTTATTGCTGCCAAATGCTGTTATTTTTATTTCGCTATAAGTGCGAGTTAAATCATTCATGTAAGACGAAGCTCTAAAAGTACTGTCATATACGGCAAATCCTTTTTCAGCCCAGGAAAACAGATAATGTTGCTTGTAATAACCAATGGCATTAATGTAGTCTGGTATGATTAGTTTTTGTAAGAGTACATCATTGTGATATATGTTCAGAAATTTATTGGCATCTGTTACAAATAATTTATTCTCTACGATAAAACAATTTTTTATGCCTGACAAAACATGTTTGTGTTGTAGCTGATGGTTGTTAATGGCGAACGTGTGAAGTGTGCCTTCCGTGTTTAAGAGATAAAGATGCGAGCCCTGCGTCAACAGTTTTACTGGTTTTCCGTAATGCACAGGAACTTTGATGGGAATAAATTCTAGTTTTTGATTGTCATAAAACAGTAAACCCTGTCTGGGGCTGTATGCATATATCAGATTATTTTCTCTATTAACAGCAAGACCATATTCGTGTTCGCTTAAGCTTTCATTAGGGTTGGTGTTATAAAAGTAATTATATATAACTCCTGTTGTTTTATTAAGTCTGGATATTCCTCCTATTGTAGTAATCCATATATTATTAGAGGCATCTTCCTGCACATATTGTATTACGTTATGGCTAATACCTGAATGATTTTCTGGTCTTGCATAATTGACATGTTGAAATGAGGAACCGTCGTAATAGTTCAGTCCATCCCAGGTACCTATCCACAAAATCCTATCCCTATCTATAAATAAATGATTAATGGCACTGTTGGAAAGCCCATTTCGATTATCGTATTGTTCTATATTAAATACTGGATTGTGAGCATAAGTCAGTGTGAAGGTACACAAGCATATAACCATTACCCAAAAGCATCTCTTTCTCATTGCAACCGTTTATCTGCTACAATTTAAATAAAATACAGAGTATAAAAAAGTGCATTGTTTGTCAAATAAATAATATCACAAATAGCTTAATAACTATTTCTTCAATAATAGTTCTATTCGCTATTAGTCGATACTTAATTAATCGCTGACTGTACTAAACAGGTCGCCTGAGTGATTCGAGTGTATCTTGGATATATTATAGTTTCTTCTATGTCAAAAAATAAATCAATTTTTTGGGGTTTCACTGCAGCAATCTGATTCGGCTGTCCGTCTTTAATTGTAAAATGCTATGAATATGAAAAACGGATTTCTTTTATTACTGTCGTATGTTGTATTAGTCGGTTTTGCATGTGGAACTAAGTACAGAAATGTAATAAGCAGCGACGAGCGTCTGATGATTAATAACAATTTTTATAAACAGGCAGAGAGTGACTCCTATAGTATTGATGATGTAAAGCTGACGGATAATACGCTTTCTGTTACTATTACTGCTAACTCCTGTAACGATGCCTCTTGGGAGGTGAAATTGTTAGACTCTGACCGTGTGGCCGAATCTGCACCACCTCAACGCTATCTAAAGCTGTATTTTAAATTGCAAGAGAGTGGCGATGAGCCGTGTGATAAAGATAAAGTTTCTCGTACCTACAGTTTTAATATCTCTTCCCTAAAGGTAAAAGGATATAAACACCTTCGTTTAAACCTGCAAGGTTATAAAGAGGCTATTGATTATAAGTATTAATTATACAGCTATACCTGCTGCGTAGTTTTTCGTTTGTCTACAAATTTTACGGGTTTTCTTACGCCATCAGGAAATTGCATTTTCTGCATTGTGTCGGCATCGACAACTTTGATATGTGGTGTTACACGCAACTTGGCCTGTAGGTAGGCTTTGATCTTGTTTAGTGTTTCTTCCTGATTATCGGTAGGAACAATGTGTAGCAACACCTCGTCGGTGCCGATTTCATTACTATAAACTTCTACAACGTATTCTTTAACCGCATCGGTGCGATGAATAATTTCAAAAAGTGCCGGTGCAAAAAGGGTGGTTCCTTTGTACTTAATCATCTGCTTTTTACGGCCGATAACTGGAGACAGTCTTAAAGTATGACGCCCGCAAGAGCAGGGCTCGTTGTAAGCAATGCAGATGTCGCCGGTTTTATATCTCAACAAGGGTATACCTTCCACTCCTAAAGTGGTAATAGTTACCTCGCCCGGTTCACCGTAAGGGACCTGCTGTCCTGATTCGTCCAAAAGTTCAACAATCAGTAGTTCGGGATTCAGGTGTCCGCCTCTTCCTGCTTCACATTCGGTAAATGCCGTCTGCATTTCCGTAGAGGCGTAGGTAGAAAATAGCTTGATATTCCATTTATCGATAATTTTCTGATGCAGTATATTGGGCTGCAGTTTTTCGTCGCGGATATTCTCTCCAATACATATAGCTTTCTTTACTGAAGTTTTGTTAACATCAATCTGATGTTCCTCTGCATATTGAATGAGTTTGATGATAAATGACGGCACTGCAACAATGGCTGTAGGTTTTAAACGTTCAATGGTTTCCCATTGTAACGATGGGACGCCTGGTCCTACCCGTACTACACCCGCTCCCAGCTTTCTGATACCACTGTAATAAGCCATGCCTGCCATGAACTGACGATCCAATGTCAGCATTAGTTGATATACGTCCTCAGAGGTGCCATTGGCACAAACAAAGGAACAATACTCATTATAGGCGAGACGCTGTAAATCGTTTTCGGTAAGGGCAACCGTTACCGGACTTCCTACAGTGCCGGATGTAGCTGTATATTCTATAATCTTATTTCGAGGTACACATATAAATTGTTCGTTATGTAATTGCAGATGTTCTTTTTCGGTAGGAGGAATATGAACAAGATCTTCTATAGTTTTTATTTTCTGTATCGCGATGTTATTTTCCTCAAACAGTTTTTTGTAAAAAGCTGAATGGGTATTCAGATAATTAAGTAAATCTCCTAGCCTTTGCTCTTGATAGGCTTTAATTCGGGATGCAGATTGAAATGATATAGCTAGCAATTCATTCATTCGCCAAACCTACAAAAATTACCGTATTAAACTTGCTTTTGCAATATGCTACATTAGATTATTTTATATATATTTATAGGGCGGAAATTAATCTGTATCTCAACCTGTGAAATGTGAGTTTGCTTGTATTGGGTAATTTGTTAATATAAACTACGAGCTTATGACAATTCCTAAAATTCTAGAGTCTTACAATCCACAAGAAGATATATGGGATGAGCTAATGGGGGAGGATGGTGTGCGCCCGATATATGAGCAGTTCGTAAGATCCATTGAGGGTATTAGTCATGAGGAAATGGAAGGAAAGGACGATCTCGCCAAAAAATTATTTATGACTCAGGGAATAACTTTTACCGTTTACAGCGATAGGGAAGGGGTAGAAAAAACTTTCCCCTTTGATATTATTCCCCGCGTTATCTCGTCCGAGGAATGGAGTGTAATAGAAACAGGCATCAAGCAACGGCTAAAGGCACTTAATATATTCTTGAAAGATATCTATCATCAGCAGTTTATCATCAAAGATGGTATTATCCCTTTAAAGCTTATTTACTCCTGCCCCTTATTTCTATGAGAGATGATGTATGTGGATGTGCCCTTTGATATTTATTCCCACATTGCGGGGATAGACTTAGTACGCGATGCCGATGGAAGTTTTTATGTTCTGGAAGATAATTTGCGAACGCCGTCGGGAGTTTCGTATATGCTGGAAAACCGAAGTATGACCGTACGCATTTTTCCTGACCTTATTCCCAAAAACAATGTGCGCAGTGTAATTGAGTATCCTTCTTTTTTATTGAAAAATTTGCTCGGGTTGGCAAACCGACAAACTAGTAATCCCACAGTTGTATTGTTAACGCCTGGCGTTTATAACTCTGCTTATTTCGAACACACCACACTCGCACGTCTGATGGGAATTGAGTTGGTAGAGGGGCGTGATCTTGTGGTGGAAAATCATCATGTATACATGAAAACTACCGCAGGTCTGAAGAAGGTAGATGTAATTTATCGCCGTGTAGATGACGATTTTATGGACCCGCTCGTGTTTAGGCCTGATAGCATCTTAGGCGTACCGGGTATTTATTGGGCTTATCGTAAAGGTAATGTAGCAATTGTAAATGCGATGGGTAATGGAGTGGCCGATGATAAGGTCGTTTATGCTTACGTACCCGAAATGATTCGCTATTACCTAAACGAAGAACCTATTCTTAAAAACGTTCCCACATATGCATTGGATGTTCCCGAAAACCGATCAATGGTTTTTGCCAATATGGATAAAATGGTGATTAAAAAAACCAATGAGTCGGGAGGTTACGGAATGTTGATAGGTAACAAAGCCTCGGAGGAGGAAATGGAAACTTACAAAAAAGCCATTCTTGAAGACCCCAGAAGTTTTATTGCACAACCTATCATTAATTTGTCTACTTCTCCTTGTTATATCGATGGCAAAATGCAGCCGCGTAGGGTAGATTTGCGCCCCTTTGCGTTGTATGGCCCTGATGGTATTAGTATTGTACCAGGAGGTCTTACTCGTGTTGCATTAAAGGAAGGTTCCTTAGTAGTAAACTCTTCTCAGGGAGGTGGTAGTAAGGATACTTGGGTATTGGGAAGCTAATAGTATCATTTATACAATCATTCACTAATCGAAATTTTAAAAATCACTTATGTTAAGTCGTGTAGCAGAGTCGGTATTTTGAATGGCCCGCTATATGGAAAGAACTAATGGTCTGCTTAGGGTATTGCGTACGAATTACGTGGCTTCGCAAGATGAGATTAAACAATATAACTGGAGATCGGTTTTGCAGACTTATGGTTATTTATCTCCATCAGAGATGGAAACCATCCAATATAACTCACGAGCAGTGCTGGAATATGTGATGCTTGGCAAAGAAAACGAAGCTTCGTTAATCAATAGCATTACCCGATCCAGAGAAAATGCAAGAGCGGTTCAGGACCATATCACCAAGGAAATGTGGCACAATCTGAATGCCTATTACCTGCTCATTAGAGAACCTAGTATTCGTCAAACTATTCAGTCCGGCGATCCTATAACTGCTTTAGATGCATTGATCCGACATAGTTTGTTATTGTACGGCACTATTGATATTACTATGTCTAGAGGTGAAGCATATAGTTTTTTAAATGTAGGACGTTTTGTGGAGCGTGCTATCATTATTACCGATGTGTCGGATATTAAACTGAAAGAGGTAAACTATAGATTAGATGATGAATTAACGCTCCCTTCGCTAAGGTACCTGTTGTATTCTCTATCGGGTTATGAGGTGTATCTCAAGACTTCGAGAGGCATAATGACTCCTGATACTATTATGAAACAGGTATTTTATGATGAAAGCTTTGTACACTCTATACTTTATTGTATGTCTCATATCAGTCGTTATTTTAAGTGACTAGAGGGACAAAGTATTCCGGAAAGTTTTACACATCTGGATTTTCTAATCGGGAAGGCGTATAATAATCTCAAGTATAGTACTTGTGATTTGAAAGGCGGAGTCAGTATTGGAGCTTTGCTGAATCAAACTCGATCAGATCTATATAATATTGCTATTGCTTTTAATAAGCATTATTTTGGCTACAATTAACCCTAGTAATAACATTGATCAAATAAATTGCCTATGCCGGCTTATAATGTAAAGCATATTACTCGTTATTCTTATGGAAACCCAGTGGTAGAGTGCGCGAATCAAATCAAACTATACCCCATTAACGATGGTTTTCAAAATGTACTTAGGCATAAGATAACGATTACTAAAAATCCGAATGTAGAAGTGTTTACCGATTTTTTCGGTAATCAGGTGGGCGTTTTTACTATTGTAGAGCCACTCTCAGAGTTGCAGATTGTGTCCGAAGCAGAGGTTGTAACACACGAGATTCAATTGCCGGAGATTGAGAGTCCAGCTGATAAACAATGGGGTTTGTTGCGCGAAGCTTGTGAACGTCTACCTTATATCGACTTTTTGCAAAAAGAACACCTGGAAGAAGAGGAAAATATTAAAAGTTTTATTCACTCTTTATATGACGAACAAAGAACACCTTTTGAAAACGCCCGTATTTTTTCGGAATACATTTTTAAAAATTTTGAATACAAAAAAGGTGTAACTAGTGTGGAAACTAGCGTTGATGAAATATGGAGGTTAAAAGCCGGCGTGTGTCAGGATTTCGCCCATTTTCTCTTATGGATATTAAGGTACATAGGTATTCCTGCACGCTATGTAAGCGGATATATTTGCCCCAAAGATCATGAGTTTAGAGGCGAGGGTGCAACACATGCATGGGTAGAAGCTTATGTGCCTGATTATGGATGGGTGGGATTAGATCCTACTAATAACTGTATTGCCAGTGACCGACATATCCGATTGGCTGTAGGTAGAAATTTTTCAGATTGCACTCCTGTGAAAGGAACTTATAAAGGCTCTTCCGATCATGTACTTGAAGTATCGGTATCTATTTATAACAAAAAAGAAGTCGCCGAGGCCGGCGACGTGGTAGCCAATCCTATATTTGCTTACAGATCGTCAAATCTTACCGATACTTCTTTAAAGGAAAAGAAAAACTCTTACCGATATTATATGGAGCAAATACAGCAACAACAGCAACAACAATGAATACCGCTTGTTGTGTTACACATCTTCCCCTGTTTCTTTTTTATAAGCTTTTATAAAAATGGCGCCTAGGTTTTTATATGGAGGAATATAGTCTTCAAATCCAGCTACATTCGCACGCATTTTAAATTCTTTCCAAAAGGGGATCCATTCTATATCTTTCCCGTTTCTGAGTTTTTCAGTAAGCAACAGGAAGAATGGTTTGTTGATGGCAGTACGTCCTATTTGTTTGGAAGCGATAATATGCGCATCATCCGATTTTTTAAGAATAGAATCGATAAGATTAAAACCTCCGCATGATCCCATAAACACTACTTTGGAATAGGGCGACATATAGCCGATTGTTGTTTCGGCATAATAGCTATGACCGCGGTGAATGGTAACAGTAGGTCGTAAATTATTTTCTTCCAAATAAGCATTGAGTGATCGCTGCGCCTGGTCGTCAAGTCCTTTGTTTTCATCCAGCGGTCTGTTGGCATAAATAGAAACAGGTTTTCCTTTAGCAGACTTTATAACCACCCACTCTTTATTGCTTCCGTCGATTTTCCAATTACTATTGGCAAACATGTTAACAAATCCGTTGAAGATATTGCGTCCATCACTATCTCCATAAAAGAACACTTGGCAAATAACTTCCCCGTTTTCATTTGTAAGGGATGAGAAAGGAACACTATACACCGGAGGAATACCTAGTTCGGCAGTAAGGTTAATCTGATTGGTAGTGTCTGCTGATAAAAACAGTTTGTATAAAATATCGTATATAGCGATGCCTTTTTTATTACCTGCTGTTTTATTTCTTTCCAAATTATCTTTGATATTGGCAAGCATTTCTGTGGCCACTTCAGGCAATTCTTCTGCAATGCTGGCATAAGAATCTGCTACATCCACACCGTCCTCTACGCCATCGGTTTTTTCTAATCCACTTACAAATGCTTTCATCAGCTCATGCGCATCTGCTGGATTGGAAAAGGTACTCAGAAAGTGCTTCAGTGTATTATAGGATGCTGCTTGGCTGATAAATTTTCTATAATGATCGAAGTGTAATTTTTTCAATAACTCGTCGCCTTTATTTTCAGCTTTACGCATCATAAGTGGATACACTCCGTTGGTGTAACTGCTAGTATAAATGAGCCCATGCGTTAATACTGCTACATAGTACAGCTCTTCGGCTGTGAGCGGTTGAATACTGCGGAAGCGAACGGCATCGGGCAGTTCGTGCAGTCCGTTGATTTTTGCAACAAATTCGTCCTTAGCTTTTTGTTCCAGCTTTTTGGTAAGGCTGGCAAATTCTATAGCAGTATCACCTTTTAATGCACGTTCTGTATATTCTATTTGTGTTTGTACCAGTAGACGAAAGTATTTTACAGGGTCATTTTTTACATTGTCTATATCTTCAATAGTAATTTTCCCTTTTACGATATTGTCCAGAAAGGGAAAATAAAATTGTCCACCTTTGCTAGGATTACGCGCTATATCTACCACAGTTTTGATAAAAGGGTCGTCATCAATATTCTGAATGCGGTAGCTGAATCGATTATTCGATTGCGCATAATCATACAAGAGCCGTGGGTTATTATGGCCTATCACTTTTATAAGGCTGTCGGTAAAAGGTGCATCCGGATATTCTTTTAAAGCAGCAAAGGTTTTTTCGTCAGAAACTCCGGCTGTTTTTAGAATCATGATATTGCGAACATCAGGATAGCCCGGATTGTCCTTAAATATTCGAGGGAGTAATACGGTAGTAGCTACTTCATAAGAAAGTGGTTCGATAAGTGGTGCGATGGATTTTTTGTGTACATCGGCAAGTATCAAATCTTTATAAGTGGCAATTATTTGGGGTAATTGATAAATAGGCGCCTGTTTGCTTCGCGCAGTGGTTTTTACATGCTTTAGTATTTCGGTTATCCCATTCAGATAATGGGCTTTTAAGCGCGCATCAATGGTATCGTTAGATTCTATTTCATATTGCAACCAGTCCACTTTTTTTATAGCGGCTTCCGTAATAGCCTCATTCAGTTTTGCATCTTTCGAAATCTTAATGGTTTTGTCTGCTACCCCGTCTATGGCAAGAAGTGCCAGTTGTTCTTTGTCAACTTTTTCATGCATCAATTGCCGGGTGATGGGCACTGTATAAGCAGGAATTGTATCAACTACTACCTGAACAGGTTGTTCTTTCTGATTCTTTTTTCTTTTTCTGCGCTGAGCATCCGCATTTATGGTAAATAGCAATAGGACGAGAAATGGTATAAACTTTTTCCAGGTAATATTCGATAATAACTTCATAGCACTTGGTACAATGGTCTTTTATAAATGTAACATTAGGTAAATCATGCATATACAAGCAATAATTGCGCCGTTTTTTTTAAAAAGTATACAAAGTTGCTTAGAGATGCTTTATTAATTTTTTATTAAGTATGGTGTTGAATCACAGCGTTTTTTTCGGTTTTATATAAATTACCACTACGTTTGCCTTAAATTATTATTTTTAATGGATACTAAAGGCCATAAAATACTAATTGCTGACGACGAGCTCGACATTCTGGAAATCTTATCCTATAATCTGGCTAAAGAGGGTTACGAGGTAATTACAGCTAGTAATGGTGATGAAGCCATAGATAAGGCCATGAAGCATAGGCCCAGCTTGATTATTCTGGATATGATGATGCCTAAAAAGAATGGCGTACAAGTTTGTCAGATTTTACGGGCACAGGAGCAGTTTAAGGACACATTGATTATGTTTTTAACAGCACTGAATGATGAACTGACGCAAATTAGAGGATTAGAAACCGGTGCTGATGATTATGTGAGCAAGCCTATAAGTCCCAAAGTATTGTTGAGCCGTGTGGCTGCATTATTACGGAGGGTGCAGAAAGAGGTCTCCAGCAAGATTATTAAAGTAGCTAATATTACAATCGATCCCGAGCGGTTTATTGTGCTGGTAGATGATCGGGAAGTGGTGTTAGCTAAAAAGGAGTTTGAGCTACTCTATTTGTTGGCTCTAAAACCCGGCCGCGTATTTCTTCGAAACGAAATTTTAAGCGCCGTTTGGGGTAATGATGTAATTGTAGGTGATCGAACTATTGATGTTCATATTCGAAAAATACGTCAGAAGCTGGAGTTAGATTGTATTACTACGGTGAAAGGAGTGGGATACAAATTTGAAATATGAGCTTCCATTACGATATATACTGAATGCGTTTAATGAAATGTTAAGTACAAAAAATTTATCACCTAAGCAATTGGCTTTTTATACCGCATTGGCACTTTCGCTGCCGGTAAGCATCTTGTTGTATATTATAGAACAGCGCTGGCTTCTGGCATCAGCTTCTTTTTTTGTGCTATTGGTAGGAGGGTATGCGCTCATTTCTTTTGTACTGCATAAGTTTATCTATCGTAAAATAAAGCTAATTTATAAGCTTATTTATCAAACAAAGGCTACCAAGCGGGAGAAGATGTATTATAAATATATTCTCCCCAAAAAAAGTATTGATGAAGTAGCGGATGATGTAGAGGCATGGGCCCAGGAGAACCAGAAGAAGATGGAGCAGCTAAAGGCCAATGAAGCTTTCAGAAGAGAGTTTCTGCAGAACCTTTCTCACGAATTCAAGACTCCCATTTTCGCCATACAAAGTTATGTGGATACGTTACTACAGGAAGATTCAGATGACCCGACACTGCGCAAAAAATTTTTGCAAAAGGCAGCTAAGAATATAGAGCGGCTGACGGGATTATTAAACGATCTGGATGAAATATCGCGTTTGGAGCGGGGGGAACTGATATTAAATAAAACAAATTTTGTGATTCAGGATTTGTTGAAAGATGCCTTTGAAAGTATTTCCATACATGCCGAAGCCAATAATATTCGCTTCAATATTAAGAAAGGGTGCGACACACCCGTGGTGGTGCATGCCGACAAGGAAAAAATTAGACAGGTTGTTATCAATCTCCTCGAAAACGCCATTCGTTATGGTAAGAAAAACGGTACTATCAAAGCCGGTATCTACATAACAGATGATAAGCGCATACTGGTAGAAATCAGTGATGACGGTATCGGCATTCCAGAAGAGTATCTCTCTCGTATTTTCGAGCGATTTTATCGTACCGACAAAGGGCGTAGCATGTATGTGGGCGGTAGCGGTTTAGGCCTTGCCATTTGTAAACATATCATCGAAGCCCACGACCAAACCATTCATATTCGCAGTACACCAGGTGTGGGCACCACAGTAGGATTTACTCTGCACGCCAAAAAAGATTAAATAGTGATTAAAGTTTCTGAATTAGCGCGGTCATAGGATTGCGCAGGTTTTCAAAGCTGGTCATATCTATTCTTACTTTTCCTACGATAATGGGACTTTCTACTCTTACCGGCACTTTGTTAGCATCGTCGGTTACCCAAACCACCATTTTGTCATCATCTTTAAAAATAGTACCCTTAATAGTTGAGGGTTTTATTTTGATGGTTTTGAATTTTCCGTACTTGGTAGTAATTGTTTCTTTACCTAGGTATCTTACATAAATCGTGTGCATTTCATTATCAAGAAATACTTTAATAGGTATTTTATCCGAAGGTTTCAGTAAATCGTAATTAATATTACGAGCCCAGAAAACGGCGCTTACTACATCGTGCGTACATTCTGGGATTTTAAATACTCCTTCACTGCTAATAGCTGTATTAGCCGTGCGGTTAAAACTTACATTTTGATACTTTTTATAGCCACCTTCGTTGACATTTCGTACGAACTTTAATGGTAGTAGGGTTTCTGTGTCAATATAAGTTTCATAAATATCTTTAGCCTTATAAGCCCACTCATAGGATGGTAAGGTGTGCCCTTCACCTACTATATGATAAACATCGCGCCCGTTCAATTTTTCCTGGGTGGTAGTGAACGATCCTGCACCGGCAGCTACGTTAATTAATTTTGCAGCTGTATAGTACACTATAAAGCCCACCTTTTCTCCTGCTTTGAAAGATGTATTGGGCAGGCTACAGTTCGTGTTTATTTCACGAGATGCTTCTGGTGCTTTGCTTCCACTGGCAACAATCACGAGTGATAGCAGTAGTATTGATAGTCTAATTTTATTCATGTTTGTTTCTATCCTTAAGAATATTTTTAATGCCGAGGATTAATATACTTCCTATGAGAGCGGGAATTACCAAATTAATAAGCCACACGCTCAATGAGGTAAGGCTGATGCCCAAATGATTAGAGCTGAACAACCCCACCAACCGTATACTTAATTCGTTTTTTAGTCCTACATCCGTAAAAAGAGCTATTGTGGGTATGGCAGTCATTACTAGAAACATCACACTAATGCTCATCCAACACTCAAAAACATTAATCTCAACACCATACAATTTAAATAATAAAAAATATTGTAAGCTAAAAATTACGAATCTTCCTATAGATAATGACAAAAACCTTACCAGCAAAGTTGCATCTACATGTTCTACAGCTTCGGTTATCCACGAAAATTTTTTGAATTGTGGCAAGTTATCTATGATTCTGACTAACCAAGGTAGTCTAAAATAGAACAATAATAGTATAATAAGCGCTAAAACAGAGCTACTTAGAACAGTATTTACAAATATTGTAGATAATAGGTCCGATTTCGTTAATGTATTCTTAAGAAAGAAAAGCGCCAACGCCCCCATGAGTATGGTTACTATCAATTGGCTTATGTTGGCAACAATAGTGAGTGAAATAGCCTTAATTCGTTTCCCATCGTCCATATACAGCACGCGTCCTACGTAATCTCCCAGACTATTAGGCGTACTAATAGAAAAAGCAACGCCCGAGAAAACAGCTTTGAACGCTTTTCCTAGGCTGATATCCTGCACACGCCTTACTGCAAGCATCCATTTGTACGACTCCAATCCCAGATTGACGGGCATCAACAGAATGGCAGCAATCAGGTAAGCGATTTCAGGTCCGGTAAATGCATTTTTTATATGTTGAAGGGCAGTGCCTATATCTTCCTGAGCGCTGATTTGTTTATAAATAGACCATGCCAGCCAGATAAACAATATCGGCCCCAGGAAGTAGTTGACGAATATTTTGATATTTTTGTTCAGCTTCACAGTGGTAGGTAAAAATAATACCTGTTTGCAACAATCGAATAAAATAATATTAGGCATCGACCCCGGTACCCTCATTATGGGGTATAGTGTGATTGAGTGTTCCCAAAAAAAGATACGCTTGTGCGAAATGCACGCGCTGCGCTTATCCTCCAATAAGAATAACTATGAGCGTTTGCATCTCATTTACGAAAAAGTGCGGGAGCTGATTGCTCTTTATAAACCTCATGAATTTGCCATCGAAGCGCCCTTTTTTGGCAAAAATGTGCAAAGCATGCTAAAGTTGGGACGAGCACAGGGGGTAGCGATTGCTGCAGCCATGCACAGCAATCTTCCTATTACCGAGTATTCTCCTCGTAAAGTAAAGCAAGCCGTTACCGGAAACGGTAATGCCAGTAAGGAGCAGGTATGGAAAATGCTACAGCAAATGCTTTCCATCGAGGAACTTCCTCAATATTTTGATGCTACAGATGCGCTAGCCGTTGCAGTTTGTCATTTTTATCAGTATTCATCCCCCATTCCGCAAGTTGCTGGCTTTAAAGGCTGGGAAGATTTTATCAAGAAAAATCCGGATCGGATAAAATAATAAATATGATATTTTAATTTTTTATTATATTTTCGTCTCATTGGGAGATATAGGATAATAATCTCATGATTTTAGGATGATTTCCTGTTTTGATGACTACTTTTATGCAGTTGGATGAAAGTTTTGAACATTTTCGACCGTTAAACTCATCAACTTTCCCATACTCCCCTTATCTTTGCGCCAAAATTTAGCAGAATATGGGATTAAATGGCTTCAAATGCTTTATAGTAGCGGCTTTCAGCCTTTTTTTTGTATTCGGTCAAAATGTGGCTTTTGCGAGTGAAGAGGTTTCTGCAGAGGCAGCAGCCGAACATGGAGCCGCTGGAGGCGAAGAGAAGTTTAATCCCGGTGAGGTAATTCTGCATCACATTGCCGATGCTCATGAATGGCATTTTTTCACAATCAAAAAAGCTGACGGTTCAGAATTTCATGGAACACTTCCATTGCCTGTAATCGTATACTCTCCGCAGCGTGGGCTAAGCATGTTTATGTCATCAGCTTTTCATCACGGAACGCACGCTCACAATGGCTACAAAATCGACCATGGAAAGATTGTAGCAGTAGATGCTAATGGCAATATTGACGAATCTGTTAAGGTGTACGATTTCTCCATGACCAAGAACGTGGTGCAAATGATTATAGCCCTGATCGTACTGGTGTGGTTGCTGACTTCAATGGCTAAAAAATATGCGAAGGGACAAGGCGTGAGCTCTGCACCCAAAGGTCTTCAAAATGCTATTGAGCCGGTAATTACTTTTGTAAGAGATGATATTGCTAAGGCCAATCTGGGGCCCAAATACCAGAAATATTTGCCTTATCTGCTCACCGTTTTCTTCTTTATTTTAATCAACAATATATTCGGCTTGTTGCCGGGAGCAGCCAACGTTACCGGAAACATTGCCTTTACTGCAATGTTGGGTATCATTTCCTTCTTTGTGATTCTGTTTAGTACTAACAAGCATTACTGGCAGCACATTTTCTGGTTCCCTGGTGTACCACTTCCGGTGAAGTTTTTAATGATGCCTGTGGAATTGCTTGGAGTATTTACTAAACCCTTTGCGTTGATTGTCCGTCTTTTTGCGAACATGACTGCAGGGCACATTATTATTCTGAGCTTTATCAGTCTGATATTTATCTTTACTGAAATGAGCAAAGTGGCCGGAGTTGCTTTCACTCCGGTATCCATTGCCTTTGCAGTGTTTATTTACCTGATTGAAATTTTGGTAGCGTTCATTCAGGCCTATATTTTCACCAATCTGACTGCTGTGTTTATAGGAGGAGCAATTGGTGACCATCATCATGATGAAGAGGGGCACGATCATCATTAATGCGTTTTTAATTTTTAATCATATATAAAATCAAAGAATCATGGATTTATTAAACACTTTGTTGGAAGTAAGCGGAAGCTGGTCTCACTTTGGTGGTGCCGTAGGTGCTGGCTTAGCTGCCATCGGTGCAGGTATCGGTATCGGTCAAATCGGTAAAGCTGCTACCGAAGGTATCGCTCGTCAGCCAGAAGCTGCTAACGACATTCGTGGTGCTATGATCCTGACTGCTGCCTTTATCGAGGGTGTTGCCCTGTTTGCGGTAATCGCAGGTTTATTGGCAGTGTTGAAGTAATCATTTCACCCAAAAAATTACTGCACCTTAAGCACAGGGCGGCGGGTGCGGTATTTTTAAAGAATTTATGAATTACAGCTGTAATCCCTAGTTGCAGCGTATATATACATCAACTTTTTGTTCGTGGTAACCCTCACGAACTTTTAAAACAGAAATTAGTATATGGAATTGCTTACTCCCAATCTAGGCTATTTTGTATGGGCTTTGGTAGCCTTCATCGTAGTGTTTTTGATTCTTAAAAAATTTGCCTGGAAGCCCATTCTGAAATCACTGAATGATCGCGAACAAAACATTGCCAATGCCATTGCCTCTGCTGAGAAAGTAAAAGCCGAAATGGCACAAATGCAAAGCGAAAACGAAGCTTTGCTGGCTAAAGCGCGCGAAGAAAGAGCTCAGCTGTTGAAAGAAGCTCGCGAAACCAAAGAGAAAATCATCAACGAAGCTAAGGAGCAGGCTAAGGCTGAGGCTGCAAAAATTATTGCAGATGCCCAACAGGCTATCAATGCTCAGAAAATGGCGGCTCTTACTGATGTGAAAAACGAAGTAGGTAAACTCGTGATTGAAGTGAGCGAAAAAGTGTTAAGAAAAGAGTTGAGCGAACAGAACAAGCAAGAAGAGCACATCAACGGACTAGTGGAAAGCATTAAGCTGAACTAGTATCCATTCTTCAAAAGATTCATTGAAAATATTAAATAAAAATGCTTAATCCACGTTTAGCATACAGATACGCGAAGGCTTTATTGGAGATTGCTGTAGAGAAGGGACAGCTCGAAGAGGTATTTCAGGATGTGCAATGGCTGAAAGCTATTTGCAAAAGCAATCCTGATTTTGTGAGCCTATTGCGTAGCCCTATCATTAAAGCTGATAAAAAGCAAAAAATTGTAGCTGCTATTACCGATGGTAAGGTGAATCCGATTACACAAGGATTTATAAGACTGCTAATATCTAAAGCTCGTGAAGCGGTTTTACCTGAAATTCTAGGTGAATTTGTCAATCAGTATAAAGCTCATAAGAATATAAATACTGTAACTTTAACTGCTGCAGTTCCTGTAAGTGATAGTGTGAAGGAGAATATTGTTGCGCAGGTAAAGAAAGTTGCCAATATCGAAAATGTGGAGTTAGAAGAAAAGGTAGACCCAAGTATTATTGGGGGATTCGTTTTGCAACTGGGGGATCAAATGGTAGATGCGAGCATCGCTTACGATTTGCGCGAGGTGGCTAAACAATTTAACAACAACGATTTTATTTATAAGGTTAGATAACACGAAGATAATAGGTACAAGAAAAATCCCGTATTTCTCACATACGGGATTTTTTATTGGCAATGGATAGGAGATGTGATTAATTAACTGTTTGCTTCGGTATCGGAACGTTGTAACAGATACTTATAAATTAATCCTCCTACAATACCTCCTAGGATCGGCGCTACCCAAAACAGCCAAAGTTGTGACAGTGCTGTACCTCCCACAAACAAAGCTTGAGAGGTAGAACGAGCGGGATTTACCGATGTATTGGTAATAGGAATGGAAATAAGATGGATTAGTGTTAAAGCTAGGCCTATGGCAATACCTGCAAATTTGCCATTAGCCCATTTATCTGTAGCTCCCAAAATGATAATAAGGAAAAACGCCGTTAACAAAAACTCGGCAAGGAAGGCAGCCCCAAGGGAATAACTTCTGCCGTGATAGCCAGGCATGTCATAAAAATTGGTTGCAAATGCTCCCGGCCCTTCTTTTGAAAAAGCTCCCGCCCCGTTTAAAATGATGTACAGAGCACCAGCTGCAAGGATGGCCCCAACCAGTTGGGCAATAATGTAAGGTAGCAGTTCTTTTGCAGAAAACCTGCCACCGGCAAGCAATCCAAACGATACGGCGGGGTTGAAGTGTCCTCCGGAAATGTGGCCTACAGCATAAGCCATAGTTAGCACCGTTAAGCCAAAGGCAAGTGATACGCCAAGCAATCCGATACCGATGTCGGGTACACCAGCAGCAAATACAGCGCTACCGCATCCCCCAAATACGAGCCAAAATGTGCCGAATACCTCGGCGAAAAGTTTTTTACTCATAGTTATAAGATTTTGTTTATATTCTTAAAATTAAGAATATTCTAAAATATGGTAGTAATATATGTGGGTTGATATGAGTAACTATGAGGGTGCGCCCGTTGTGAGTAATTTATTGTGCGGATTTATTACGAATGCGCTTGTAGATTTTAATGGCCAGCATTAATGCAATTACCAGTAGTGCGGTTCCTACCAGTCCCCAGAACAGACTGATGCCTTGTTTCACTACGACCAGCATTACGATGCATATTAGAAAAATAGTGGCTAGCTCATTCCACATGCGTAATTGCTGGGAGTTCAGTTTAAAAACACCCTTTAGTTGTTGTTTAAATATAACATGAGTGGCAATGTGATAAGCGTAGAGAAAAAGTACGAGGCATAATTTTAGCGTCAGCCATATGCCCTCTGATTTAAAAAGCAGATGAAACCAACCACCTTTAAATAAAACGGTCAATCCCAATAGCAAAGTGAGAATAGCCGAGGGCCAGGTAATACCATACCAAAGTCTTTTCATCATGATGCCAAACTGTGTTTGCAGTACAGTTCGGACTGCTACAGGCTGTGTATTGGCTTCTACATTATAAATAAGTAGCCGCGGCATATAAAAAAGTCCGGCAAACCAAGTTACCACAAAAATGATATGTAGGGCTTTGAGGTATAAATAGGCACTAGACATCCTGCAATAGCAATTTATGGACGGGTAAATTACACTATTTTATCACATTTTCGAACGGGCGTTCAATCGCTTCTTCTATGAGCTGTAACAAAGTGGTTACCCACAGCTCGTTTGTGTTCAAACAGGGGATATAGTCGTATTTTTCTCCGCCACTTTCCAGAAACTCCTCCTTGCCTTCTTGTTCTATTTCTTCCAGTGTTTCCAAACAGTCTGATATAAACGAAGGGCATACGATTTTCAGCTTTTTTACTCCTTCTTTGGGTAGTTCCTCCAATCTCTCTTGGGTACTGGGCAACAGCCAGGGATCACGCCCCAAGCGGCTCTGAAAAGCTACGGCCCATTTATCGCGGCTGAGACCGAGTGCTTGAGCTGTGAGTTTCGAGGTTTCTAATACATGATGACGATAACAGGTAAGATGCGATTCCGGGTCGTCGCAACATTTTTCAGGATCTTCAAGATCATGTTGTACACCCTGTTTACCGGTTTTGTATATATGTGATACCGGAATACCGTGATAGCTGAAAAGCAACTGATCGTATTCGTCGCTCAGATAAGGTTGGATACTTTGCGCCAATGCATGAATATAAGCAGGGTGATTGTAGAATGGAGGAACTGTTTTCAACTTAAAACTATAGCGATATTTAGCATGAATGGTTCGCATATACTCCACAGCTGTTTCCCAGCTACTCATGGCATAGTGAGGGTATAGCGGCACAATGATCACTTCTTCCAGATCCGGATTTGTTGCCAGCAAATTGTCGTAAGCAGTTTTAGGATGTGGCTTACCGTAACGCATAGCAATTTCTATGGGATATGTAGTCTTGGGCTCCAGAGCTTCTTTTAAGCGACGCGTAAGTACAATGAGTGGTGAGCCTTCTTTCCACCATATGGATTGATAGGCTTTTGCCGATCTGCCTGCTCTGATGGGAGTGATAATACCCCGTACCAGCAATAAGCGAAGCAAATAAGGCTTGTCGATTACGCGTTTATCCATCAAAAACTCATCCAGATATACTTTTACGTCTTTTCTACTTGTAGAGTCTGGAGAACCTAAGTTTAGTAAAATAATTCCTCTTTTCATTATTGGCTAAATGTGCTTATGCAACCGGATATCCTTTTATAACTCTTTCTTATGGGTGATGATGTCATCGGGAAGCATTTGGCCATAAAAATATACGGCTCAATAATAATATGATGACATACGAGGCGCAGGACAGCCAAGGTTTCATTGCATAGTGTAATAATTTTTGCGAAGGTACTAAATTGTTCTTTCTCCTTGGTGATTGGGAATTTCATGATCTTGGTCAGGAAAAACGATGATATTGATGATTATGACTTCTACATGACAATATTATGACGATGGAATAAAGAAGCTTCTATACTTTTGCACCACTCACATGTCTGCGGAAGAATTTCATATTTCAAAACAGGTGCTTGATAGGTTTTGTGTAGCGGGCATCAACTATCTTAAAGCTGATGTTGCGACACGTGGTCTATTTTCCATCAACAACGAAGGATTCGCCCAGCTTGCCAAAGATGCTAAAGCTGCAGGAATCAAAAGTGTTTTCGTTTTATCTACATGTAATCGTACAGAAATTTACGGTTTTGCCGAGTCGGTGATGCAGTTAGTACATCTGTTACTGAAACATTGTAAGGCCGACGAAAAAACGTTTTTCGAATATGCTTATTTGAAAAACGGCAATCATGCGTTGCAGCATCTTTTTCGTGTAGCGTCAGGACTGGATTCGCAGATTCTGGGTGATTATGAGATTCTCGGTCAGATTAAAAAATCCGTAGATCTGGCTAAAGCCCATGGCGTGATTGGCCCTGTGATGGACCGTACACTCAATTTTGTGTTTCAGGCTTCTAAAAAAATTAAGACTGATACCGAGCTGAGTAATGGTACGGTTTCTGTTTCTTTTGCGGCTATCGAATTACTGCAGGCGATTACACATATTAATTCTAAAAAAATACTGGTGATAGGCGCCGGAAAATTTGGTGCCAATGTGTGCAGAAATCTGATTACTTATTTTCCGGGTGTAACGGTAACTGTGATGAACAGAACCGATGAGACCGCCTCGGCTTTGGCAGCATCCTGTGGCATTCATTTTCTGGGATACGATAAAAAACAGGAAGCCATCCGTCAGTCGGATGTGGTGATTGTATGTACGAATGCCAACGAGCCTACTATCTTACCCCAACATTTTGCAGAAGGGGAGGAGCAGCTGATTCTGGATCTTTCTGTACCGGCTAATGTACATCCCGCCGTAAAGCAGATTAAGGGTAAGCGTGTAATTGATGTGGATGAAATTTCCACCGAAATATTGGACAAAACCCTGGCGCGCCGCCGAGCAGAAGTGCCTAAGGCCGAAGCAATCATTGAGTACTACACCCAAGAGTTCTGGCAGTGGCTAAAAGATTACAGGTATGTACTCCATTTAAAAACTTGGAAGAGTAAGTTACAGGAATTGGATCGTTTACAATTGCATACCTGTGAGTTTGCTAAAGACGCTTTATTAAAGCAGCAAACCGAAAGAGCGCAAAAAGCAGTTAAAAAGCTAGCCGTTAACCTTAAGACCAAAAATGATAAGGGCTGCCAGTTTATCAATTTGATTAATGATTACCTGCAAATGTCCTGATGCAAACCAATCATATCCGAATAGGAACACGCGATAGTCAGTTGGCCGTATGGCAGGCCTCACTCGTTAAACGTTTACTGGAACAGAATGGCCATAAAGCCGAGCTGGTTTATATTAAAAGCGAAGGCGATATAGACCTGACCACCCCTTTGTACGCTATGGGGGTACAGGGCGTATTCACGCGCAGCCTCGATATTGCATTACTGAACAATAAAATCGACATTGCTGTTCATAGCATGAAGGATGTTCCGGTGCAATTACCTCAGGGGATTGTACAGGCTGCTGTATTGAAAAGAGCCAGCCATAGGGATATATTGGTACATGCTGGTAGGCTGAGCGAGGATACTATCCGCATATTGAAAGCAGGCACTCCTTCCGAAGAAGCTTTTATCATTGCTACCAGCAGTATTCGTCGTAAAGCACAATGGCTCCACCGTTATCCCAATACTACTATAGAAAATCTGCGCGGCAATGTCAATACACGTTTGCAAAAAGTAGCCCAAAGCCAATGGCATGGGGCTATATTTGCTGCTGCAGGTTTGGAACGCATTAGTCTTCGGCCAGAAGAGAGTTTGGACCTGGACTGGATGCTACCCGCCCCTGCACAAGGTGCTATTATGGTAGTTAGCCAAGCAGATAATAATTACGCATTGGAAGCTTGTGCTCCCCTTAACGATGTGCCTACTGCTGTTTGTGTAAAGGCAGAGCGTGATTTTTTAACTGCATTAATGGGGGGATGTTCTACTCCTATCAGTGCGTTGGCACAAATGAAGGAAGATAAAATACTTTTTAAAGGCAATATTGTTACACCTGACGGTAAAGAAAAAGTTGAAGTAGAAAAGATCTTTAGTTTGCAAGAGGCAACACAAGCAGGAACTATTGCGGCTACGGAATTATTAAAATATGGCGGTAGTAACATAGTGAACAAGCTATCTGATAATCCGCATTAAGTATAGTTTTGGATTAGTTGTAGGGGTATTTAGGAAACGAATCTGCATAGGAATATTATTGTAGGTGCTTCACAAAATTGGAAAAGCATTGATGGATGTATTAAGCACAAGAATGCTGGAACCTGTATTGTTGCAGGATGCTCAAGCAAAAGGAATACGAATAGACTGCATTCCTTTTATTGAGATACGCCATCGTTCAACTTCGGATATTGTACAACAACTAGGGGATCTTAATTCCCGAGATATTTTCGTATTTACCAGTCAGCATGCTGTACATGCTGTGATGGAACTGATAAAAAACTTGTATAATAAAACCTATTGCATTGAGGGAGTGACAGCAGATACTGTACGTAAGACTACCCTGAATATTCGTGCCACGGCCCCGTATGCAAAAGAGTTGATTAAGTTGATTGAAATCGATCGAGAAGCACACTATTACTTTTTTTGCGGGGATAAAAGACTGCCCACTATTCCGCGATTCTTACAGCAAAATAAGCTTCGCTTTTCGGAGATCATCTGTTATGAAAATATCGCTGTTCCTCAAAAACTGCACAAGCAGTACGAAGCTATCATGTTTTACAGTCCATCCGGTGTGGAAAGCTATTTTTCACTGAACACTCCGCAGCCTAGTCAGAAGTACTATTGTATAGGCTCCACAACCGCTCAGGCTTTGTCGAAATATTGTAAGGAAAATATTATCATCGCAGAAAAACCGGAGATCCGTGCGATGCTTGAAAAAATAAACGGATAATGAGAAGAGACAGTAATTTGAAAAATGATTTATTAGTAAGAACCTTATTAGGCGAGCAAACCGAACGTACTCCAGTGTGGATGATGCGTCAGGCCGGGAGATATTTGCCCGAGTATATTCAGTTGCGTGAAAAATACTCTTTTTTTGAAAGATGTAAAACCCCGGAATTAGCCTGCGAAATTACACTGCAGCCGGTGGATATTGTGGGTGTAGATGCAGCCATATTATTCTCAGATATTCTGGTAGTACCTGAGGCCATGGGTATGGAAGTGCAGTTGATTGAAAAGCTTGGTCCGTTATTACCACAACCAATCAAAACTACACAAGATTTAAACAGGATTTGTGTACCTGATGTTCACGATCGTCTACATTATGTGTTTGATGCCATTAAGCTAATTAAAAAAGAATTGAATGGACGCGTTCCTTTGATTGGTTTTGCAGGAGCTCCGTGGACCTTGCTTTGCTATATGGTTCAAGGAAAGGGAAGTAAAACTTTTGATGAAGCTAAGGGGTTCTGTTATCAGCAGCCTGAGCTGGCGCATCAGTTATTGCAAATGATTACGGATACCACTATCGCTTATTTGAAAGGTCAAATTGCAGCAGGTGCTGATGTGGTGCAGGTCTTTGATAGCTGGGGCGGATTATTAAGTAAAAAAGATTTTGAAATTTTCTCATTGCAATATATCAGACAGATTGTGGCGGCGGTGAATGATGAAGTGCCTGTTATCATTTTTGCCAAAGGTGCATGGAGTTCTTTGCCCGAAATGGCTGCTGCCGGTGCACATGGATTGGGTATCGATTGGTGTATTGAGCCGCAAATGGCACGACAACTGGCGGGTAATAATGTCGCATTGCAGGGGAATTTTGATCCTGCTAAACTGCTTTCACCTATACCTGTAATAGAGAAAGAGGTAAAACAGATGTTACAGGCTTTTGGACCTGGTAAACATATCGCCAATTTGGGACATGGTATTTTGCCGAATATACCGGTAGAGCATGCCAAAGCTTTTGTGAACACCGTAAAGGAATATTGCTTTCAGTAAAAAGTATAGGTATCGCAACAAATTACAGAAAATGAAACACGAAACATTTAGAGAGAGATGGGTGCAATACATATACGGTCTTCAGCAGACAATTTGTGATGCACTGGAACAGGAAGATGGAGCGGCCAAATTTAAGGCCGATAAATGGGATCGTGATGAAGGAAAAGGCGGTGGAGGCATATCTCGCATTATGGAGAATGGCAATGTTTTTGAAAAAGCCGGAGTGAATATTTCAGCAGTATACGGAAGCTTGAGTGAAAAAATGAAGCAGGTCTTAAATCTGCCTGCCGCTGTTGAGGATGGTGAGTGGTTTGCCTGTGGTCTCAGTTTAGTATTGCATACACAAAATCCTTTTGTACCTGCAGTACATGCTAACTGGCGCTATTTTGAACTAACCGATAAGGATGGAAAAATAATAGATCGCTGGTTTGGAGGTGGTGCCGATATCACGCCTTACTATTTGTTTGAGGAAGACATCTGCCATTTTCATGGTGCTTTTAAAAATGCTATAGAACCTTTTGGTGAAGATTTGTATCCGAAGTACAAGCAACAATGCGACGAGTATTTTAGTAATAAGCATCGTGATAATGAGATGCGTGGATTAGGCGGTGTGTTTTATGATCATCTGCGAATGAAAGATGAAGCAGAAGCGGAACGTTTGTTCGATTTTCAGCAGGCAAACGCCCGTGCATTTCTAGAGGCCTATCTGCCTATTGTGAAGAAAAGGAAAAATACACCTTACACCACAGCACATAAAACATGGCAGGAAATTAGACGCGGTCGGTATGTAGAGTTTAATTTACTACATGATAGAGGAACAGTATTTGGGTTAAAGACGAATGGTCGTACAGAAAGTATTTTGATGAGCCTGCCGCCCACCGTGAAATTTATTTACAATCATCAGCCGGAACCGGGCAGTGAAGAAGCAAAACTGCTAGATGCTTGTCGCCATCCGAAAGACTGGGTTTAATGTGCTGCGTAATGAAACATCTATCATTTGAAAAATAAAATACTTACATAAAATGTATCTTCAAAAACGCAATAGAATACTCCGTAAATCAGCAGCTATCAGAAGCCTAGTTGCTGAAACAGTATTAACACCCAATGATTTTATTGTTCCCTTATTCATTGATGAAGGTGAAAATATAAAAACAGAAATTCCATCTATGCCGGGTTATTATCGGTATAGTCTCGATCTTATTATTCTGGAAGTTAAGGAATTATGGAAGCTAGGAATTAAGTGTGTGTTATTGTTTGTAAAGGCCAAAGATGAGGTTAAGGATAATACAGGTAAAGAAGCTTGGAATCCTGATGGTCTCATGCAACGTTCTATTAAAGCCATTAAAGATGCTGTTCCGGAAATGTTGGTGATGACTGATGTGGCATTGGACCCTTATTCTATTTATGGGCATGATGGTATTGTAGATATGGAGAAGGGTGTTATTCTAAATGATCAAACTGTAGAAGCATTAACACTCATGAGTCTTTCACATGCCGAGGCCGGAGCAGATTTTATTGCACCCAGCGATATGATGGATGGTCGTATTGGCGCTTTCAGGAAAGCATTGGAAGAAAATGGCTATACGGATGTCGGTATCATGAGCTATAGTGCAAAATATGCCAGCTGTTTCTATGGACCATTCAGAGATGCGTTAGATAGCGCTCCCGGATTTGGCGATAAGAAAACATATCAAATGAACTATGCCAACCGTATTGAAGCTATCAACGAAACCCTGCAAGATGTAGAACAAGGGGCAGATATTGTGATGGTAAAGCCGGCTATGGCTTACCTAGATATCATTCGCGAAGTGAAAAATGCTGTGACCATTCCTGTTTCGGCTTATCATGTGAGCGGCGAATACGCAATGATTAAAGCAGCCGCAGCTCGAGGTTGGGTGGATGAAAATAAAGCAATTATCGAAAGCCTCACTGCCATTAAGCGCGCTGGCGCAGATTTGATTGCTACTTATTTTGCCAAGGATGCAGTGAAATTGTTGTCAGAAAATTTATAATGAGCTGTACAGCTACGGCTTTGTATATTGAATATATGCGCTAATGAATTATGGACGCTCATCTTATCAATAAATACAATATCCCGGGGCCTCGATATACCAGTTATCCTACTGTTCCATATTGGGATACGGATTTGTTTACTGTTGATAGATGGATAGATACTTTACAAAGAAGTTTTGCCGAAACTAATAATAACTCAGGCATTAGTGTTTACATCCATCTACCTTTTTGTGAGAGTCTTTGTACATTCTGTGCCTGTCATAAGCGTATTACCAAGCAACATAATGTTGAGGCGCCTTATATCGATACATTGCTAAAGGAATGGCAAATGTATTGCGATGTATTAGGTAGTCGTCCTCAAATAAAAGAGCTGCACTTAGGCGGAGGTACTCCTACATTTTTTAGTCCCGAAAATTTAAAAAGACTTATCGAATCTCTCTTTGCATCGGCAGATATTGCAGCTCAGCCCGAATTTAGTTTCGAGGGGCATCCTAATAATACTACTCAACAACATCTAAAAGCGTTGTACGAATTGGGATTTCGCCGAGTGAGTTTTGGTGTGCAGGATTATGATCCCCGTGTGCAAAAAACTATTCATCGTATTCAACCTTTTGAAAAAGTAAAAGAAGTCACCGAGGCAGCTAGGAATATCGGTTATGAAAGTATTAGTCATGATCTGGTGTTTGGATTACCACATCAGACTTGGGAAAGCATGAAGAACACGATTGAAAAGACTAAGCTGCTTCAACCCGACCGAATTGCATTTTACTCGTATGCTCATGTGCCTTGGATTAAGGGAGTGGGACAACGAGGATTTGGCGAGAACGATCTTCCTTCGGCAGAATTAAAGCGTGCTTTGTACGAGCGAGGAAAGAATTTACTTGAAGAGAAAGGATATGTGGAAATAGGAATGGATCATTTTGCTTTGCCTAGCGATAGCTTGTATAAGGCTATTCAAAACAAAACGCTCCATCGCAATTTCATGGGCTATTCCTCATCATACACTCAGGTGATGATTGGGTTGGGCATGTCTGCTATTAGTGATAGTTGGTATGCATTTGCGCAGAATGATAAGTCTGTGGAAGCTTATACAGCTCGCGTAAAGGAGGGTAGATTGCCCGTATTTCGAGGCCATATTTTAAGCGAGGAAGATCTTGTAGTACGTAGGCATATCTTAAATATCATGTGCAATCTGGAAACATCTTGGAAGGAAAAAGCAATGCAGCTACCCGAAATTCCCCAGATTGTGAACCGCCTTCAAGAAATGCAGCAGGATGGACTAGTAACGTTGAAGAAAGATGGATTAAAAGTTACAGAAGCAGGAAGAGGATTTGTGCGGAATGTTGCTATGGCATTTGATCTGAGGTTACTTAGAAAACAACCCGAAACCAGAATATTTTCAATGACGGTATAAACTAAGTATATGATTATTGAAATACCCATTAACAAATCTAAAGCAGCAAAACAGCTGATTTTATTTTCGTTATTACTATTGCTCTTTGTTATAATGGTTGTGCAGCCACAACTGTTTGTGAAAGGAACGAAGTATGGTTTTGTAAAGATAACCGGCTTTATCGGCACTTTTTTATTTACGATTATTACCGCTATTTTGGCACAAAAGGTATTTAATAAAAAACCAGGATTGATAATCGATAATAACGGTTTTGTCGATAACTCGCTTGGCGTAATGTTTGCAAAAGTGCTTTGGAGAGATGTAACAGAAATCAAGCATGTGCAAGCCTCAGGAGAAAACTTTATAGTGATATACATAAAAGAACCCGAAAAGTATATAGCCGAAGAACGGCATTCTTTGAAAAGAAAAATGCTGGAGTTGAATTATACAACGCTAAAAACGCCCATAAACATAGCCGCCGGTAAGTTGAAGGTTGATTTTAATGAGTTGCTGAACATGATGAAAAGAAAATACGAGGAGTTTGGTAAAGAAATTGCAAACTAGCTGATTTTATAATTGTAAAAAGAACATTGATATGTATAGTTACGAGACAAGTAAGGCTTTGTTTGAAAGAGCACAGCATTCTATACCCGGAGGCGTTAACTCTCCGGTACGTGCTTTTAAAAGTGTAGGAGGCACACCGTTATTTATAAAAAAAGCCAAGGGCGCTTATTTGTATGATGAAGATGGCAATCAGTATATCGATTATATCGCTTCTTGGGGCCCGCTTATTTTAGGGCATGCTTATGAGTCAGTTGTAAAAGCTATTCAGGAGCAAGCCACATACTCCACCTCATATGGTGCACCTACGGAGCTTGAAATAAAAATGGCAGAGCTGATAAAATCACTGGTGCCAAATGTGGATTTGATTCGTATGGTAAGTAGCGGTACTGAGGCTTGTATGAGTGCACTGCGAGTGGCTAGAGGTTATACAGGCAGAAACAAGTTTATTAAATTCGAAGGATGTTATCACGGCCATGCCGATTCTTTTCTGGTGAAAGCGGGTAGTGGTGTAGCAACTTTCAATATACAAACAGTGCCGGGTGTTACTGCCGCCATAGCAAACGATACGTTAACCTGCGCTTATAACGACCTCGAAGCGGTAAAGCGTCTGGTTGCAGAACATCCTAATGAAATTGCCGCAATTATTGTCGAGCCAGTGGCGGGCAATATGGGCTGTATTTTGCCTCAGCCGGGCTTTTTGGAAGGATTGCGTCAGATTTGTGATGAAGAAAAGATTGTGTTGATTTTTGATGAAGTAATGACCGGTTTTCGCTTAGCTTTAGGTGGTGCACAGGAAAGATTAGGTATTAATGCCGATTTGGTAACATATGGTAAAGTAATTGGTGCGGGTATGCCAGTAGGTGCTTTCGGTGGAAAAAGAGAAATAATGGAAGTGGTTGCGCCCTTAGGTAATGTATATCAGGCAGGCACATTAAGTGGAAATCCTATAGCAATGATCGCCGGGTATACTTTGTTATCTGAGCTTAAAAACCATCCCTCTCTGTTACAGGAATTAGATACCAAAACAAAATATCTAAAAGATGGGTTAGACAAAGTTTTGAGCGAATGGGGGCACCCTTATACTATTAATCATTTTGGTAGTATGATTAGTGTCCATTTTAGCAATAAGCCTGTTACCGATTTTGCAAGTGCGGCAGCATGTGATATTGAGTTGTTTAAAAAGTTTTTCCACGCTATGTTGCAGCGGGGTGTTTATCTACCGCCTTCTGCTTTTGAAAGCTGGTTCCTTAATAATGCATTGAGCTACGAAGATCTGGATAAAACGATAGAGGCAGTACGTGAAAGTCTTAAAACAATATCTTAATAATAACGCAGCCGATATAAGTGTGATGCCTAATTTTGTCACTTATATGGGTATTCAAAAATATTAGTTGTGCGTTATATTACGATTGCTTGCCTGTTACTACAGAGTTTTATTTTATTAGGTCAGTCCTTAAGGGTCACCGCGCTACATTGCGAGTATGTGATTACTCCTTTGGGAATCGATGTCCCGCAGCCCGTACTTGGCTGGAAATTGGAAAGTGATCAATACAATAAATCGCAATCAGCTTACGAAATAGAGGTGGCATCATCCCTACAATTAATTAATCAAGGGAAGGCTGATATGTGGCGTTCAGGAAAAATAAAATCTCGGCAAAGTATTGGTATTGTTTATCAAGGCCGCACCCTGACTTCTTTTTCCAGATATTATTGGCGTGTTAGAGTGTATGATGAAAAGGGGTTGGCATCTGGATGGAGTGATATTACTTGGTTCGAAACGGCAATGCTTCATGCCACTGATTGGAAGGCGCACTGGATAAATGATGGTAAAAAGATCCCGGAAAAGGATGAAGATTTTTACAAGGAAGACCCCATGCCGGTATTCAAGAAAGTGTTTACAACAGATAAACAGATTCGCTCTGCACGTCTATATATCACCGGTGCCGGATATTACGAAGCGTATCTCAATGGTAAAAAAATAAGTGATGATGCACTAACGCCCGGTTGGACCAACTTTGATAAGCGCATCTTGTATAGAACCTATGATGTAACAGCGTTAGTAAGCTCCGGTAAAAATATCATAGGTGTGCAAGTGGGCAACGGCTGGTATAATCCACTACCGATGCGTTTCTGGGGCAAATACAATCTTCGCGATGCATTAACAACAGGTCGCCCTTCTGTAATAGCTCAGTTACGGATAATGTATGTAGACGGTACGATAAGTGAGATTATTACAGATCATAGCTGGCAATATCAGGAGGGGGCTGTGATAAAGAATAATGTATACCTAGGAGAGACTTATGATGCACGCAATGTTACCCAATGGCTCTCTGATACTGAAATGCACAATGGCAAACAGGCTATGGTTGTTGAGGGCCCTAAAGGCAAACTAGTGGCTGACCTACAGCCCCAAGTTAGAGTAAAAAGAATTGTTAAACCCGTTGCCATTAATGAGGTATCAAAAGGAGTATATGTTGCAGATATGGGAGAAAACTTTGCAGGTGTCGCTCAAATCAAAGTAAATGCGCCGCGCGGAACCCGTATATCGCTACGTTACGGCGAGGATGTGTATAACGATGGACAGTTGAATGGTATGACGACGGTGGCAGGACAGATCAAAAAAGGAAACGGAGGACCAGGCGCTCCCCCTATAGCTTGGCAACAAGACTGTTATATTGCTGCAGGAAATGACATTGAGGTATGGAGTCCAAGATTTACGTTTCATGTATTTCGATATGTAGAAATAAAGGGATGGCCTGGAGTTCCTACTCCTGACGATATTAGCGGACTGGTTATGCATGCCGACGTATCTGTTAGCGGTGCGTTTGAATGTTCAAATGACTTATTTAATAAGATACAAGAAAATGTACTGCGTACTTTCAAAAGCAACATTTTCAGTGTACAGTCTGATTGTGCAGGAAGAGAAAAATTTGGTTATGGTGGAGATCTGTTTTGTACACTAGAGTCTTTCTGCTACAATTTTGATATGCATAATTTTTACCGAAAAGTATTGCAGGATTTTGAGGACGATCAACGCCCTTTAGGGGGTATACCCGAAACGGCTCCTTTTGTAGGCTTACATGATAAAGGGCCGGGAGATCAATCAGGGCCTTTAGGCTGGCAACTCGGATATCCCTATCTTGTAGAGAAACTGTATGAATTTTATGGGGATAAAAGAGTAATTGAAAAACATTACGCTTCTTTACAAAAACAGATTGCTTTTCTAGAAAAAAATGCTCGCGATTTTTTGTATGACGAGGATATCAGCGATCATGAATCTCTGGAAGAAAAACCGGAAGCCCTCACAGCTTCTTTATTTTATTACCATCATGCTATGTTGATGGAACGTTTTTCCCGCTTATTAGATAAAAATACAGATACAGAAAGATATGCCCGGCTGTGTGCACAAATTAAAGAAGCCATTCTGCATAAATTTTATAAAGGAGATGGTGTGTTTGATAATGGTACACAGGCTGCACAGATTTTCCCACTATGGTACGATATCATTAATACAGATGAAAAAAATCAGATTAGGGATAGAATGAAGGAGGCTTTTGAAAAAAAACAAAATCATGTGCATACAGGCATTTTTGCTACGAAAATGATGTTTGATGTAATGCGCAGGGAAAATGAACAGGAATTAGCTTACACTATCGTCAATCAAAAAGACTATCCAGGTTGGGGGCATATGATTGAAAAAGGGGCAACTACTATATGGGAAACCTGGAAGTATTCCGATAATGTATACTCACAAAACCACCCTATGTTTGGTTCCGTTACGGAATGGTTTTATCGCTCTATTTTGGGAATTAATGCTTCTGAACCGGCCTTTAGGAGTTTTAGTATAAAGCCTTTTATTGCTGATGATTTGAATTATGCTAAAGGCTATTATGACAGCCCTTATGGAAGAATTATTTGTGATTGGAAAAAAGAGCGTAATGATTTTATTTTAAAAGTTTCTGTTCCTGTCAATACAACGGCGTTGATTTATCTGCCTTGCCATGCTCAATATGCGCAACATGTAAAGGAGCTGATAACCAGTAATGTGCCCTTAAAGTATGTAAAGCGTGAAAAGAAATATCTGGTATTTAAAGCGGGTTCAGGAACCTATCAGCTACGAAGCATTCTAAAATGATGGGTAATATTTTCATAAATGGTGCACTTTTTGTATTAATACAATAAAGCCATGATTTATGAAACACCTATTCGTCATTCTAGGTATTGCTTTCGCGGTAGCTTGTACTCCTAAAGCTACTCCCGCTGCTACAGATGCAATCATTCCTACTTCGGAAAATGTTAGTAAAGACGCTGAAGTGATTAATGCTGGAAGTGTTATTTTCAATAATCAGTGCACTAAGTGTCATAAGCCCAAAGATGAGGCAGTAGCTTCTAAAACATTTGAAGAGCTGCGTCCAATATTGGCTTCTATGGTTAAAAAAGCTCGTTTAAATAGTGAGGAAGTGGACCAAGTGACAGCCTATGTAAATGCTCATGCAAAAAAATAGTTCGGTTTTTGAAAGAGGTATAAAAAACGACCTCATGATCATGAGGTCGTTTCATAAATCTGTTTCAATATGCCGCAGTAAAGCGTTGTCTTATAAACTGACCTTTCTCTAATTCATCGACTAATACAACCGCAACATCTTCCACTGATATTATACTGCGTCCGTTTTCATCAAATACCGGATTTTCTGTATTAGTTCGGTAACTGCCTTTTCTTTGTCCTGCTGTCGTGGGATTCATTTCTATAGCAGGAGAGAAGAAGGTCCAGTCCAGTGTGGTATTTTTTTTAATTTCATTTAGATAATCTCGCGCCGCTAATGCACCAGGTTTAAAAGCTGCAGGAAAATCTGGACCATCTACAATTTGTTTGCCGTCAATATACAAACTACCAGCACCTCCTACAACTATTAGTCTTTTAATACCCGCTTTTTCTACAGATCTTTCAATAATGCGTGAACCTTTAAGAAAGTCATCATACAGATTAGGGTTATCCCAGCCCGCATTAAATGTACTGATTACGGCATCAGCACCTTTTAGTTTTTCTATTAAATCATCTTCTGCGTATACATCAGCGCTGATCGCCTGAATTTTTTCATGCTGAGGAAGTTTTGAAATATCTCTAGCAATGGCTTTTACTGTATAACCTCTGTTTACTAATTCTGTAACTACTTTAGAACCTACAAATCCTGTAGCTCCGATAACTGCAACTGTGCTCATATGTAAATATTTAATAAGTTTTATACTTGATATAAA
Organism: Niabella digestorum; assembly: GCF_036409055.1. Taxonomy (NCBI): domain Bacteria; kingdom Pseudomonadati; phylum Bacteroidota; class Chitinophagia; order Chitinophagales; family Chitinophagaceae; genus Niabella; species Niabella digestorum. The sequence goes on along the minus strand of NZ_JAZGLY010000005.1, from coordinate 75,919 downwards.
TGTTATCCGAATTTCCGGGTAAATTCCTTTAATGTATATTGTTTCAAATATTGGACAACTGTTTGGTCAATTTGATTGTACAGTTTGTCTAGCTCTTTATTAATATTTTTGCCAACAGGACATTGAGGATTGGGGTTTTTATTTTTTTTGCCCAATAGGTCAGTGTGGCTTATAGCTGTAAATACTTCCGACAGTAAGAGGTCCTTATCTTTTTTAGCAAGTCTGCAACCTCCGTCCTTACCCTTTAACGATTCTACCAGACCTGCTTTCTTGAGTGCGGCTATTTCACGTCTCACTACCACCGGATTTACACCAATACTGCCTGCGAGCCATTCAGAAGCTATCCATTCCTCCTTATGTTTTGAGAGCAAAACAAGAATATGGATCGCTGTGGCAAATCGAGTATTGTTCATGAGATAAAAATACTGCAATTTTTTAAATGTAACAATTATTGTTACATTTTGGATGGTTAATCATAAACGCTGTAAAAAATGTCGTAGGAAGTAAAGGGCAATGCAGTGAGGGAGATAAAAGAAACAAGATGTTTGGGGGTGTGATTATAAACAAAAAAGCAGCTACAAATTGTAGCTGCTTTTTGAGTGGGAGTTGACGGACTCGAACCGCCGACCCTCTGCTTGTAAGGCAGATGCTCTGAACCAACTGAGCTAAACTCCCGTTATCTGATCCCATGCTCTCAAACGGGAGTGCAAAGATAAGGGAACAAATATCTACTTTCCAAAAAAAATCTGGGAAAATTTTTACATTGAAATGAAAGTTTTTTAGGTCTCGTAATACAGCATTTTGAACCTACAATTCGGCTTAAATATTTTGATTTTAGTAATTTCATCTTATCTTGTCTGTTATAACAAATCTTCAATATGTCTGCAGAAAAACTCAAACAGTCTCTAAGCCTTTTTGATGGAACTATGATTGTGGCTGGTTCCATGATTGGTTCCGGAATCTTTATCGTAACAGCCGACATGGTACGGAATGTGGGGAGTGCCGGCTGGTTGATTGCATTATGGATATTAACCGGTGCCATGACCGTTTTTGCTGCTATAACATATGGGGAGTTATCTGCAATGTATCCTAAAGCGGGCGGACAGTACGTGTATCTTAAGGAGGCTTACAATCCGTTTACGGGTTTTTTGTACGGATGGAGCTTTTTTTCTGTTATACAGACGGGTACCATCGCTGCCGTAGGAGTCGCATTTAGCAAATTTGCCGGTTATTTTATTCCAGCGCTTACTATGGCCGATGAAAATATTATTTTTCAGATAGGAGATTGGTTTAAGTTATATCCGGCGCAGCTAGTATCTATAGCATTGATTATTTTTCTTACCTATGTAAATACGCGGGGTATTCGGGAGGGCAAATTGATTCAGTCAATATTTACGCTTGCTAAATTGTTCTCGCTATTTGCATTGATTGTATTCGGCCTACTAATGGCGGCCAAGGTCGATATATGGAATGCCAATTGGGCTACCGGTTTTGATTTTAAGTTTACCGAGCCTGTAAGGGACGAGTCGGGCAGTCAGATTGGCTGGTCGGTATTTAAAGAGCCGGCTTCTATATTCTTAATGATCGGATTGATAAGTTCTGCTATGGTGGGATCCGTATTCAGCAGTGTGGCCTGGGAAAACGTCACTTTTATTGCCGGTGAAATAAAAAATCCTAAACGTAACGTGGGGTTGAGTCTTTTTCTGGGAACCCTAATTGTTACCATTGTATATGTGCTTACTAATGTAATGTACATTGCTGTATTGCCTTTATTTCCTGAAGCATCGGAAGCTGCTGCTGCCTTCCCTACCGAATCCGCAACTCCCAATGTTGCATTTCCGCTTCAGGATCGTGTAGCCACAGCGGCAGCATCTAACATTTTTGGGGTATATGGTACGGCTATTATTGCGGTAATGATTATGGTTTCTACATTTGGATGTAATAATGGATTGATTCTCACTGGAGCAAGAGTCTTTTATACGATGGCTCAGGATAAATTATTTTTACCTCAGGCCGCCCAGTTGAATAAAAATGCCGTACCTCAATGGGCACTCTGGGCTCAGGGCATCTGGGCTAGTATTCTTTGCCTAAGTGGCAAGTACGGAATACTGCTGGATTATGTAGTATTTATTACACTGGTGTTTTATATTCTTACAATTATCGCTGTATTCAGGTTACGCAAAAAACGTCCCGATGCCGAAAGGCCTTATAAAGCTTTCGGTTATCCGGTTATTCCTGTCATTTACATATTAATGGCCGGAACTATGGCGCTAGGACTGCTGATTTATAAACCGACCACTTCATTGGTGGGATTACTCATAGTACTGGTAGGCGTACCCCTCTATTACATCGCCATGCAAAAGCAGAAAGCCTAGCGGATTTTTATAATATATTAGGGGAAACTGCAGCAAAAGCAGATGGAAATGTAGAAACGCTACCTGTTGTTTATCAACTTTTAACGTTTGGATAAATATTTTTCCACAACCTTCCTATGCTTTCTGTGTATAAAACGAATGAATCGCTACCGTTACATAGTATATATTCGCCCTTACAATTAAAAAACGTTTTAAGCCGTGAGATTAAAGAGTCTGGAAATAAAAGGTTTTAAGAGTTTTGCTGATAAGACCATCGTGAATTTTGACCAGAATGTTACAGGTATTGTGGGGCCTAACGGATGTGGGAAGTCGAATATCGTCGATAGTATCCGTTGGGTAATTGGCGAACAGAAGATTAGTGCCTTGCGTAGTGAAAACCTCGATAGTCTGGTCTTCAACGGCTCCAAAACCCGTTCTGCTAGTGGTGTGGCTGAGGTGAGCCTCACTTTTGAGAACACAAAAAACCTCTTACCTACCGAATTTAATACGGTTCGTATTACCCGTAAATTTTATAAAAGCGGCGAAAGTGAATACCGTCTGAACGACGTACAATGTCGTTTAAGAGATATTCAAAACCTGTTTATGGACACAGGGATCAGTACCGATTCCTATGCCATCATAGCATTGGATATGGTGGATGATCTGATCCGTGATAAGGATAACAGCCGCCGCAAAATGCTGGAGCAGGCTGCAGGTATTTCTATCTATAAAACCCGAAAAAAAGAGGCTAAACAAAAGTTAGATGCTACTGAGCAGGATTTGAATCGTATCGAAGACCTACTTTTCGAAATCAACAACCAGCTCAAAGCGCTCGAGAGCCAAGCTAAAAAAGCTGAAAAATATCACGAAATCAAAAAGGAATATCGTGAGGTGAGCATTGAGTTGGCTAAAGCGGCACTAGAAGGTTTTAATCTTACTTATAAGGAACTGACCGAGCAGCAAGAGGTTGAGAGCGAAAAAGTACAACAACTGGAAGCTGAGCTGCAGGCCCAGGAAGCCGCATTGCAGGAGGAGAAAGACGCTTTTGTAGAGAAAGAGCGCGCATTGCAAAGTATGCAGCATGCTTTTAATGAGTTGCAGCAAAAAGTACGCACCAAGGAAGGCGACAGAAATCTGGCGGTACAGCGTCTGCAATATCTTAAGGAAAAACAAAACAGCTTACAAGAATTTCTGGATAAATCCGATGCCCAGTTAAAAGGTATCAGAGAAAGCATTGTTTTTACCGAGCAACAGATAGCAGAAGAAGAAAAAGCCTATCAAGGTTTGGTAGAGCAGCTGGAAAATTATAAAACAGAAGTAGAAGAGAAACGCGGGGTACTGGATTCAAGGCGTAATGCACTTGATGAAATGCGCCTAGAGAATCAACAAATACAGCGCAGCCAATTTGATGCGGAGAAGAAAGTAGCTATCGCCGATACTTCTATTCAGAACCTGCAGCACACCATACAGCAAATTGAGCAAGAGATAGAACAGCGTGCAGCTACATTTGAGACCCTCGAGGCGGAAAAATTACAAAAAGAACAATTGCTCAGCGAGCAAAAACAATCGTTGGAACAGTTGCAGGCGCATTATGAGTATACAAAGGAACAAATTCTGCAAACCCAGCAAATATTGGATGCGTTGCGTAATGAACTAGCCGAAGAAACCCGTAAGCTGGATGCCAAAAAGAATGAGCATGATTTGTTGAAGAGCATGATTGATTCCATGGAGGGCTATCCGGAAAGCGTGAAGTTCCTGCATCGCAATAAAGATTGGAATTACAATGCTCCGATATTATCGGATATTATCTATGTAAAAGAAGAATACCGTACAGCTCTCGAAAATGTACTGGAACCATATCTGAACTACTATATTGTGGAAAACCTACAGCAGGGAATGGAAGCCGTGCATCTGCTGGATAATCATAAAAAAGGCAAAGCCAACTTCTTCATACTAGATAAAATTCATGAGGCAGTTAGCGGATCCCCTACGCATACATTGGAAAATGCTATTCCGGCTTTAAGTGTTGTAGAGGTGGATGAAAAGTATAGTAATCTTGCCAGACACCTTCTAGGTAATGTATTTATAGCAGAAGGCGAGGAGGCTTTGAACAATTCCAACGGCTTTATTGTGATTGAAAAGAGTGGTCGTTATGTAAAAGGTAAGCATACACTTACCGGAGGAAGCGTGGGGTTGATTGAAGGAAAGAAAATCGGACGCGCAAAAAATCTCGAAAAACTACAGCAAGATATTGCTGCACAGGAAGCAGTAGTGCAAGAGCTGAAAACAAAAATTCAGACAAAACACAATGAGGTAATTGCTTTTAACGAGGATTTGAGAGAAAACGCCATAAAGGAAACCGAAAAAGCTATACAGGAACTATCGAACCAGGTGTTCTCTCTTCAAAATAAAATGGAGAATATTCAGGCACAGCAGAGTGCAGCCCGCAACAGACTGGACGACCTGAATGAGCAATTGCAGCAAACCCAAGCTTCGGTGGAGAGTGTGCGCCGCGAACTGCAGGAGTACAATGAAATGCTACAGCAAAATGCCAATAAGCTTTCTGAAACAGAAGAAGCTTTTCGTTCTGCACAAGGCGCCCATGAAGAAGCACTGAGCTACTACAATGAGTTTAATCTGAATGTTACACGTCAGCAAAGTAAAATCAATGCTCTTAAGCAGGAGCTGACATTTAAATGCAATCAGCTTGAAGAGCTGGAAAAGCAAATAGAACAAAGCACGCAACAGCTTTCCGGTACCAACGAGAACATCGCTCAGAATGAAGCTGCATTAGTAGCTGTTGAAGAAGAGCTGCAACAGTTAATGCAGGCACGAGAAGAAGATAAAAAGGTGCTGGATGATGCAGATCAAGCTTATTACAGTTTGCGCAATCAGCTAAATGAAAAAGAAAGCGAACTGCGGCAGAAGGCTAAGGAAAAAGAACAGGCAGAGCATTTGCTGATTGCTATAAAAGATAAGCTGAATGAGTTGAAATTACAACTAGCAGGAACAAAGGAGCGCTTGAATGTAGAGTTCAAAATTCAGCTGGAGGACATACTGGACGAGGCACGTACTACCGAAATCAGTGCAGATGAGCTGCAAGAAAAAGCCGATAGGCTGAAGAAACGTCTCGAAAATCTGGGTGAAGTAAACCCCACAGCTATTGAGGCTTTCACCGAGATGAAAAAGCGCTATGAGTTTATCGTAGAACAAAAGAACGACCTCATTAATGCTAAAGAGAGTTTATTAAAAACAATTGAGGAGGTAGAGTCTACCGCCAATCAGAAATTTCTGGATACTTTCAATCAGGTGCGTGAAAACTTTAAAAAGGTATTTAAATCGTTGTTTACTGAAGATGACCAGTGCGATTTGGTTCTTGAAGATCCGGATAACCTAGCCGAAACAGGTATTGATGTTATTGCAAAGCCTAAGGGTAAAAGACCTACATCCTTAACGCAGCTGAGCGGAGGAGAAAGAACCCTAACTGCTACCGCACTGCTCTTTGCCATTTATCTTATCAAACCGGCTCCATTCTGTATTCTGGATGAGGTGGATGCTCCACTGGACGATGCCAATGTGGGTAAGTTTACCAATATGATCCGTGAATTCAGTAACAACTCGCAATTTATTATAGTAACGCACAATAAAACTACTATGAGTGCCGTTGATGTGATATATGGTGTAACCATGCAGGAGCCTGGGGTAAGTAAGTTGGTGAGTGTAGACTTCAGGAGTTTGGCTGAGGCAGGGTAGTATGTGATGATGAGAAAATTGTTTTTTGTTTGTCTAGCTATAGATTAAAAGAATAAAGCCGCCTATTATCATATGGCGGCTTTTTGAATTTTCATGGATAAGTAAGTATATGGTAAGAAGTTTTAGTTAATGATGTTTCATTTTACTTTTCCAGCTCTTGATAGCCTCAGGAGTGATAGTAAAGCCCATACTCACACCAATATTGCGATGAGTGAAAGAAGAGGCGGCATCGTCTTCATATTTGTTTTCTACTAACCCGTGATAGTAGCTGATATCATGATTGACGTATAGCCCGTTGGTGATTCTAATAGTAACCCCTAACAAACCACTAGCCCCAGCATCTACTTTTGTGCTCATAATTTTTGTGGTTTTGAATCCGACAAAGGCTTCTTCATCTTCGTCCAGCAAGTAGCTTTTACCACCCACCAGAAATCCTACTAAGCCACCAATACCTATTCGAGGTCTGACCCTATTTGCCTGATCCCCGAAAGTAAAAATGGCATTCAGCGGAAGGCGTATATAATTCATACGCTGTACGGCTTTGCCCCCTTCTGTATTATTGTCTGATTTAAATGTAAAACCTTCTGTACTAAAAAAGCTACCTATTCCTATTCCTACATTGTCGCTTACATTGAACAGTGCCGAACGTCCCACCTGTACAGTGGGATGAAAAGCTCGCTTAAAAGCATCACTACGATTACCCACCGTCCAGCTATGGCCAATCATCACTTTATCGCTGATGGCAAATCCACGTTGTTGTGCTATGACCGCAATGGGCAAGCATAATAATAGCATTGCGGGGTAGAGGGGTTTTTTCATGATGTTTAATTGAGTCGTTCTTTTTTGTATTGACAAAATCATGCCAGATTTGCCTTCAAGCGAAAAGAAATAGCTGATGACTATGGTATTTTTTTAATTTATTTCTCATAAAATGTTCTCCAGAAAAAGGGGATATCTTCAAATCTCTAAAAATCCAGCCGCTTGCCAAATAGTTTTAGTATTTTAGCAAACTTTTTTAAAAACTGATATCGCAGGTTATGATTACAATCACTTTTCCGGATGGTGCCAAGAAAGAATTTGAGGCTGGAATAACTGCGCTGGATATAGCTAAATCTATATCAGAAGGATTGGCACGCAAGGTGCTTGCAGCTAAAGTTAATGGTGAAGTATGGGATGCAACACGCCCAATTAATAATGATGCGGAGTTGCTGTTACTGACGTGGGACGATACGGATGGTAAAAAAACTTTCTGGCACTCTTCGGCACACCTTATGGCAGAAGCCGTGGAAGCTATGTTCCCTGGAGTGAAGTTTTGGGTGGGACCCGCCTTGGATTCAGGAGGGTTCTATTACGATATGGATTTGGGCGACAGAAAACTGTCAGAAGAGGATTTGGCTGCACTGGAAAAGAAAATGAATGAATTGGCCAAAACCAACAGTCCTTATGTGCGTAAGGAAGTCCCTAAAGCAGATGCTTTAAAATATTTTACCGAAAAAGGTGATGAATATAAGCTAGATCTGATTGGCAATCTGAACGATGGCGAAATCACCTTCTATACACAAGGTAATTTTACCGATTTGTGTAGAGGACCGCATATACCGCATACAGGCTTTATTAAAGCCATTAAGCTTACCAATGTTTCCGGTGCATACTGGAAGGGGGATGAGAAGAATAAGATGCTTACTCGTGTATATGGTATTACATTCCCCAATCAGAAAGAATTGGATGAATACCTAGCCATGCTGGAAGAAGCTAAAAAGCGCGACCACCGCAAGCTAGGAAAAGAGCTGGGCATCTTCACCATGGATGAAATGGTGGGACAAGGATTACCCTTATGGTTACCAAATGGAACCATAATTATTGAGGAGCTCGAAAAGCTGGCTAAAGAAACTGAAGAAGCAGCCGGCTATAAAAGAGTAGTGACCCCTCATATCGCTAAGGAAAGCATGTACTTGACTAGTGGTCACCTGCCTTATTATGCCGATAGTATGTATCCACCCATGGAACTAGATGGGGAGCGATACTATCTAAAAGCCATGAACTGTCCGCATCACCACCGCATTTTTGCTTCGGAGCCTAAAAGCTATCGTGATTTACCGTATCGTATTGCAGAGTATGGTACCTGCTATCGCTATGAGCAAAGCGGAGAATTATTCGGACTGATGCGCGTGCGTTGTCTGCACATGAACGATGCACATATCTATTGTACCAAAGAACAGTTTGCTGATGAGTTTCGTGCGGTAAACGATATGTATCTGAAGTATTTTAAGATATTCGGTATTGAAAAGTATGTGATGCGACTGAGCCTTCACGATCCTGAAAAGCTTGGACAGAAGTACATCAACGAGCCTGAACTCTGGAAGGAAACAGAAGAGCTTGTTCGTAACGTGCTTATAGAAAGCAATATTCCTTATGTTGAAGTGAAAGGTGAGGGTGCTTTCTATGGTCCTAAAATTGATGTACAGATTTGGAGTGCCATCGGACGGGAGTTTACCTTAGCTACCAATCAGGTAGACTTCGCGCAAGGACGCAGATTCAATCTTACATTTACCAATCAGAATAACGAACCGGAAGTGCCGTTGATTATACATCGTGCACCGCTGGGTACTCACGAACGTTTCATTGGCTTCCTGCTGGAGCATTATGCAGGAAAGTTTCCGGTGTGGCTGGCCCCCGTGCAAGTAAAAGTGTTACCCATTAGTGACAAATTCCTTCCCTATGCACAGGAGGTACAAGGCAAATTAAGGGCTGCTGGCGTACGGGCCGAAGTAGACGACCGCAATGAAAAGATTGGTAAAAAGATTCGTGATACCGAATTGTACAAAGTGCCTTACATGCTCATTGTAGGTGAAAAAGAAATGAGTGAGAATAAAGTATCTGTACGTAGACAAGGTAAAGGAGATGCGGGAGCAAAAAGTGTAGAAGCATTCATGAACGAAATTCTCATTGAAATAAAAGAAAAGCGCAACAACTAATGCATATAGCCCGGTATTTAATACCGGGCTATTATTTTGAACAATTTAACGAAAACTGTGTTAAATATTCGCCCCGGTGTAGGTGCAAAGGATGTAATGATCATCATTAGCCCTCTTTGCAGGTCGTAGAGAAAATATTTTGCAGGGCGCAATATCGGAGCCAAAAGGGCGTCTAAGCCTATTATCTCCACCACCAGCGTTTTCTTGCCTTCTGAAAAAGTACTTGGTTAATTGTTAGGGAGTTAAACAAAACTCATGTTTTGCTGTTAATGTTTGTTTTGCCGTGCTAGACGTGTTGGCAGCAAAATGAGACAGGTAAATTATGTTTTTTATGTTTTATTGTTTAGAGAAGCGACTCATGATGAGAAGAAAAACACTGCTGCTTTTGCTCTTTGTACTTTCGATAATAAGTACGAAAATACATGCACAAAACAGCGAAGAACCTCCATTAAATGATGCCACGCTTTCGGCACTAATTGATTACGCATTGGAGCATCAGCCTGCAGTTAAAAAGGCTACCATTGATCAAGAAATCACCGATCTGCAGGTAAAGAACAAATTGGCCGACTGGTATCCTCAAGTCAACTTCAACTACAATTATCAGCGCAATTTTCAGTTGCCGGTAAATATTGTGGATGGTAATTCTATACGTTTTGGAGTTGATAATTCATCAGCTTTGCAATTCACTGCTACACAAAACATCTTCAATCGTGATGTGCTTTTGGCTAGTCGCACTAAGGATGATGTGCGCTTTATTGCAGAAAAGCAGGTGGAAAATGCTAAGATCAATCTTGTAGCAAATGTTTCTCGTAGTTTTTATGATCTGCTAGCAACACAGCAACAATTAAGAATTACGGAAGAAAATATTGCAATGCTGGCGCGGAGCTTAAAAGATGCGCGTGCGCGTTATGATGCAGGAGTAGCAGATAAAACCGATTACCAAAGAGCCACTATTGCTTTAAACAATGCACAAGCTTCGAAACGCGCCATTGAAGAAGCATTACGAGCTAAGTTGGCTAATCTGAAGTATCTAATCAATTATCCGGAAGACAGAGAGTTAACCCTGCAATACGATAGTGCTACACTGGAAAATGAAATCTATTTGGATACCTTATCTACGGCAGTTTACACCCAGCGCGTAGAGTATCAACAACTGCAGGCACAGCTAAGATTACAGGAAGCGAATGTTAAGTATAACAAATGGAGCTATATTCCTTCAGTATCTGCCAATGGTGCATATATTCGCAACTTTCAGAACAATGCCCTAAGCAAGCTTTACAGTCAAGGATTCCCTAATTCTTATGCTGCACTTACTTTGGGCTTCCCCATATTTCAAGGTGGAAAAAGGAAGAATAATATTTCGATAGCACAAAAACAAGTTGAGCAAACACGTTTGGATATAGAAAACTTTACCAATCAGGTAAATAGTGAGTATCAATCCGCCTTAGCTCAGTACAAGGCGAGTATGGCCAACTATCTGGCTTTAAAGGAAAATATGGAGCTGGCCGCTGAAGTACACCGTATTATTGAACTGCAGTACAGAGAAGGAATAAAAACCTATCTGGAACTGATTACTGCGCAAACCGATTTAAGAGCTGCCCAGATTAACTATTACAATGCTGTTTACAGTCTGCTTAGCAGTAAAATTGATGTCCTAAAAGCTCAGGGTGCTATTAATGTTAAATAGAACTAAACTAAAAAATAAACTGATGAAAAGAGTTTCGATATACGCGTTTCTATTATTGTCTCTGATAGCCTGTAAAAGTAAACAACAACAGCAGGGAGCTCCACAGAATGCACCTGTTCCTGTTACGGTAATGCAGGTTACCGAGAGTGGTATTGCAGCTTATTATGATGAGTATCCCGGTATACTTGTCCCTCTGAACGAATCTGAAATTAGGCCTCAGGTCACTGGTTATATTACGGGTATTTTTTTCAAAGATGGAGATAAGGTTGTAAAAGGACAAAAGCTTTATAGCATTGATCAGCAAACTTACGATGCTAATTATCAGGCTGCACTGGCTAATATTGCGCTTCAGGAAACCAATCTCCTGAAGGCAAAAAAAGACGCCGAGCGTTATCATGCTTTAGACAAGCAGGACGCAATTGCAAAACAACAGGTAGATTATGCTGATGCAGCACTGGCAGCTGCCGAGAAACAATTGGCCGCTGCAAAGGCGCAGGCAAATGCGCTTAAGGCCAACGTTAGTTACTCGACCATCTATGCACCTTTTACCGGTACTATAGGTATTTCTAAAGTGCGTGTAGGAACATCGGTGGTGGCAGGACAAACCGTGCTGAATACTATTTCTACCGATAATCCTATGGCGGTAGATTTTGCAGTAGATCAGAAAGAAATTATGCGGTTTGCCAAACTGCAAAATTCAAAGGATATTATCGATTCTACCTTTTCTCTAGCTTTTGGTAATGATATATATCCGCATTATGGGAAGGTGTATACCATGGATCGTGCTGTAGATCCGCAAACCGGTACTATTAAAGTTAGACTTGTATTTCCTAATAACCAGCAGCTACTAAAGGCAGGTATGAGTTGCACTGTAAGAGTACTGAATATGGCGAACTCCAGATCCATACTTATACCTTATAAAGCAGTAACCGAACAATTAGGTAGCTTCTTTGTGTATGTTGTAGAGGATGGTAATAAAGTAACACAACGGAAAGTTACATTGGGTAAACAGCTTGGTACCAATATTCTAATTAAGGATGGATTACAGGCAGGGGAAAGTATCGTGGTAGAAGGTGTGCAGAACTTGAGAGAAGGTTCGCTGATTACTACTGATACTACCGGGAGCAGCCCCGGTGCTACTCCTGCAAAGAAATAATAAAAAATCACTGATAACCGGGTAGTAGAACCTATCGGGTTGTCTTAAGCGCAGAAAAGCCCTCCTATGCTTTAGTGTTTTTTTAGAGGAGCATGGAATCAACAAAGTCATTAAACTTAAACTATTAGCGTTTTCATGATAGCTGATGTATTTATAAAAAGACCGGTAACCGCTATCGTCATATCGATTGTTATTGTGCTAGTGGGGATAATTTCTATATTGACCCTGCCTGTGGCACAGTATCCTGATATTACACCGCCTACAGTACAGATCTCTAGTAACTTTATCGGTGCCGATGCAGAAACGGTGGAGCAGACCACCACCACTGCTATTGAAACCCAAGTGAATGGTACTCCCGGCATGACTTACATGACCAGTAACAGTACCAGTAGTGGACAAAGTAGCATTACGGTAAATTTTCAGGTAGGTACAGATATCAATATTGCAACGCTCGACGTGCAAAACCGTGCTAGTGTTGCGGAACCTACTTTGCCTGATGCGGTAAAACGATTGGGTATAACAGTACGTAAGCGTAACCCTAGTATTATGATGGCTCTTGCGTTTTACTCACCTAATGGTACGCATGATGCCACTTTTATCGGAAACTACGTAAACCTGTACGTTAAAGATGCGCTGCTACGTGTGAAAGGTGTAGGAGATATTTTCTCGCGGGCGGATGACTTTAGTATGCGCGTATGGCTCGATCCTACCAAAATGGCGGCATTGGGTATTACACCTGCCGAGGTAAATGCGGCATTACAGGAGCAAAACCTTCAAACAGCTGCTGGTACGATCGGCGGTAATCCACAAAGTAGCGAGCAGATATTTGAATACAGTCTGCTGACAAACAGCCGTATCAATACTCCCGAGCAATTTGAAAACATTATTGTTCGTACACGCCCATCCGATGGAAGCATCGTATATCTAAAAGATGTTGCTAAAATAGAACTAGGTAAGTTCGATTATAATGCTAATGCATTTGTAAGTGGTAAGCCTGCAGCCTTCTTGCTAATTTATCAGGCTCCGGGTGCCAATGCGCTGGATACTTACAAAGGCATTATGGAGGCTTTGGATAGACTAAGGCCTAGTTTTCCTAAGGATATCGATTTTAAAATTCCTCTCGAAACTGCAACAGTGGTACAGATATCCATAAACGAGGTATTGCACACGTTTATGGAAGCCTTGGTGCTCGTGGTATTGGTGGTATTCTTATTCTTGCAAAGCTGGAGAGCAACGCTTATTCCTGTACTGGCTATTCCGGTGTCATTGATTGGGACGTTTATATTCTTCCATCTGCTTGGCTTTACGATCAACACGCTTACGTTATTTGCATTCGTTCTAGCTATTGGTATTGTGGTGGACGACGCTATTGTGGTAGTGGAAGCCATTCAGCATAATATCGACAGTCGGGGTATGTCGCCAAAGGATGCAACCATCACGGCCATGAAAGAAATTTCTGCTCCTGTAATAGCTATTGCGCTAATATTGGCAGCTGTATTCATTCCTGTTGGCTTTATTCCGGGTATTGTGGGTAGATTGTATCAGCAGTTTGCGATCACCATTGCGGTATCGGTGTTATTGTCGGCTTTTGTGGCATTGTCGCTTACTCCGGCATTAAGTATGCTGATGTTGAAGCCCACTGCAACTTTAAAGGAGAAGAAAAACTTTCTGGACCGCTTTTTCGATAAGTTCAATGACTGGTTTGCTAAAGTAACGCGTGGCTATACGAAAAGTGTGGGACGCTGGATTAGGAAGACGCCTTATGTAATTACATTGTTAATACTGGTAGTGGTTACCATGTTCTTCCTGTTTAAAATAAAACCTACAGGATTTATTCCTACTGAAGACGAAGGTCGTTTGTTTGTGACTTACGAGATGCCTGAGGGAACCAGTACCACGCGCAGTATTGCAATGATTAAAGACATTATGACCCGCATCGAGGAGATCCCTGAAGTAGATGTGGTAGGAGGTTTGGCTGGTCTCAATATTATCAGCTTTAGTAATAAATCTAACGTGGGTACCATGTTCGTTAAGCTGAAATCATGGGAACAGCGCAAAGGTCCCAATCAGGATGTAAATGCGGTGATTGCAAAAATCACGGCAGCTACACGGGATATTAAAGAAGCCAGAGTGATGCCTATTGCGCCTCCGGCGATACCTGGACTAGGACAAACTGCAGGTTTCACATTCCAGCTACAGCAAGTAGGTACTACAGACGATGTAAAGCAGTTTGAAGCAGTTGCAAATAAGTTCTTGCAACAGCTTAATGCGCATCCTGCTATTGGAAGGGCTTACACCTTCTTTAATGCTCGCACCCCCAGTTATCAGGTAAGTGTGAATAGAGAGATGGCGAAAAAAATGGGTGTAAGTGTAGCAGAGGCATATACCACACTGGCTAATTTCCTTGGAAGTAGTTATGTAAACGACTTTAATATTTACGGTCGCAACTTCCGAGTAGTCACACAAGCGGATTATGTTTACCGCGGTTCTTTAGATAACCTGAAGGACTATTACGTACGTAATAATCAAGGCAGTATGGTGCCGTTGGATCTACTGGTTACCACTAAACTGATTGAAGCGCCGGCAGTAATATCTCACTTTAATATTTATCGTTCAATTGAAATTAACGGAACTCCTCAGGAAGGTTATAGTAGTGGTCAGGCGATCGAGGCTTTGCGCGAAGTCGCTAAAACGCTACCTGCAGGATATGGATATGAGTTTTCAGGTATGAGCCGTGAGGAAATTGCTGCTGGAGATCAGCAAACCATGATATTTGCTATCTCGATCATATTCGTATTTCTTTTCCTAGCGGCCTTATACGAAAGCTGGTCCGTTCCTTTTGCCGTATTGTTAGCAGTACCTATTGGTGCCTTCGGATCTATCTTGGCGCTTACTTTCTTGCCCAAGCTTACTAATAATGTGTATGCCCAGATCGGATTGATTACTTTGATAGGTTTGGCTGCGAAAAATGCCATTTTGATTGTAGAGTTTGCCAAAGAACGGGTGGATAAGGGACTCGATGTGGTGCAGGCTACTTTACAGGCGGTAAGATTAAGGCTGCGTCCTATTATCATGACATCTCTGGCATTTATCTTAGGGGTAGTGCCATTGATGATGGCTAGCGGGGCCGCGTCTGTCAGTCGTCGTACTATTGGCTGGACGGTATTTGGTGGTATGATGGCCGCCACCTCACTAGCCATATTTGTAGTGCCGGTGCTGTATGTGCTGATTACGAAGATTAGTTACGGTAAAAAAGTGATAAAGGCTCATGAGCCAGAAGAGTAATGTAGAGGCTTAAGGTTGATAAAAAGCTCGAAATCATTCTACGATTTTGAGCTTTTTATTATCATCACATATAAAAATAAGCGCACTTATTATTTCTTATAATTATGTGAAATAAAAAATTGCATGAGTGAGTTTTATTCACAATCTTTGCAAAAAATATTTTAACTTGCCTAATCCCATAAGGCAATAAAATAAACAATATTTCCAACTTCTGTATGGGAAGAAGTTGCTTGAATTAAAAGATTAAATGGCTGTACCACAAAATCCAAATTTTAATCGTCCTTCTTTCGGAGGCGGACAGTTTGGTGGAAATAAACAGAACAAAGTGAACTTTAGGAATCGTTTACCTCAGAAGGAAACATTACATCGAATTAATCACAACATCAAGGCTCCACAAGTGCGCCTGGTGGGCGATAATGTGGAGGTAGGGATTTATCCTATTCAAGAAGCGTTAAAAATTGCACAACAGCAGGAATTAGATCTGGTGGAAATTTCTCCCACTGCAGATCCTCCTGTATGTAAAGTAATAGATTACAATAAGTTCCTTTACGATAAGAAGAAGAAAGAAAAGGAAATTAAGGCCAAAAGTAAGGTCACCGAGGTAAAGGAAATACGCTTTACGCCCAATACGGACGATCATGACTTCGACTTTAAAGCAAAACACGCAGAAGGTTTCTTGAAAGACGGTAACAAAGTAAAGGCCTACGTGCAGTTTAAAGGACGCGCAATCCAGTTTCAGGATAGAGGCCAGTTACTGCTTTTAAAGTTTGCCGAAAGATTGGCGGAGTTTGGAACCTTAGAAAGCATGCCTAAACTGGAAGGGAAACGCATGCTAGCCATGATTGCTCCCAAATCCAAGAAAAAGTAAAATCTTTATCATAACTCTCTCAGCCGAAAGCATGCCGCTTTCGGTTTTTTGTTATCCTAAGAGCAATAAAGTTGGATGAAGTCCTAACATAAAAAGCCCCGCTTGAAAAGCGGGGCAGATATAGAAAATTACTTTAATCGATTGTTACTGATTAGATGATATCCATTGCCTTTACAAAAAAAGTTGTTACGAACGGCAATATCAGCGTAAGCCAGGGCCAATGCGCAAAACATGCGAACAGAAATGCTGCAGTAGAAACCAGGAATAAAATCCACATTAACCCTTTATTTTTTGTACCGGTTGACATAGCTTATCTTTTTGCCTGCAAATGTAATACATACTGCCAATATATTTGCACACTAGGCGATTGAAATTTTATTTTAAAAATAGGGTCGGAAGACCTATTTTCGTCTTTTGTGTACTATATACACAATATTCTAATGCTTGTTATTGATGAAACTTTTTTTCTACATCAGGTATCACACACATTTTGGAGAAAGCCTTTTTATTACAGGAAATGCTGCTGAGTTGGGCGGTGGTAGGGATTTGATAGAGATGCATTATTTTAATCAAGACTTCTGGCGTATAGAGCTGGATATCGATGTAACTACCCTTGATGAAAAACCTCTAGAGTATAAATATGTATTTAAGGGTACAGACGGAGAACTGGTGCACGAATTCCGTAATAGGACGATCTATCTGAAGCAACACAACGTTTCCACGTTGAAGATTTTCGATATGTGGAATTATTCCGGCGCTTACCCAAATGTATTTTACACCGATCCTTTTCAGAAAATATTATTGCCCTCACGAAAAGCAAGTAAGATTGAGTTTAAAAAAAACATCACCCATATTTTCAAGGTTAAGGCTCCCTTATTAGGTAAGGATGAGGTAGTAGGGCTATTAGGCGATAACGAAGTATTACACCAATGGGATGAGGAGCACCCTTTATTGTTGCAATTTGATGGTTCCTCCTGGGTGAGGGGAGTAGACTTGAGTAGAGCTGCTTTCCCCGTATCATACAAATATGGTGTATACAATAAAAAAACAAAACGATGGTTGCGTTATGAGGACGGTGAAAACCGTCGGTGCTTTGAGCATGCTGCTTTAGGAGAGCAAATTCTTGTGCAGGATGGATTTATCAATCTTCCGCATAATACTTGGAAGGGTGCAGGAGTAGCCATTCCGGTATTTAGTCTCAGAAGTAAAAAGGGATTAGGTATTGGTGAGTTCAGCGATTTGAAGCTACTTACCGACTGGGCGGTTACTACCGGATTGCGTCTGATACAAATCTTACCCATAAACGATACTACCGCTACTCATACTTGGAAAGATTCTTATCCATATGCGGCAATATCTGCATTTGCTTTGCACCCGATTTATATCCATCTGGATGCCCTCCTCGGCAAACAGCATAAGGAGGAGCTTTTGTCTAAAATTAAAGCTCAAAGAGAGGCCTTAAACAAGCTGGATGCAGTAGATTATGAAGCGGTATTACAGTTTAAACTCGACATACTCAAAGCGCTTTTTAAAACAGAAGGTGATGCATGCCTGCAATCACAGGAGTATCAATCTTTCTTCCAGCAGCATCAGTATTGGTTGATGCCCTATGCTGCTTATTGTTATTTGAGAGATAAATATCAGTCTCCGGATCCTGCTACCTGGAGCACACATAACGTGTATAGACCGGAAGAGATTGCCTTGTTCTTTAAGCCTGAACACGAAGGATATAAAGAAGTGTTGCTGCATTGTTATATTCAGTATCAGCTGCACCTACAACTGTTAGATGCTGTACAGTACGCGCATCAAAAAGGTGTAATTATTAAAGGTGATATTCCTATTGGTATTTATCGTTACGGCTGCGATGCTTGGGTAGAGCCAGAATTATATAACATGCAGCTGCAGGCTGGGGCACCACCTGACGATTTTGCCACCACAGGCCAGAACTGGGGGTTCCCTACTTATAACTGGCCCCGTATGCAGCAGGATGATTTTGCATGGTGGAGGAAGCGTTTTAGGCAAATGAGCTTGTATTTCGATGCTTTTCGCATTGATCATATTCTGGGTTTTTTCAGGATATGGAGTATTCCTATCGATGCTGTGCAGGGGATCATGGGCCACTTTGACCCTTGTATTCCGGTGCATGTAGATGAGTTTGCCGAGCGAGGTATATGGTTCGATTATGAAAGATTTTGTAAGCCTTATATTACTGACGAGGTGTTGCAGGAAATTTTCGGTGAACGAGCAGAAGAAGTCAAACAGAATTTTCTGAAGAAACATGGTCCGCGGGAGTATCAGCTTCTGCCGGAGTTTGATACCCAAAGAAAAATAGAAGCATGGTTCTCCGATAAGGATGGAGAAGCTGCGCATTCAATGCGGGAGGGTTTATACTATCTGGTAAGTAACGTACTTTTATTCGAGCAGGAAAATTCGGATAAAAAAGAATTTCATTTCCGTATTGCGCTGGATAAAACAACGTCATTCCGACATCTGCAGCCTCATATTAGAGAGCAACTGTGGGATTTGTATATCGATTATTTCTATCGTCGCCAAAATGATTTATGGCGAAAAGAAGCATTGAAAAAATTACCCCAGCTTAAAGCGGCAACAAATATGCTAATATGCGGTGAGGACCTAGGAATGGTGCCCGATAGTGTGCCCGGTGTGATGCAACAGTTGGGGATACTAAGTCTAGAGATTCAGCGCATGCCTAAGCAGTGGGGTGTGAGTTTTTTCAACCCGGCCACAGCACCTTATTTATCCGTTGTTACGCCTTCTACGCATGATATGAGCACTATTCGAGGCTGGTGGCAAGAAAACAGAAGTATTACGCAGCAGTTTTATAATACGGAGCTTGAGCAGAAAGGAGAGGCGCCATACTTCTGTGAGCCATGGATTAATAAAGCTATCGTATTGCAACACCTACATGCTCCAGCTATGTGGAGTATTTTTCAGTTGCAGGATTTATTGGGCATGAGTGCATCACTACGTAGGGAAAATCCTGAGGAAGAACGCATCAATGTGCCTGCCAATCCACATCATTACTGGCGTTATCGTATGCATATCACGCTGGAACAACTCTTGAAGGAAAAGGCGTTTAATGAAGAGTTGAGAGGGTATGTACTGAATAGCGGCAGATAACTACTATTGAGAATCTATTATGTGAAATTAGAGATATAAACAAGGGAGTTATTAATAACTCCCTTGACCTTTACCGCCTTCTACAATGGCTACACTGGCACTACATCCCAAACGTGTAGCCCCGGCTTCAATTAATTCCTTGGCAAATTTGTAATCTCTTATACCGCCACTAGCTTTTATTCCAACCTGGGCAGGTAAATGTTGTTTAAACAGTGTTACAGCATGTATGCTGGCTCCCTTCTCAGCATAGCCCGTCGAGGTTTTTAAATAGTCAATGCCGGAAGCACCATACAGCTCGCAGCATTTAATAATCTCCTCGTCTGTAAGCACTCCACTTTCGATAATAATTTTGATGACTTTGTTTTTCTCTTTTATAATAGGTGCCAGTGCCTCGATTTCTTTTTGAAGATATACCCAATCGTTATTTTTCAAAGCAATTAGATTGATGACGATGTCCAACTCATCAGCCCCGTCTTCAATTGCTTGATACACCTCGGCTTTCTTGGCAGTTATTGTTGAATAACCGAATGGGAATCCTATAACTGTACAGGTTTTTACGGTACTGCCTTCCAGCAATGCTTTGGTCTGCTTTACGAATGGTGGAGGTACGCATGCCGAGGCAAACTGATATTGCCGGGCTTCGTTACACACTCGCTCAATATCGCTTAATAAAGTAGTGGGTTTTAAAATGGTGTGATCTATGTAAGTGTTCAACTGCATTGTAGTCTGAATTTTACATCAAAAGTACAGTAACCTGTGGAATGATCTTAATAAACTTTCTGGAGCTAAGGGCTCATAAAAAGAGAGTGAAAAATCCTGATCTGAAAAGACCGGAATTCTCACTCTCTCCTCTAAAAGTCTATTTAAAAAGTACGTCTAAAAAAGTTAATCCTGTATTGTTGCCTTTATCACTTTTGAAGCAGTGGTCGTGCCATCGATATCCACTTGTATAATGCGTACAAAAACATTCTTCTTATTCGAAATGATAGTTTGATCATTTCTTGTGCAGGCTACTGATGCGATGGTAAGCGTCAGCAATAGCACTCCGAATATCCATTTGTTTCTTCTGCCGAATAACAATGCGCCCAAAAAGGCTATTACGCCAAGTCCGATGAAAGTATACCTGTTACCGGTAGTTGCAAACTGATAGGTGATAGGAATATCAGAGTTGTGGTTAGCTGCTTTGGATTTTACGGTGCCGATGGTTTTGAAGTTTTTTCCATCTTCCGATACCTGTATTTCAAAGTAGTCATTGTTTTTTTCCGATAGTGTTTGCCAGTGTACTTGAAGGGTAGTGCCGGAAATAGCCGCACTGATGGTCCCAAATACTACAGGAAGTGTTACATTGTCTAACCATTTAAAATCACCAATAGATACTGCAGAATTAATGTCGTTACGATTGCCTCTGATAATGTGTGTCATTACTACACTATCTACATACACGTTAGGGTTAACTCTGAAAATGATCGTGCCTTTTTCGTTGTCTACATCACGTAAAGAAGGATCTAGTACCTGCCAGCCATAGGATTCACCCCAAACACCATTTCTGCCTCCATTAAAATTGGCTATAGTTACAGGATCTCCTGCAGGATCAGTAGTTTGCACAAAACTAGTATCAGGGTCATACACATCCAGGGCAAAGACAAAATCAACTAAGGATCCGTTGCTATATACCTTTACCTCTATGGAGTCGTAAGGATTGTCTACATCGTTAATGATAAATGAGAGACCTTTAGGGCGGGTAGGGCTAGTTGTAAAGTCGGCTACTACATTTGATCTTCCGCCATCACAATTGCCACCATTGGCTGTAGAATTACGTGCTATAGCTAATGGGTAACCTGATGTTGAGGGGAAGTAACCATTATTATAACAGAAAGTAGGTCTCCTAAATGCTGCAGGTTGGTTTATTGAAATGGTGCCTAGGTCTGTATCAAGGCAAGGTGCCTCAAGACGTAAGTAAGGTCTTATTGTTACTCCATCGGGTGCGGTTTTAGCTGGTAACACAGGATCTGTGGACTGACAAGATTGTGGTCCTGGAGAGGGGAAGGTCATCTGCGAATACGCGCAGAAAGATTGCAATAAAATTATTGCACAGCCAATTGTTTTTTTCAATAATTTCATAATCGACTACGGTTTTGTTTAAAAATACTTAGCTGGACGAAGTTATTTCAAACTGGGAGTGCAGCTTTTTTTTTTCGTTGAGTTCCGCAGGATTTTCGACGAGGAGGAATATTTTTACGCCCAATGAAAAGCTGAGCACAAGAAATTTGCATTAACACTAGATTAACCAACACTGTTATGTGAAGGTTGAAAATATTTGATGAGATACGTTTTTCAGATTGTATAAATCACTTTCGTATTTTAGTATTTAAATACAAACCCTATGCGCAAATTCAAGAAATTACTAGTTTTCCCTCTAGCATTTTCGCTTACAATAGCGGTTGCTCAACGGGGGAATGCTCCTCAGTTCAGAGGTGGAGCCTCCCAGATTAAGTATCCAATCGTAGAAGCTATCGTAAAAGAAGCTAATGAAAACTCTCAATTGGAGCAATTGGCTCATGAATTACTCGATGGAATTGGTCCTAGGCTCGTGGGTACACCTGAAATGCAACAAGCTGGAGACTGGGCTATTGAAAAGTTTAAAAGCTGGGGCATAGAAGCTCATAGCGAAAAATGGGGTGAATGGCGTGGATGGCAGCGTGGCCCCGCTCATATCGACATGATTTACCCTCGTGTGAAATCTCTCGAAGGTATGCAGCTGGCTTGGAGCCCTGGAACTAATGGTAAAACAATAACTGCCGAAACCATTATTTTACCTTATTTTCAGGATTCGCTTGCGTTTCAAAAGTGGCTACCTGAAGTGAAGGGTAAATTTGTAATGATTTCCATGATGCAGCCTACGGGTCGTCCCGACAAAAATTGGGAAGAGTATGGCACTAAGGAGTCTATCGATAAAATGAATAGAGAAAGAGATTCTCTCACTCGTGCCTGGCAGAAGCGTATTCAAAACACAGGGCATACTTCACGCACATTACCTGTAGCATTGGAAAAAGCCGGTGCACTAGGTATTATTACTAATAACTGGTCAAAAGCTGTAGGAGCGGATAAAATTTTCGGTGCTTATACCAAAAAGATACCTACAGTGAACTTATCGCTGGAAGATTACGGCTTGGTATACCGATTGACTCAGTCCGGTAAAAAACCTAAACTAAGCATGAAGATAGAATCGAAAGATCTGCCTGTGGCACCGGCATTTAATATTATTGCGGCTATAAAAGGAGTGGAAAAGCCTGATGAGTATGTGATTTTATCAGCCCATTTCGATTCATGGGATGGAGCTTCCGGAGCTACCGATAACGGTACCGGTACGCTTACTATGATGGAAGCAGCTCGTATCTTAAAGAAAGTGTATCCCAATCCTAAACGTACTATTCTAGTGGGATTGTGGGGAAGTGAAGAGCAGGGACTTAATGGCTCTCGTGCTTTTGTGGAAGATCATCCCGAGATTGTTGCCAACATTCAGGCTGTGTTTAATCAGGATAATGGAACCGGTCGCGTAACAAGTCTTCAAGGCCAAGGCTTTCTGCACGCTTATGAATATCTGGGCAGATGGCTTACATATGTTCCTCGTGAGGTAAGGCAGCATATCGAAACCAGTTTTCCCGGCTATCCTGGAACCGGCGGATCGGATTTTGCCTCATTTGTTATGGCCGGTGCTCCAGCATTTTCGTTGAGTTCTTTAAGCTGGGATTATGGTACCATCACTTGGCATACCAATCGTGATACATACGATAAAATTGTCTTTGATGATTTGCGCAATAATGTTATTCTTACAGCAGCACTGGCTTATGCGGCAAGTGAAGATCCCGCTAAATCATCAAGAGAAAAAATTGTTTTACCAATAGATCCGTCTACGGGAAAGCCCAGAGAATGGCCTAAACCTGTATCTCCTACAAGAAGAGGTGGTTTAGATTAAACAGTTACTTTACGATTCTAGATAATTAAAAAGAAGGGGGTAATAATGCCCCCTCTTTTTTTAAATTATATATGTATATGGTTTGCTAGCTTATCATTTTTTTATTACGTATATGCTCTCTAACAGATTCCAATTCTTTTTTAGCTTTTTCTAGCTCTTCCTGTGCTTCTTTCAGGTTTTTTTCGAGCTGAGGTTGAATGAGCATGGTCGCCATTTTTACTTGTTCTTCAATTTGTCCTTTGCTGATTTTCGATAATGCATTGTTGAGTTCATCTTTTACGGGTTGTATTTCTTTTATTTTCAGGGCAGATTTTACTTGTACTACGGCCTTCTCGACATTGCAATGAATGATATCCAGATTAATACCTTCTATTGTCCTTGATACCTCAGAAGCGATATCTCGGTGTTTAAGCTCCCTAACCGCCTTCTCCAGTTGGGTTATGGCTTCATTGAGTTCTGCAATCTTTTTATCCCTTTGAGAGGGAATGGTATCGCTGATAGCAAAAAATTTCTGAAAAAATCCAGGAATCATGGGTATCGTCCAGGACGCCAGCGTAAAAATGGTGAACGTGGCCAGTAGTACCACAAACAAAGCTCTGTAAAATTTGAAGTATCGCATAGCAGGTGCATTTTGTTTTTTAGGGAAAATTGACGGGTTAAAAGTACGATGATATTCGTATTATATATTGCTACTTTTTATCTATTATGGAAAGTTTAACAAAAGGAGCGGGTAGAATAAAAAAACACCTCACATAGTACTATGTGAGGTGTTTTTTTATGAGTGGATGTATTTATGCTTCTTGTGTGCTGGCATTTTCTTTTATGGAGAATGTGAGCTTGTCGTTGTCTTTATCCAATTCCACTATTAGCAAATCTCCAGGCTTTACATTCGTATTCAGAATTTCCTCGGCCAAAGGATCTTCCAAGTATTTCTGAATGGCTCTGTGAAGTGGTCTTGCACCAAATTGCTGGTCGTACCCTTTTTCTGCCAGGAAGGTTTTGGTTTCTTCGCTCAGCTCCAGTTTGTAGCCTAGATTTTCCACACGCTTCAATACGCCCTTCATAGAGATATCGATGATCTTGAAGATATCTTCCTGAGTAAGGCTATTGAAGATAACCACATCATCAATCCGGTTCAAGAACTCTGGGGAGAAAGTGCGTTTCAACGCTTTTTCAATTACAGCCTTATGCTCTTTCTCTTCATTGGCCAGCCTAGCTTGTGTAGCAAATCCTACACCGGCACCGAAATCTTTGAGCTGGCGTACACCAATGTTGGAGGTCATGATAATGATGGTATTCTTGAAGTCTACTTTTCTACCTAAACCATCGGTAAGCTGACCATCATCCAGCACCTGCAATAGAATATTGTAAATATCGGGGTGTGCTTTTTCGATCTCATCCAGCAAGATCACACTGTAAGGTTTGCGGCGTACTTTCTCGGTAAGTTGCCCACCTTCTTCATAACCTACATAACCGGGAGGAGCACCAATCAAGCGGCTCACGGTAAATTTTTCCATGTATTCGCTCATATCGATTCTAATCAGCGAATCTTCTGAGTCGAATAAATACTTGGCCAATGAGCGAGCCAACTCGGTTTTACCCACACCGGTGGGACCGAGGAAAATAAAGCTTCCGATAGGTTTCTTAGGATCTTTTAAACCTACACGGTTTCTTTGAATGGCTTTTACCACTTTGGCAATTGCCTCATCCTGTCCCACTACCATTCCTTTCATATCTTCGCTCATCTTGCGAAGCTTCTCAGTTTCGGCTTCCACCATTTTGCGTACAGGTATGCCGGTCATGATGTTGATCACTTCGGCAATATCTTCCTCAGTGATAGGATAGCGTTTATGTTTGCTTTCTTCCTCCCACTGTAATTTAGCGCGTTCCAGTTCTTCAGCCAGTTTCTTCTCTGTGTCACGAAGCGAAGCTGCTTCTTCAAATTTCTGACTTTTGACTACTCTATTCTTTTCTTCTTTTACTTCTTCTATTTTCTTTTCCAGTGCAAGAATATTATCCGGTACGTTGATGTTTTTAAGATGCACACGCGCGCCTACTTCATCCATTACATCGATGGCTTTATCAGGCAGTAGCCTGTCAGTGATGTAACGATCGCTGAGTCTTACGCATGCTTCAATAGCATCATCGGTATAGGTAACACTGTGGAAGTCTTCATATTTAGATTTAATATTCGTAAGTATCTGAATGGTTTCTTCCACGGTAGGCGGATCTACCATCACTTTCTGGAAGCGACGATCCAATGCACCATCTTTTTCGATGTACATGCGATATTCGTCCAGTGTGGATGCGCCAATGCATTGAAGTTCTCCGCGTGCTAACGCAGGTTTAAAGATATTGCTGGCATCCAGCGAACCGCTCGCACCGCCTGCCCCTACGATGGTGTGTAGCTCATCGATGAACAGAATCACATCGCGGTTTTTTTCCAGCTCGTTCATGATGGCCTTCATTCTTTCTTCAAATTGGCCACGGTATTTTGTCCCTGCAACTAGCGAAGCCAAATCCAACGATATTACTCTCTTGTTGAAGAGTACTCGGCTTACCTTTCTTTGTACGATGCGTAAGGCAAGCCCTTCCACGATGGCGGTTTTACCTACACCGGGCTCCCCTATAAGGATGGGGTTGTTCTTTTTACGTCGGCTTAATATTTGAGAAACTCTTTCAATTTCCTTTTCACGGCCTACGATAGGATCCAGTTGTCCGCTCTCCGCGAGTTTGGTAACATCACGTCCGAAGTTGTCCAGCACCGGGGTTTTACTCTTGGTATTACTTTTAGATGTGGTGCTTCTGGACTGTTGCGAATATCTTTTTTCATCTTCGAACTCTTCCTCACCTTCTTCGCCAAATTCTGCTCGCGGATCGTTGGATTTTACAATATCCAGTTCTTGACGGAAAGCATCATAATCCAGATCGTATTGATTCAGAATCTGAGTAGCAATGTTTTCCTTGTTCTTTAATATCGACAACATGAGGTGTTCGGTTTCCACCTGGTTACTTTTCAGCGCTTTTGCTTCGAGCACGGTTACCCGAATCACCTTTTCGGCTTGTTTGGTAAGCGGCAGGCTATTAATATTAGCCATATTCTTACCGGTTTTATCTTTTATGGCCAGTTCTATTTCTTTGCGAAGCTCACCAATATCGATATTAAACCCTTTCAGAATTTTGATAGCAGTATTATCACCTTCCCGTATTAAACCTAACAGGAGGTGTTCTGTGCCAATGAAATCATTCCCAAGCCTCAACGCCTCTTCTCTGCTGTAAGAAATAATTTCTTTTACCTGGGGTGAAAAATTATTATCCATATTTTGTAGATAAAATGATCAATTACAATATTAACAAATATATTTGGTACTGGTTTGCGTAATTTGTAAACAGTAATGCTAATCTTTAATCGTGTTAATTATTAGACGCATTTTGCGGCTAAAAGAATGCATATTAAAGATAGTTGCATTTGCTCCAAATTTGTAAACCTTTTTTATAGTTATTTATGGAAGTCAAAATAGATACCAAAGAGAAATTTCACGTCATCACGCCAATAGTGTCGGAGCTTTCTGCTACAATGGCAGATCAAATAGATAAAATTTTGTTACCTTTTTTGCAGGAAAATATTAAAAATGTGGTGCTGAATCTGGAGCAGGTGCAGCATATGGATAAGGCCATAGCGGAGCAACTTATTCACATTCAGCAACAATTCTATGAAAATAATGCTTCATTTGTATGCTGTGCATTAGGCGAAGCAGTGGAAGCATTTTTGGCAGATTGTGAACTTTTGGAGCTCTTAAATGTTACGCCCACCGTAAGCGAGGCCGGCGACATCGTAAATATGGAGGAAATCGAAAGAGAGCTATTAGACAGTGACTTTTCGGAATAATGGTTGCAAATAACTTTAAATAGAAAAGCATGTTTGGTGTTACAATACTGGGAAATAATTCTGCGGTGCCGGCTTTTGACAGGCATCCGACCAGCCAAGTATTGACATTAAACAATCGAAATATACTGATTGATTGCGGCGAGGGTACTCAAATACAGCTTATCAAATATAAAATCAGACGTAGCAGAATTTCACATATTTTTATTTCACATCTTCATGGGGATCATTATTTCGGGCTGATTGGTTTAATTACCTCTTTTGCACTTTTAGGTCGTCAACAGCCACTTACCATAGTAGCACCTGACCCACTACAACGAATTATCGAACTGCAATTGCAAGTTGCAGATACCAAACTGGGTTTTGAGCTTAACTTCATTACCATAAAAGAAACTGGACCTTTATTACAGTTGCCCGATGTAGAGGTGCGTTGTTTTCGTACCGATCATCGCATCGAGTGCTACGGATTTGTATTTAAAGAAGTACGCAATCTGCGCCGTCTAAATATTGAAAAGGTAAAGGAGTATAATATTCCTCTCAGTTTCTATGATAATCTACAAAGGGGAGAGGACTACAATGCTAATGACGGTAGTATTATCGCAAACGCAATACTAACAACACCTGCTCCAAAACCCAGAGTGTATGCTTTCTGTGCTGATACCCGATATGATGAACGAATATTAGAGCATATCCATGGAGCAGATATGATTTATCATGAAACCACGTATCACGATGCGCTAGCGCAGATGGCAACAGAACGCTTTCATTCTACAACCAAACAGGCAGGGCGAATTGCTCAATTGGCAGGCGTAAAAAAACTGCTGATTGGTCATTTCAGCAGTAAATACGATTCATTAAAAGAGTTTGAAATCGAAACGCGTGAAGTGTTTCCGAATACGGATTTGGCATTAGAAGGGGTGAGTTATCTAATACCTCAGTAGGGTTAATTGTGATGAATCATCCACATTGTAATGCCAAAGCCGATGTAATGGGCTTCAGGATTATCAGAACCGCCTGCTCCCTGATATTCGTAGAGTTGAAAGTCTTTGTACACTAGGCCGATTCCTTTGGCGTATTTTTCTACAGAGCGTTCTTTAAAGCCAATACTTGTTTGAGGTGTAGGGGGAATATTCAGGCTTTCATCACGCTGTTCCACCGTCCATACATTTTCATAATGCTGCCCTTGAATATCTTCATTGCCGAAACTGGCATAATAAAAGTCCCAAGTATTCATGTCATATCCGGTACTCATTTCAAACAGCTGCTGATAGGGTGCAAAAGGCAGCTGGCTATTACCTTTCCATGAAAAATCTTGCCGCAGGGGTGCCTGTAGATTTACAACCCGAAGGTTATTGTCTAACGTTTCCACTTTTCGTGAAGATGGAATAACTAGATAAGTACCGTTATTCACCCAGGGCCCGGTTGCATTTTCATTGTTAATGAGTCTCTGTACCAGATATGCTTTTTGGCCATTGTCTTCTGTTTCCTGAATCACAGTGTGTTTAACCTGATATTTGTGCACTTCGATTACAGTACCGCTTCTAGCAAAAATGGTAGAGTCTAACCGATACGTTATGGATTTGCCTACTTGCAAGGGGTAGAAATCCTCGATGGAGTCCATTTGCAAAAACTCCTTTTCCTCGCGGCAGGAAGCGAAGAAAAGACATACTGTAAATAAGTACAGAAATGCTCTCAAGAAATAATACACTTTATGCAGGTTAGTTAGTTAATGATTAAAACCGCAAATCAGTTGTAATATTACGACAATCTTCCGGAATGTATCAATCCTCCGCCTATTACATCATCACCTTCATAAAACACGGCACTTTGTCCTGGTGCCACACCTTTAGTGTTCTGATAAAAACGAATTTTTAGTAAATCACCTTCGGGATATAAATTACCCAAGGTGCCCGGGTCCTTATAACGAATTTTGGTTACAGCTTCCATGCCGGGTGTAATACTATCGTATTTTATCAGATTGAATTTATGAACAAAGATTTCGTTTTTGTTCAGGTCTTCTTCATCACCGAGGGTAATGGTATTGCTATCCGGGTCGATGGCGGTTACGTAAGCTGGTTTACCTAAGGCAATATCTAGCCCCTTACGCTGACCTATAGTATAAAAAGGATAGCCTTTATGTTTACCCAGAATATTACCATTTTTATCTACGAAGTTGCCACCGTTAACGCGTTCTTCCAGGCCTTCTACATGTCTTTTCAAGAAACCGCGATAGTCGTTATCAGGAACAAAGCAGATTTCGTAACTCTCACTCTTTTTGGCTAAATCTGGATAACCGTAGTCGATGGCCATTTGTCTGATTTCGCTTTTATGATATTGGCCCAGCGGCAATAGAGTTCTACTCAGTAAATCCTGTTCCAGCCCCCACAGTACATAACTTTGATCCTTGATAGGATCTACTGCTTTACTGATTACATAACGGCCATTTTCATGCTGACGTATTTTAGCATAGTGACCGGTAGCCATATAATCGCATCCTAAAGCATCTGCACGTTTGAGAAGTGCCCTCCATTTAATATGTGTGTTGCACAGCACACAGGGATTAGGCGTACGCCCCGCCAGATATTCATCCACAAAATCCTTTACTACAAAGTCTCCAAACTCTTCCCGTATATCTAAAATAAAATGCGGAAATCCATGTTGTACAGCTGCCATCCGGGCATCATTAAAGCTATCGACATTGCAGCAGCCGGTTTCCTTTTTGCTGCCTCCACTCTGTGCATAATCCCATGTTTTCATGGTAATTCCTACTACTTCATAGCCTTCGTGATGCAGCATAAGGGCCACTACGGTACTGTCAATACCCCCACTCATTGCCACCAAAACTTTCCCTTTCTTGCTCATTTTTGAAAAAATTAATTGACAAAGATACTGAATTTAGGTATTGTGAAATGGGGTGCTCTGTTGGCAACCTTTTGAAAGTTGATAATATTAAAATAAATAATTTTTCATTATAAAATATTGTTTATTTTTAATATTTATCATAGTATTTGTTAACCTATAAAACTTCTATCTTTTTTTACTTAAACAACCGCAATAAAAAAGCTATCTTGCCGTTCAAATTCTAGGAGTACTTAAATCGCGTATTATGATTAAAATGCAAGTTATTGGTAATCTGGGAAGAGATTGCCTTGTTAATAATGTAAACGGAAGAAATGTCATCAATTTTACCGTAGCACATACTGAAAGGTATAGAGACAGCCAAGGAAATAATCAGGAGCGTACTACGTGGGTGGAGTGTGCATGGTGGACAGATAGAACAACCGTTTCGCAATATCTAACAAAGGGTAAACAGGTATATGTAGAAGGACAGCCTGATGTAAGAAGCTTTACAAGAAACGACGGTACAGCAGGTGCAGCCTTGATTTTGCGCGTGCGTGAACTGCAACTACTCGGTGGCAGAGGGGATGCTGCAACGGCACCAGCTACTACGCCAACGGAGGGTACTTCAGCTTCTGATATTACCAATACTTCTTCTTCCAACGCATCTTCGGTTAATGATTTTGATGAACCTGTAGACGATTTACCTTTCTAAAAATGTAGTTTTTTTATATAGAGCTCCGCTTCGCGGGGCTTTTTTTATGAAATTTCTGATAAAAAGCTATTAAAATGGAGCAGTTTGGCATGGTTTATGGCTTATAATCCATTAATAATGTAGTTGTTTACTGCATTCGTTTGTCCTTAGCCGTTGTTCCTATGATATTTCAGGTGCTAGGGCACCTGTATTGCACCTCGATGTCTCGTGCTAACCTTATGTTTACACCTTTTATTATTTTTTATAAACCTGCTAAGGGAGCTTCTATTCTATTATTTTATCCAGAAAGATTTCTAAGCATTTTATTGT
This sequence comes from Niabella digestorum, assembly GCF_036409055.1. Taxonomy (NCBI): domain Bacteria; kingdom Pseudomonadati; phylum Bacteroidota; class Chitinophagia; order Chitinophagales; family Chitinophagaceae; genus Niabella; species Niabella digestorum. Next base: position 44,976 of record NZ_JAZGLY010000005.1, on the reverse strand, counting down.
TTCTTTGTTGGTATGAGTACGCAATTGTTTAGCTACGAGCGGCTGTTCGATTTTACACGTAAGGTTTTTGAAAGTATGGGTTGCCCGGAAGAGCAGGCAACGTCTGCCACGCAAGTATTACTATCGGCTGACCTTCGGGGGGTGGATTCGCATGGGGTGGCTCGTCTCAGTGGGTATGTGCGGTTGTGGGAAGCAAAAAGAGTTAATGCAACACCTGATATAAAAGTGATCCACGAAACGCCTTCCACTGCTGTGGTTGACGGCGACAGTGGCTTAGGATTAGTGGTGGCGCCTGTTGCTATGGATATTGCTATCCAAAAGGCAAAAGAAGTAGGTACCGGCTGGGTAAGTGTACAAAATAGTAACCACTACGGCATAGCTGCGGCCCATGCCATGAAAGCGTTGGTGCATGATATGATTGGTATTTCGATGACCAATGCCAGTCCGCTGGTGGCACCTACTTTTTCTACAGCCAAAATGTTAGGTACTAATCCTATCTGTGTAGCTGCTCCGGCAGGTTCGCAACCGCCGTTTGTAATGGATATGGCAACCACTACTGCGGCCAATGGTAAGCTTGAAATTTTGCAACGTAAAAACCAGGAAGCTCCCTTAGGTTGGGTACAGGATGCAGAAGGAAACCCTACCACCGACGCCAATATACTCAAAAAAGGAGGTGCTTTATTGCCTCTAGGCGGCGATAGGGAGCATGGCAGTCATAAAGGTTATGCATTGGGAGCCATGGTAGATATTTTCTCAGCTTTACTAAGTGGCGCCAATTATGCACCGTGGGTACCCCCATTTCCGGCCTATGTACCGATGCCCGCGCGTCAACCCGGTAAGGGGATAGGTCATTTTTTTGGGGCGATGCGGATTGATGCTTTTCGTTCGGTAGAGGAATATAAAAGGGATATGGATGACTGGATTAGCGGCTTCCGAAATGCGCGTACATTACCGGGGCATGAAAAAGTGCTCATTCCTGGAGATCCTGAAAGAGAAATGGAGGAGCTAAGAAAAAAAGAAGGCATTCCTTTGTTGGATGCGGTTGTAACGGATCTCAAGCAGCTCGCCGAACGTTTTGACCTATCATTGTCCACTGCTTAAAATATTCTGCATTACAGCAGTGTGTACACCTTTTGTCTTCCGACGGGCTACTGTTTAGGGCTACTTCAGCCCTAATTTCTCTACAATGTTTATAAACTATTGCAACGTATATTTGCAAGCCAATTTTAATTAGGAACACAAAACAACCACATCTTACGATCATGAAAGTAATGAAGTTTGGCGGTACAAGCGTGGGCAAGCCCGAGCGTATGAAACACATCGCATCGCTTTTGAATAAGCAGTCGGAGCCCGCTCTGGTGGTACTTTCCGCTTTGTCCGGTACTACTAATGCGCTTGTTACCATCGGCAATAATATAGCTGCAAATGACAGACATACGGCATTGCAGAATATTAACGCCTTACACGAGCACTATAAAACTTTTATCAGGGAACTGCTTACTGATGAAAAGGCTTATGAGAAAGCAAAGAATATTGTTGAAGAGCATTTCGACTTCCTGCATATTATTTTAAAGATATCCTTCAGCGAAGCGTTGAATAAAGATATCTTGGCGCAAGGAGAGTTATTGTCAACCAAAATATTCTGCTGCTATCTGGACGAAATCGGCGAGTCTTACGCGTTGTTGCCGGCTTTGGAGTTTATGACTATTGATGAGAATGAAGAACCACAATTGGGTAGCATTCGCACTAGGTTATCGAATCTGCTGGAACAACATAAGGATAAACGCGTGCTCGTAACGCAGGGATATATCTGCAGAAATGCGAGAGGCGAGGTGGATAACCTCAAACGCGGTGGTAGCGACTATACCGCATCGCTGGTGGCTGCAGCTATTAACGCATCGGTATGTGAAATTTGGACCGATATAGACGGTATGCATAATAACGACCCGCGTATAGTAAACAAAACTTTTCCAATAGAGCAACTAAGCTTTGATGAGGCAGCTGAGCTGGCCTATTTCGGAGCCAAAATTTTGCACCCGGCATCCATATGGCCCGCCCAGCAATACAAGATTCCGGTAAAGTTGTTGAATACCATGCAGCCCGATGCTAAAGGCACATTGATAACTGGTGAGGCTGCTTCATCAGGTGTTAAGGCAGTGGCAGCTAAGGATAATATCTACGCCATTAAAATCAGAAGTGGTCGTATGTTGTTAGCATACGGATTTTTAAGAAAAGTGTTTGAGGTGTTTGAAAAATATAAAACACCTATAGACATGATTACGACTTCGGAGGTAGCAGTGTCCCTTACCATTGATAATGCTGAGCATCTGAAACATATCGTGAAAGAATTGGAAGCGTTGGGTACGGTAGAGGTGGACGAAAATCAAACGATCGTTTGCGTAGTGGGGCACAATATCAACGAAACCGAAGAAATTATCAAGAAGCTTTTCGGTTCTATCAGAAATATTCCAATCCGTATGGTATCGTATGGCGGAAGCCCCCACAACATTTCCCTACTGGTGGCTGCTGAATACAAAAACCAATTGTTGCAACAACTCAACAGAGGAATGTTTGGTTTAAGCTGATAAGAATTATTTTCACTTATATGGAAAAGCGAAGGAAATATGCCTTCGCTTTTTTCTTTTTAGATTTGTTGTAGACTGGCTATTATTTCTTGGATTTTATTTCCAATAAATGTGACATAATCGTGGAGCATCGGGGATTGCGAAAAATATATTGTATTCCGGGTTTTGGGGCGGATACCAGAATATTCCGAAACCTTACACTGCATAACGCGGAGCTCGTAGGTATTGAGTGGCCGGATCCATTATCTGGCGAAACTTATTCAGCTTATGTACAACGCATGGCTGCACATATTAAGGAGGAAGAGCCGGTAATTATCGGCGTGTCCTTTGGGGGCATGGTTGCATTGGAAATAGCCAGAACCCGAAGAGTAAAACAGGTAATACTCATCTCCAGCATTAAAACCACAGAAGAACTGCCACTTATATGGCGTTGGGCAGGTCGACTCCGAATTAACAGGGTGCTTCCCTTAAATCGCTTGCGTGAGAGTGAAGTATTATATAAACTTGCTAATAAACGATTAGGTGCATTCGCGCCTCAGGAGCAGCAACTGGCTAATCATTATCGACGTCACATGCGTATAAATTATGTGAAATGGGCACTAGAACAGGTGCTGCATTGGAAAAACGAGTATGTTCCGGAAAATATCATTCACATACATGGTAGCGACGATCAAATTTTCCCGGTAAAAACGTCACATCCTACACATATTATCGAGGGTGGTACTCATATGATAGTACTGAATCGTGCAGCGGAAGTGAGTACTATTATTAATGACGCACTTCAAAAGCTGCACTAGCCGTGGATGTAGCTTTGCAGATGATGAATGGTTTCTTTCTGTTGTAATATAGTTTCAGTAACTACATCGCTGATAGAAATAACCCCCGATAATTTATCTCCTTCGAATACGGGTAGATAGCGAATATTTTTATCAGACATGAGCTGCATGCAGCGTTCTACGCTGTCATGGGGACTTACAGTAGGTAAATCTGTAGACATGATTTCCCCCACTGTTGTGTTTTCGGAATGTTTACCCTGCAGAATCACTTTGCGGGAGTAGTCTCGTTCGGTAAGAATGCCGGCATATTTTTCTCCATCCATAACTACCAATGAACCGATATTTTTTTCGGCCATTATTTTAAGGGCATCATACACGGTAGTATGGGTTTGCACGGAAATGATATCGCTACCTTTTCTGGCAAGAATCGAGGATACTTTACTCATGGCCTGGCATTTTTGTATTAGCAATATAACAAAAATGCCGCTAAATGGCAAATTTGAAATACTCTTGTCAATTTAAGGATGCAATATTCACTTCGACGGCAGAGGCTTCACCATAGTCTTTGATAATGTTGTAAAGGGTACCACGTTCTACCGGACGTCTTTTAGCTTGTTTTATAAGATTTACAAGTTCCTCGGTGGTCATGGAAGGATTTTGTTCTTCGGCACCCGCCATAGAGTAAATCTTAGTAGTGTCATCGATAGTTCCATCGATATCATTTACACCGAAGGAGAGTGACAATTGAGCATTTTGACGTCCCAACATGGGCCAGTAGGCCTTGACATGCGGGAAGTTGTCCAAATAAATACGAGCAATGGCATACATCCTCATATCTTCAATCAGAGAGGTTTCGGGTACATGGCTCATGTCGTTGTCCTTATTGCGGAATTTTAGCGGGATGAACGTATTAAAGCCGCCGGTTTTATCTTGTAATTCGCGCAGCTGACGCATGTGATCGATACGGTGTTCAAATTTTTCGATATGACCAAACAGCATAGTGGCATTGGTTTGCATACCCAGTTCGTGTGCTGTTTGATGAATATGTAGCCAGCCTTGACCATCTACCTTATCGGCACAAATCTGTTTGCGGATTTCCGGAGCAAAAATCTCAGCTCCACCACCCGGCAGGCTTTCCAGTCCTGCTTCTTTAAGATATTCCAATCCTTCTCGAACTGTTTTTTTAGCCTTGCGGAACATATAATCCAGCTCTACAGCGGTAAACCCTTTAATATGCAGGTCCGGACGGTGCGCCTTGATTTTTCTTAGTAATTCAGCAAAAAACTCCAAATTCATTTTAGGGTGCACGCCACCTACGATATGTACTTCCGTCACCGGTTCGTTGTCGTATTTGCGAACAATGTCCATCATTTGCTCCAGCGACAGCTCCCAAGCCTCATCGCGGTGTGCATACAAACGGCTATAGCTACAGAAATGACAGGAATATACACAAGCATTAGTAGGCTCAATATGGAAGTTTCTATTAAAATAGGTGATATTGCCATGCTTTTGTTCTCTGATATAATTGGCCAGTGCTCCTACAAAAGCTAAGCTACCGTGCTCGAACAGATAAAGTCCTTCTTCATCACTAATTCTTTGTCCGTTATATACTTTGTCTGCTATTTTCTGTAACTGACTATCGGCGACGGGTAAGGTTTGTATACTCATTAGAATCAATTAATGCTACAAAGATATAACGGATGATAAGTTTATAGGTTTAAAATTTCATGATTGAACTCATATTTCCTCGGAGATCCTTACCTGGATCTGAATTGAGCAGATACTCTTCTGGTGAGGTATGTTTTAAAAATTTATATTCACGTTGAAATATATTAGTTTGTTCACAATTTTTATTTAGATTCGTTGGGCTGCTATATTATTGTACTGCCAAATGCGAGGGCGGCAATGACGTACTTCATATCCACACTGGTTGTACTAAATAAGTAAAATCATCCGTATGTCCATTAAGTTTAGATTGACTATCATTAACTTCCTTCAGTTTTTTATCTGGGGAGCCTATCTTACTTCTATCGGAGGTTACATGTATGCTACTTTGCATTTTCAGGGGGAGGAGATTGGTACGGTGTTTCTGACCCTAGGTATTGCTTCTATTTTCATGCCACCTCTGCTAGGAATTGTAAGTGATAAATGGATCAATGCCGAAAGACTGCTGGGTATTATGCATCTGGTGGGGGCAGCAGCATTATATTATGCTTCTACCGTAACTACACCCACCACCATGTTCTGGGCTATGTTATTGGTGTGTGCAGCTTATATGCCTACCATTTCGCTGAATAATACGGTGTCTTACTATGTGCTGAAGAGTCATGGAATGGAACCGCAAAAAGATTTTCCTCCCATAAGAGTGTGGGGAACCATAGGATTTATTGCGGCTATGTGGCTAACCGATTTATTTCATCTGACACTGACCAAAGGACAGCTACTTTTTGCCTGCGGCAGTTCGATTATTACAGGGCTTTATTGTTTTACACTCCCATATTGTAAGCCGGCTAATACCAAGTCTTCTTCACTGGCCGAGGCTTTCGGGTTGGATGCCCTCAAATTGTTCGGGATTACCAAAATGGCCATTTTCTTTATTTTCTCTATGTTCCTAGGTGCAGCTCTGCAAATCACCAATCAGTGGGGCGTGCCTTTTATCGACCATTTTAAATCTGACCCCGCATATGCGGATACGATTGGGGTGAAATACCCAAATATCTTGGTATCCATCTCTCAAATATCCGAAACCGTGTTTATTGTAACCATTCCTTTTTTCTTAAGACGCTATGGTATTAAAACGGTGATGTTGATGAGTATGGTGGCTTGGTGTCTGCGTTTCGGGCTTTTCGGCATCGGTAATCCAGGTAGCGGACTGATATTCCTGATTTTGTCTATGATAGTTTATGGAATGGCTTTTGACTTTTTCAATATCTCCGGTTCTTTGTTTATCGAAAAAGAAGCACCATCTAATATTAGGGGAAGCGCACAGGGACTATTTATGATGATGACTAATGGAATAGGCGCCATGATAGGTAGCTACGGCAGTGGTTGGATGGTGCAACATTATACAATAGATGGTGTAACCGACTGGTCTTCGGTATGGTTCATCTTCAGCGCTTACGCATTGACCATCGCAGTGCTTTTTGCTCTGATTTTCAAATATCGGCACCAACCGGAGTCTTTTCAGACCGTATCCCATTAAATACCGAGAGGTGGAAAGCGAGGAATTGACATTTTCTTCACAACAAATTGGAGCATTTGCTGTTATTCTTTTGTGCACTTAACTTTGACAGGGTTTTTTAAAACGAATTATCAACTTTAAACTATCTTAATAATGGCAAAAGAATTTACAGATGCTAACTTCCAGACAGAGGTACTGGACTCAGATAAACTGACAGTGGTAGACTTCTGGGCCGAGTGGTGTGGTCCTTGCCGCGCTATTGGTCCTGTTATTGAAGAGCTTGCAAAAGAATACGAAGGCAAAGTGAACATCGGAAAAGTAAATGTGGATGTGAATCCGCAGGTTTCGATGAATTACGGTATTACCTCTATTCCTGCTATTTTGTTTATCAAAAACGGACAGGTAGTGGATAAACTGGTAGGGGCTCAACCTAAGAGCAATTTTGTAAAGAAAATTGAGTCGCTGCTGAACTAGGAAAGTTTTTAAGGTTTTGGGTGTGGAATCTGGATTGGTTCCATATAAAATTTAACCCTCATGGAGTGTTTCTTCATGAGGGTTTTTTCTTTGAGTGAAAGTTTTTGGCATTCTTAATTATTTTTATAACGCCACAATAGATTTCCGTCGCCATAACTTAAAAAACGGAAGTTGTGTTGCAAGGCATAGTCATATACTTTCTTCCAGTCATTGCCGATAAAAGCAGCCACTAATAATAATAATGTAGAAGCCGGCTGGTGAAAATTGGTAACCAATCCTTCCACTACTTTAAAATTATACCCTGGAGCAATGATGATTTGTGTTTTAGCAAGCAGCCGGTCACGATTGTTTTTTTGCATATAGTGTAATAGTGCTTCCAATGCCTCCCCAAGTGTGGGCTGATGCTGTATTTCGTAACACTCCCACTGTGTTAGTATCGGTAGCTGATTATCGAATATATTGGGATGGTGAAGCAGCTTTGTTCCTAGCCAATAGAGACTTTCCAATGTACGCATGGAAGTGGTCCCTACGGCTACTATAGGCGTCTCCCGATGCTGCATTAAGCTTGAGATCAGCGATTGCTTCACTTCAATCCATTCATAATGCATTTCATGGTTTTCCATGATATCGGCTTTTACCGGTTTGAAAGTACCGGCACCTACATGCAGGGTGACAAAGTCCGTTTGTATGTTTCTATCTGCCAAATGGTTTAGTATGTTCTCAGTAAAATGCAGTCCCGCGGTGGGCGCTGCTACGGAACCCTCATGTTGTGCAAAAACGGTCTGATAGCGGGTTTTATCGGCTCGTTCATCGGCTCTCTTGATATAAGGGGGCAGTGGAACATGACCAGCGTAGTGTAATACCTCAGCAAAACTAACCGGACAATCCCATCTTAGCTCAATTACAAAGCAGTCGGTACGTTTTTCAATATATGAAGCTTCGAGAAGGTAATTTTTACCACCTATCTGTAAGGGGAGGGATAAAATCATTCCCGGCTTCCACTTCGATGCACCGCCAATAAGACACAACCATTGCACTTTCCCTACCTGATTCATAGCTGTGGTGATATCGGGGTAGCTTTCGTGCGGTTCCAAACAAAAGATTTCGATGACACCCCCTGTCGGCTTTTGAAATAGCAGCCGCGCTTCCACAACTTTGGTATTATTAAAAATCATTAGTGAGCCAGAAGGGATTTGCTCCGCAATGTTTTTATAGGTACTTTCTTGGATATTTCCATCTCTGTAAATCAATAGCTTAGATTCGTCTCTATGAGCCAATGGGTGAAACGCTATTTTCTCCTCGGGTAGATTATAGGTAAAATATTTTATGGAGAGCAACTTGGGATGCATGTAGAAATATTTAGGTAACGGCAGTTTTTATATACTCACAATAAATGCGACAAATTTCTGGGTTTTTGCACAGGATATCACATTTTTTCCTGTTTTATTCACAGGAAATAATAGTAATACACCTTTTGTGCACAGTAATCCACAGTATATTAACATTCATTTTTAAGATAATTCTTATGGATGCTGTAAAGTCCTTGTCCTATAAGGCTTTGAGCGGGTTTTCATTTGTGGATAAATCAAAAAGGGTAAAATTTGGTCAATAAGTGGGAAAAAGTGTTATTTTGTGTTAAATTAGTAGTATTAATACTGTAAAATCTATTTATGACCGGTTTCCTAGGAGAATTTGAGGCTACAGTGGATGCGAAAGGCCGCTTCCTTTTACCGGCTGGTTTTAAAAAACAGCTGGTAGAGGGGGATACCGAGCGTTTTGTCATAAATAGAGGGTTTGAAAAATGTTTAAGTCTGTATCCAATAAGTTCCTGGGAGCCCATTGCTGAAAAAATTAATGCTTTAAATGATTTTGATCCGAAGGTAAGGCAGTTTAAGCGGTATTTCTTAAATGGTGCTACGCTAGTAGAGCCGGATAGTGCCGGAAGAATATTATTGCCTGCTACACTGAAGGAATATGCGGGCATCCAAAAAGACATCGTGCTGGTGCCTGCCGGCAATAAAATGGAAATCTGGGATAAAGTAAAATATAAAGAGTTCTTTGATGCGTTTTCACCGGAGTCGTTCAGTGATCTGGCTAGCCAGGTAATGACAGGCGGTTGATTGTGATGCCAATTTTTCAAGGTTAAAAGGATAAAAGTTGAAAAGTAAAAAAAATAAAAAGGAATCTGTATCAAAACAAGATTTCTTATCGGCTTCTCAACATGGTGATGTGGCAAATGGATATCATACTCCTGTATTACTGAATGAGACTATAGAAGGGTTGCATATAAAACCGGATGGAGTGTATGTAGACTGTACGTTTGGTGGGGGTGGTCATTCGGCTGCTATTTTAGCTAGGTTGAATGAGCATGGACGATTGTATGCTTTTGATCAGGATGCTGATGCACTTAAAAATGTTCCGGATGATCCGCGGGTAATTTTTATTCAGCAAAACTTCAGGTATATCCAGCGCTTTCTACGCCTTCATAATGTAGAGCAAGTGGATGGAATTTTGGCTGATTTGGGTGTGAGTAGTCATCAGTTCGATGAAGCTGATCGTGGATTCAGTATCCGGTTTAATGCAGAGTTGGATATGCGGATGGATAGAAGGCTGCCTGTTACGGCATTCGACATTTTGCAGAAGTATACGGAGGCGGAGTTGCATAAGTTGTTCGAGCGATATGGTGAAGTGACCAATGCGAAAACGCTGGCTAAAAAGATTGTAACGATCAGAGATGTTGTGTCGCTTAAAACAGTTGAAGGTTTTAAGAATGCGCTCCGGGATGTGGTAAAGGGTAATCCTAATAAATATTTTGCGCAGGTGTTTCAGGCATTGCGTATTGAGGTGAATGAAGAGATGGTGGTGTTGCAGGAAATGTTGGAGCAATCGGTAGGCCTTCTTCGAAAAGGCGGGCGCATTGCGGTAATTACTTTTCATTCGGTTGAAGATAGATTGGTAAAACGATTTTTGAAAGAAGGGACATTTGAGGAGCGGGAAGAGCATCCATTTGAAACCGTAAAACGAGAAAAGGTTTTTCAGGTAATAACTAAAAAACCGATTGTGGCTACGGACGAGGAGTTGAGGCGTAATCCTCGCTCTAGAAGTGCTAAGCTGAGGGTTGCAGAGCGATTGTAAATAGAAAATATCCTATCAAAGAATAAACATGTCGGGAAAAAAAGAAATAAAGGTGAGATTGGATTGGAAGAAATGGCTGAACTATCAGTCGATAGTGAAGCAAGTGCCGTTTCTTTTCTTTCTGGCATTCCTAGCCGTGCTCTATATCTATAATGGTCATATGGCCGACAAAACGGTGCGAAAGATAAATGCCACTGCAAAAGAAGTAAAGGAGCTGCAGTGGGAATATAAAAGCCTTAAGAGTGAGGTGATGTTTCGCAGTAAGCCGAGCCAGTTATCAAAGGCCTTGCAGCCGCTGGGCTTAAGCGAGCTAAATGAAACTCCCTACGTGTTGAAGGATTCTCTTGAAAGTTACGTAGTGGATGTTCATTGATTTTGTCGGGTAGTAATAAGTGGTTATTGTTAAATCATTCTTCAATTCGGGGAGAGGGTAGAACAGAATATGGAGATTAAGAAAGACATATTGTGGCGGGTGTATCTGTGCTTTATAGGCATAGTAGTTTTCTCTGTCTTCATTCTGGCAAAGGCTATAGTGATTCAGCGTTTTCAGGGTGATCACTGGCGTAGTATGGGCGATAGCATGCATCAACGTATAGTGGAAATTGCGGCAGATCGCGGAACAATATTTAGTGAAGATGGACAAATGCTGAGTACTTCCTTGCCTCAGTTTAACGTATATATGGATTTTATGGCTGATGGGTTGCGCGAGAAAGATGGAAAGATTTATAAGGAGCATATCGATTCTTTCGCTATCGCCATGGCCAATCACTTTAAGGATAAAACTGCAGAACAGTACAGAAAAGATTTTGATAAGGCATATAAGAAAGGGAATCGCTATTATCCTTTAAAAAAGAGAATTTCGTTTGAGGATTATAAAGCATTGCGCGAGTTTCCGCTGGTACGTTTAGGAAAAAATAAAAGTGGAATTATCATCGAGCAGTCGAGTAAGCGCGTAGCACCTTTTGGATTGTTGGCTAATAGAACTATCGGGTTGAGTCGTGAGTATATCAATAGTGAAGGTAAGGTGAAGAAGATGAATGTGGGACTGGAGATGAGCTATGATAGTTTGTTAACCGGGCAAAATGGTAAAAGGCTTGTTCGGTTTATTGCCGGTGGCGCCGTACCGGTGGAGGGTTTCCAGGTAGAGCCTGAAGATGGTAAGGATATCTACACTACTCTAGATGTAAACATGCAGGATATTACAGAGATGGCTCTGTTGCGCATGTTGCAAGCTGTAAAAGCAGAGTATGGAACGGCTATCGTGATGGAGACAAAAACCGGTAAGATTAAGGCGATTGCCAATCTGGGTAGAAATCCTAACGATACTACCTATTGGGAAAATGATAACTACGCGTTGCGTGTAACTGAACCGGGATCAACGATTAAGATTGTAAGTTTTTTGGCTTCTATAGATAAAGGGGCAGTAAAGCCTGGAGATCTTTTCGAAGTTGGCAGTACCGGTCGCATGCAGGTAGGGCCCCGTCCGATTACCGATGCGCACAGAATGCCCAAGCCTGTAATGACTATAGAGGAATGCATAGCGCATAGCTCTAATGTAGGAATGGGTAAGGTAGCACTGAAAGCATTCGGAAAAGATCCTACAGAGTATAGAAGGTATCTGGATAAATATCATCTGACAACTAAATCGCCCATTGATCTGGCCGCCGTTCCAAAGCCTTATGTGGCACCATTGGAAGTTAACGCCGGAGGGGTGATGAACCTTGTAACTATGGCTTTTGGGTATGCCATTAATGTAAGTCCCATACAGCTGTTGACTCTGTACAATGCAATTGCCAATAACGGCACCATGATGAAGCCTTATCTGGTGAATAGCATTCGAAATAAAGGTGTTGTTGTAAAAGAGTTTCAACCTACAATATTGGAGCGCCAGATTTGTAAACCGGGGACGATAGAGGCTGCTAAAAAGGCGCTGGAGATGGTGGTAACAGAGGGGTCTGGAAAAAATGTATTCAAAGATCTGCCTTTTAAGGTGGCAGGTAAAACTGGTACTGCACAAGTGGCCGATAAAGGAATAGGGTATGCACACAGGATTTATCAGGCCTCATTTGCTGGATATTTTCCTGCCGATAATCCGCAGTATTCCTGTATTGTAGTAATACGTACCAGAGCCGGTTCGGGTTTGTATTATGGTGGGCAATTAGCAGCTCCGGTGTTTAAGGAAATAGCGACCAAGATTTATTCAATGTATGTCGATCGCAAAACTCCTAAAGATTATGAAGGGGATGTGGATAGTGGTCATTATTTCTATGCCGGAAGTACGCAGAATATTAAGAGTGTGCTCAAGTATTTAAATCTGTCCTTTGTGGACTCCATTCAGCAAAACGATTGGGCTACGATGTATGCTGACGATTATCAGCGTATTGTAAGAAAAAATGTAGTGAAAGATCAGCTTATGCCTAATGTGAAGGGAATGACTTTGCGAGATGCGATTAAGTTGCTTGAACAAATGGGACTTCAGGTGAATGTCAAGGGAAGTGGAAAAGTTACAATGCAATCTATTGAGCCTGGTGTTCCTATTAAAAAAGGTCAGGTGGTATCATTAAGCTTAGCCTGATGAAAAGAAGTAAATAAAAATAAATATACAAATACTCATTAAGTGCTATTACAGGATGTTCTATACAAGGTGCGATTGCAGGCAGTAATTGGAAGTACAGAAGTAGAAGTGAAAGGTATTTGTATAGACTCTCGTAAAGTACAGGCCGGATGTGTGTTTATAGCGGTGAAGGGTACAGCGGTGGATGGCCATCAGTTCATTGATAAGGCTATTGAGAGCGGTGCTATTGCGATAGTTTGTGAGCAAATGCCTGCCATAGTTAAGGAAGGGATTACCTGGGTGCAGGTAGAAAATAGTGCAGCAGCAGCCGGAGTGATGGCTCATAACTTTTATGGCTCACCATCTCAGAAGCTAAAACTTGTAGGTGTGACAGGAACCAATGGGAAAACAACAATTGCTACGTTATTGTATCAGTTGTTCTCTTCATTGGGATATAAGTGCGGCCTTATTAGTACAGTGCAGAATTGTATTGGAGATAAGGTGTTAGAGTCGACGCATACTACACCCGATGCCATAAGCTTGAATGCATTACTTGCTGAAATGGTAGATGCTTCCTGCTCTTATGCTTTTATGGAAGTAAGCTCTCATGCCATTCATCAGCATAGAATTGAGGGATTGGAATATGCAGGAGGAATATTCAGCAATATCACTCATGATCACTTGGATTATCACAAAGATTTTGCTGAATACATCAATGTAAAAAAGCAGTTCTTTGACTCCTTGCCTAAAGAGGCTTTTGCCATTACTAATGTGGATGATAAACGGGGCAGGGTAATGGTGCAGAATACAAGAGCAGCCATAAAAACGTATTCCTTAAAGTCTATTAGCGACTTTAAAGGGCGAATTCTAGATAATAACATACTGGGGCTGCACCTTGATGTGGATGGGAAAGAAGTGCACTTTAGGTTAATAGGAGAGTTTAATGCCTATAATCTGCTCGCTGTATATGGCGCAGCTATTTGTCTAGGAGCAGATAAAGAAGAGGTGTTACAACATTTAAGTGTGCTACCTGGCGCGCCAGGGAGATTCGATTACATTATATCGAATAAAGAAAGAGTGATTGGAATTGTGGATTATGCTCATACTCCCGACGCTTTATTAAACGTATTGGCTACTATAAAAAAGCTTCGCAAAGGTTTTGAACAAATCATTACGGTAGTGGGGTGCGGAGGAAATAGAGATAAGGCCAAACGGCCAATAATGGCAGAAGTAGCAGTAGAGCATAGTGATAAAGTTGTATTTACTAGCGATAATCCGCGATTTGAAGATGCTGCAGCAATTATTAAAGAGATGGAAGCAGGAGTGCCGGCCGCCGCACGAAGAAAATATATAGCTATTACCGATCGCAAAGAAGCGATTAAAACAGCTGTAGCCTTGGCAAATAAAGAAGATATCATATTAATAGCCGGTAAAGGGCATGAAAGTTATCAGGAAATCAACGGTGTGAGAAATCACTTTGACGATAAAGAAGTACTGAGCGAAATGTTCGGATTGTTGGACAAATAATATATAGACAAATACAGGAAATGAATAAGGAATGGCCTTTGCAATTTCCGGTTTCATAAAACATCAACGTAATTATGTTATATCATTTATTCGAATGGTTTAAACAGCAGGGTATCAGCTTTCCGGGAAGGAATCTTATGGAGTTCCAGACCTTCAGAATTATGATGGCTGTGCTGCTGGCTTTAATTATTACGTTGGTGTATGGCAAGAAACTGATCAATTTATTGAGGAGAAAGCAGGTGGGTGAAACAGTGCGTGATTTGGGGCTTGCGGGAGAAGAAGCCAAGAAGGGAACTCCCACTATGGGCGGCATCATCATCATTTTGGGGATTATTGTTCCCACTTTATTGTTTGCCCGCTTGAATACAGTGTATGTAATTCTGATGTTAGTAGCAACTGTGTGGTTGGGTATAATAGGATTTATCGATGATTATCTGAAATTAAGAGCAAAGCGCATTGCTCAGCAGCAAGGTATTGCTTACAAAAAAGGAGATAAGGACGGACTGGCAGGATGGTTTAAGATATTAGGACAGGTGGGTATTGGTATCCTCGTAGGTTCGGTATTGTACTTTAATAGTAATGTAAAAATCTGGAGAGAGTATACCGGTAACCCTGCACGACCTGAAGTGATTACAAAAGTAGTGAATGGCACCCCAAAGTATTTTGTAGAATCTAAAGAGCCGATTACTACCATTCCTTTTGTAAAGAGTCACGAGTTTAACTACTCTATTCTATTGCCGGGGGTATTGAAAAAGTATACATGGATATTGTATATACTCATTGTAACATTTATCATCATTGCAGTTTCGAACGGAGCAAATATCACAGACGGGCTAGATGGCTTGGCTTCCGGTACATCGGCCTTAATAGGTGTGATGCTCGGCGTCTTTGCTTACGCTAGTGGAAATTTTGTGGTAGCCGATTATCTAAACATTATGTATATACCCAACTTAGGTGAGCTGTCTATTTTCCTTGCGGCAATGATTGGTGCCTGTGTGGGTTTTATGTGGTATAATTCTTATCCGGCGCAGGTTTTTATGGGCGATACGGGAAGTCTGACACTTGGAGGTATTATTGCGGCCATTGCCATCATTGTACATAAAGAATTGTTGATACCAATTTTCTGTGGTGTGTTTTTGGTGGAGAATCTGAGTGTGATGTTACAGGTGGGGTATTTCAAATACACGAAAAAGAAATATGGAGAAGGACGAAGAATATTTTTAATGAGTCCTTTACATCATCACTTTCAAAAGAAAGGATATCATGAGGCAAAGATTGTTACTAGATTTTGGATTGTGCAAGTGTTGTTAGTGGTGATATGTATTGTGACATTAAAATTAAGATAATAAGTGAGCGCTAGTTCGGATAAGCATATGACTCTTGCTGGTGAAAGCGACCGGGCTCCTGTATCACTCGTGATTTTGGGAGGAGGAGAAAGTGGAGTAGGGGCTGCATTGCTGGGTAAGAAAAAGGGATGCAAGGTTTTTGTATCAGATGCTGGTTCTTTGAAAGATGTATATCGTAAGGAATTGGATGCTGCCGGTATTGAATGGGAAGAAGGTGGGCATGATGAGACAAGAATTCTAAGTGCAGACGAGGTGGTAAAAAGTCCCGGTATCCCAGAAAAAAATGAGTTGATCAAAAAGATTCGTGCGAAAGGAATACCTGTCATCAGCGAGATCGAGCTGGCATACAGGTATAAAGGCGATAGCAAGATTATCGCTATTACGGGAAGTAACGGAAAAACAACTACCACATCACTCATTTACCACATTTTAAAAACAGCAGCAGTAGATGCCGCCCTAGTAGGTAATATTGGTGATTCATTTGCCAAATGTGTGGCCGAAGATCCCAAGCCGGTATATGTAGTAGAGGTGAGTAGTTTTCAGCTGGATGATATTCAGAGCTTCAGACCTGATATAGCCGTGCTTACCAATATTACGGAAGATCATCTAGATCGTTACGATTACAATTTCGAAAATTATATCAGAAGCAAGTTTAGGATCACAGAGAATCAGCGAGCCGAAGATTATTTTATATACAATGCGGATGATAAAATAACCACCCAGTATATCGATCAATTTAAAATTAACTCTAAACAACTATCATTTAGTATGGAACAGGAAAAAGGTGCAGCTTTTATCAAGGACGGCGACATGTATGTTAGAACCGGGGATGATTTTATGACAATGAGCGTGTACGATTTCACGCTAAAAGGAAAACACAATCAATACAACACTATGGCAGGGAGCCTAGCTGCGGCTACAATGGAAATTCGTAAGGAGAAGATTCGCGAGGCTGTGCAAACATTCCAGAATCTAGAGCATCGAATGGAGCACGTGGCAACTATTAGAGGTGTAGAATTTATCAACGATAGTAAAGCAACCAACATTAATTCTACTTGGTTCGCTTTAGAAAGTATGGAAAAGCCCACTATTCTGATATTAGGTGGGGTGGATAAGGGAAATGATTATAATCTTCTGATGGATCTGGTTAAGGAAAAAGTAAAAGCAATTGTATGTCTGGGGCTGGATAATAAAAAAATACATGAAGCTTTTGAAGGGGTTGTTCCTGTAATTGTAGATACAACCAGTGCAGAAGATGCCGTAAAAACAGCGTTCAGCTATGCAGAAAAGGGAGATGTAGTGTTGCTGAGCCCAGGGTGTGCCAGTTTTGATCTCTTTAAGAATTATGAAGACAGAGGTACCCAATTTAAACGTGCAGTAATCGATTTGTAAAAAAAATTGAAACTGATAAATAGAATAACGATAACATTAAATGTCAACAACCGCTGAAATATCAAATACAACCATGGAGGCCGCAGATTGGCACGACAATCTTTCACGCCATACACGTGGCGATAAAGTGATCTGGGCGCTAGTTGTATTGCTGACCCTGGTGTCGCTATTGGCTGTATACAGCGCTACCGGCTCGCTTGCTTATAAGAATTATAAGGGCAATACCGAGGTGTATTTGTTTAAACAGGTTGTTTTCATTTTGCTGGGTTTTGCGGTGGTGTATTTTGCACATAGAGTTAACTATACAATTTATTCCAAATTAGCTAAGTTCCTGTTTATCCTGAGTATTCCTTTACTGATATATACGTTGTTCTTTGGAGTAAAAATGAATGAAGGAAGCCGTTGGATTCGCTTGCCATTTATAAATATGACGATGCAAACTTCGGATCTGGCGAAGCTGGCTTTATTTATGTACCTAGCAAGATTGTTGAGTCGTAAACAGCAAGTGATCAAGAGTTTTAGAAAAGGCTTTTTGCCGGTAATTATACCAATAGGTATTACTTGTATGCTTATTGCGCCTGCCAATCTTTCTACTGCATTGCTACTAGGATTTAGCTGTATGGTATTGCTGTTTATTGGCAGGGTGAATATCAAGCATCTGTTAATAGTGGTGGGCCTAGCTGCAGTACCAATTGCCATGCTCATCATTGCTGCCGTTGCCCGTCATGCATCAGAAGCTAATGAATCAGTAGTAAGGCAGGAAGTGGTGGAAGAAGTGGAAGGTGGAGAGAAGAAAACCCATCCGCTTTTTGTAAGAGTCAATACTTGGGTAGGCCGTGTGGAGAATTTTATATATGGAGGTAAGGAGGCTGATAATGATGAAATGTATCAGGTAAATCAGGCAAAAATTGCTATTGCGAAAGGAGGATTGTTGGGAGTTGGTCCCGGTAATAGTACAACACGTGATTATCTACCACAGGCTTATAATGATTTCATATTTGCCATTATTATAGAAGAGTATGGACTAGTGGGAGGCGCATTTCTAGTATTCGTATATATCGTGTTTCTGTATCGATGTATTAGAATATTTAAGAAATGTCCGTTTGCCTTTGGCGCATTTCTGTCAATAGGACTGAGTTTTACGCTAGCAATACAGGCTTTTTCCAATATGGCGGTTACGGTAAGTCTCTTTCCTGTAACAGGTGTGACACTGCCGCTGGTGAGCATGGGAGGATCCAGTTTTCTGTTCACGTGTCTGGCTATCGGAATTATTTTGAGTGTGTCGAGAAATGTAGAAAACCTGCAAGCGGTAAAAGTAAATACTCCATCCGTCGAAGATAAAAACGAAACGTCCGGTGAGTAAAAAAATTATCATAGCAGGAGGTGGTACTGGCGGGCATATCTTTCCCGCTATAGCTATTGCGAATGCATTAAAGAAGCATCAACCGGATATTGATATCCTTTTTGTAGGAGCAAAGAATAAAATGGAGATGGAGAAAGTGCCGCAAGCAGGATACGAGATAAAAGGAATAGATATTGCTGGATTTAACAGAAGTTCTTTGATAAAAAACATCGGCTTACCGTGGAAGCTTATCAAAAGTTTCTTACAAGTAAGAAGGATTGTCAAGGATTTTCGTCCTAACGCTGTAATAGGAGTAGGGGGATATTCTACTTTTCCGGTGCTGAAGTATGCTCAACGACAGGGTATTCCCACTTTCATTCATGAGTCGAATTCCTTTGCTGGCAAAGCCAATAAAATGCTGGCAAAGGGTGTGGTGAAAGTATTTACCGGAACAGATGGAATGGAAAAGTTTTTCCCAGTAGAAAAGATAATGGTAACCGGAAACCCTGTGCGTAGCCAAATTGTGAACTGCCATACTATAAGTCAAAATGAAGCGTTGGAATATTTTGATCTGGAGCCGGGAAAAACAACGCTGCTGGTAGTAGGAGGAAGCCTGGGAGCACGGTCAATTAATGAGGCTGTGTTGGCAGGAGTCAACGATTTGCTCAAAGCGAATCTTCAGCTTATTTGGCAAACTGGTAAAACTATGGCAGCCGATGCAGCACAGGTTGCTGCCGAGCACAAGCAGGTTTGGGCAAATGAGTTTATTCGTGAGATGGAATATGCCTATGCCGCAGCGGATGTCATCATTGCTAGAGCAGGCGCTATGACAGTTGCGGAGGTATGTGTGGCTGCTAAACCTACCATTTTTGTGCCATACCCCTTTGCTGCAGAAGATCATCAAACAGCCAATGCTAAGCAGCTGGTAGATAAAAATGCAGCATTAATGGTGAGTGATGCCGAAGCAAAAGATAAAGTGGTAAAGATGGCCATTAAGCTGGCGGCTGATAAAAGTAAAAGGTTGGAGATGAGTCAGCAGCTTGAGAAGCTGGCCATTATTGATGCAGATGAACGTGTGGCTAAGGAAGTTTTAAAATGTATTGAATAAATATGAGGCTCGCTTGAAAAGTGAGTGTGTTATGAACAATCAATGAGTGGCAATAAAAAAAATATCGATGCTATAAAGAGCCTGTATTTTATAGGCATTGGTGGCATAGGGATGAGTGCTATTGCCCGCTATTTCTTATCAAAAGGCAAAAAGATAAGCGGGTACGATAGAACAGAAACAGCAATTACGAAGCAGTTGCAACAGGAAGGTGCGGATATACATTATACAGAAGATGTAGATCGAATACCTAAAGATGTGGATTATGTAGTATATACTCCGGCTATTCCAAAGGATCACAAAGAGTTGGTGTTCTATCGTGAAAACGGGTATCCGGTAGTAAAACGTAGCGATATTTTACAACTTATAACTGAAAGTTCTTTTAATATATGTGTAGCGGGCACTCATGGTAAAACCACTACATCTACCATGATTGCACATCTGCTCAGGCATAGCGGTTATGGATGCAATGCTTTTCTCGGAGGGGTATCGGCAAATTACAATACAAATTTTTGGAGTGATAAGAGAAATGTATGTGTGATAGAAGCTGATGAATACGACCGTAGTTTTTTGAAGCTTAGCCCTGATATGGCGGTGGTTACAGCAGTGGATGCAGACCATCTTGACATTTATGAAACGGAGGAGAATGTCAAAGAAGCCTTTCGAGCATTTGCTGCAAAGGTGAAACCCGGTGGTGTATTGCTGAAGAAATTTGGTTTGGATAGAGCACTGGGTGGTGAACAAGCACTAAGCTATAGTCTACAAAATGATAGTGCAGTAGTGTATGCAGAAAATATTGTACTTCGAAACGGAGGATATCAGTTTGATGTAGTGCTGCAAGATCGTAGAATATCCGGAGTAGAGCTGTTCATGGGAGGCATGCACAATGTAGAGAATATGATAGCTGCAATTGCCATTGCTGCCCATTTGAATATTGAGGACGATAAAATCAAAGAAGCTGTTAGTTCTTTTAAAGGCGTAAAACGCAGGTTTGAGTATGTTATTCCACCTGCAGTAAATGGAAGCAAGAGCACACCGGTGTTTATTGACGATTATGCTCATCATCCGGAAGAATTAAAGGCCTTAATCAACGGAGTGCGCACCTTGTTTTCAGGAAGAAAGTGTACGCTTATTTTTCAACCGCATTTGTACAGTCGCACTAGAGACTTTGCAGATGCTTTTGCTGAGGTGTTGGGAATGGTGGATCATTTGATTCTCTTGCCAATTTATCCCGCAAGAGAACTGCCCATTGAGGGCGTGGATAGTAAAATGATTTGGGATAAAGTAAAACTAGATGCAAAGTCGCTAATGAGTAAAGAGGAACTGTTGAGTTGGATAGATAGCAAGTTTGCAAAAAATATTGATAAAGAATTCGGGGAAGTACTCGTAACTGCAGGTGCTGGAGATATTGATAAACTGGTAGATCCTATAAAGCAAATCTTAGTGAAGTGAGAAGAAAAAGAGCCATAAAAAGAATGCTTTTGACCCTCATGTGGTTGGGTGTTGCTGTTGGAATGGGCAGCATCATTTCCGCTGCCATGCGCATTCAGGAGGAAGGGATTTGTAATGGCTATCAGATTAAGATTAATGGATTTAGGGAGGACTTGCTTTTTACCTCGGAAAGTCAGATAGAGAACCTTTTAAAAGCTGCGGCTAAAGGTGAGATAAAAGGTCAGCGTATGGCCGAATTAGATCTGGCTCAGATTGAGGATTTGTTGGAGCAAAGCTCATGGGTGTACAATGCAGATCTTTATTTCGATAACAATAGTGTCCTGCATGTGGATGTCACCGAGCGTAAACCGCTGGCAAGAGTATTTACGGAGGAAGGAGCTTCTTTCTATATCGATGAGGCTGCGAAACAAATACCCTTATCCGATAGAATTACATTGGATCTTCCCGTGTTTACCGGGTATCCTTCAAAGAATACCTTGAATGCAGTTGATAGTACTTTGATACAGAACGTAATCGCTACAGCCTCCTTTATTAATAGCGATCCTTTCTGGAATGCGCAGGTAGGACAAATTAATATCAGTAGCTGCGGTGTGGATTGCTGGAAAATGGAAATGATTCCCGTGGTGGGAAATCATAAAGTGGATTTAGGTGATGGAAGTGATATTGTGTCAAAGTTTCATAGACTCTATCTTTTTTATAGCCAGGTATTGAGTCGTACAGGATTTGATAAATACAGAAAGATTGATGTGCAGTACGATGGTCAGGTGATCGGCGTAAAAGATCATTATACGAAAATCGACTCTATTCAACTTAGAAAGAATATCGAAAAATTGTTGCAGGAATCTAGACATACTAATGAATTGTTGGAAGTGGCACCGCAGGTGGGTTATGATGCGATTATGCCATTGGATTCTCTTTCCAAAGCAGAGGGGCTGTTAGAGGAAGAGCCTGAAATAGTAAGTGCTGCAGAAAATGTTGCGCCGGCCAAGGATAGCGCTAATACATCCACCACACCTAAAGCCACAGTGCCACCTGTTGTGAAAAAGGAAGCTGATGGAACTAAAAAAGAAGAGAGAAGTGTAAAGGAAGTGAAACCAGCTGCTACTACAAAACCTGTAACGACCAATAAATCTGCAGTTTCTAAAAAGGCAGACGAGGTTGCAAAGAAGGAAACAGGTAAACGGAATGTGCTGTCGCAAGCTGCTGCGGGTAATACGAATAAATCTGTTGCAGTGAAGAAGGCGGATTCAAAAAATACATCTGCTAATAGTACTAAGAAAACAGAAGCTTCAAAAACTGAATCAAAAAAGCCAGTAACAAACAATTCGACGGCAACGAAAGCGGCCCCTAAAAAAGATGAGGGCAAGAAAAATGTATTACTGAGAGCCGAAGAAACGAAAAAAGCAGATACTAAGAAGACAACAAGTAGCGGAGCGAGACGATAAGTGAGGTGCAATAAAATCTTAAACGATTCAAAAACTAAAATAAAAACAACTAAAAACGATATACTATGAATTCCGAACAACCCATTATTGTAGGCCTTGATATTGGAACCACAAAGATTGCTGTTATAGCCGGCCGAAAAAACGAATTCGGTAAGCTGGAAATATTAGGCTTTGGAAAAGCCAACAGCAATGGCGTAAAGCACGGACAGGTGCTCAATATTGACGAAACCATAAAAGCAATCAAGCAGGCTGTAGAAAATTGTCTTGCGTTGAATCCCAATTTAAGCTTCAACGAAGTGTACGTTGGAATTGCCGGCCATCATATCAAAAGCCTTCAAACACGTGGCGACATTGTTCGTGATAATGAAGAAGAAGAGATTACTCAGGCCGAAGTAAACCTGCTGATTAATAATCAGTATAAAACTTATGTGCCACCAGGGGATCAAATTATAGATGTCATTCCTCAGGAATTTACAGTGGATAATATGCCCAATATCATTAAGCCTATTGGTTATAGTGGAGTAAAACTGGGCGCTAATTTCCACATAATTACAGGCGATAAAAATGCCATACGGAATATCAACCGTAGTGTAGAAAAAGCAGGTTTGCGTACAAAAGACTTAGTGTTGCAACCATTAGCATCTGCCGCTGCAGTAATGGCTCAGGAAGATCTGGAAGCTGGCGTGGCTATTGTAGATATTGGCGGTGGTACTACTGATCTTGCCGTATTTGCAGATGGTGTACTACGTCATACAGCGGTTATTCCTTTTGCAGGGGAGAATATTACTAATGATATTAAAACTGGACTTGGCGTACTGAAAAGCCAAGCAGAGCAAATGAAAACGCAATTTGGTAGTGCATTAGCTAATGAGGCAAAGTCTAATGCATATATCACCATACCTGGATTGCGTGGTATGCCTGCCAAAGAAATCAGTGTCAAAAATCTGGCTAACATTATTCAGGCTCGCATGAGTGAGATTCTGGATTTTGTGACTTATCATTTAAAGCAAATCGGAATGGATCATCGTCAACTGAACGGCGGTGTTGTGCTTACAGGCGGAGGTTCGCAATTAAGGCATTTGATTCAACTTACTGAGTACGTTACAGGCTTGCCTGCTCGTATTGGCTTGCCCAATGAGCATCTGGCAGCTGGTCATATTGAAGAGCTGGCGAAGCCTACATATTCAACCTGTTTAGGCCTAATACTTAAGGGTTACGATGATTTTGAAAATAACCGTAAGGTATTTGAAAAGAATTTTATTAATGTAGAAGTTCCCGGTGGTTTGAAGAAAGCACAGGAAGAGGGTGTAGAGAGTGAGGAAGCTAGTGCGGAAGCTCAAACTCCCGCCCGTCAGCCACTGAAAGACTTCTGGTCAAAATTTAAAGACGGAATTATAAAAATATTTGCTGAGGAGGAAGATAGTCATTTGCAATAAGTCTTCAGAGAGTTCTTGGAAATAGATCTTTACATTATTCAAATGCTATAGCCTTAAGCCTTTATCCCTTCTCCAGCATTCCTTTAAAGAATGTATGGAGAGGGGGTAACAGGTACCGTGAACTTACTAATCCATTTATAAAACTCGTGCGCGTAGCGTACCTAAATTCTAAATTATGATACAGTTTGATTTACCTAAAGAGCAGTCTTCTATCATTAAGGTGATAGGTGTTGGTGGTGGAGGCGGTAACGCTGTAAACTACATGTTTAAGCAAAATATAGAAGGCGTCAATTTCATTATCTGTAATACGGACGCACAGGCGTTGGCACAAAGCAATGTACCTAACCGTATTCAATTGGGGCCACAACTTACCGCAGGTCTCGGGGCCGGGGCTAATCCGGAAATTGGCCGTCAGGCTTGTGAAGAATCTCTAGAAGAGATAAGACGCATTCTGGAAGTAAATACCAAAATGGTTTTTATTACCGCAGGTATGGGTGGTGGAACCGGTACTGGAGGCGCTCCTATTATTGCTAAAGTGTGTAGGGATATGGGCGTGCTTACAGTAGGGATCGTTACCATGCCTTTTGCATATGAAGGTAAAAAACGCCAACAACAAGCAGAAGAGGGCATTAAGCAGCTCAGACAATACGTGGATACCTTACTGGTGATTAGCAACGATAAACTCCGTCATCAGTTTGGCAACCTAAGAATGCGTGAAGCTTTTGAAAAAGCGGATAACGTATTGGCCACTGCAGCAAAATGTATCACCGATGTTATTAACAGTACGGGTCAAATCAACGTAGACTTTGCCGATGTATGTACTGTAATGAGAAATGGCGGTGTAGCTATATTGGGTAGCGCTACTGCATCCGGTGAAAACCGTGCTCAGCGCGCAATAGAAGAAGCACTTAATTCGCCACTTCTGAATGATAACGATATCCGTGGTGCAAAATGGATTCTTATCAACATTAATTCTGCCGAAGGCGAACACGAGTTTACAATGGATGAAGTTGAGATTATTCAATCTCACCTACTCAGTCAAGCCGGTGAAGATACCGATGTTATTCTGGGTATGGGATATGATAGCTCTTTAGGAGACCAAATAGGTATTACACTTATAGCTACAGGATTCGAAAATAAAGATACGTTTGTAAAGCCGGTGCTGAAGAAAGGAGAGCCTGAAGAAAAAATAGTAATGACGCTGAAGCCATTAAATGAAGAGAAGTCGTCTGTTGAAGTAATAGCTCCGGTTACAGAACCTGCAGAACCTTTGACACCTGTTACAGAACCTGTTTCACTTGAACTACAGCCGGATCCGTTGGCACCGAAATTGGTTGAGGAAATTCCTTTCATGGATGCACCTATGCCTACAGTTGAGGATGTGGTTAATGAAAATGAAGAGACTCATTATCTGCTGGGAGATGAGAACAGTGATGCTCAGTTTGCCGCGGCTGAACAGATGTCACAGGATGTTCCTGTAACGGATAAGGTAGAAGAAATATTCAAGTCTCCTTCAGTTCCGGGAGATCGTGTATTCCAATATCCGAAATTGAATGAAGAAGCCACCGATGCTCTCAAAGCCGAGCCTGTAAGAAGCTATCTTTCTAAGCCGGTAAACATATATGCTGAAGAGGATCATACTGATGCAGAGCAACCTCAAGAGGAACAAGCTCAGGAAACCGAAGGTGCTGAGATGACTATGTTTGAAAAGCCTGAGGTGACAAACGAGTATACGTCCTTTACTCAAACTACCGACAGAAATGAGAGAAGCAATTCTGCGAGCTTGGAAGATATGGAGATGCAAAAGCGCAGACAGATAGAGCGTATTCAGAAATTGCGTAATCTTTCTTATAATGTAAATGCCAATAATCCTACTGATGAGTTTGAGAATGTGCCCGCATATATCAGACGTAATATAGAATTGCGCAATTATACATCACACGTAGAAAGCTATTATAGCAAGTTTGAGGTATCATCTGATGATAAAAATCAAGGTCAGATTAATACGTTGAATGCCTTTTTAGATGGGGAAAAACCAGACTAAGTGCTGGTGCGGGATTCAGGTTTGTAAGTTTTATAGTTGTTGCCCCTTACGTTTACGTAAGGGGTTTTTCTTTTATGATGGAGTCTATTCGCTGTCGTCGTAGTCCAAGAGATTCAAATCTACATTTTCTAATCCACTGATGCCATCTATGGATCCCCTAATATGTGTGGCATTTAATAAGATTTTTTCGAGTTGCTTTTCACGTGCTTTCCAAAGACGTTCCATAGCATCGCGCTCTTTCTGGATGCTCATTTTCATGCTCAGAAATCCTTCGCGTATGGCATTCCATTGCTCGGCAAATTCGGGGCTGGTAAGGTAATTGTAAAGCATGGTAATTTTATCACCCTTATTTTCATGGGTTTTTACAGCCTTATAGATGCGTAATATGCCGTCGCGTAATACTGCCGCCAGAGCTTTGGCTTCTACAAAACTGCAAATCCAAACACCTTCCTTTTCTCCAAAGCTGCTCATGTCTTTCGGATAGCGGCGGGTTACCAGTATCGCTACATCGGCTCCTATTGCGCGCATGTCTGCTTTTAGTTTTTCAATCCAGTCAGCACTAAAATTTTCAGCACGTTTACTTTCCCAGATGATTTTGCCACACTCCGCTCCCAGCTGATTCCTTACGATTTGTATACAATCGGCACCTCTTACACCTTTAGCTACTTCCTCTATTTTGTCAAAGGGGAATGCCGCGCTTAACATTTCTTCCAATGCCAGCTCTTGGCTTTCTCCCTGCAATTGCATGGAGCCCTGTTCGGCTTTGCGCTTCATTTCTTCGGCCAGCTTTTTCTGATCCTCCAACTGCTTTTCCAGCTCTCTCAACTTTAGTTGATATTCTGTTTCCTTTTGGGCGCTCTTTTCTGCCTCTACTTTGCGAAGATGATCGATAAGTTTTTCTCTCTCTTCGCTAAGTTTTTTTTGCAATGTAAGTTCTAGTTCGGCTTCTTTATTTTTCAGTTCCTGTTGCTGTTTTAGGAGTTCAATCTCTCTTTGTCGGGATATTCTAAGTTTTTCTTCATTCTCCTGATTGGTTTTTTGGAGGAGGGCCAGTTTGTGCTCAAAGTCCGAAGCAACATTTTTCCGTACTTGTTCCTCTAGTTGTTTTTGCAACGCATTTTTCTCCTGCTGTAGTTTATGTTGCCATTCTTGTTCCCGCTTTTGTAGTTCGGCTTGATACTCTTCATTTTTTTTCTTCTGCCATTCTGTAACCTTGGCGCGCAATTCCCGCTCCACCTCTTCGCGTATGGCATCAGTAGGCTCAAATTCGGTACCACAACCAGGACATTTAATCTTTTGCGACATAATAGTATTTTATTATCAAACGTACATGAATTTTTTGATTCATAAAATAGGGAAAATATCAAGACAGCGTGCATCGATAACCTCGGTTTGTGTAAGGGGAGTATTGCAAATAGGTGCGGTGGTGTCTAAATAAAAAAAGCGATAGTCTTTCTTAAGAAAGACTATCGCTTCATGCTTAAATCCAGAAGAAAGAAGTATTTACGCTTCTGTTTCTTCTGTTTTTATAGCCTGCTCTCTGTTTAAGAGCTCTCTGTTTGTAATATAAGAATGATTGTGGAACTGCATTACAACAGCAGTACCCAAATTAGTCTTACGTACATCTACTTTTGCATTAGGACTACTTTCTGTTGTATCAGGAACACTCACAGTAGTATCAGCAGGTGCTGCTGTGGTGTCTGTGGGTGTGGATGTAGTGTCTACTTGAGCCATTACAGTTCCGGCAAAGAAAGTTGCTATTACTGCTAATGCAAGGTTTGAGGTGTGTCTTTTCATTTTTCAAGGTTTTAAGTTAACTAATAAATTTTGTTCAGAGATATTCTACTTACCGTGGTACGACTTTAATAAGGAAACAAAGCATATACCAAAAAGGACTTTATAGTGTTTAAAAAACACAAATGTTTCGTTAAGATAATTTAAAAACGCTTGTGCTGTGGAATGCTGATTGGGGTTGAATTTCGGGCTAATGTGCTATTATTTAAGAAGCTACGTATAGCGGATGCTTTATAAAAAATGCGCTTAGAAAAAAATCAAAAAGTCGAAAAAAAATTTTTATGTAATGATCATACAACATCGACAACGATGACAATAAAAATGCCTTGCTGACAGCAGCAAGGCACTCAAAAAACATATATTGCTGATTAAGAGACGGGTTCGAGATATTGCGAATAAGCATATCCTTCTACACCATCTTTTGTTCGTACAGATGACCAAAGTTCGTTGGGTTGGCTAATCAGGGTAAGGATTTCACCTTTAGCTGCTTTACCAATGATGGGCTGATCAGTGCCCGGTCCCTTTCGGATATTTAAGTTAGTTTCTTGCGTAATAACTCTTACTTGGCTACCGACTTCCGCTCTGGCATTTACATTCAGCACTAGATCGCCGCTTGAGTAGTTGAGATCTATTTGATTATAAATATCCCATAATTGATCTTTTATAGTTCCATTAGGAGCATCTCCATCGATGTAAAGAATACCGTCTTGTTCTCTTACGGAAAGATTTGCTACACCAGCAGCATTGGCGGCATCTATCAGTGCCCGGTATTTTTCTTGTAGTGCCATATTTTTTAGTTTGATTGACGAATAAGTATTTTTTAATGGTACGGCTGTTTAAGGATTTCTTTTTTATTTGATGGTCAGGCCGGTATTATCGACTTTTTTAGGACGGGTGGCATTTATCTTTTGCATCAATACCTTAAGCTCATCTTTTTGTACTTCTCCGGTAAGTGTTACAACACCGTCATTAACAGTGGCCGAAACGCCTGGATGATCTTTAATAGCGTCTTGTACGGCAGTAGTAAGCGGGTCGTCCGCAGTGATTTGTACGGGTGCTGGTGGCGGAGCTACCGTTGTATTGTTTACTACGCTCTTAATTCCTTTAATGTCTTTTAATGCTTCTTCTGCTGCGACCTGAGAAGCGGGGTTGCTTACCTCTCCCGATAGGGTAGCAACACCATTCTGTACGTCCACTACAATACCTGAAAAATCAGGATTAGTAGCTAGTACTGATGTGATTTCTGTTTGAAGGTCGGCATCACTTTTCCCTTTGCAGGAAGATAACGCCAATGCGAATGCAATGATGGCAATGAACGTTAGTAGGTTTTTCATTGGTTAGTGATTTTAATTATTAAATAAACGAATACAAACTTATTCATCAATTATTGTGCCTAAGCTGTATACTTGTTATGAGCAAGCAGTTTTTAGCGCTTTAATTGCTCCTCTAGTTCAAGTAGCAAAGAAAAGATTTCTTCGTACTTTTTTTCAAGCTGCGCATTTGTTTCTACAGCAGCCTTGTACTCCCGTTCTAAATTTAGGAATTTTTCTTTATCAGCATAGATGGCGGGATCGGCGAGCTGCTCCTCCAGTTGTTGGAGCAGGGATTTATTTTTATTAAGCGCCTCTTCAACCTGTTGAAACTGTTTCTGCTGTTTTTGAAGCTCTTTTTTGTGCTCTTTATTAATAGGCTGATTGCGTGTAGGGGTAGGGCTAACGGATGCTTTGTCTTCGTTTTTGGGGGCAATGGGATTGTTTTTTGCTGAAAATGTGGTGGCTTCAGACTGGCGTTGTTTGGCAATGTGTTCATTCCAGGCTACCCACTCATCATATCCTCCTTTGAATTCCTTGATTTTATTATCTACAATTTCCCATATTTTATTTGCAGTCTTTGAAATAAAATATCGGTCGTGGCTAACTAAAATAAAGCTCCCCTCGTATTTGCGCAGCGAATCGATAAGTAGTTCGCAACTATGCATATCTAGGTGGTTGGTAGGTTCGTCGAGTAGTAGGAAATTGGCTTTACTTACAATCGTTTTGGCCAGTGCTACTCGAGCTTTTTCACCACCACTTAATACTTTTATTTTCTTATCGGCATCATCTCCGCTGAACAAAAAGCAGCCCAATAGGTTTCTCAGTTCCAGTTCTGTCATCTGGCTGCCGCATTCTTTCATCTCCTCAATAATGGTATTCTCTAGATTTAACGCCTCCAGCTGGTGTTGGGCATAAAAACTACCTTCGACATTGTGTCCCCATTTTCTTTCTCCTGTAAAGGGTTCGGTACCTGCTATAATTCTCAGGAGCGTGGATTTACCTTTACCGTTGGCCCCTATCAATGCTATTTTATCCCCTCTATTAATTTCGGCCTGTGCATTTTCCAGAATAATATTACTGCCGAACGATTTGGAGATGTTATTCAATTCTACCAATACTTTCCCCGGTGTTTTATCTACCCTGAAATTGATTTTTAAATCAGGCCTATCCACACGTACTTCTTCAATACGCTCGAGTTTATCCAGCTTTTTAATAAGGCTTTGGGCCATAGCAGCCTTGGTAGCTTTGGCCCTGAAGCGCTCAATCAGTCGTTCACTCTGGCGTATATAGTCTTGCTGATTTTCGTAAGCTTTTTGTTGTTGTTCCAGGCGTAAAGCTTTCTCTTTTTCGTAATAATCGTAGTTGCCATTGTAAAAGTGCAGTTCTTTCTGATACAGCTCTACGATTTTAGTGACCATACGATTTAGAAAATATTTATCGTGGCTGACGATTACCACCGCTCCCTGATAATGCTGTAGGTATTTTTCTAACCATTCAATGGAAGGGAGATCGAGGTGGTTGGTAGGTTCGTCCAGCAACAACAGGTCGGGTTGTGCTAATATCATTTTAGCCAACAACACACGCATACGCCATCCGCCGCTGAATTCCTTATACGGGCGCTTTAAGTCGGTATTGGAAAAGCCAAGCCCTTGTAATACTTCTTCTGTTTTATGATGGATATTATAACCGCCTAACGTTTCCAGTTCGTGCAGTTTATTGGAATAATCTTCCAGTATTTTTTCGTCGCCGGTGTTTTCCAGTTCTTTTCCTAGGGCTTCAATTTCCTTTTCCAGCTTCAATACTCTTTCAAATGCACCTAAGGCTACCTGAAGAATAGATTCATCCGTATCGAAGCTCAGCAGGTCTTGATGTAGATAACCAATGCTGGTATCACGACCTTTTTCAACAGTTCCGGCCGAGGGAGTATAGTTTCCGGTAAGTAGTTTGAGGATAGTGGACTTGCCGGTACCATTGTAACCAATTAGGCCTATGCGTTCATTAGGCTGAATATGCCATGTTGCATTCTTGACAATAGTTCTTGCCCCAAATTCAAAAGTCACATTTTGTAAACCTGCCAGCATAATGATTAATTTTACTACTTTTGATAGACTCAAACCTGCAAAAATAACAATTGCCGGGTTTAATTAGCGAGGATAAAAATCATGAAAAGACTATTACTATTAGTAGTACTTGTTGTAGCGGGATTTGTGGTATACAAGTACGCTATAAAAAAAGAAGACAAGGCCGATAAATCCCCAACGGCAAACGCGTTGGCCGTGAGCGCCCATAGCGATGCTTTTAATCAGTCTATAAAAAATATTCTAGATGCATACTATGCCATGGCGGATGGATTTGTTCAATGGGATAGTAGTTTGGTTAATAAAAATGCTGTATCATTGCACGTCGCTTTGGAAGGGTTGGATCTGGAAGAATTGAAGCAGGATACTCTTATTTACGAAACGGTTACCATGCCGTTAGAAAATGCAAAAGCTAGTGTGGCTGCGATTTCTGAAGTAGATGATTGGGATACCAAGCGGAAGCAACTGCAGGATTTGTCTGAAAATTTGAGGATGCTGCTGATTACCATCAAATACGATCAAGGAACTGTTTATTGGCAAGAATGTCCAATG
This sequence comes from Niabella digestorum, assembly GCF_036409055.1. NCBI lineage: Bacteria > Pseudomonadati > Bacteroidota > Chitinophagia > Chitinophagales > Chitinophagaceae > Niabella > Niabella digestorum. Next base: position 13,445 of record NZ_JAZGLY010000005.1, on the reverse strand, counting down.
GCGTTTGAAGATGGGAGAGTGGGCAATTGGTTGAGTAAGGAAGAGAAGATTGCCAATCCTTATCTCGGCAATCAGCATCCTAAATATGGTGCTACAATGATTGATTGTGGAGAAACCAAAGAGACTATTAATTTTGCAGAGAATTCAAAGTAGCATAACGTTGACTCCTTAGCTCAGTTGGTAGAGCTACTGACTCTTAATCAGTAGGCCCAGGGTTCGAGTCCCTGAGGGGTCACTATAAACAAAATTATCAAAGTAAAATAGCTGGGAAGATAGCCGGCTATTTTTTATCAAGTTGTGATAAATGGCTTTATACCGTCACTAAGAGATTTTCCGCAAACTTCAAGCTTACTACCGATCTTTTACCCTTCACCTCTATTTCCATAGAGCCGTCAAATTCTTGTCGACCGAGGACTTTGATTTTACTACTCAGTCCTAGGCCTACTTTTACTACATATTGAAGAAATGTAGCGCTATTATCTTTTACAGCCACCAGCTTGCAGGTTTTACCTACCTCTACCTGCGACAACGTATAGCGGGAGCTGGGTCTCAATTCGCCCTTGGCATTAGGTATCGCATCGCCATGAGGGTCGTACTCAGGATATCCTAAAAATTTTTCTAGCTGGGCGATAAGCTTAGGCGATCGAATATGTTCCAATTGCTCGGCTACCTCATGTACTTCATCCCAGGTAAACTGTAGTTTATCGTACAAAAAAGTTTCCCATAGGCGATGTTTGCGTACAATTTCAATAGCGTGTTTTCTTCCTTGTTCGGTAAGAGAGATTTTTTTGTATTTCTCGTAGCTGATGAGATTTTTTTCTTTCAGCTTTTTAAGCATATCATTGGCTGTAGCCGGCTTCACATCAAGCGTAGCGGCCAATTTGTTGGTACCGGTACCTTCTTTATCCTCACCTTCTTCCGTTATGTGGAATAGTGCTTTTAAGTAATTTTCTTCTGCCTGTGATAGTAACATAGGATAAAGATAAATAGGATTGGCCAAACTCCGCTTAAGGGCGGCCTTCCAGCCACTTCAAATTACATCAAAATTTGCTTTCTCCCGAGCGGTAATTACCCTTTCTTTACGTATTTGGTAAGAATGACGATGGTCTGGTCGTTAATTTTTCCTTCAATTTGTTCCACATTGTCCGCAACCAGCCGTATTCTTTTCACTACTGTGCCTTTGGGAGCTGAGAAATTAGTGCCTTTTACGTCCAGTGCCTGAGTAAGCACTACCGTATCGCCGTTTTCTAGTTTATTTCCGAAGCTATCGCGATGTACCTCTTCTACTTCAAAAGCGCTAAGAGCCCACTGTACTATATTTTCATCCACTTCTATGGAGTTGATGATGTCGGCAGCCCAGTCCTGATCCTTATAGGTGTGTAAAATTCTATAGCTTAAAGCCTGAATAGGAGGTTCGGGATTCCAAATGGTACCTTCCAGAAAGCGCCAGTAAGTACCGTCTCCATTCTGTTTTTCCAGTTCTTGTAAACATTTGTCGCAAAGCGCTACCTGATGCTCGATGTTGTCGTCCGATTTGGGACTAACAGTATATTCATGAACAGCGGTCTCTGAAGTACAAAGTTCGCACATACCCTGTGCGCGCTCGGATAATTTGTTGTTGAGTGCCATCGGTAGTATTTAAATATGGTGTTAATACAAAATTCTAAATTGAATAGTGTGTTCGATATTTTTTAGTTCTTTCAGTAATTTCTTATCGTAATCTTTGTTGATATCGGTGATTACATAGCCTACCATATCATTGGTCATCAGGTATTGGGCGCTGATGTTGATGCGATGCTTAGCCAAAATAGTGTTGAATTCGGCCATGACACCCGGCAGATTTTTATGAATGTGAATAATTCGATGTGCTTTGCGTACCGCAGGTAATTGCAAGGATGGAAAGTTGCTACTGCTGTGGATGGCCCCTTTATTAATAAAATCTACCATGCGTTGTGCAATAGCCTCGTTTTTAGTCTTGCCATTTTTGTTGTCAAATACTACTATGCCGCGTTCGGTGCATTGAACAAGAGGCAGATCGTGTGTAGCATTGCCGTAATATCCGATGGCTTTCAGTCGTGAAAACTTCTTTATCACTTTCGCATCAATACCGGAAGAAGCAGCAATAAGTAGCATGCCTGCCTGATAAAAGGTTTTATCATCTACTTCTTCCTTTTTATATACTGTAAATCCTTCTTCTTGCAGTAACGCATAATTTTTCTTAGGAACATCTCCTACAATGATGGTAATGATCCTGTTTTTGGGATAGGAGATAGCTCCGGGAATTTTATTAATATATAGAAATTCGTCAAAGCTGGGAGTAACGTGATCTGCTTTAGCGGTAACGCTTTTTCTTGCGATATTTTCGGTAAAGGCAAAGAATTTTTTAATCAGTCCGCACTCGCGTAGCTGAAAATCGGAATAACCGTCGCCGATACCGTACAGCTCACCCTGCAGATCCATCTGTTGGAGCAGCTTTACTTTTCCGCCTTCTTCACTGAGAGGATTAGACCGGTCGTATCCGATGATTTTTCCGTTTTTATCAAACTCAAAAGTATTGGCGTATACGTTTTCCTTTTTAATATGAAATTTCTTCACAACCGGGATGATAAATTCTTTGAAACCGCCGGATACGATCAATACATCATCGGCATGCTTTTTAAAAAACGCTGCGTTGCGAGAAAACGACTTGGAAACTTTAGTTCGCAAGTGAGCAATGAGCTTCTTGAGATGATCTTTATTGGCTTCTAGCAGTTTTACGCGTTGTGCTAGGCTCTCGGAAAAGGAAAGCTTTCCCTCCATAGCCATGTTGGTATAATTTTCAATTTTTTTGTAGATCTCTTCGCGACGCGGATGGTCTTTCAATGAAATGCGTGCCAGTTCGTCTAATGCTTCTACCTGTGTAAAAGTACTATCGAAGTCGATGATGTAATACTTTTTTTGCTTCATAAAAGGCGTTACTGAATTCCTTTCTGTTAATTGTTTTTGTAAATCCTCCTACTTCGGCTAAACCAGCCAAAAATACCAGCAGGGCGGTTTTGGGTTGCAAAAGTACGGTGTATTAATAACATAGCACTTTTTAAAGACGTTTAATCTTAAAGAAAGTCTAAAGAAAAGCTGGTAAAGTGTTTAATTTTTTAAAAAAATAGGGCCGATTACCAGAATCTTACAAATCCGAGGAAAGTGGTCCGATTTGTGCACTATTAGGAGTATAATATTTATTTAATAACCAAAATTTTAAAATATGGAAAAACGCCAAGAAATGACCACTCTAAGCCAGGTGATGGAAAAGTTGCGCCAAAGAGGCGTAGATAATGAAATTCGCATGAATGAAAATAAAGAAATGAAATCTGAAAAATCCGGCAAGGTATATCAGCCGGAGGATCTAATTATTTTCCGCACTTTCAGATTTGAAGGCGATTCTAATCCAGACGACAATGCCGTTTTATATGTATTGGAAGATAAAGATGGCGAGCTGGGATATATTATCGATGCTTACGGTGCTTACAGTAGCCATGAGGGAAGCGAGTTTGACGACTTTCTAAAACAGATTAAAGTAGAAGACCGAGAAGAACAGGAGCTTTTCGAACAGGATTAAGGAATATGCCAGTATATGAAAACTGCCATAAGTTGATATATTGATTCAATGTTGATTTTTTCTTTTTTAGCTTGTATCAAAAGGATGGAACTAAGCCCGATAAACAGATTCGTTCCCTATTACATAGTATCTGGTGTTATTACGATTCTTATATCCTGTGAATAGTCCGGTAAAAGTACTAAAAGCAGGTAGTATAAGGTGGTGAGAGGATACAACGAAACAAGGGAGTCGTAAAGATTGCCGGGCTTTTCCTATAAGTTGGTATCCCGGATGTAAATGTCCGGCTATAATAAAGCGATTGTTATCAGGCTCCGGCAATTCGTGAGTGATAACAAAGGGAGCTGCTACAAATTCTTTTGATGTTATCTGTATATCTAATTGCTCGTAATTGATATGGAGTAGTTTGTCATGATTGCCCGGAACTAGAATAAATGATATATCAGCGTAGTATTCACGCCATTGCTGAAAGATGTTGATATCAGTATTCAGATCGTGATGAAACATATCGCCGGCAATAATCAGCTTTTGAGCTTTGTACGTTTCGATAAGCTTCCCTAATCTTTTCAAATCATCGTGCAATACCGTCGAGGGGATTGGAATACCGTGAGACCGGAAATACCCCGTTTTCCCCAAATGCAAATCAGCCAGGAATAAAGTCCTTTCCTTTGGCCAGTAAGCAGCTCTTAATGGCGATAGAATTAATACTTCGTTATTGCAAATAATTTCCACGTACTAACGATGCGCTTTTTTAAATGCTTCTTCCTGCATTTTCCTCACTTTTACGTCCAGTTCTTCACTGCTCAGATTTTGTCTGAGGCTATCCACTTTTATCGGGAAACTTAAAGGAGTAAATGTTTTAGTATTAACAACAATGATAGCACTTTGTTGAATGCGTTGTAGTGCTGCGGCTAAGCGCACTTCTTCTAATTGCTGATAAAAAACCTCTTCATATGCCTGACGCATCAATAAATTCTGCGAGTCGTATTGCTCAAAGATTCTGAAAATAAGACCAGAGGAAGACTGCAGGTTTTTATCGCTTTTGTACTTGCCTGCATAGTTCTTCATTACCAGTCCGGCAATTACTGCGATGTCTCTAAATTTTCTTCCCGCCATTTCAGCAGCGTTGATGCTATGGGCAATATCAGTCGTGAGATTTTCGGTAGAAAAAAGCGTGTTCAAGTCTATCTCCTCCAAGGGTGTAGGCTGGTCACTTAATAACTCAAATCCGTAATCGTTCATGGCCATCGAAAATGTGATGGGGCGAATCTTGCTGATACGATAAGCAATTAAGGCGCTCATTACTTCATGCACCAAGCGACCTTCAAATGGGTACATGAATACATGATGCCCATCTCGGGTATGCGTGAGTTCGATTAAAAATTCATCGTTTCGAGGAATATGAGAATAGGCTTCCTGATACTGGAACAGCGGTTGTAACTTTTTGAGTTCTTTTTCTTGTGCAGAGGGCTGTAAAGCTTGATTAAATTTGCTGCGTAAAATGGCGCTTAGGTCAGATGATAAAGGTAAACGGCCACCTAACCAACTGGGTGTAATGGCTCTCTTGGCTTTGCTTTTCTTTACGAGAACCGTCATGTCTTTAATCATGACAAACTCTAGAATTTTGCCGGCTAAGCCGAAAGTGTCGCCGGGATTGAGGCGAGATATAAAATACTCCTCCACCATACCGATATATCCACCTCCGATGAATTTCACTTTTAACATGGGGTCGCTTACAATTACGCCTAGGTTCATTCGGTGCATCATGGCAATGCGGCGGTTTTTCACTTTATAAACGCCGCCCTCGACAATTACTTTTTGAAAATCTTCATAAGCGGAGAGTACCTCTCCCCCCTGGGTGATAAAACGTAATATCCATTGCCATTCTTCAGGGAGTAGATGAGTAAATGCATAAGTTTGTTGAACCTGTTCAAATACTTCTTGCTCTTTGAAACCTTCGCCTACAGCTAATGTCACCAGGTATTGTACCAGTACATCAAAAGTTTGAACCAATGGGGTGCGACTTTCAATAATACCGTTTTGAGCTGCCTCATTTAAAGCTGCGGCTTCTACCAGTTCGAGCGAGTGTGTAGGCAGAAAATAAATTCTGGAGGTTTCAAAAGGAGAGTGGCCGCTACGTCCTGAACGTTGCAGAAATCGTGCTACGCCTTTGGGAGAGCCGATTTGAATAACAGTATCTACCGGCCTGAAGTCTACGCCTAAATCTAGCGAAGAGGTGCAAATTACGGCTTTCAATTGTCCGGTATGCAGTCGATCTTCAATCCATGTACGTAACTCCATATCAATAGAGCCATGATGAATGGCCAGTTGCCCTGCAAGATCCGGAGCTGCTGTTAGCAATACTTGATACCAGAGTTCGCTTTGCCCACGCGTATTGGTAAAGATGAGCGTAGTACGGCTTTGATGAATGATGGGTACAATTTGCTCCGCCATTTTTGTACCCAAATGTCCAGCCCAAGGTAATATTTCTATTTCATCAGGAATAATGGGTATAATTTCCGTTTTCTTTTTATTCTTAGATCGTACAATTGTTTTAGGCGTATCCTTATAAGGAATGAGTACTTCCAAGGCTTCATCAATATTACCGATAGTAGCGCTAATACCCCATATACGTAGATTACTCGTAAGAGCTTTCAGACGTGAGATGGCAAGCTCGGTAAGTACGCCTCTTTTGCTACCCAGTAGCTCGTGCCATTCGTCTGCTACAATACATTTAAGATGTTTGAAATAAGTAGAGTTGTTTTTTTGTGCAAACAATAAGTGCAAACTTTCCGGAGTGATGATCAATACCTCCGGCATTTTTTTAGTTTGTTTTTGTCTTTCTTTTGTGCTTGTATCGCCGTTTCTCACCCCTACTTCCCAATCCAGTCCTATTTGTTCCAAGGCTTCCCGCATCGCCCTGCCCAAATCTTTTGCTAGGGAGCGTAGCGGTGTAATCCATATCAATTTTAATCCCTCACCATATTCCTCTGGTTTGTTTAGATAATCGATGATTAATGCTAGAAACACCGAAAAGGTTTTCCCGAATCCTGTAGGAGCGATAACAAGACCGGAATATCCCTCATGATATTTTTGCCAGCTCTCTTGCTGAAATGCAAAAGGTGTATTGCCTAAAGATTGAAACCAATTCTTGATAATCGCGTATCCCGGTGTGGACTGAATACGTTTCATTTAGTGAGCCGGATCGGCGGTTTTGGGTGTCAAAAATATTTCAGCCATCATGCAACGTGCACTGCCACCCCCATGCGCTTCGATGGTGGCTAAAGGAGCATGAACAATGGGATTGAAAGATCGTAAAAAATCACGCTGCTCGTTGGTCAGAATATGATACGCTTGCGAAGACATTACGAGCAAAGGCTCTCCGGAGTTGTTGTGTATCTGGAGCATGTTACCTGCAAAGTGAAACATTTGTTCCATGCTGATTTCGACGATGGATTTTCCTGTTTCTGCAAATTGGCTGAGCAGCATCTGTCTTTGCACATCGTCTTTTATGGCTTCCAAACAGATTACTACATATTCATCAGCTATACACATCATCACGTTGGTATGATAAATCTCTTTACCCTTTTTATCATAGGCCTCAAATAGCACTGGCCTATACCCCATAGCATCGCAAAAGTCGTATAAGACACTGGGGCTAGTACGCGGTGAAAGACATGCATAAGCCAGTTCAAAGTCTCTGTCCAGTACCATACTTCCAGTTCCTTCTAGGAAGAGATCTTGTCCCTCGTAATGCGTAAGGTCCAATGTAGTGCGTATATGAAACCGCTCTTTGATTACATCCAATACGTTTTTGTCACGTTCCACGCGTCGATTGAGGGCAAACATCGGGTAGAGTGCTACGGTGCCGTCTTCATGAAATGAAATCCAGTTATTGGGAAAGATAGAGTCGGGGGTATGCGGTTCGTTCGTGTCTTGAACGATAGTAAGATTGACGCCGTTTTGTTGTAATACTTCAGCAAAATGGTCAAACTCCTGCAATGCCTTGGTTTGAACATCTGTGGCGGAAGTTTCTTGCTGAAAGACATTGTTAACGGCCGTTTGGGGATTATAACCAAAGGCAGCAGGTCGAACCATCAATATATGTGATGTAGTCATTTCTTGCTTATCGTTTTTTGAAAGAGTCTTTATTAATCTATATCATCTCTCAGTAAGGGCATACTCATGCAATGGAATCCTCCGCGAGCACGCGAAAGTTCTGCCGAGGGCATTACAATAAATGTATTGGTTATTGCTTGAGGAGTGATTTGGTCGTTTTCCAATTGTTGTAATAGCTCCGTAACATGAATGATGTTGAAGCCGGCTTTAGCGAAAGCTTCTATGGTTTTATCGTTGCGATCGTAACCAAGAACTACTCCTTCTTTCAATGCTAGCAGGTTGCAACTATCAGTCCATTGTTCGCGTACATCAAATGGGAATTCGTTGTTGCCTGAGTAAATGAATTTTACTTTTTCGTCACAATTCAGATCGTTTTTACTAATGTCTATTAAAAGATCTTCCAGCGTATCAAAATATATCGGATCTGAAGGGGCTTTTCTTTTGAATTGAATAATTTGAATAGACTCTTCTTTTTGTCTGCTGTCAAGTGCTTTTTGAATATCATCTGCATCTTCCTTTTTTACATGCTTTTTTGAAAACTTACCTAGCATTACCCACATGTTTCTTTTTACCTGTGTGAAAATGGTATCGATATGCATGTAGTCGCGCTTCGCCGGAATTTTGATAACGGATACTTTCTCAACTATATTTTTTTCGAATAATATTTTAATGGCGAGATGTGCGGCCTCCAGGCTGGTTCTTTCGCTAATGCCTATCAATACATGCGAAGAGCTCACAACCATAATGTCGCCTCCTTCCAATGTTACCCGTTTTTCGGCAGAGTCGGAGGGTAGCAGGAAATGTTGTGGTATCTCCGGAAGCTCGATGATTTTATCCTGATATTTTTTGAATAAAGGATGATTATAGAAGATATACTTCATTAATAATGCTTCGCGGGTGCGGGCTTGCTTAGCCGGTTTGTTGAGTAAGATATGGTCGTTAATAACGATACCTATATCACGTGTAAAAATAAAATTTGGTACCGGAGGAAACAGCATTTCATTATCGGTAGTGCCGGCAATAAAAACATTAGCTAAATCTTTTGCCGGAAGTTGCATCAATTGTTCGTGTACTCGATAGCTACAGTTCTCTATAGCACATACCGAAGCTATCAGTCGGGCTTTAATGTCTTTGTCTTCCAGAATTTCTGCTAATAACCATTCGATCTCTATGACATTAGAAGATTTATAAAATTCCGAACTGGCAGGTTTGAAAAAATCATAGTTTTTTTTAGGATCGTCTATTTCAGAGAGGCGTCCTTTGATTTTCGTGGGATCCAGAAAATATAATAACAGTTTAATGTAATAATCGTATTCCTTTCTACGGATTGTTTCTAGGTGTACGATGTCTTCAAAAAGCCAGTCTTGGGCCTTAGAAGGTACTACCTTCCCCAATCCGCTATCGGGGCTGTGAACCAACAGTTTTCTTAAAGTGCCGATTTCTGAAGTAACACGAATATTATCTGAAGCCATATAATTAAGTTTGCGGTGCAATCAACGGATTATATACATCCCTACAGGGATTTTTTCAAATTTACTGGGTTTTAGGCTGGTTAAAAAAGAATTATTAAGAATGTAATTGTACCTCGTGCCGGTGTATTATTAATTTATCTACCTTGCGCCGTTATGAAAAAATCATTTCTGCAATTGCATATTGCGGTATTACTGGCAGGATTTACAGGGATATTGGGCAGACTAATCACTTTAAACGAAGGGCTGATTGTTTTTTATCGTTTATGCATTACTGCAATTACGCTTTGGATACTTTTTTATCTGACGAATAAGTTGCAGCATATTTCCAAAAAAGACATGTTGCAGTTATCGGGAATTGGATTTCTCAGCTCCCTGCATTGGGTGTTTTTTTATGCTTCCATCAAATACGGCAATGTGTCTATTGGGCTGATTTGTTTATCGGTGATTAGTTTTTTCTCGGCCATCTTAGAGCCTTTAATCAATAGGGTGCGTATCAACACTACCGAATTGTTGTTTGGAATGATGAACGTAGTAGGTATTGCGCTGATTTTTCATTTCGATACAAGGTATAAATTGGGTATTGCATTGGGCCTGATAGCGGCATCTTTTGGTGCATTATTTCCCATTTTTCTGAAGCTGAAGATGACACGTATCAATATGCAGACGGTGTTGACGTGGCAAATGACTGGAGGCTTTCTCACCTTTTCGCTTTTGCTTCCTTTTTATTTGAAAGTTTTTCCGGTGGGAACCATACTCCCCTCAGCTAATGACTGGATGTGGCTGTTTGTGCTCGCTTGGCTATGTTCCGTGATAGCTTTTCAATTTTCTATGAATGCTCTTAAAAAACTATCTGCTTTTACGGTAAACCTTTCTTATAGCCTTGAACCTATCTATGGTATTATTATGGCGTTTCTTATTTTTAAAGAAAACCATCATATGAGTTGGGGGTTCTATCTGGGATTAAGCATTATCCTACTCACCCTTACTCTGCACACCTTATTGCTGAGACGAAGGTATCAGACTCAGAAAAACGTTACTGTTGTTAGGGAATAATTACAATTCCCTGGGTTGAAAGTTTTCCAGTTCTTTCGCAACGGCTGTAACAAAAGTGGCTCCTAGGCTACCGTCAATTATTCGATGATCATAGCTCATGCTAATGTACATCATATGTCTGATGGCAATGCTGTCACCGTGAGGGGTTTCTACCACTACAGGACGTTTCTTTATGGCGCCCACAGCGAGTATTGCCACCTGTGGCTGATTAATGATAGGAGTACCCATGAGGCTTCCAAAAGTGCCTACATTGGTGAGTGTAAAGGTACCACCCTGTGTATCCTCGGGTTTTAGTTTACCATTGCGTGCAGCCTCGGCGAGATGGTTTACCTGTTTGGCTAGACCTACCAAGTTCAGCTGGTCTGCATTTTTAATAATGGGTACAATAAGATTGCCGTTTGGCAGGGCAGTAGCCATGCCTATATTGATGTCTTTTTTTACGATAATCTTGTCACCTTCTACCGAGCTATTGATAAGCGGAAATTTCTTAATGCATTTTACAATAGCTTCAATAAATAATGGCATGAAGGTGATTTTGGTGCCTTCTCTTTTTTCAAAGTCCTTCTTGATAGATTCACGCCATTGCACCATGTTGGTGACATCGGCTTCGCTAAAACTTGTTACATGAGGGCTGGTATGTACACTACGCACCATGTGTTCTGCTATCAACTTTCTCATGCGATCCATCTCAATGATCTCCACATTTCCACTGCTATAAGTGCGGCTGATAGCCGGTGGGGTGAACTGTTGTGACGATGTTTCGCTCACCGCCGGTTGAGATTGTTTTTGCTTGCGATTGGCTACGTAATTGAGTATATCGTTCTTGGTGACTCTTCCTTCGGCGCCTGTTCCCTCAATATTTTCTAACTCGCTTAGTGAAATGCCTTCGCGTGCTGCAATGTTAAGCACAAGAGGAGAGTAGAATCTGGAGCCGCTGCTTTTGGTTTTGGGCGCTGTTTTTATTTCGCTGGATACAACTTCGGCGGTTGTTTCCTTGATTGTTTCTTCTGTAGCAGATGGGGTAGAAGAGGCAAATGTATTTTGCTGTGGTGCAGCATTATCGTCGCCTTTGGTTTGAATTCTGGCGATAACAGTATCTACCGGCACTACATCATTTTCTTTATAGAGGATTTCTACTATGGTACCTTCGGCTGTACTGGGTACTTCACTGTCTACCTTATCAGTTGCAATATCTAATACTGGCTCATCTACTTGTACAGGATCGCCTACGTTTTTGCGCCATTTTAAAATCGTAGCTTCCATGATACTTTCGCCCATCTTGGGCAATATAAGGTCAACAATTGCCATCTTAATATCCGTTTTTATTCTTTAACCCAGTTGCAGTTATGCCCGCATCCTAGTTTCCTCATACATCCTTCGGAGAACATAGTTAAGGCAAAGCTGCTACTACAAAAGTAGGGAAATGGAATTTAAACAATTTATCTGGTTTTGTATTCATCACCGGATACAACAGTACATATATTTGTGTATTGTAGTATGGTGTTGAAAGGTTCAAATTTTTTTGCGCTCAAACCAAAGCATTCATGAATGTTTATTAGTTTTGACTATTGCCTTAGTTTTATATTGAACTTTAGCGAATAATAGAGTTGTAAGATAGACCTGTAATTGCTGCCAATGATAATATTGCTTAATAATATCTCTTTAAATATCCCACAATCATCATTTTTAAAATGAAGCAGACCGTTTCAATTTTCGGATTACTATTTTTACTGATTGGCTCCATTGCTGCGCAAACCAGAGTAGAACAGATTCGAAGTAAATTGTTTAACCCCAACAACCAAACAGTATTGGTAGTAGCGCATCGCGGCGACTGGAGAAATGCTCCTGAGAATTCATTGCAGGCTATTGAAAATGCCATTCAGATGGGGGTAGATGTAGTGGAGATTGATGTTCAGAAAACCAAAGATGGAAAGCTTATTCTGATGCATGATGCCACACTTGATAGAACTACAACGGGTAAAGGAAAGGTACGCGAGTGGGTGTTGGACTCCATTAAAACCCTTAAGCTGAAAAACGGGGCAGCTATTAGAACTAAACACCAAGTACCTACACTGGAAGAAGCTTTATTGGTAGCAAAAGGAAGAATCATGCTTAATTTGGATAAAGCTTATGACTATTTTGATGAAGTGTATGAGCTGTTGGAAAAAACAGGCACTACCAACCATATCATCATGAAGGGATCCAAATCAGTGGCACAGGTAAAGCAGGAGTTTGGCAAATATCTCGACAAGGTTATTTATATGCCCATTGTAAATCTCGACCGTCCCCATGCGATGCAGATGATTCAGGATTTTCTCACAGAACTGAAGCCCGTAGCCTTTGAGTTGCTGTACGTCTCCGACTCTAATTCTATTGTCAAAGAGGTATCCGCCCTGCTCAAAGGCAAAAGCTTGGTGTGGTATAATACATTGTGGGACACTATGGCCGGAGGACACGATGATGATATGTCGCTCGAAAATCCTGATAAAGGTTACGGTTATCTCATCGATACTTTAAATACCCGCATTATTCAAACGGATAGACCGGCCTATTTGCTAAATTATTTGAAGCGCAGAAAGCTGCGTTAATTAATGTTTACGCACGCGCAGCCTATAAAATTTTAGTAGGAGAATTTGGTTGTACATATCTCTTGGTATAGAAGAATAGTGGCGCTTACTCACTGGTGGTTTGATAGCGACATATATACTTTTGATGTATAGCGAATCGTTAGTATGATATAACAGCATTGCAAATTTTTTATTCAGAAATTCAAATTCATGTTTGCTGATATCAAATAAAGTATTACCTTTGCAGCCCCTTCTAAATAAGAAGCGGTTTTCACTGAAGCTCTTTAAAAATTCTTCGAAAAAATTTGGTGGTTTGAGAAAAGGTTATACTTTTGCAACCCCAATGAAAACGAGGGTTTCACAATAAGTTCTTTACACGAAAATTTGATAATTTTTTTCTTAAAAAGTTTGGTGGTTTGCAAAAAGGTTATACTTTTGCAACCCCGATTAGGAGGGGGTGACTGAGAGGGTCACCGAAGTTCTTCAAGTTAGTTCAATTTTAGATATAGCGTTACAGGCGCGCTGGTGGTTCAAGTCCACTGATATCGGCAAGAAGACAGATGCTGAGCTTTATAGTTCTGTCATTTGTGAAGTTCTTTGAAAGGTTGGAAACAATAGCACCGAGTTCAAATGTAACAGTTT
>NZ_JAZGLY010000004.1:0-461624 GCF_036409055.1 Niabella digestorum | reverse complement strand
GTATGATTAAAGAAAAAATGCTCAGAAAAGTGCATGCTGTAACAAAAAATGGCTTTCTGATTAAAGTCGCTTTATTTGTTATCGCATATACTTTTGAGAAATTAACATAACTGGCAACTTAAATTAATTAATGTTATGATTAATAAATCAATTACTCTAAAAGCAACCACTTATAAATACCCTACCAAGGATGAACGAAAAGTCATTAATAAACAAATTCCCAAAATTGCACACTTTAATGTTAAATATAACCCTGCATTGTTTGATTATTTTTTTCAAAATAAGCCATTAGATAAAGCGCAACAAGAAGAAGACGTATTCTGGTGGGCGAATTGCTTTAACAACAAATTAGGAAAACTAAGAGAAACTTACGTATATCTTCAAACTCATTATTTAAGACTTCAAAACGTTCAAGACTGGAACACAGAAAAACATTATACAAATCAATTTTTACTTGAGTATTATATCGAGATATTTTATTATTTCTATTTTTCAGTTAGGGATGTTTTGGGACAATTAATAAACGTTACACAAAACTTGAAATGCGAAGAAGATAAAATTCGCTTTAATCAAGAATTTATAAAAAAGATACCTTCTGAGGAAATAAAAATTGCACTTACCGAGTTTATAGAATCAACAAAAGATTCTTATAACATTAGAAATGCCTTTAATCACAGGTTTACACCAACTCTTATAGATAATAGAGCTCAACAAAGAATAAAACAAGAAGGGAGAAAAACCGCGTATTTCCCTGCGAAAGAAATAAAAATTGAACAATTTATAAAAGATATTGATAATTTAATGCAACAACTTAAATTATTAATGGATAAGCTTACTCCGTTAATCAAATAACATTACAAAGGGTTCCCTATATAGCGATAGGTGATTATTATAATTTATAAATGATATTTTCTTTATAAGAAAATCTTTAACACTATTCAAGTCTTCTTTTATTCTTGAATTCAGAATAATATTTTAATCAAATAATCATCATTCTTCAAATTGAATATTATCAGACTTAAAATATTTATGCCTGTATTATAGACAAAAACTACTATAATAATCTTGTATCAATGCGATACCGCCTTTAAACCCACTACACTGGCAATAAGGGTTGCAATAAAGAACAGTCGCCAAAACGTGGCCGGTTCCTTAAATATCAGTATACCGATAATGGCCGTTGTAACAGCTCCGATACCGGTCCACATGGCATAAGCCGTACCAATAGGAAGTTTTTGTGTGGCAATGTATAACAGCACCATGCTAATGGTTAAAGACACTAAAAAGCCGATAAGCCATAGTACAGACTCCTTGCCTTTGGTTTGATTGGCCATACCTAAACAGGTGGCAAACAAAGCCTCAAACAATCCGGCTACGATGAGAATTATCCAGTGCATAGTTACTTTATTAAAAACGGAAAGATATCATTTGTTTTTAAATCGCTCCGTTATCTGATGAGCTTTTTAAATATGCCGATCTTTCCTTGATAAGGTGGATAGGCAAATGTCGGATCGGGCCATGTAGCTGCTTTTAGCACCGCCTTTTGATGGCTGAACGTCTCGAAAGAATAGGCGCCATGATAACGTCCTATGCCGCTATTGCCCCTACCCCCAAAGGGCAAGCTCTTATTTAAATAATGTCGAGCTACCGTATTTACACAGGCCCCACCCGAGGGAACCTGCTGTAACCAATCATCGGCTTCTACTTTATTATTGGTAAATACATAAAATGCTAGTGGGTCGGGATTCTGGCGAATAATTTGTAAAGCCTCGTTATCATCGTTATAAGTTAGTATTGGTAAGATGGGGCCAAAAATCTCTTCTTGCATAATGGGTAAACTGGTATCCGTAACTTCTAGCAATGTAGGCGCAATGTAAAGCAGTTCTTCATTATGCGTACCTCCAGCAAGCACTTTGCCTTGATGCAGGTATTGCATCAGACGACTGAATTGTTTTTTACTCACAATTCGGCCATAATCATAGCTTTCAACTGGCTGTTCACCATAAAATTTATTGATCGTCTCTTTCAACAAAGCCACTAATGTATCTTTAACCGATTGGTGCGGCAGCAAATAATCCGGCGTAATACACATCTGACCTGCATTGGAAAACTTAGCCAATGCAATGCGGCGTGCCGCTAATTTCAAATCGGCATTTGGGGTCACTACGCAGGGGCTTTTACCGCCCAGCTCCAATGTTACAGGAGTGAGTTGTTCTGCCGCAAGACGATAAATAATTTTTCCAACAGCAGTACCTCCGGTATAAAAAACATGGTCAAACTTAAATTGCTGCATCATTTCCGGAATCACTGCTGCACCCTCACCCGTAACGTAAGAAACATAGTATGGCTCAAATGTTTCGGCAATAATCTGCTGCATCACTGCTTCCGTTGCCGTAGTAATTTCGCTAGGCTTAAGTACAATGCAATTACCCGCAGCAATAGCGCCTACCAAAGGCAGAAACAGTAATTGAAATGGGTAGTTCCAAGGAGCAATAATCAATACTACACCCAACGGTTCATACATCACATAGCTTTTGCCGGGCATATTGATGAGATTAGTACTTACCCTTCGGGGTGCTGCTAAATCGTCTATCTGTTTTAAAAAATAATTAATCTCCGAAAGCACTAATCCTGTTTCAGAGAACCACACTTCTTCCTTGCTTTTCTTTAAATCTTTATATAAAGCCTCATTCAGCGCTCCTTCATATTGGAGAATTGATTGCCTTAATTGTTTCAGCTGTTGCTTTCTGAATGCAATAGGGCGGGTTGCTCCACTTAAAAAGTATTCCCGCATTTTATTTAGCTGCAATAAGGAGCTCATAGCTATTTTTATTTAAGTGCGATGCCATACATCGCTATTGTTTTCAACCTATTTTTGTTTGAAGTTAAAACACAATCATCAAAACAAGCGAAATACATCGCCTTTTAACATTGTGATGTAAGCGTTCAAACGATACTCATGTATACCGACGAATATTTTATGCGGCTGGCTCTTAAAGAAGCCAAACAGGCGCTGGAGGAAGAGGAAATACCCATTGGTGCTATTGTAGTACAGGATAATAAAATACTGGCACGAGGTCATAATATGACCGAAAAACTAAATGACGCCACCGCACATGCTGAAATTATTGCACTTACTGCTGCATTCAGCAATATGGGTTCGAAATATCTGCCTGATGCAACTTTGTATGTAACAGTAGAACCCTGCGTCATGTGTGCCGGGGCTTTGTATTGGAGTAAAATAAAACGAGTGGTTTGGGGCGCTTCGGATCCTAAAAATGGTTTCTCACGTGTAAAGCCCGGGGTATCGCCTTTTCATCCCAAGACCGAAGTTGTTTCAGGCATCTTGGAAACTGAATGTGTGCAACTCATCAAAGAGTTTTTCAGAAATAAAAGATAAAGCCATCCTTAAGGGATGGCTTTATGGTATTTAGTATAACCTGAGTTAATATCCCGAGTTTTGTTGTTGTCCGATAGCCGGATTGGCGTTGATCTCACCGATAGGAATAGGTAGAATGGTTTTCTCAAATGTTCTGTCTATTGTTTTAGGGCGTGTAGGGATTGTAATGCCCAGAATTTCATCATTGAAAGTAATGGACTTGTTCAGACGCAGCATGTCGAAGTAACGCTGGCCTTCTGCAAACAACTCCTTACTTTTTTCATCCAAGATCATATCTAAAGTAATAGTTCCGGAGGTAGCAGCAGGTAGTGCAGGAGCTCTTTTTCT
The DNA here is from genome assembly GCF_036409055.1 of Niabella digestorum. Lineage (NCBI taxonomy): Bacteria > Pseudomonadati > Bacteroidota > Chitinophagia > Chitinophagales > Chitinophagaceae > Niabella > Niabella digestorum. The sequence continues at coordinate 457,897 of NZ_JAZGLY010000004.1, read as the reverse complement.
GATTTCGTTGAGATAGCTAGCCGCTTTTGTTTTATCAGTAGGTAGCGCCGCTTCGGCTGCTATCAGATACATTTCTGACAGGCGAATTACTTTTATATTAACTGCCGTAGAGGTAGATTTTCCATCACCGGCTAAGTCCGTACTTCCACTGTATTTATAACATGATCCAAGTCGTGGATTAGATGAAGTAGAGAGTTCATCGGCGGCCATAATACCCCAACGTACATCGGTAGGATCTTCATTCAAACGTGCAAGGAAATAATCACTAGCCCCGAAAAAGCCCAATGCACTAGTACTTCCATGACCTTTTCTTCTTAAATAAAAACCTAAAGAAGCGGTGCCTAAATCAGCTTCTGTAGGCAGTACAGCCAACTCAAAAATAGACTCGGAACCAAACTGTGTTTTCCAAGAAGCCACCCAATCGGCTGGAGTGTATAGGCTGTAGCCTCCATTTTGGATGACATCCTCTGCTGCAGCTAATGCTTGACTGTAATTACCCATGGTAAGATATACCCTGGCCTGGATAGCTCTATTGGCATAATAGTTAATGAATCCGTTGTTTTTGGCCTTAGGCAATAAGGGTGCTGCGTCGGTTAAATCTTTAATGATCTGATTGTAGTTTTCTTCAACCGTAGCGCGTAAGGGTTGCGCCGATGCTTCCAAGGGGGTAGTTACATTAGGCACACCATAAGAAGACTTATCATAAGTATACGGCTTTCCGTAAATACGCACCAGATCAAAATACATCAATGCCCTTAAAGTTAATGCTTGTCCTTTGTAAACATCGAAGTTTTCGGTAGAGCCTTCATTCTTCAGCTTTTCAATATTAGCCAGCAAGCTGTTCGCCTGCAAGATGTTGTTATAAATAGTCGACCAAAATCCGCCATAGTTATTGGTATTGGCCGTATGGTTGAAGGTGTACAATGCATCCAGCCCCCTTCCCTGCGAGTACAGGGTAAGGTCGCCGCCTTTGGCATCTCCATACATGAAGAAGTTACGACCGTAATAATTTGAGCTGAGCAGATTACGCATCATACCGGTGACCATCACTTTGGCATCGGCCGCTGTACGTACCGATGTAGGTGCGCTTACAGAGTTGGTAGGTGTTACGTCCAAAAAACCCTTGCCACAGGAAGACAGTAACACGGTTGTTACTACCAAAGCAAGTATGTGTATAGTTGATTTTTTCATTATCGTGTCTTTTATAGTTTGGGGAATCATGGTTTCTGAATTTTATTATCAAAAACTAACTTCCAAGCCGAATGTATAGGTTTTGGTAAACGGCGTTTCCCAACCCCTAGTAGCATAATTGTTTACTTCGGGATCTGCTATTTTGTATTTTGAGAAAGTAAGCAGATTGGTGGCGTTAAAGAACACACGCAGATTATTAGCACTAATTTTATTAATCCACTGTTTTGGAAGACGATATGCCAAAGTAAGATTCTTCAGTCTTAAGAAAGTGGCGTCGTGTAGCTGACGAGTACTATACTGCATGGGATCGGTAAGGTCGCTACCACTCAGCATGGGCATGGTACCGGATTTGTTGTCATGAGTCCACATATTCTTATAATAGATCTCCGATCTGATTCTTTCCCAGTAATACCCATCGTCGGCAACATCCTTATATGCGCCATCATACAGTTTACCTCCCAGTTTATAGATAAAATTCAGATTTAAAGAAAGTCCCTTCCATTCCAAATCGGAAGTAATGCCTCCGAATAAATCAGGAATACCACTTCCAATAATGATACGATTGGCTTTACTGTAAGAATAAGTGGCACCACGTCCGTTAAAGACGAAGTCTCCTGCTGTAGGGTTATTAGGATCGTTTACATACCAAACGTTACGTCCATTTTCAGGATCTACTCCGGCCCATTCGTACCCATAAAAAGCCAGCGTTGACTCGCCCTCGCGATAAATAAACTGGGCGCGGGCATCGCCACCGGTAGGATCATTCCAAATAATATCCTGGCCCTTATCAGCTCCAGGTTGCTTATATAGTTTTACTACTTTTGATTTCAGTGTAGTGGCGTTTAATCCTACATTCCAACGCCAATCAGCGTTTCGGACAATATCAGCTCCTAGTGCAAACTCCCATCCGCGGTTATTGATTTCTCCGATATTTCGGAGTGTAGAACCAAAGCCCGTTACCATGGAAATAGGTACATCCTGAAGAAGATCTTTTGAATTGCGGTTGAAGAACTCTATAGAACCGGTAAGCCTGTGATTCAGCAAACCAAACTCCAATGCTATATCGGTATTATAGTTGGTTTCCCAGGTGAGGTTTTCATCGCCGATAGAAACAATGCTACCGCCGGGTAACTCCATGTACCTGTCTGTAAAACTGGTCAAAGTTCTCCATCCATAATTGGCCGAAGGAACTGTACCATTAATCCCGTACGAACCTCTCAATCTAAGATCGTTGATTATTTTATTGTTGCTAAGGAAAGATTCTTTGGCAATATTCCATGCAGCACCTACCGACCAAAAGTTAGCCCATCTATTAGCCGGTCCAAAACGGGAGCTACCGTCTCTTCTGAACGACGCAGAAAGGAAATATCTTTCGGCATAATTATATTCTGCACGAGACAATACTGATTGCATATTATAACCCCAACTATATGCATTGGCCGTGGTTTGACCGGCAGTAACCACCGTAGGTAGCGTGCTGGAAGGCAAATTGGTTCCCGAAGACCGCATATAGTCGGTCACATTTTTTTCCGCTTCATAACCGGCCAATACATCTAAGTGATGCTCATTGAAGCTTTTGTTATAATTCAAAGTAGTGGAGGATACCATTTTATTATAAGTAGTGGACATCTCATTAACACTACCGTTGGTATTTACTCCATTATAGTGAACTGCACTATAGTAAATATGCTCTCTTACATTTGAATTATTGTAAGAGAAAATTGTTTTACCTGTAAGTCCGGGTAAGATGTATACCGATAAAGCTTCTACCACCGATACATTCAGCTTACCAGATGTATTATCCCATTCGTTATCGTAGAACAGGTTGTTCTGAGCCAAGCTTCCGAAACGATCGGTAAATGGCAATTCGCTTTTATAGTCGGTAGGCCAGTATAAAGGCCAAAGTAGGTTTCGTGTTTGCATGAAGTAGTTGGCTGTGGTATTGCGAGTATCATTGTAGCCGGATACGTCGTCCTTGCTGATACCGATATTACTGGAGAGTTCCAACAGCCTTCCGATTTTTTGGCTTACATTCAGACGTCCGCCTATACGCTGGAATTCATTAACGCGTATCCTACTTTTATCCTGTGTAAAAGACAGAGAACTGTAATAGGTAGTTTTATCATTACCACCGCTTACCGAAAGATCGTTGGTGGTATAATACCCCGTTCTGAATAAGGCTTTTTCCCAATCAAAATACTTTCCTTCGCGGTTTTCCAATCCATCGGTCATTCCTTTAATCATTACATTTTGATAACGACCGGGACCTGCTGTTTCGAAATAATAACCGTGTTTGTTAAATCGAGAGTTTAACCGACTTAGGGCATCGTTGGTAGCGTATGCTTCATCTCTACCTCCCGTAATGTTATAATCAAAAAACACCTGATAAAGCATGTTTACTTGTGCCTGTACGTCCGCAGCTTCATAGTTATCGGTAGCCCAAGAAGGAGAAAAACCATGCGATGTTTTAAAGCTGATGGTAGGTTTTCCGGACTTACCTTTTTTGGTAGTAATAATTACTACCCCGTTGGCAGCCCTAGAACCATACAAAGATGCCGCTGCCGCATCTTTTAGTACTGTAACCGATTCGATATCATCGGGGTTAATGCTGGACAAAGCGTTATTATTACTGGTGTATATATAATCGCCCATTTGCCCTACGGCACCGGAGACTACCGGAACTCCATCTACCACAAATAATGGCGAGTTGGAAGCATTCATAGAACCGATTCCGCGTATGCGGATAACAGGGGCGGTTCCCGCCTGACCTGAACTTTGGGTAACCTGTAGACCCGGAACTTTTCCGTTCAAGGCGTTTTCAAAAGAAGTTAGCGGGTAATCCTTAATTTTTTCCGCGGTAACGTTTACTGCCGAACCGGTAAAAGTACTTCGCTTAGCTGTACCGTAGGCTACTACAAAAACCTCATCCATTTGAGTTTTTGCACTTTCCACCAACACGACCTTCAATAACGAGCGAGAACCCACTGTGACAGTGGTGGTGGTATAGTCTACCGCCGAAACCTGTAATACAACCGAGGAGCCCGATACTGTAATGGAAAATTGTCCATTCTCATCGGCAGCTACTACATTATTGGTACCTACCTGCTGAACAGTGGCCCCTGGAATGGGTGCTTCTTGTTGATTCACTACTGTTCCTGTAATTTGTCGTGTTTGAGAAAATGCTAATACAGGAAAAAAGAGTAGAAAGAGGAATAGAGGCGCAGTAAGAATGTTTTTCATGAGCGCAAGGTTTTGTTTACGATATGTTAAATTTAATATAATAAGCTGAAAAAACCTGCAAAATCTTGTACTATCTTGCAATGATTATTGCAAATAATTATCATTCATCGCTTAATATATATAGAAGCTGGCTGAATTTTTGTGCTGAATATGAAAACCTGAGAACTATAAGCGTTTAAATTTGTAGTATTTACATAAGGTATTTATTTAATCACTCTAAAACTTATAAAGATCATGGCATTTACATTACAGCCCTTGCCCTATGCTAAAGATGCATTAGAGCCTTATATCGATGCTCAAACGATGGAAATTCATCACGACAGACACCATCAGGCATATGTGGATAATCTGAATAAGGCCATTGAAGGGACAGAGCATGCTGAAAAATCGTTAGAAGAACTGGTAAAAAATGCCGGAAGTATTTCCGCTGCCGTAAGAAACAATGCCGGCGGGCACTGGAATCACACTTTCTTTTGGGAAATATTAACTCCGGGTGGTGCTAAAGAACCATCAGGTGCACTGGCTGCTGCCATCAACGAAACTTTTGGTTCATTAGACGCACTGAAAGAAAAAGTAAACACAGCCGGAGCTACCCGTTTCGGAAGTGGTTGGGCTTGGCTAATCGTTAAAGACGGTAAGCTGGAAGTAACTTCTACTCCCAACCAAGATAATCCTTTGATGGATGTTGCAGAAGTAAAAGGTACTCCTATTCTGGGTATTGATGTGTGGGAACATGCTTATTACCTGAAATATCAGAACAAAAGACCAGAGTATCTGAAAGCTTTCTGGAATGTAGTAAACTGGGACAAAGTTGCTGAAAAATTTGAAGCGGCTAAATAAACGTTAAAACGTTTATTATATGACCTACTGAGAAAAGCCGGCATGTATCGTATGCCGGCTTTTCCTTTATGCAACTAATAGTTTCAAGGATTTATAATATTTCAAAGCGGCATAATACGCGAGCCTCTACCTTTAAACTCTCAAAGTTAAGGTCTGCAGCATCTGCAGCTTCTTTGGCACGGGCAGCATACATCACCGTATTGGCATATATCGGACGAGCCATAATTTCCTGTTCTTGTATGTACAGCGCCCTTCCTGCCTTTTGTCCGATAGTATTGCAAAGCAGTGATGCTTTCTCTTTTGCAGCCTGAATGGCCTTTATTTTAGCTTCTTGCCGATATTCCTCTATTTTTGAGCTTTCCAGCTTTTCAATAGAAGCATTGGAAATGCCTATTTCTTCCAGCGCCAAAAATACCTGCCCTGCAGTTTTACCATCTTTTACAATAATCTGGTATTGCTTGTTCAGCAAAATATCTTTTGATAAAAACCCGGTTTTAAGATTACTGGTTAGGTCTTTAATCAACACATCCTTTTTGGTATCAATTCCCAGCTCCTGTAGTTTTTGTAGCATTTGTTTTTCCTGAACACTCAATGCGTTCTTGTTTTTACTATCCTTTTCGGCCAGCACCACCTGAATATATATTTTGTCAGGGATGATTTCAATCTCCGATGTACCTGTTACTTCAATGTAATTTTTATCGATAAAATTTTTTTCGCCAATTTGTGCAAATGCACTTATCGAAAATAAAACAGCTAAAGCAGTTAAAACTTTTTTCATCAGATTAAAATTTAAATTGTACTAATGGAATTATTTTTCAATAAAGACGAGGCGAAAACATAAATTGCATACTTGTTTACAAAACTTTAGGCTTTGGCCATTATTATCATAAATATTCCTAAATTCTTAATTTGCTTGCAACCCTGTCTTTAGTTGTGAATATTACACAGATAACAAAATTTAGGGAGTTGTCAAACAAAGCAGCTGCTTTTACTATATGGTACGAATTAAAATAATATACATTTGTATTTATGAATAGAGTGGTGATTACCGGTATGGGGATTTATTCCTGCATCGGGAAGAACTTAGAAGAAGTAACAGCATCGCTTAAGGCAGGAAAATCAGGAATTATTTTCGACCCTGTGCGAAAAGAATTTGGATATCGCTCTGCATTGACGGGTTGGGTAGAGCGACCATCTTTAAAAGGGTTGTTGGACAGGCGTTCGCGCATCATGCTACCCGAAGAAGGCGAATACGCTTACATGGCTACTGTAGAAGCGTTGCGCAATGCGGGTATAGATGAAAACTATATTGCAGCTGCTCAACCCGGGATTTTATACGGCAACGACAGTTCTGCAAAGGCTGTTATCGAATCTACCGATTTAATTCGTGAGAAGAAAGATACCATGTTGGTAGGTTCGGCCGCAGTATTTCAGACGCTGAACTCTACCGTTACCATGAACCTAGCCACTATCTTCAAGCTCAAAGGCATTAATCTTACGGTAAGTGCCGCCTGCGCCAGTGGTTCACATGCCATAGGCCTGGCATATATACTCATCAAGATGGGTTTGCAGGATTGTATAATTACCGGTGGAGCCCAGGAAATCAACCACCTTTCTATGGGTACTTTTGATGCACTGGGAGCTTTTTCGGTGCGCGAAGATATTCCGGAACAAGCTAGTAGGCCTTTTGATAAAGATCGTGACGGACTCATTCCCAGTGGCGGAGCTGCCACAGTGATTCTCGAAAGTCTTGAAAGCGCTCAAAGACGGGGCGCCAACATTATTGGGGAAGTTTTGGGTTATGGTTTTTCTTCCAATGGAGAACATATCAGCAATCCCACAGTAGAGGGACCCGTAAAATCACTTACAATGGCTTTGAAAGAGGCGGGTTTGCAACCCCACGATATCGATTATATCAATGCCCATGCCACCAGTACTCCAGCGGGAGATGCTAGCGAAGCACTGGCCATTCATAAAGTTTTTGGAGATTGTAATACTCCCATAAGTTCCACCAAATCAATGACGGGACACGAATGCTGGATGGCCGGAGCCAGCGAAATAGTGTATTCATCTCTCATGATGCAACATAATTTTATTGCACCTAACATCAACTTTACAAAACCCGACGAGCAAACCCGACATATCAATATCATAAAAAATACTACAGAAAAAAATATAAATGTATTTTTGTCCAATTCTTTCGGGTTTGGAGGAACCAATTCTACCCTGATTGTCAGGAAATGGAGTTAACCCTTTATTCTTTATCTATATCCCAACTGAGATAATGAAAAAAGGACGCCCATTACTCGTTACAAATAAGCACAATAACTAAAGGCGAAAATGTGGTAAATATGAACATGCAGGAAATTATAGATATATCCAACTCATTTTTAGTAGAGGAGTTTGAGGCTGACGCATCACTCATCAAACCAGACGCCAACCTGAAAGAGGTTTTAGACTTAGATAGTCTGGATTATATTGATTTGGTAGTTGCATTGGAAAATCATTTCCACTTTAAAGTGCAACCGGGCGATTTTGCTCCTTTGGTTACTTTCCAAGATTTTTACAATTACATTCAGGCACAGATTGAGAAGAAAGTAACTGCATAATGCAGTTACACTGCTGATCCTCGACTTTATAGAAGTATCGGAATTCCTTTGCCGGCTACTGTTTTCGTGTGTTGACGCGTAATACAAGAGTGTATACTAATTCGACCGGAAAAAGGAATACTTTTTGAATAAGCATAGTGTAGTTTATCTTTACCTAACAGCTTTACATCCCATATACAATTTAAACTCTTGATGACCGCCTCATTACAAACACCTTTGGTATCGGTTATAATGCCGGTATATAATGTTGAAGACTATTTGGCGGCAGCAATAGAAAGTGTATTACAACAAGATTTTCCTTCTATCGAACTAATACTGGTAAACGATGGCAGTACCGATACGTCGGATATCATTTGCCGACACTATCAGCAAAAAGATGAGCGCATTACATATCTATATCAGAAGAACAGTGGTGTATCCATAGCCCGCAATTACGGGCTATCACATGCTAAAGGTGCTTACGTGTTCTTTATGGACTCGGATGATACCATTGACAAGAACTTCATACGCTCCTCATACGAGATCGCTCAACAAAACGATAGTGATATTGTAGTAATTGGTGAGTACTTTATGAGAAGATTGCCCAATCCTCCGGCACTTCCCACATGTGCTCAATTGATTCGCCTGTCTTTTCTAAACCAATACCCAGATATTCGTTTTCCCGAAGGCATACAACCTTGTGAAGATGGTCTCTTCTCTCATCAATTATTGGCACTTACTCAGAAAGTAGCAGGAAACCCACAAGGAGTATATTATTATCGACAACATGAAAAACAAAATCACCGCGCTATCAATAAAAACACAGAAAAAGTAGTTCTTCAAATACCACGCTGGTTGGAGCTTTTGGAAAATTTCTATACCCAACACGCATTATTTGAAAGCCGCGCCTTACATCTTGCCCGATTCATAGAACATGAACCGTTTGAATTCAGATATATCAGCATGCCCTTAAACGCGGCGCAGAAGGCGTTTTTACACGAACTGCTTAAAACCTTCATGCATAAAAATGTTTTCCCATATTTAAAAAAACAAGAGCTAGCTTCGCTCTCAAAGCCGTTTTTAGCATTTCTCAAAGCCGACACACATCAGCAATTTGACCGCTATTATGCCCGATATAAAATCCGAAGAAGAAAATTGAAAAGGTGGTACATATTTCTCGCAGAATTCGTCTTTATTAAAAAACTGAAAATAAAACTGAGGGAAAACATCCGCAAAAAGTTCGATGAATGAAAATTGTGCTTATACAACACAGAGCCTTTCTTGATGGCTCGGGAGGAACTGAAAAAATTTGCACTTTTTTAGCTAACCAATTTGCGGCTGCCGGACATAGTGTTACTATTGCAACCTATGACGCCAATACAAATGGTAAGCCTTTCTTCCCGTTAAATGAGAATATACAGGTTGACAATATTTATAGCACATCCATTATTCAAAAAGTCGCAAAACCTATATACAATTACAAAGGCAACAATCCACTGTTTTGGATAAAACATAAATTGAAGAAAAAATATGCCAAAGCTTATAACTATTTTCTGTATAAAAAAGTAAACGGGCCAGATGGTTTGTATACTTATAATCTTTTGCAACGTGCCCAAGCCTGGAATCGTTATCTGCAACAGCTGCATCCGGATGTAATTATTACCATGTCTATCGAAACGCTGCTGGAAATTACCTATCAGCAGCATTATGATGCCGTTATCATCAACTCTACCAATGGTAGGCCCGATTATGATTATACAGACTTATTGTGGTATCGAAGTCGGCAAGAGATGCAGCTTCTAAAAGAAGCTTATAAGCATCTTTCTGCTATACAAGTATTGTTTGATAGCTATAAACAGTTTATACCTGATTCCTTTACGGGAAAAAGTTATGTCATACCCAATCCCGCACCTCAAATTCCTGACGAACACATCGTCCATCATACGAAAACTAAAGAGCGTTATAAAATTATTCAAATAGGCTCTTTAGTAACAGATTGCAAACAGCAACATCTCTCTATAGAGGTATTTTCAAAAATTGCGCATAAATATCCTCACTGGGACCTTTACTTTTGGGGACAGGGGCCCGATTATACATCTTTGAAAGAAAAGATTGCTGCTTTAGAGATGGAAGACCGGATTCATCTTATGGGGCTCACAGATGATCCTCTCTATGAATTATCTAACTCCGATATTTTTTTATTCCCCAGTAAATATGAGGGACTTCCATTAGCATTGCTGGAAGCCATGTCTGCAGGACTCCCTTCATTAGGATTTGCTTCCTGCTCAGGTGTGAACGAATTGATCCAGCACGGTGAAAACGGTTTCTTGGCTAATGATATCATTGAAATGCAACAATATCTTGAACTATTAATAAATGATGCTCAGCTACGCGAACGTATGGGCTTTAATGCACACAACAAAATGAAAAGTTTCAGTGCCGACATCATTAGCAATAAATGGAAGACTTTGCTTGATGAGGTTACGGGTAGATAAAGTGTCTGTAGTAAATGTTTTTTATAAAAAAAGATCCAAACTTATCGAAGTTTCTTTTTTGAATAAAGGCCGATGATCTCCATAGAAATTCACTTACTGCCGCCATTTCTCCAGTTGCTTTAGGGTAGCTGTTAAATCCTTGTGTAAAGGAGCTTCCAAGGTTATAGCCTTCCCCTGCAAATCTTCTATTGTAAGCTGATAGGCGTGTAGCGCCAATCTATTGAGCAAGGGCTTTTCTTCCAATGCATCCTTGCTCAGTTTAAACCTGTTTTTGATGGAGGAAAGTAAGATAGGTTGTCCGTCTCCGTAAATTTTATCTACAGCCAACGGATGCCCCAATTCTTTGGCGTGCACCCGAATCTGATGTGTACGCCCCGTGTGTATCTGAAACCAAACCCAGCTATATTGTTTAAAATCTTTCAGCACTTTATAATCGGTACGTGCAGGTTTGCCCCGACGATGTACCATCATAGTGCCCCGTTTGCTCGTGTTTTCGGCAATGGGAACATCAACAACGCCATCTGTTTTTGCCAAAGAGCCCAGGAGCAGTCCCAGATAAATTTTTATGGTTTTACGATTTTCAAATTGCAGGCTGAAGTGTCTATGTGCCGCAGCATTTTTAGCAAAAATTATCAAACCACTAGTATCTCTGTCAAGACGATGCACGATATAAACTTCAGGATATCGTTGTTGCAGTATATCCTTAAGGCTCTGTTCTTTTGCTTCCCTGTCGGGAATGGAAAGCATGCCCGAAGGTTTATTGAGCGCTATCAGGTCCTCGTTTTCGAATATGATTAAATCCTGCAGTTTGTTCTTCAATTGAGTAACTTTTTTACAGTCTATACAAGGTTGCTACCAACCATCAGGGTAGAAAATATCCCGTATGCTTGCGGTAAAACAAGGGTATATACGCAGGTTTAGCCAGCTTTATTCTGTTCCAGCTGAATGGTCTGAAATTTTTTATAAAATTCTCTTGCAAAATTTTTGATATCGTTTACCTGCTCTGTATACTTTGTTGCCCTTCCGTAGGTATCAGCCATCGTCATAAAGGTCTGATAAAAAAAGTTAGCCATTTCATCCACCATCATATCCTTGGTCCATAAATCGATACGTAATGCGGCTTTATCAGCACCATCCCAGAAAGAAACCATCATTGCCTTTGCTTTTTGAGGTCTGCTGGCCGTACTTTCAGTAGCACTCCACTCAATTGCATCAGGAATGCGGTTCTCGTCCATTTTCACATCAATGGTTATCGTAGACTTCATTATTTCAAAATTTAATGTGCAAAAGTAAGTATTTATCCTTGCCGCTATGTATTTGTTAGCACTTGTTTTAGTGCCTTTATAAAGCTTTCCTCACCATATGAACTCTTGCGTCCGGCAATACGTTTTGCTAAACTTTGTCGGTAGGTTTCTCCTTTGTACATCAGCATCAGCATATCACCGATAGCATCATGGTTTGAGTCTAAAGGATACACCACTATATCGCCGTACATATCTTTTAAGGCTTGTGTAGGAAGGGCTATTGCAGGGGTGTTTACCTGAAAAGCTTCTTCTACAACCACCGGAAATTTTTCTTCTTTGTCCACACTCACAAGTGCATAAGCAGCGGCTATTTTTTCATATAGTTGTTCATCATCTGTTATTACCACATCGGCTCGGTATTTATAGGTGGAGATCAGCTCCAGAGCCATATTCATAATGGTTTCGTCTCCGAAACGCACCACAATCATGAGTTTCCAGCTGCTTTGCTGCATCTTCTTCAATCGGGAAAAGGACTTTAGTAACAGTATTAGCTTTTCTTTACTCCAATCAAAATCGGTGGCTATAAAAAACTCAAGTCCTTCGGTAAATTGTTCTTTTATATGTTGTTGCTGCACATCATCAGGCAATATTTCGGGGCCGGTTACAAAACCTTCGGCCAGAAATATTCTTGATGCCAAAGTCGGCAGTTGTGTTGAAAATTCGGTTTTTAAGGATACGGTCGTCAATCCTATGGCCTCGGCCCGAGACCAATCTTTTTCCTGAATCTTAGGGTTGTGTGTCGATATCAGCAGCACCTGCTTTAATGGTATAGAGGTCTTCAATGTACGGGTAAAACTGATAAAAACAGAAGCATTTTGTGCGCGTAACCACTTATCATTCTTCATTTTAAGAAAAAGCCCCTGGATGGGAGGAAAGGTTGTGGTGGTTACGTTTTTCAAACTATTTAAACCATAATCTTCATTATTGGGGGCAATAAATTTTTCTGTTGGCAAAGCTTTTGCCAATGCACCGAAAAGTGTTTTTTCTAAATATCTTTGATATGCATCGCCCTTATGATACTGGACGTCTAAAATAATAGCCATTAGTAATAAATAAGATGATTTTCCTCTATCTTTGCCCAACAACTGCAAAGGTATAGTACTACACAAGATTTAGTTGCAGATACATTTTTTGCTTCATCCAAAATTTTTTATGGAATATAATACAACGAGAAATCCCCTGGCTATGCGCGAGTATGGCAGGCATGTTCAAAAAATGGTAGAGCACATCCTGACCATTGAAGACCCCGAAAGAAGACAAAAAAACGCAGAAGCCGTAATAGAATTGATGGGATTTTTAAATCCGCACCTGAAAAATGTTGAAGATTTCAAGCACAAGCTTTGGGATCATCTGTTTTTAATATCGGATTTTAAACTGGACGTAAAATCGCCTTATCCCATTCCTACACGAGAAACGCTAAGAGCAAAACCTAAGCCACTTCCTTACCCTAAACGTTCATCCAAATTCTCGCATTTAGGTAAAAATCTGGAAGATGTGATTAATAAAGCGCTGGAAGAACAAGATCCGGAAAAAAGACAGGGTTTTGCTAATACCATCGCTTACTACATGAAATTGGCCTATAATAACTGGCACAAGGAGATAGTGCATGACGATGCTATTCAAGCCGAATTAAGCAGTATTACCAGAGGTAAGTTAGAGTTTACCAATACTCCGTATGTAAAATCATTCCGTCAGCAGGAAGCTAGCAACAAAAACAACAACTTTGGTAAAAAAACCAAGTTTCAGCAACAACAACGTAATGGCAATGGCAACCGTCGCAACGGCAATAACGGTAACAACGGAAACAACGGCAATTACAAGAAGAAAAGATTTTAACTTAATATAGATAAAGTTTGTAAGCAAAAACGCCTACTTTATAATTTATGATAAAGCAGGCGTTTTTTTTATTTACTAAAAGAAATGTCACTTTCTCAACAAAGCACCAATCATCTATTTCAGCTCGTAGCGTTCATTCTTTTCATACAACCATAGTAAAAACATTAAACAGATCGCATGGACCAGTTGGGCCTGAATAGCCCCCCAGTTTTCAATCATGCTACTACCGAAAATCAACGTAGTGATTAAAATAATGGAAGCTGCAATGGTATATCGGGGTTTATAGCCTAATATTAGCAATACCCCCAGCAACGCTTCTGCAAACGGCAATATATAACTATACGGTATGAGTAATATTGAGGGTATTCCTGATGGCTCCATTTCCTGCACCATCCAATTGCTGAATGCCTGAAGTTTAGGAATTCGTACCAGCCCATGTCCTAAAAATGACATGGCGATGGGCAATCTAATTATAAAGAAAAACTGTTTACTGAGTGCCATACTTTCTTTTTTGTAAATATAAGAAGTTGTGATGCTCATGTATTTTCCCCTTCAAAATAAAAAACGGCTATGCAGTTTATGCATAGCCGTATTATCTTAAAATTAATACGATCTTACTTTTGAGGTTGCTCAGCAGCTGGAGGTGTATGTGGCTGAGGCATAGTGGTTTCTTCGTGATGTTTATCGTAAGTATTACGAAGATTTTTGTAAGAGTTACCGTCGGATAGAAACGCAATAATAAACCATATAAACAACAACAACGGAACCACTATAGTAAGTATGAAATTACGTATCTCATCGCCTAGGTGCATAAATACGGCTACAATGTAATACGCTTTAGCCAGCGTAAGGATACATACCACACCTTTCAAAAATAAAATAAATGCAGGGCTAGGTGTGCCGTTTAAAAACAGTTTATATATCAGCAATCCTATCAGCAACTCTACCACAGTTACAATAGAAAGAATGATAGTAGTTCTTTTTACGCGGCGGTAAAAACTTTTATCATCGTGATGTTGATGAAAAGTTACTTCAGGATATGCTGCTGAAGGAGAAATATCTTTAGTAGGATCGTAATGTTGACTCATAATGCTGTTTTATATTACTCGGATCACAAAATTTTTATCATTCAGATTAGCTTGTTAAGCCCTATTAAATCAGGTAGAAGCATAAGAACACGAATACCCACACTAGGTCTACGAAGTGCCAGTATAATCCGGCTTTTTCAATCATCAGGTAGTGTCCTTTTCTTTCAAACACATTTGCTCTAGTCATCAGCAGCATAATAATATTGATAATTACACCACTGAATACGTGGAACCCGTGGAAGCCGGTAATCTCGTAGAAGAAACCACCAAAAGCTACAGGGCCGGGTTTACGCACGTGGAAATCGGAGCTACTGCTGAGCAATTGAATCAGTTGCTCTTTAGGCGCCTTCATTAGTTCGGCATGTGTTTGAGTAGATAAATGATGTTCTTCTACCAGCTTGGCAAGAACATGTGTATCGGTATTCTGCAAAGCAGCTACAACTTCCTGACCGGCAACCAGCTCACCCCAAGGGTTGCGCTTGGTAGTTTGCCCAATCAGCTCAATTTTACCATCAATCAATGTAGCATGCTCTCCTGTGATAAGGTGATGCCACTCCCATGCCTGACAGCTGAGGAACGCTAAACCACCTATGATAGTCCAAATCAACCATTTTTCAACTCCTTTTTTATCCCTGTTGTGTCCGGCGTGTACAGCCAATACCATGGTAACCGAACTGATAATAAGGATAAAAGTCATCACACTCACAAATGCCAGAGGCAGGTTTGCGTGGCCGGCTCCAGGGAAAGCGTTGAATACAACGTTAGGATCGGGCCAGTAATTATGGCTGAATCTGATGGTACCATATGATATAAGGAACGCGCCAAAAGTGAAAGCATCGCTCATTAAAAAATACCACATCATCACCTTTCCGTACTCTATATTAAACGGGCTTTTACCGCCGCTCCACCATTTAGTACGATGTGTGTTTACTGTTGCTTCGTGTGCCATTCCTTAATAAAGTTTTATCCAACAATTATAAAAAAGATTAATAAATATAACCACAATATATCTACAAAGTGCCAATACATGGCCATTACTTCCGATGGTATAGGACTATATACTTTTATTTTACCAATAAAAGATCTGATAACCATTACAGCCATTGCTACTACCCCACCCAGTACGTGTAGAGCGTGCAATCCGGCAATAACATAGAAGAACTGTCCTGCACCGGAAGATCCTCTAAATCGAACATTCTGTTCCCATAGCTCGGTGAATCCGATAATCTGGCAGATAACGAAGCCAATTCCCAATACAAAGGTGATGGTCAGTAAGGTGCGGTACTTACTCATGTCCCGATCCTTGAAGGCCCTTACAGCCATTTGCACGGTAAGGCTACTTGCCAATATTACCACAGTAGAGATCCAAAAAATTCGAGGTAACTCAATGGTTCTCCACCCGGTGAGATTGCTCTTTACAATGAACGCACTGGTAAGACCGGCGAACATCATAATGATGCTTGCCATTGCAACCCATAAAGTAAATTTATGGGGGTGCAATTTCTTATGCTGTTCGTTGCTCATTGTAGTTTGTAACATTCTTTATTTCCTCTTTACGTTGTAGGATGTATGCTCCTTCTAAGCTTTTGCCAATAATAATGCTAAGAGTATTACTGGTAGATATAGGTAGCTACCAAACATCACTTTCCGTGCACTCGCTACATCCATTTTGTTATATAATATCACACTACGCACGATCATAAATATGTTGGCGAGTATGACGAATATCAATGCGGTAATTCCTTTAGTCCCTGCAGTAGTACTAATGCCTGTAAAAAAGGGAGCTAATGTTACCGGCACCATTAGTAAAGTATATACCAATGTTTGTAATGCCGTGAATTTTGTGGGCCCCTTGTCACTGGGCAACAGTTTAAATCCAACCCTACTATAATCCTGATGTGCCACCCAAGCTATTGCCCAAAAATGAGGGAACTGCCAGAAAAACTGGATACCAAACATGATAATTCCCCCTAACCAGGCAATCTCCTGTCCGGGAAGAAATCCAGCTACCCATCCAATAAGACATGGTAAAGCCCCCGGCACAGCACCTATCAATACGGCTACAGAATTTATCTTCTTTAGCGGAGTATATACAAAAGCGTATAAAAACAAGCTGAACGCAGCCAACAATGCCGCCGTCCAGTTAAAGTAATACCCCAGAATAAACACACCTAAAGCTCCAGTAAGTACTGCAAATCCCCAACCTTGCTCAGGCGTAATACGCCCGCTAGCAATGGGTCTTTTGGCAGTTCTTTTCATCAGCGCATCGGTATCCTTCTCCACAACCATATTGATGGTATTCGCGCTGCCTGTAACCAGCATACCACCTGCAAAGAACAAAATAATCCGCCACCAATCAATCAACACCCCGGGTACCAGCAGATAACTAATTACACTGCTGAAAACCACCATTATACTTAAAGAGGGCTTAATAAGTAATATATAATCTTTTAAGCCTGCTCTTGATTGTTCCAATTTATTATTTATTAATGGTTCGTAATTATAGCCTATTCCGAAACAAACTGGCTGTTTCGTTTTATGGACAATTCATTGCTATTAATGCGAACTTTCTTTTTCTCCTATAGGCTCTGTTTGAGGAATAAAATCTCTTCCGTCTTTACCGTAATCGTAAGCCCAACGATGCACTTCAGGAATTTCGCCTTCCCAGTTGCCATGGCCAGGACGAATAGGAGTGGTCCATTCCAGTGTTGTAGCACCCCATGGGTTTTGAGATCTTACTCTTCTGCCCTTATATATTGAATAGAAGAAGTTGAACACAAACAGAAGCTGTATAGCAAATACCAATACGGTCACTACGGTAATCATAGCATCCAAGCTATCGAATTGGCTAAAGCTTACCCAGCTACTCTTATCCAAGTATCTTCTTGGCATACCGGCTAAACCTTGATAGTGCATCGGCCAGAAAATCAGGTAAGCACCAACCAGTGTTACCCAAAAGTGAATATAACCTAAAGTGTTATTCATGTAACGGCCGAACATTTTCGGGAACCAGTGATAAATACCTGCAAACATTCCAAAGAATGCCGATACCCCCATCACAATGTGGAAGTGTGCAATTACGAACATGGTATCGTGCAGGTGGATATCGATGGTTGAGTTTCCTAAGAATATACCGGTTAGACCTCCAGAGATAAACAGGCTCACAAAACCTATTGAAAACAACATAGCAGGAGTGAAGCGAATGTTACCACGCCATAATGTTGTCAGCCAGTTAAACACTTTGATAGCTGAAGGTACCGCGATAAGCAGTGTCAGCAATACAAACACCGATCCAAGGAAAGGATTCAAACCGGTTACGAACATGTGGTGTGCCCATACTAAGAATGCCAATACACAGATACCAAACATAGAGAACACCATCGCCATATAACCGAAGATTGGTTTGCGCGCGTTGATAGACATTACCTCTGATACCAATCCCATGGTAGGCAGAATGATAATGTATACCTCGGGGTGACCTAAGAACCAGAACAAGTGCTGGAACAGGATAGCGCTACCTCCTTCATTAGGTAAGGCTTGTCCGGCGATGAAGATATCGCTCAGATAGAAGCTGGTACCCAGATGACGGTCAAACAGTAGCAATACCACACCAGACAACAACACAGGGAAAGATAATACACCCAGTATTGCAGTGAACAATAGCGACCAAATTGTCAGTGGCAAACGGGTCATTGACATACCCTTGGTACGCATGTTCAAAATGGTTGCAATGTAGTTGAGACCACCAAACAGCTGAGATATGATAAACAGGGCCATACCGGCAATCCAATAGTCCATACCGGCTTTGGATCCCTCAGATGCCTGTCCTAACGCACTCAAAGGAGGATAAATAGTCCAACCACCGGAAGCAGGGCCAGTTTCGATGAATAAAGAAGCCAGCATTACCACGCTTCCTGCAAAGAAGAACCAGTAAGAGAGCATGTTCATTATGGGCGAAGCCATATCACGTGCTCCTATTTGCAGAGGAATGAGTAAGTTGGCAAAAGTTCCACTCAATCCGGCAGTAAGTACAAAGAACACCAGCACGGTACCGTGCATCGTAGTTAATGCATAATAGAATTCAGGTTTAATGCGTCCACCCTCAGCCCATTTTCCAAAGAAGGTTTCCAGAATGGGAAATGTCTGATCCGGAAAACCCAATTGTAACCTGAATAACACCGAAAACAGCCCGCCAATGATTGCCCATATAATACCAGTAACCAAAAATTGCTTAGCAATCATTTTATGGTCCTGGCTAAAGATATACTTTGTAATAAAAGTTTCTTTATGATGTGCATGCACATGGTGATCAGCCGCGTGATGGCCGATGCTCGCTGTTTCCTGGTAGGTATGTAATGTATCGCTCATAACAATATCTTGATTTCGGATATTAAAGGTATAACTAAATTATTTGTTCTCGTCTGCAATGCTAGCTACTGCTACAGCCGCTGTGCTATCTGCCGCAGGCTCTTGCTTATCCAACACGGCTATCTGATACTGAGGCTTTTGAGTAGCCATCCACTGATCATATTCTTCTTGAGTTTCTACAATAATTTCTCCGCGCATTGCAGTGTGACCCGCACCGCACATTTGATCACAGGCAATTTCAAACACAAAATTTTCATTACCTGTTTCTTCTATCATTTGTTTAGTGGTTTTCAACGGAGTAAACCACAGTGTAGTAGGCGTACCTGGTACAGCATCCATTTTCAAACGGAAGTGCGGCAAACCTACACTATGTATTACGTCTTTCGAGCCAATGACCAGCTTTACGGGTTTACCAACAACTAAGTGCAGCGGACCACCCGAAACAATGTCGTCGTGAGTAGCTACATCATCCCAGATTAAACCCAAAGAGTTGTCCTGACTCTCATCAATATATTTGTAGTTTTTCTTACCCAATACGCCATCTTTTCCGGGATAGCGGAACTCCCATTTAAACTGACTACCGGTAATTTCCACAGTAGCAGCATTTTCAGGAGCCGGACCTGTAATCTGGAACCAATATACCAGACCAAATGCAATTAATATGGTGAGCACAATCGCCGGCACTACGGTCCACAACATTTCCAGCTTATTGTTATGCGGGAAGAAGTAAGGTTTTCTATTTTCTCTCTCTTGATATCTGAAAGAATACCAGAATAACAGAATTTGAGTAACAAAGAATACCAGACCAGTAGCAATTAAAGTGTAAGTAAGCATTTTGTCCACTTTAATTCCATGGTCAGACGCCGCCGTTCCTAGTTTCAGGATTTTGTCGCCCAGCGTATGATGCGCCCAATACACACCAAACAGACCTACAAACAGGAAGATCAATAACAGTACCGCATTGATGCGATTGCTTTGCTTCCTTGTTTTTTCCTCACCCTGAATTATCGATACAAACTCAGTCGCCCTCGCAATCTGAACGGTGATAATAAACCCTAATACTAAAATCACTACTAATAAAAAGGTATGCATACTATGTGTTGTTCTGTTATTATCTAAATATTTTTATTACTCAAACACTCAAAATTTTAAGCACCAATTATGTATGGTGGATAACGCTTTCCTTGATGAAAGGATGGTTTTTCACCTCTAACGGATACTTGCTTAAAGTGCGACCTACTACCAGCATAATCAATCCCACAAAGAACAGCGCAATACCCATATCGTAAACAATTGCAGGTACTTTGTCCGGAGATACTGCAGGGAATACCATTTGATAGAAGTCTAACCAATGGCCAAACAGAATAATCACGGCTACAAAAGTCACAATTGTATAGTTACGCTTGGAGTCGCGGCTCATTAAAATCAGAATAGGAGCCACAAAGTTAATAATGAGCATTGTCCAGAAGATACCGGCATAATGACCAGGTCTTTCTGCATTGCCAATTCTGTTTATAAAGTAAATGGTTTCCTCTGGCTGGTTACTATACCAAATGAGCATGAATTGAGAGAACCATAAATACGTCCAGAAAATAGAGAATGCAAACATGAATTTTCCTAAATCATGCAGGTGCTCTTTGGTTACT
Source organism: Niabella digestorum (assembly GCF_036409055.1). Lineage (NCBI taxonomy): Bacteria > Pseudomonadati > Bacteroidota > Chitinophagia > Chitinophagales > Chitinophagaceae > Niabella > Niabella digestorum. Next base: position 437,301 of record NZ_JAZGLY010000004.1, on the reverse strand, counting down.
GTAGCCAACAAACCATTGTTTTTAAGGAACACTACATAGAGCGTCAACAGAGCCATGCCTGCTACAAAAGTACTGGCGAAAGTATACCAGCTGTACATTGTACTGAACCAGTGTGCATCAATACTCATCAGCCACAACCAAGGTAATGAAGACATAATGGTTAAGGCAAACACCACAATATACAATGCAGCCACTACAGTGTTATCCCAAATGAACTTCTTTTTCTCTTCTAAAGTTCTGGGCGGATTCGTATCCAGACTGCGAGAGCGCTGACGCATTTTCCAACCCAAGAAAGACCAGAAGATTACGGTAAATAAGGTTATGACAGTATAGAAGGTCTTATTCAAGAATCCTTTCTTAAAATTAAGTATCTCGTCATGTTTTACATGCTCTGTATCGGTCCAGTGATAAATTACATGGTTGTCGCCGAATACAATAGAAAGTAATATTACTGCAGCAATTACACCAATCACCGGTACGGCGGACGATACAGCTTCAGTAACTCTAGAAAATGCAAGCTGCCAAGACCCCCACGCCAACGTAGTGGCACACATAAAGAACATCGCGGCATTTACTACCAGCAGGAAGTAAACACTATTCTGCAATAAGCTGGCCCAGAAGCGTGCATGATTTCTGTGCGCTTCTTCTTCACTAGCTGCAGCACCATGCGTAGAAATATATAATGCGATAGCTGTAATCAATCCTACTGCTATTAACGCATACGCAATAGTGTTATATTTTTTTGTAGGTATAAACTTTTCTACTGTTGACATCCCTATTCTATATTAAATAAGTTCAAATAATTATTTCGATTCAGTACTCTCGGTCGAAGCGTTGGCTGGTGCTGACGCTGCTGTTTTAGATTTGATATATGATACAATTTCCCAGCGTTGCTTAGGCGTCAATTGAGAAGCATAGCTACCCATTTGCCCTTTACCATATGTAATGGAGAAATACATGGTGCCGGGAGCCATAGCTACCATTTCCGGATCTTTAAAGTTTTTCGGAGCAGCTGTGTAAGGTCCTTCTCCTCCGTTAAACAGCGGACCATTACCGTCCAGATCTGCACCATGGCAAATTCCACAGTGGATGAGGTAAAGCCGCTCAGCTTCTTTCAGGTCAATCTTGGCACCTGCAGTATCCAGAGGATTCTTCAGGTAAGCTGACTGTGCATAACCTGCCGAATCGTTTTTCAGATTAAAGTAAAAAGCAACATCATCATTTCTGGATATGGTTCCAGGTACAGGCTTTCCATCATAGTGCGCGCCCGATTCTTTTAATCTTTCGCCTGCAGGGGCATATGTTTCATATGCCACACTATAGAACATGTCGGGCATATACGCATACCCGGGGTCCTTACCTGCGCCACAACCTGCAGCCATCGCGCCAAGCATCACAACTGCTATGTAAAAGAATTTGTTCATATTAATTATTCGATTCTTGAAACTTAATTTTTTTATTACCTCCATTAACTTTCAGCTGTCTTATACTTGTGGCACTTTTTTACCAAAACGCACGGTTTCTCTATCGTAGCGACCAATCCACCAATCAGCTTCGCGATGCTGCACCTCTACGTCCTGTGCTCCTACACTTTGTAAAAAAGCAATGGCTTCAGCTTCATTGGTTTTATCAGTACACTCAATTGCCATGGTGAAAGTATCATCTGTGCTACGCGGATTAAAATGATCTTTCTTCACAAAAGGAGCCAACTGACACAACCAACAGAAGGTAAGTACCATGCCCACCGCTGCAAATAATACGGTTAACTCAAACGTAATTGGAATCCACGCCGGCAACGAGAAGTGAGGCTTACCACCAAAGTTGAGGGGCCAATCACGTGTCAGCATCCAGGTAATAAATCCCAGAGCAGTGGAAGTACCGGTAATACCATAAATAAACCCGGCAATGTGAAGGTCGGTATCCTTCAGTCCCATCGCTTTGTCCAGTCCGTGAACAGGGAAGGGGGTATACACATCGTGTATTTTATATCCCGCACGACGCACTTTGGTCACAGCGGGGAACAACACCGCTTCGTCGTAAAAATTACCTACAACAAATTTTTTAACGTTCATATATTATTTGTTACTGGTTTGGGGTTACCGGATATTGATTCAATACCGTTTTCCAATCCTTTGTCTAATTGATAACCTTTCAAAAATCTATCCTAACTTTTTCATCGTTTTATGCACGCCTCACAATTCCAGCAGGAACTATTAATGATGATGTGCATGCTCCTTCACGAATTCGTCATATTCTTGACCTTCTTCTTTATCCATTTGCGCTTTGTAGCTATCACCGCTGCGTTTCAGAATGCTCTTAATTTCTGCAATGGCAATAACCGGGAAGAATTTGGCAAATAAGAAGTAGCAAGTAAAGAACAGACCGAATGTACCCAAGTAGAAGCCGATTTCCCAAATAGTAGGAGTATAGTAAGTACTCCAAGAACTTGGTAAGAAATCGCGATAAATAGAGGTAACGATAATCACAAATCTTTCGAACCACATACCAATATTTACCAGAATACTCATGAAGAAGGTCACCAGCAGATTACGTCTCATTTTACGGAACCAGAAAATCTGTGGCGAAATCACGTTACAACCCATCATGAGCCAGTAGCTCCAGCCGTAAGGGCTGCTCAGGTTCACACGGTTTTCTCTAAATACAAACCACTCGTATGGAGAAGCACTATACCATGCAATGAATAGCTCGGTTAGGTAAGCGATACCCACAATCGAACCTGTCAACACGATAATCTTGTTCATTACATCGATGTGCTCTATTGTAATGTATTCTTCCAGATTCAGTACTTTACGGGTAATGAGCAGCAGGGTCTGTACCATTGCGAAACCACTGAATACCGCACCCGCAACGAAGTAAGGAGGGAAGATAGTTGTGTGCCAACCCGGAATTACCGAAGTTGCGAAGTCGAACGATACGATAGTGTGTACTGAAAGTACTAGTGGCGTAGACAAACCTGCCAATACCAATGACAGCGCTTCGTGTCTTTGCCAGTGCTTAGTACTACCGGTCCATCCAAAGGATGCCAGACCGTAGAAGAACTTTCTCCATTTCAATTTGGCACGGTCGCGGAGCGTTGCCATATCGGGCAATAAACCGGAGTACCAGAATAACAGTGATACGGTAAAGTATGTAGAAATTGCAAATACGTCCCAAAGCAACGGAGAGTTGAAGTTTACCCACAGCGGACCGCGAGTGTTAGGGTAAGGTAATACGAAGAACGCGTTCCACACACGACCCATGTGCCATATAGGAAACTGTCCCGCACACATTACCGCAAAGATGGTCATCGCTTCTGCGGCACGGTTTACACCGGTACGCCAGCCTTGGCGGAAAAGCAATAGGATGGCCGAAATCAGGGTACCTGCGTGACCAATACCTACCCACCACACGAAGTTGGTAATGTCCCATCCCCAACCAATTGTTTTGTTAAGGTTCCACTGGCCGATACCATATACGACATCCATATAAATCGATACCACACCGAAGCCTAATAATCCCAGGGAGATGATAAAACCAATCCACCAGAGCTTACTGGGTTTGGCTTCTACGGGACGGCAGATATCTTCCGTTACATCATGGTAGGTCTTATTTCCTTCCACCAATGGCGCCCTTGCCTGCGATTCGTATCTGAGTAATGACATAATACTTTATAAAATTCTAATTCTCAATATTTATTTTATCGTCTTGCTAGGTCTTTCGACCATCTCCCGCTATTCCAAAAACCTTCGGAGACACTGCGGATATTAATGGTGTGCTCCTTCGGCTGCAGCTTCATGTTTTTCTGAAGCATGGCCGGCTTCTTTATGATCGCTGTCACCGTGATGATCGTCGCTCGCTATAATCTCGTCTGTGTTTCTGATTTTCGCTAAGTAGTTCACGTTAGGCAGCACGTGCAATTGCTCCAGTACATAGAAGGTGCGCAGCGGATTGTTTTCACGCTCTTTGCTGATAGCACTTTCTGGATCGTTTACATTTCCGAACACAATTGCATTAGCAGGACAAGCTGTTGCACAAGCAATTTTCACGTGTTTATCGCTCAGCGGCTCACCGTTCTTCTTGGCATCCAGTTTGCCGTGTTGTAAACGCTGAATACAGAATGAGCATTTTTCCATCACACCTCTTGAACGCACTGTTACATCAGGGTTCAGCACCATGCGAGTAAGCTCATCATTCATGTAGAATACAGCCGGATCGAACTTACCTACCAGCTTCTGATCTTGGTTATTCGGGAAGCTGTCTGCTCCGGTATAGTCTAACCAGTTGAAGCGACGTACCTTGAATGGACAGTTGTTGGCACAGTATCTAGTACCGATACAACGGTTGTAAGCCATTTGGTTCAGCCCTTCGTTACTGTGGTTAGTTGCAGCTACCGGACATACGTTCTCACAAGGAGCGTTGTCGCAGTGCTGACACATTACCGGCTGGAATACCACGCCTTTCAGTTCGTTAGGATCGTTTTCGTCAGACACATAGTAGCGGTCGATGCGCAGCCAGTGCATATCGTGATAACGTAGCACTTCGCTCTTACCTACCACAGGTACGTTATTTTCTGCATGACAGGCTATAACGCAGGCACCACACCCGATACAAGCGTTCATATCGATGCTCATACCCCACTTGATGCCTTCTGCACGATGCTCTTTATAAAGTGTACCTGCTTTTACGAAGTCTTCGCGGGTAGCGCCTTTTTTGCCTGTAAATGTTTCGTACAGTTTATCTGCGTGATCTTTGAACTGATTTTTATCTTTCAGAAAGGTGGCCATTGTGGTTTCTCTTACCACTTCCACACGACCTTCGTAACTGTTGTGAATTTGAGTTTGAGCCAGCTTATATTTCTTTCCTGTATTGGTAAGCTCGGCATTGATGGCAAAATGATTAACGGTAGTACCGTTGAAGGATGCTAACGGATATACATCCACACCCAGTTTGCCGTCTTCTTTATTCTCATCTACATAAGTAGCACCTAAGGTAGTAGTACGGCCGTAACCTAATGCTACTGCAATAGTATCGGCATCCATACCAGGAACTACGATGATGGGTAACTCCAGTTCTTTTCCGCCAACTTTTACATTAATAATCGGTTTGTGCGGATAGTATTCGTAGTCGTTGCTCTTATAGTCGATCTTGAGTTCATCTGCGATAGCTACAGAAATCATAGCGTAGTTGTCCCAAGTAATCTTGGTAATAGGATCGGGCAACTCCTGTAGCCATGGGTTGGCCGGATGCGTACCGGCACCTATCGCATTGCTTTGATATAATACAACTTCTTTTTGAGTGGATTTAGGTGCGGCGTTGATAGCAGCCACTGCAGCTTCAAGACCACTAGCGCTGTAAGAGCCGGCGGATGCACCGGTAGACTCGGTTTGCCATACACCATCCTGCAGACATTTGATATATGCAGTTTCTCCTCCTAAACGACTAATCCAATAATTTCTGAAGTAATCTGCATATGTTTCGGATTTTCCGGCCCATACTAACAGGCTTTCCTGCCATTGTCTGGTTTTGAACAGAGGAGCAATGGTTGGCTGCATGAATCCAATTTTACCGGGAGCAGCTTCACCGTCACCCCAACTTTCCAGATAATGATGGGTCGGCACTAAGTAGTCGCAGTATGCAGAAGTTTCGTCTTGTTTTTCGTTAAAGGAAATTTTCAGTTTTACTTTAGCCAGCGCTTTTTTCACGCGCTCCTGATCGGGCCATGTATATACAGGGTTGGCACCATAAATGAGCAGCGTACCCACTGCACCATTTTCCATTTCGGTGAGCAGATCAGCAAAGTCTTTATCGATACCTTTACGATAGTTTACGGGAGCTGACCAGTCGATAGTAGTGCCGTAAGCTCCAATGGCTGCGTTGATGGCATTTACTACCACCTGAACGTTTACATCATTGCTGCCGCAAACCACAAGGCTTTGGCCTTTATTATTCAGAAGGTCTTTTGCAACCTTTTCAATTCCTGCTTTCAGTTTCGGGTTAGCAATGGTAGGAGCACTTATTCCTGGAACGCCTACCGCTGCCGCTAAGGCTAAAGCTACCAAACCGGTTTCGGACTGACGGTGGTTGAATCTTTCGTCAGCATTAGCACCGGTAAGGCTTAAGAAGCTTTCGAACTGGTAGTGCTTACTCATTTGCGGATTGTTCTCATCGATTTTACGATTCTGAACATATCCCTGCTGAAAGTCTACGGGGCTCAGCCATGTACCTAGGAAATCTGCACCCAGGCTTACTACTACTTTGGATGCATTTTCAAATCGGTAAGAAGGAATAGCTCTCTTGCCGAAGCTGATTTCGTTAGCCAGCAGTAATGCTGAGTAAGACACTGCGTCGTACTGAATATGTTTAAAGTTCGGGTAAGCGGCTTTGAAATCATCGATTACCTTGAGGGCAGAAGGAGAGTTGATGGTGCTGGTGAGCAATACCACTTGTCCTCCTGCGGCCTTAATAGCCTCGATAATATTTTTATCTAATGCCTCAAAAGTGGGCACTTCGTTTAATTTATCACCTACGCGATGCTTAGGGTGCGTGATTCTGTATTTATCGTACAGGTCCAGCACCGAAGCCTGAATACGAGGAGTGGTACTACCTTTTGTGAAAGAAAGGTCATTGCCTTCTATCAAAATAGGTCTTCCATCCCGTACACGAGCTAATACAGGCACTACATCACCATCTTGTACAAATGTTGTTGCGTAGTACTGCGCCTCGCCCGGCACAATATTTTCGGGCTTGAAAGCGTAAGGAATGGCTTCGCGCACTTTTGTTTTACAGCTGGCCGCGAGCGTAGCAGCCGCAGTGCTAAAACCAAGGTACTTCAAAAAATCCCTACGTGGGGTCTTTGCATCTAATAAACCCTTACTATCAAAATCTTCGAAGGGAAGTTCATCGCGAAATTCATCACGTACCCTCTTCTGAAAATTTTCAGGGTCATTGATTTCTCCGAAACCTTGCCAGTACTTATTACTCATATTACCCTAATCCCTTAAGGGACTTTTAAACTCCAGGTTTGCATTTTTTAGGCAGCGCCTGGAGATAGTTAAAAAATAATTCTGTTTTATACTGTTTATATATATTGTATCACCCTCCGCTTCATTACACCGAAGCGGCCGGAATTAATAGTGACATTTCTGACATTCAAGACCACCGATATCTTTCACTGTTACACTATCCATTTTTCCGGCTTTGATATCGTTGTGGAATCTTTCGTAAATGCTATAAAACTGATTGCCTGTTGCAGAGTCAACGTTGAAGTTCACTTTTGTTTCTCTGTGACAGTTCACACACCAGCCCATGCTCAGCTCAGAGAACTGTGCCACTTCATCCATAGCGGTAATTTCGCCATGACAGGTCTGACACTGTACGTTTCCAACTCTCACGTGCTGGCTGTGATTGAAATAAACGTGATCGGGTAAGTTGTGAATTTTTACCCAAGGAATAGGCTTAGCTTTTGAAGGATCCCAGTCGTTAGGATTATTAGGATCGAAACCTGCGTATTCGTACAGTTTCTGAATTTCACGGGTACCATCCACCACATTTCCGTGTCTGTCCTTCAGCTCAGGACCGGTATACTTCTGAATGGTTTTATGACAGTTCATACACACATTTACAGAAGGTATAGCTGCGGTTTTGCTTTCCCAGGCATTACCATGACAGTATAAACAGTTGATCTGATTGATACCTGCGTGAACTTTGTGAGAATAGAAAATAGGTTGCTTAGGCTGATAATCAATTTGTCTATTAACATTGATCATGGCCTTGGTGATGTAATAACCACCGATGATAAACAATACGATAGCTACAATAGCAATGTAAGTCTTATTGCGATATATCGGAAGTGAAGGAGCTGATTTTACACCTTCTGCTTCACGGGCAGCTTTTTGCAGGTTGTAGTTTACATATATTAATACTAATGCAACGAGGGCTAGTATCAGCGATACAACGCCATACATCAGGTCGTTTTGGGTAGAAACGCCGGAGCCTGCAGCCGCACCAGCACCTCCATCTTTAGGAGTATCTAATTTCCCAGAGGCTTTTGCATCAACATACGCCAAAATGCTTTCTATCTGATCATCAGTAAGATCCGGGAAGGTAGTCATAACAGTCGGGCTGAACTTAGACGCCTCAACCGCTTTTGGATAACCAGATGCGATCAGCTTTTGGTTATTTCTAATCCACTCGAACAATTTTCCTCTGTCTTCCCAACGGTCTTGTACCCCAGCCAGTGCCGGTCCGGTACTGTTAGACTTCATATCACCTGAGTGACAGCTCTGACACTTGCTTATATACAAAGTCTTACCCTCCTGAATATCGCCACCCTGTCCAAAAACCGGGGCCACGGACACTAAAAGCGCTATTACAAGTGAGGTTAGTTGGTTAAATAAACACTTATTATTATTCATAAAACACATAAAATCTAAAATGTGGAAAAAACCTCTGATTGACTGCAAAAATAAGGCTCCACGTTAACATTCCAGCAACAATTTGAAAATTTTTTAAACCCGCATCCAGACTGCATTTCAGCGAATTTTGAGGCTTTTTTTAAAAAATTGAAAAATGAATTGTCATTTAAAAGTCATCTATTTTTGCCACCAAAAGATGTGAATATCTCTTTTTAGATGTCTTGATATTGTCATATTTTACAATATATTAACAGTTTTTAACGATTTTCCTCGAACGAAAAAACTTTAGAAAAAACAGTTATTTATTTTTTACCTGAATTTCAATAAATAATTCGCAAATCTTAAATGGATTTTTCAAAAACCCACTTGCTATCGGCCACAAATAGCCACTTTTGCCATTTTTGGGCATTTTCATAAAAATTTGGGGAAAGAAATCATGGTTTTCGGCAGAATATCTATATATATGCATTCATTTTGCAATTTATGAGTAAGAAACTAGCCATTTTCGCCAGCGGGGCAGGCAGTAATGCCCAAAAAATCATCGATTATTTCAAAAACAGCTCTACCGCAGCGGTCACATTAATATTGTGTAATAAACCGGGTGCAGGTGTTTTATCGATAGCCGAAAGGGAGGGGATTGAACATGTATTGATTGAAAAAGCGCAATATAAAATCGACGGCTATGCCTCTTTTTTAAAGGAAAAAGGGATAGATTTTGTAATTCTTGCCGGTTTCTTGTGGAAAATTCCACAAGCCCTTATCGATGCGTATCCTAATCGCATTGTAAATATTCACCCTGCTTTGCTACCCAAATACGGAGGAAAAGGCATGTATGGTGTCCATGTACACGAAGCTGTAATCAAGAATAAAGAAAAAGAAAGCGGTATAACCATACATTATGTAGATGAGCATTACGATCATGGAGACGTTATTTTTCAGGCTAAATGTACGGTAGCGCCTGATGATACACCCGAAACACTGGCTCAAAAAATTCACCAACTCGAACACGCTCATTTTCCACGCGTAATAGAATCGTTAATTACGAAATAAAGACCGAACTTTCATCAGTTTTTTACCAAACTATTTGCAATTTCTTTGTTTGTTTTGACATCTTATTGGTGCTCTTGAAAAGATTTGCATACATATTATTCCTACTGATGGGGTTGGGCCTAGATGCAGATGCCCAAATTGTCATCCGAGGTACCGTGTATGATAGTACGGGAATGTACCCGGTGCAGTCGGTATCGGTATTAGCTACCAGTGGAGTGGGAACTATTACCGATGCCAATGGGGATTATGAAATAAAGGTATCCGAAAACGACTCCATCTGGTTTAGCTATCTGAATAAACCCACACGTAAGTTTCCCGTAAGAACCATTAGCACCCCATATGCATTTGATATATCACTTCAAACCTTTGTTACGCTGTTGCCGACTGTGAAAACTCGCAATAGATATTATAGACAGGACTCGATTCAAAATCGGCAAGATTATGCCAAAATATTTAATTACGAAAAACCAGGGCTTCGGGTAAGCTCGTTGAACGACGGATCCGTAGGTTTCGATCTGGATGCCCTTATCAGTTCTTTTCAGTTTAAGAAAAACCGGCGTATGCAGGCATTCAGGGACCGGTTGATAACACAAGAGCAAGAAGCTTTCATCAGACACCGGTTTAACAAAGCCCTTATCAGGAGAATTACACAGGCTACAGACGACAGTGTGATTACGGCATTTATAGAAATGTATTTTCCATCCTATCTGTTTACTTCTACAGCAAGCGATTATACATTCCACAAGTACATCAAGGATTCTTACAACCGCTTTCTTCAGGGATTACTGCCGCCGCCGCTCTGGCGAGAAGGTGCTACTTCGGAAGAAGATTTGATCCTTTACAGAAAGGAGGATTAATTGCAGAAACCCGCGATTCTTTTTAAATTGCAGGTATGCGCTACATCAAAATCACCCTCCTGTTCGTTATTACTTCACTTACAACTTACGCTCAAACCTTCTGCGATGTTCTTATCAAAAACGGAAAAATCATCGATGGTACCGGCAACAATTGGTTTTACGGCGACGTTGCTATCAAAGATGGTAAAATACTAGACGTAGGAAGAAGTCTTCAATATATCACAGACAAAACCATCGATGCTTCAGGACTGATTGTAGCACCAGGCTTTATTGATGTGCATACGCATATCGAAGGTGATGATGCCAAAAACCCCACGGCCGACAACTTTATTTATGATGGAGTAACCACTGTAATAGCCGGCAACTGCGGTTCCTCCAACGTGCAGGTAGGAAAGTACTTAAACTGGGTAGATTCTTTTAAGCTATCCATAAATGTGGCCACACTTATTGGACATAATGATGTGCGTAGAGCGGTGATGGGTAGAGCCAATCGAGATGCCACACCCGAAGAGCTGAAAAAAATGGAAGCACTCGTAGAAAAAGCTATGCAAGAAGGCGCAGTAGGCCTGTCTACCGGGCTCATCTATATCCCCGGTACGTATGCTAAAACCTCCGAGATCCTGGCATTGGCCAAAGTAGCGGCAAAATACAACGGCATATATGCATCGCATATACGTAACGAAGGCGACAGAGTGGTGGATGCCATCAACGAAGCGCTACATATAGGACGCGAAGCGAAAATACCGGTACAGATCTCTCACTTTAAACTTAGTGGACAGCAAAATTGGGGGCGTAGCAAGGAAACAATACCGTTGGTAACAAAGGCGCGCAGCGAAGGTATTGAGGTTACCATAGACCAGTATCCTTATACTGCCAGTAGCACTTCCATTAGCACTTTGCTACCCGGTGCCCTACTTGCCGATGGGCAGGACAGCATAAGAGCTCGCTTACAAAGACCCGAAGTAAGAAAGCATGCCACTGAAGTAATGTTGAAAAATCTTAAAAAAAGAAAACTGAAACACTTCAGCTATGCCGTAATTGCCTATTACAAGAATGACACTACTTATAATGGCAAAAGCATAGAAGAAATCAATCGTATGATAGGGCGCAAGCATAAGGCCAAAGAAGAAGCTCAAACCATTATGGATATTGCAATGAATGGTGGTGCCAGTGCCGTATTTCATGGCATGAGTGAAGAGGATGTAAAACGCATCATGCAATACCCCTTTAACATGTTTGCTAGCGATGCCTCTATACGTTTGTTTAATGTAGGCATGCCACACCCCCGCGGTTATGGCACTAATGCACGTGTGCTGGGCAAGTATGTAAGAGAAGAAAAGGTGCTCACGCTGGAAGAAGCCATTCGCCGTATGACATCGCTTCCGGCACAAAAGTTTCAGTTAAATGATCGTGGCCTTATCCGAAAAGGAATGGCTGCCGATATTGTCATTTTTGATGAAAAAACGGTTACGGATAAAGCTACTTTTCAACAACCGCATCAATATTCCAAAGGCTTCCACTATGTGTTGGTTAACGGTGTGATTACGTTGGAAAACGAAAAACACACTGGAGTCCGCGCCGGTAAAGCATTGTACGGACCGGGAAAGAACCCTGTTTGGTGAGAAATGAAACAGATTGTATAGGTACATTATTAATTGCTGCCTAGCACAAGATTGCGACAATAGAGACCTTTTATTTATGATCGTTATCCACCAACGCGTTTAAAAAAATCCCCAAATAATAAAAAAGAACTTCTATTACTATTCTCAGTAAAATGTTCTCAATGATTTTAAGATTAACGTTTTGAAATAAGTCTTAGATCTCCAATAATTCGGTGGGTAAGTGAAAGTAGTAATGATTATTCGCAATGCATCCTAGTCGCGAATGTTGCTGCTTTGAAACGACAGATACGCGCTACCCAACTCAGCAGCCTCCAGAAAACAGCTCAATAAGCATTGCTCTCAATGGAGAAGTTTCCTTTTTGGATATCCAGCTGGGTGCAATCACCCATACAATTGTAGCAGCAAATGTTACGAAAGCGTGCAACATCAATACTATCTTTTAAGGTTTCATCAATAACTGTCGAAGAGAGTTTACTCACATGAGCTGCAGTGATTCATAATACATACACCTAGCCGATCCAGGATTGGCAAGGACGACTATTCCCTCTAGTTTCTGAAAAAACGCAATGATATACTTGATGGCTTAAGCCATTCGAGAGGCTTCATGGGTAAATGAAAGCAAACTGTTAGCAAATGTAGAAGGCCTTACAATAATCTGATTTTAAAAAACTGGTCAGCGAGAATTAAGGCTGAGCTGACAAACATGACAATTAAGGTGTTCGCGAGCTGGAATTTCCAGCTTAGATGATATTGCTTCGATATTCTCCGAACCATTAAAAATAAAAGCACACAAACAATTATCGGCAATGTGAAGGTGCCCCATCCCAGATAAGCGCTGATACGCCCCTCATCATTAGGGTTGATACCATTCATCAGTCCTGCTAGGAAACGCATGTAGCATGCTGTGAAAAGCAACAAGTATCCATACTTATCCCATTTTTTGTTTTTGAGCAATAGGAAAACAATCCATCCCTGAAGCAGCGTAACAGCGGGACCTGTAGCAGAGATAATGACTCTATGTAAGTCGTTCGGCTTATTATCGCCTAAGGTCGAGCTCGCATTTAGATACATCGCTGTGTCATATCCCAAAAGCTCGCTTGTAAGCCAGTGTGCAAACTCATGAAATGTCCAGGTAAAGAATACAACAATAATTCCGATCAGAATATATTTTAACGTGATTCGAGTGTCGTTCATTCGGCTTCTTATTTTATTGTTATTACATGCCAGGGGTACGGCATGGCCAAAGCGGGAGGGGGTATTTCTTCCGAAAGAACGTCTGCCGAATCCTAATTTTTATCGAAAACAGGGAAAAGCCGGATATAAAATTTGCTTAAATGAGAGGGTTGGATAGTGAGATAAAAAATAGATGATACCGATTATTTCATTTGCCAAAACCCATATTGCCCACAAGCATACACGGTGTGCGTAATTATATTGTTAGATTATTTCCCACGCTTCTATGCCGCCCTTGACAACTTTAAACATAGGATGGGGGTCGATTTTACTTATTGCTTTTACGAGATCAGATCTTTGAGGATCACGCACATTAAGTTTTCGGAGTAAGTGCTCTTTTTCATATTGCAATTGCCCGCTGGTTACTTTCATTAAAGAAGATGAAAAATTCCAGTCAATCTTTTCTTTGTCAAATGTATACCCTCTACGCGTTGCCTCCTCATATACGGTTGCCAAATATTGGTTTATTCTATCTAATGGATGGTCAGATTGTTTAAATCTGATAAGTTGAGGGTGGTTTCGGTATCCTTTGGTTCGGCCTTCAAGAACGTGCTTGGCAAGAATCGTTTCCCGCCATAATGCCACAAGCCCTTTTGTATCTAAATATTTTGGATGAACCGACCAGATTCGCATATCTTTTTATGTCTTTCATTATTGAAAATGTAGATTGATAAGACGAGGGAGGAAAAATAGATATATATCAGCATATTTATTATGACAAGCTTTGTGATACAAGTATATTATTGAATTGCACTTTTTCCTATTATTAATTTTAATTGATTAAAGGTTTCTGTATCATTTATATTTTGCCAATATTTTTCAAAAGCTGGTTGAAAACGGTCAAAGAGACCTTTTCGTTCTTTATATATTATTAATCTTTCTTTGTCGCAAATTCCGAACATTGAAGACTTCATCATTCTTGCATAAGATAATGCTTGATTATAGGATTTTGTTCTTTCAATATTCGAACTTATATCAAATTTCGCTTCTATAATCAGAGGAGCGTTCTGAAAATATAATTCCCCTTTAGGAAGAAATACAAAATCGGGAACTGCTTTTAAGTTTCTTCCTACTTTTTGAGACAATTGTCTTGTCCAATCCCCTTCTGTATATCCTAATTTCGTTAGTAGTGGAATCAGTAGTTTTTCTTCCACATCTTTTTCGTTTTTAATATCACCTTCGATTTCCAAGTTGGGCTTGTACAATTGTGGCAAGAGAGAAATATCAAATCCCTTTTCAGATAATAATCGTTGAAGTTCTTTATAATCTTTGGCCGTAAATTTTACTCCATTTACTCCTTGAAAGTTTTTCCTTACAATTCCAAGCTGCGAAAAATATTGGTCTGCTTTTAGCTCGTTAAGTGTTATGGGAGAAATCAGAATTCCACTTGTAACTCTTGTTCTACTGTTATAATAATTGAATGGAGTATAAACTCCGTCCATATCTGATCGCCAAATGGATTGAATACAACTATACGGGGAAAGAACATACATTATAATAATGTCGCCCCGTTTAGTGTTCTCATTACAAGTCCAAATGGCTTTTGCATCTTTAATTGGATTTTTCAAGAAATTTTTATAATCTTCTTTACAAGCACCAGTTAGCCAAATGTTAGTTGGCTCGGGCATTTCATCTTTAGTTTGATTATCTTCTAATAGCATAAGTGCAAAATCATAAATACAAGCACATGTTTCTTCTGCTGTTAGATCATGCTGCTTTGAAAAAGCATAAATATTTTTCACCAGCTCTTTATAAAATAACAATCTTCCTCTTTTATCTGGTTTTGTGGGAAGTTCTGGCATTGAAATTTCCAATACATCAAGAATTCTCATGAACACATCAAATCGTTCTCGAAAAAGTATTGGAAAAAAAACATTTGGATATAAGTAAAATAAGGCCAGAGAAAGCTCTGGAAGAATGGAACAAAGAGACTTATAGTTTTGCTTATGTAGATATATTATTCTATCCTTTTCCTTATAAAGGCGTCTTTCTTCCTCATTTACCTCTACTTCTGAAAGTTCAATATTATCAATTAACCTTTCATAATAATCATCGATCCCTTCATTCTCTTTTAGCTGCAAGTTATCAGCCCAAATACACATTAGTATGATACAAAAATTATTAATGCAAGAGTTTAGCATCCTTTCTTTATTATACCCTCCAACTTGCTCACCTAAATATTCGACATAATTTTTAAAAACTTGCTCTGCCCAATTCAGCTCATCATCTTCTTCATGTACGGTAAATAGTTTAATCACACTCTTTCCTCTGTCTGAATTTTTGTATAAACTCCAAATGTTTTTGTTCATTATACGTAAATTTTTATTTACAGTTTTAACTATAGGAAAAATCTTTGTATAACATCATTCTCTACGAATTTAACAAATTATCATACATTTCAACTACAATTCTAGTTGAGTAAAAAGCTGATTGTATTACTCTTATCTAATTTTCCAAATTTTATTTTACTAGCGACAAAACCTTCACTATACAATTTATCTATTGCCGAAAAACGACAGAGATATGAAAGCTTTTGGTAAATGAAATACAAAAACTTCTACTGGATCTTTCAACATCAACTTTCCCCTACTACCACAAGGTAATAGCCATGCAAAGACATCAAAGATTTTCGCTATGTATTGGTTAAGGTATGGCGATTTCTCGAAAATGTAAACTCACAATAACGAGGGGACTTTAAAATAGGATAGCAATTAAGTGCTAGATGTATGATAAAAATTGCCTGGGTATAGGGAAGAATAGCCGGAAAGCAATGTAATTACTGAATGGCTATTCCACCGGAATGATGACGACCTCCGGTCGTACCACAAAAACCCGATCAAATAGCTTTCATAAAGTGTCTAAACATATTCTTCATCACCTATACCCATGAGCAACTACCGAACTCCATAGGCATTAATGGTTTGGTTAAAGTGAACAACAGATACGGGTTTCGAAAATCTCAACCCAGCATTTACAAACCTATCCTTAGAATAACAAAGCTTTTACTGTATAAAATTACAAATATTTTTTATTCTATAGACAACAATTCCTGCGTACCGGACTTAGAGCTGCTTTTTACCACCCCAAAACCCGGAACGAACCACTCGGTCATATCTACGTTTACTGGTATTGATATCCCCATGGTAATCACCATTTTAGCGTTGTAAGAAATTTTATATGCATCCCAAGATCCGGCCTTGGTAGTTACTCTTTCTTTATCTAAAACTTTTCTGTTGGTTACCTCCATGGACAATTTGGCACGCATGCCTTTTTGCATGGTTACATCCATATCAAACTTTCCGTCTGGTAGAGTTTGGCCAACTTTTATATTACCGGGATACTCGAGGTAGGAAATTTTTCCGTCTACATCAGCATCTTTAAACTGTTGCATTTGCGAGCTAGTAACCAATGTTTTCATATCCAACATCAGCACACCATTCTTACACTGCATATTTCCTTGCATAGCCACAATCGACTTTCCCTTTTTATCAAAGGCTTCGGATTTTATTTTAGAAGTGACAACACCGCCGCTATTACTTACATCCAACACCTTATAAACAAATCTTCCGTTTTCTTTTCCACTTTTGTCAAAAGAGCCCATGGTGATGGTTTTATTATTTTGCATATAATAATAACCGCATTGGGCATAAGCATTCACACCAATGTACAAAATTGCAAGCAGAAATATAAGTCTCATATCCTGAAGTTTTAAAGCTGCAAAATACATACAGCTTTACACTCCGGCAATCCCTCGAATAGGCGATAGACGCAGGCTTAGGCAAGTACGCCGTAAGCACCGCGCTGAAACTCTTTTATCGCTTCCACTATTTCATCCTGCGTGTTCATTACGAACGGACCGTAACTGGCAATGGGTTCTTCTATAGGGGTACCGCTCAATAATAAAACCACTGCATCGGTATCGGCTTTAATCTCTACTGATGTTCCGTCGTTATTAAACAAAACAAAATCGTGTTGATGTACTGGGCGATCATTTACTGTTACATTTCCCTCCACCACCAGTAGGGCGGTATTGTGCGTTGCAGGAATGGTAGCCGATACCTGTCCTTTTGCATGCAGCTTAATGTCAAAAAGGTTTACAGGTGTATAAGTAGTTGCCGCACCATTCTGACCGTTGAAACTCCCGGCAATTACATTTACTTCTCCACCATCATTGGGTAATAAAACTTTGGGAATGCGGTCTGCAGTCAAAGCCTGATAATGCGGATTTACCAACTTGTATGCTTTAGGTAGATTTACCCAAAGCTGAACCATCTCAAAAATGCCTCCCTCAGCCGCAAATTGTGCATCATGATACTCTTTATGCAGCAGGCCTGAGCCGGCAGTCATCCACTGCACATCACCCGGATGTATCACACCACTGTTGCCGGCACTGTCATGATGGGCCACACTGCCTTTATATGCTATAGTAACTGTTTCAAATCCTTTGTGAGGATGTGCATCCACGCCTCGGGGTGTATCTGTAGGCGAGAAATAATGCGCCGCGGCAAAATCCATCAGTAAAAATGGGCTCAACCTATGTTGCTCTATGCCTCCCCTGGGAATATAATTGTAAACTCTAAAACCATCTCCTACCATTCCGGCATGCCTGGGTCTTGAAACTACTTTTTCTATTGTCTTTTTCATCGTCTTAAGTTTTAAACAAAGCTACCCACATGCCTTACCCCCATACAATAATCTGGATTAAGCAAAAAGCTTAATCTAGATTAATGATTACAGCGAACAAAAAGCTCACAAGATTGTTTTAGGGCTATTTGCGCTTCATAGGCTGGCTAAGCATTTTGCTAAAAAACTCCGGTGTTACACCTATGTACGAAGCAATATATTTCTGCGGCATCGACTGAATAAGAGAAGGATATCTTTTGCAAAAATTACTGTAACGTTCTGCAGCGGTAAGACTGAGGGCATCGATGAGTCTTTGTTGAAAAGTAGCCAGTGCTCGTTCTGCTAGTATTCTAAAATAACGCTCCAAGGCAGGTATTTTCTCATACAGTTGTTCTTTGTCATGTTGGCTGATCCATACTATTTCGCTATCCTCTATGGCTTCTACATTTAAGGTGGCGGGTTCGTCATAGAGGACGCTGCGCATATCACCAATCCACCATCCGGCCGGAGCAAACTGGATAATATGTTCATTACCGTTTTTATCAATAGCATAGCTGCGCAAACAACCACTGCTCACAAAAGACACCTGCTGCTGCATGTCTCCTTCCAAAAAAAGAAAATGCTTTTTTTTCACCTTCTTTTCTTTCAGAAAACTTTTCAAAACAGCAATGTCGTCTTCACTCAATGTTACGTGTTTTGAAATGCTTTGTATCAACAGATCATATGCCATAGTAATGATTTTATTAAGCTAGCATTAATAAGCCAGCAGTTCATCCATACATTTTTCAAGTCTTGCTACAGCCATAAAATTCTTTTCCAATGCTTTGTTAAACGGTACAGGTGTATCTAGCGAAGCACAACGCATTACCGGAGCATCCAACATATTAAAACAGTGTTCTCCAATCCAGGCGGCAATCTCCGCCCCGATGCCTCCCGTCAGTGTATCCTCATGCAAAATTAGTACGCGGCCTGTTCGGGCTGTCGTATTTCTGATGGCATCATAATCTAGGGGCAGCAAGCTTCTCAAATCCAATATCTCCACATCTACTTCGGGGTGTGCTTCGGCATATTGCTGCGCCCATATAACACCCATGCCGTAAGTAATAATGGAAACATCTTCTCCGGATTGCACCAAACGTGCTTTTCCGATTTCCACTTCATAGAAGGCGTTGGGCACCCGCTCGGTAAGACTGCGATAAAGGGCTTTGTGCTCAAAGAAAAGCACCGGATTGGGATCATTGATGGCTGCTATTAGTAATCCTTTAGCATCACGTGGAGAAGCGGGATACACTATTTTTAATCCGGGAACATGGGCAAACCAGGCCTCATTGCTCTGACTATGAAAAGGGCCAGCCCCCATACCGCCGCCAGTAGGCATGCGCACCACCACGTCGGCCGGTTGTCCCCATCGATAATGAATTTTTGCAAGATTATTTACAATTTGATTAAAGGCCATGGTTACAAAATCGGCAAATTGCATTTCCACTACCGACTTGTACCCCTCCAAAGCCAATCCCAGTGCGGCTCCTACCACACCACTCTCGCAAATGGGTGTATTGCGAATTCTTTTTTTTCCAAAGATGTTCACTAGACCCTCAGTAACCTTAAAGGCTCCGCCATATTCTGCAATATCCTGACCCATGATGATGAGCTTTTCATGCTCTTTCATGGATTGAATAAGACCTTCCTTTATGGCATCTATAAAACGTTTTTCCGATGCATCATTTTCATCCACATTCAGTAATTCTTCACTTTGCTGATGTGGATAGTACACTTCATCCAGCTCAAGTTTTGTATCAATAACGAAGTAAGATTTTTCTTTTTCCGCTGCAGCCAGTTCTTCTTCTATCTGGGTTTTAATTTCATCCCGCACAGCCTGCAGACCTTCCTGCGTAATGATTTCCTGCTCTTGCAAATACTGTTCAAAATTGTTAACGGGGTCTTTTTGCTGCCACAGCTCAAATAAGGAAGATGGTACATAATGCGTGCCACTAGCTTCTTCATGGCCACGCATGCGAAAAGTCACACACTCTACCAGATAAGGTTTTTGGTAGGTGATACAATATTCCCTCACGCCTTTGATGGTATCGTATACTGCCAGAATATTGTTACCGTCGATTCGTACGCCCTCCATGCCATATCCTTTGGCCTTGTCTACCAAATGCACACAGCGGTATTGCTCATTCGTAGGAGTGCTTAAGGCATAGCCATTGTTTTCCACAAGAAAAATGACTGGCAGGTCCCACACTGCTGCAATATTGAGAGCTTCATGAAAATCGCCTTCGCTGGTTCCCCCTTCGCCCGTGAAAGCTAAAACAGCTTTGTTTTGTTCTGCCAGCTGATAAGCGAGCGCTACCCCATCCGCCACTGCTAGCTGAGGCCCCAGATGCGAAATCATGCCACAGATATAATGATCGCTGCTACCGAAATGAAAGCTACGTTCTCTTCCTTTACTGTACCCGTCCTGCTCGCCCTGCCACTGCTTAAAAAGCTTTCGTAAAGGCATTTGTCGGGTGGTAAATACACCCAGATTACGATGTAGTGGCATTATCCACTCATCCTGTTGCATAGCCATTGTTGCTCCCACAGCGATAGCCTCCTGACCGATACCACTAAACCATTTGCTTATTTTTCCTTGACGTAGCAAAATGAGCATTTTTTCTTCTATAAGGCGGGGGTATAACAGACTTCGATGCAACTGCAGCAACTGCGCATTGGACAAGTCTTTTCGGTCGAAAAACATATTACAAACGTAAGTTTTTTTATCGATAGCAAATATTAGCATTTTGAACACTTACCTGATGTGAACCTTCACACCCCAAGACTTTTCGATAGTGTGCCCATACGGCTATCTCCGTTCCTCTAAGTAAAATATTTTTTAATACAGAACCGAAAATATTATTGTAATTTGTGATACCTTATCATATGAAGAAGTTTATTATTGCATTCCTAAACCTAGCGAGTTCCATTGCAACATACGCACAATATCAAGCCGAACGATA
The DNA here is from genome assembly GCF_036409055.1 of Niabella digestorum. Taxonomy (NCBI): domain Bacteria; kingdom Pseudomonadati; phylum Bacteroidota; class Chitinophagia; order Chitinophagales; family Chitinophagaceae; genus Niabella; species Niabella digestorum. The sequence goes on along the minus strand of NZ_JAZGLY010000004.1, from coordinate 416,500 downwards.
CGATACCAGTTATTATGTATCTTATCGAGATAAACTTACGCTGGGGCCATTATTGGCTAAAAAAAATACGGCGTTCAAAATGAATGCTAGTGAATCGAATGCATTAAGATACTTCTCTAACAATCCCTCTCGGATAGGATTATATGCCAATCACGATTTCTTAGCGCTATCTGGTACTATAGGTGTAGGTCGTCTGGACCCATCTAGTTCCAAAGACAAAGGAAAAACTAAGCAATTAAATCTTCAGCTCAGCTTCACAGGACGTAAGGTGCTAGCAGATATTTATATTCAGCGTTATAAAGGTTTATATGCCAATATCACCCATGCCGACATCGGCAACAGTGGGAAATATTATGTACGTCCTGATATCGCCACAAGCCTTTATGGAACCACAATTACTATTATTGACAATAACCGCAGATTTACCGCACAGGCTCCTTTCTTACTGGATTCGCGACAAAAGAAATCGGCCGGCTCGTTATTGTATGGAGGTGAAATTTATTATGGTAATGCTACTGGCGACAGCGCATTTATTCCTTCACAACAAGCAGAAGACTATCCTCACTCCGATATACACAAAATTCACTTTATCACAATAGGACCTGGCGTAGGCTATGGCTATACTTTCGTGACAAAGCAATACCTTTTTCTTACAGGTATGCTTTCTTTAAATGGAGATATTAGTTATATCACCGAACACAATCTCAACAATGAAAAGCACACGGGATGGAAATTCAATCCTAATTTAAAAATGAAAGCAGCCGCCGGCTATAACACAGAAAAATGGGGTATATCGCTATCGTACGTTTCCAATCGCATCTTCTTTACATCAAAAGAAATAGATGCGCGCTATCTGAATTATAACGATAATTACAAGCTGATGTATGTACGCAGAATCAATGCAGGCAAAACCATTCCTAAAATAACCGGTTTTGCCAAAAATATAATCAATAAAGTAGGCTTGGGTTTTCTGGTAAACTAGCTTATATCACTATCAATTCGTAAAAATCTTCCGGTATCAGATACTTTTCGGCGGTCTGCTGTAATGTTTTAGCAGAAATGGATTTGATATGGGAGATATATCTATTAAAGTAATCATTGTCCAGTTCATTCAATATAATATTTTTCCATCTTCCTATGATCTGAAACGGACCATCCAAATCGCCCAGAATAGTCCCCATCATAAAGTTCTTTACAAGCATCAATTCCTCTTCGTCAATAGGCTCTTCCCTCAATCTATGCATTTCTTTATACACTTCCTCGATGGTGGCTTCGCTTACATCCCGACCGGCCTCGGTAGTAATCATCCAGCCATTCTCTTTTCTATTGCCCAGCAGATAGCTATGAATACCATAGGTATACCCTTTGTCTTCGCGAATATTCATCATCAATCTACTCCCGAAAAAGCCACCAAACAGTACATTTAATACCTGAGCATTTAAAAAATCAGGATGATGTCTGTTGCCGAAAGGTCGCGCCATACGTATAGATCCCTGGCTGCTGTTGGCATCATTTACTACGCGATGCTTTTTTTCCTGTGCTGGTGTTGCAGCATGCACTATGGTATTAGGGGTTGCGTTTTTAAAATCTCCAAAATACTGGTTCAGCACTGTTGAAAGATGAGGGGGCAGTTTTCCGGCAATAAAAATTTTAAAAGAACCTTCTTTATAATATTTATTGTAAAATGCAACTAAATCATCTCTGGTCAGTTTATCAAAATCCTCATGACGGCTGAAGCGACCATAGGGGTGCTCTCCTCCAAACAGATAAGCATCAATTAGCCTTCCTGCCACGAAACTGCTTTTTTTCAGATTAATGTCTAATTTTTGCTTCATGTTTTGAATGGCAATATCCATTTCTGTTTGCAGTAAGGCTGCTTCGGAAAGAATTTCGCGCACCACAGGTAAAAGCATCTCTGTATGTTTGGTAAGACAGTGCAGTGTAAGCGTAGCAAACTCCGCTCCGCAATGACGGTTTAAATAAGCACCGTAGTACTCAAAATGTTCGTTGATTTCAAGTGCCGATTGTTGATGCGTACCGTTTTTCAGCAAATAGTTGGTAACAGCTGCCACCAGATTTTTCTGCTCATACCAATTACCCGCGTCAAATACCCATTCGATTTGCAATACCTCCTCCGTACCTGCATCTATCGCATACACTTCCACACCATTATTTAAAATATACTTCTGATACGGCTGTAATTGCAGATTAAAATTAACTGGATGCACAATCGTGGGCGCTACAGATCTATTCAGCATGAGCAAATATTTATTTTCAAAAATTAGAAATATCGATAACAACTGTCATGAAAGAACCGCTTTTCAAGCTTTCTATCTATTTTTTGCCAGATAATAAAGCGTACTACTATTGGAGTCTCTGAAAACCTTATTGGCAGTTTCATGAATATCCGACACGGTTACGGAGGCATACTGTTGCAACTCCGTATTCATCATGTTGGCATCACCTAGTAGTTCGTAAAACGCTAGGCTGGAGGCACGATTTAACACACTCATATCTTCGAAAGCCAGCATGCTTTCTGTTTTGTTTTTTACTTTCTGTAATTCTTTATCGGATATGATCTGTTCCTTAAACTCCTTTAGAATGGCTTCAACAGCGGCTTCGGCGGCTTTAATGTCTACCCCTTTCACTAGCTTACCTTCGATACAAATGATGCCAGGGTCCAAACTCCCGAAATGGTAGCATTGTATGTTTACGAAAAGCTGCTGTTCTTTTACTAATTTTTGATAAAGCCTAGAAGACTCGCCTCCGCCCAAGATATCGGTGATTAGATCCGCCACATAATATTCTTTATTCAGACGCCCGCCAATATGCCAGCATTTATAAAAAGCATCTAGCGGTACATCGGCTGTTACTTCCAACCGACGGGCTTCGGTTTGTTCCGGCTCTTGCGGAAGTTGACGCACATATTTTTCTCCCGATTCAATATCACCAAACCATTTTTCCGCTAATCGTTTTACTTCCTCCACATCAATATTGCCTGCCACTACTAGAATAGCATTTACCGGACGATAATGCTTAAAGAAAAAAGCTTTTACATCGCTGAGCTGTGCCTGCTCAATATGAGCCAGCTCCTTGCCTATGGTCATCCAACGGTAAGGATGCTGTTTATAAGCCAACTCTCGCATTTTAAACCAGGCATCGCCATAAGGCTTATCTAGATAATGCTCTTTAAACTCTTCGCATACCACCTTCCGCTGTACTTCCAAGCTTTTTTCGCTGAAGGCTAGCGAAAGCATACGGTCGCTTTCCAGCCAGAAAGCTGTTTCAAGATTTTCGGCCGGAAGCTGTATATAGTAATTAGTAAGATCGTTGGTTGTATAAGCATTGTTTTCTCCTCCGGCCATTTGCAAAGGCTCGTCGTACACCGGAATGTTTACCGAACCTCCGAACATTAGATGCTCAAACAAATGCGCAAAGCCCGTGCGCTGAGGATCCTCATCTCTAGCCCCCACATCGTACAACACGTTCATCACCGCCAGAGGGGTGGATTTGTCTACATGCGCTATCACACGCAAACCATTGCTTAAAACAAATTTTTCAAATTGAACCATGCAGCGAAAGTAGTTTTGATTTTTGAAACAGTCAAAACCCTCCTAAAGTTCATTCTAGCGGTGGGGTGGTATATAAATCGCTGCCCGATTTTATCCGAATTTTTTCTCTGAAAGTATTGGGAATGCTTTGATTGGAGATATATTTTCCATTCAGGATGTTGATAATTTTCATTTTTTTCATTTGTAATTCATTGTTCCTTCTAATAAGAATATTAATGATACCATAAGTGGATTGCAGCATCTGCTTCATTTCATTCAACGTCATCCCGAAACGATTATTCACGGCAATCACCTCATCCCCAGCCTTAAGACCTGCCCGATCCGCGGGCGAACCATTAGGTATATCACCGATTATAGGTCTACCGTCGATCAGATATAACTCCAAACCCGAATAAGCATAATCAAATGGATCTCGAAAAAACTTATTAGGGGTGATGTAAATCTCTTTTTTATTATAGTTTAGAATACAGTTAAATCTACGGAAGATATCGTTTCCAATTAAGCCACCATATGTGGGGTAGGAAGTGATATTGTGGGTATCATCGAAAATATTTAAGGGCACATATCGGAACTTATACGGACCAATTCTTAACTTTTTCATTACGCTGATATACATGTCTACCTTACCTCCAAGCCCCTCACCTTGTTTTAGGTACTTCCGTCTCTTCTTTTTAAGAAAGGCGCTATCTTCCATATATTTCTTGGAAAACAGTACGGTAAGGCCAGCCCCAATATCATACAGATAATAAAACTGACGTTTTACATGATCTTTAACCTGGGACTGTAAATAGGGAAGCGTATTTAATTGTGGTTGCAATAAATAGCCTCCACGTGGATATTTTATACTACCATTGGAACAAAATGTTATTTCTTGCTTTTCATAATCTATTTTTAGGATAAACCGGCTTAATACAGCATACCCAACAATGCCGTCAATTTTTTCCCCATACAATGCCGAAAGGATCTCATAATCCACTACATGAAAATTAAGACTGTCAATCTCTAGACCATTAACGGTTAGCTTTCTGTTCTTGAGCACGCCCACTTTTTGTACACCACCAACCCCTCGAACCAGACGCTCCGGAGCCGGTGGCTCTATACCCAACTCGCGTACAGTGGTAGAATCCAGCGATATACCACCACTTCCGGTATCCAATATAAACAACAGCGAGTCCTTTTTATCGTCTAACAGGGCTTTAAAACAAATGACACCTCCCGTAAATTGTATAAACTTAATAGTGGTGAGTTCCTGACTAGACGGCTCTTCGAAGGAATCCTGTGCGGCTACCCGGAAAAACAGTACAATCAAGGGCAAACTGGTAAAGAGTATTTTCATTAGGTAAAACAATCCGATTAAAATTACTTCTTTTTATAAAAGCGCCTATTCATTTATGATGAAAGGAATGCTAAAGGGCTCACTGTACCTGTTCAAACGAAGCAACTTACCCGTAAATCCTTAATACTCCGATTATTTACAATGATAAAAACAAATAAAGCGCTTCGATGGTTATTATTAACAATATTAAGAACGGAGCGGTGCCTTCCAGTGTTGCAAAATTATCTATATCGTTGATGTTGATGAGAATGAAATGCTTTATCATTCATTTCGTACCTTAGCCTATAATTTACTCCGCATATGGATTTAGAGGATCTTTATAAAAAAGCGTTGAATTTTGAGTTTCTAAGTGTAGAGGAAGGTGTATTCCTGTATCACAACGCCCCGCTGAGTGAGCTCATGTATGTAGCAGACGAGCTGCGTAAAATACAGGTACCCCATGGAAAAGTAACCTGGCAGATCGATCGTAACGTAAATACAACCAATGTTTGTATCGCCAACTGTAAGTTTTGCAATTTTTTTCGCATTCCCGGACATCCTGAGGCTTATATAACCGATATGGACACCTATCGCCAAAAGATTCGAGAAACCATCCAATACGGAGGCGATCAATTGCTACTGCAAGGAGGCCACCATCCCGAGTTAGGATTACAATTTTATGTAGATACGTTTCGTGCCATAAAGGCCGAATTCCCTGATATCCGCCTACACGCTTTAGGGCCACCCGAAATAGCACATATCACCAAACTGGAAAAGAGTACTCACCGTGAAGTGCTGATGGCTTTGAAAGAGGCCGGATTGGATTCTCTTCCCGGAGCGGGAGCGGAAATATTAGTAGATCGGGTACGTCGTCTTATCAGTAAGGGAAAATGTGGGGCGCAAGAATGGCTAGACATTATGCATGAAGCGCATAAGCTGGATATCACCACCTCTGCAACCATGATGTTCGGCCATGTAGAAACTATAGAAGAACGCTTTGAACATTTAGTGAAAATACGCGAAGTGCAAAGTCGCAAACCCGAAGGCACCAACGGATTTCTGGCTTTTATTGCCTGGACATTTCAGGATGTAGATACATTGTTGGCACGTATTAGAGGTGTACACAATCTTACCACTGCAGAGGAGTATGTGCGTATGGTAGCACTGTCACGCATTATGCTACCCAATATTAAAAATATACAGGCTAGCTGGCTAACCGTAGGAAAAGCTACAGCGCAGGTATGTCTCCATGCCGGAGCTAACGATTTCGGTAGCATTATGATTGAGGAGAATGTAGTAAGTGCTGCAGGTGCACCACACAGGTTTACCTATAAAACCATTCAAGAAGCTATTCGCGAAGCCGGCTTTGAACCACAATTACGCAATCAGTTGTACCAGTGGCGTGAAATTCCTGAAACCATACAGGAACAGGTAATCGATTATTAGCCAACACTGAGAAAAGATCAAAGATCATTATAAGTAAAAATATAAAGAATATGCGTATTGATTATGGAACTGTGGCTCCCGAGGGATATAAGACTTTATTGGCGATGTATGGCTATTTAAAGCACACAGCATTACCAGCATCTTTACTACATATTGTTTATTTAAGAGTATCGCAAATCAATGGTTGCCCTTATTGCATAGATTTACATTGGAAAGACGCCATCAACAGTGGGGAAGACGCACGTAAATTAAATGCGATAGTAAAATGGAAAGACATGCCTTTCTTTTCCAAAAAAGAAAAAGCAGCTCTAGCCCTGGCCGAAGCAATGACGATATTAAAAGATCAAGAAGTGCCGGAAGCTATTCTTAACGAAGCGCGTCAGCATTTTAATGAAAAGGACTTAGTAGACTTAAGCTTTGCTATAGCACACATGAATATGCTGAATCGTGTAGCAATAACTTTTCACAAAGTTCCCGAAAAATAATCCGACGGTATTTATTACTGTGGGGTTCAATAAATATTAAAGTAATAAACATTCTTATGGCTGATGCTATTAAAAAAGTGGTGGTTGTTGGCGGTGGTTTCGCCGGCGTTAATTTCATAAAGAAACTGGCCAAGAATCCTGCGTTCGATATTACGCTGGTGGATTTGAATAATTATAACTTCTTTCCACCTTTATTATATCAGGTGGCAACAGGTTTTCTGGAGCCCTCCAGTATCAGTTATCCGTTCCGGAAATTTCTGAGAAATAAATCCAATGTACATTTCCGGATGGGAGAGATGAAAAAAGTTCTTCCTGCTGAAAACAAAATTATTCTTTCGAATGGAGAGCTGGAATATGATATACTGGTAATAGCCACGGGTGCTGTTACCAATTTTTTTGGTATGGAGAACGTAAAGCGGTATGCCATTCCAATGAAAACATTGAGTGATGCGCTGGCTATGCGTAACCTACTACTCAACCGCTTAGAAGAAGCGTCCCGCACTACAGATATTGATTTAAAACGAAGATTGCTCACTACTGTGATAGCAGGCGCCGGACCTACAGGTGTAGAGGTGTCTGGTATGTTTGCCGAAATGCGGCAGACTATTATCCGTAAGGACTATCCCGAACTAGGTAAAGGGCTAAGCGAAATTATTTTGGTAGATGGTGGTCAAGCAGTACTGTCTCCCATGTCTGAATCTTCACAGAAATACTCCAAAGAATCTCTGGAAAAGCTGGGTGTGAAAGTAATGCTGAATACCAGAGTAAAGGATTTTGACGGAGAAGAAGTAACCCTCTCTGACGACACGGTTATCAAAACCAAAAATCTGATTTGGGCCGCAGGAGTTTCTGCCGTTGCTTACGAAGGTATCCCCGAAGAAAGCATTGGTCCCGGAAAACGAATGTTGGTGGATGAATACAATAAAATTTTAGGCACCGAGAATATTTATGCGATAGGAGACACCTGTCTTCAAACTTCAGACCCCAATTTTCCTAAAGGGCATCCGCAGGTAGCTCAAGTAGCCATACAACAGGGTAAATTATTGGCTAAAAATTTAACCAAACCCGCATCCGAAAGAACCCCGTTTAAATATAACGACAAAGGCTCTATGGCTATCATCGGCCGTAATAAAGCAGTTGCGGATATTCCTAAGCCAAAATTTCACTTCAACGGATTTTTGGCATGGGTAGTATGGCTATTCATACACGTAATGTCGCTGTTAACAGTAAAAAATCGGTTAAGAACTTTCACCAACTGGGTGATTGCTTATTTTAGCAAAGACCAATCGTTCCGTATGATTATTCGTCCCGAGGATAAAGAAAAAAATCTTTCAACCTAAACGACTTTTCTTCATATACATATTATGAGAAATGCTCCGATATTGACGGAGCATTTCTTTTTATCATAATAACAACTTTATAAACGCATATTGAAGGGATCGAAATAATGAATCTTTTCTTTTTTATACAAATCAAAATGTTGTTTTAATTTCCTAACAAATGCATCGTAGTCTTTCTTATCGGTCGGGGTCCAGGCCGCTTCTGATAAAGCTGCAATTCTCGGGAAAAGCATAAAATCCAAACGGTGCGTATCGGCAATGGTTTCAGTCCACAAGTTGGCCTGTATGCCCAATACTTGACGATAATTAGCGTCATTAATTACTGATAGATTGCGAGCGTTAAAATCATACACCCCTTTCAAGGAGCTATAAGCTTTACCCCATTTGCGCCCAATGGAATGCGTGCTATCTTGCACAAAATCGAAATATAAAGGAATGCGTGGACAAAGCACCGCACTATATCCTTTCCTCAATGCCGTATCCAGCTGGTAAAGTCTGTCGTGTCGCCACCAGAATACAATCGTTCTGTCTCGGGAAAAATTCATATTGGCTACTTCATCCCATGCCAACAGTTTTGCATTCATTTTAAAAACAGAGTCGGCCATTCGCTGCATGAAATATTGTTCCACCTCCAGCACATTGTTGAGCTTATTTTGGGCCATCAGCTTTTTTACTTCCGGATCAGACAGCCATTGTTGATTGCCAAAGCTTACTTCATCACCGCCCAAATGCAACATCCCTGAAGGGAATAAAGCATTTACCTCTCTCAGTATATCAGTGAGATAGGAATAAGTAGCCTCCTTACCGGGATGAAAAGTAAAATTGGGATATTTTTCACTACCTCCACCGCTAAACTCAGGATAGGCACGATTGGCAGCAGTGGCATGTCCGGGCATATCAATCTCGGGTATTACTGTAATATTTCTTTCAGCAGCATAACGAACGACTTCCGCAATTTGATCCTGTGTATAATATTGAGCCGGCGTATTGGGATCGGTGTGTGAACCTACGCCTCCTACCAGAGCCAATCGTGGATATTTTTTAATTTCTATACGCCAACCGGGCTCATCTGTGAGGTGCCAATGAAAACGGTTCAGCTTATACAAAGCCATCCAGTCTAAAATAGATTTTACCTTATTAATACCGAAAAAATGTCTTGACTCGTCCAACATGAGTCCGCGCCACGCATACAACGGAGCATCTTTAATATTCCATCCGGCTAAGACAATTTTTTGGTCTTTTTTACTACCTGAGGCTGCTAACTGTAACAAACTAGAAATTCCGTTAATTACTCCTGCGGTAGAATTTCCTGTAATAATTACTTTTTTATCTGTTACGGATAATAGATATCCTTCTTCGTTGGCCGTAGCATTATTACTTAAGCGCAATTCTACTACATCGGCAACAGGGGTAGTGGGCGTGGGGATTAACGGTATCGCAAACATATGCAGCATGCGAAACTGCAAATAGCCGGCAGCAGATCTTAGTTCCGGTTTTTCAATAAATAACTTAGTCTGTGAGCTAATGATGAAGCTATCTTTTGTTTTAACAGCTTCCAGTGGTTTTGGTATAATAGGGCATTGTTGTGCCGATATATTATTATAATACACTATCAGCAAACAAGCGAAAACGAAATGGAATATCGGTTTCAGCATATCGGTTCAATTATGAATAGATGTTTAGAAAACATTTCATTGGCAATACATCGTCAAAGTAAACGATTTTACTTGTAGGTATATGTAAAAATTGTTGCGCCCCATTGAAACATTTATTATTGCGCTTACCTCTCGGGCTTTACTATGTATGCTTTTTTGATGGAAATTATTTTGAAATTATAAGATCCTTTTATCAATGAAAATTTATTTTCTTTAAAGAGGGGCCAGTACTTTTATTAAAAAATTAATACTTTACCATTTTCAAAAGAATAAATATTTGTCAATTTTGAATAAGTGCAAATATCTACTGTTTTAAATAAGTTGAATAATAATTATGCAAATATTGATTGTTGAAGACGACAGAAGGATAAGTGATTTTTTAGTAAAAGGCCTTGAGGAGGTCGGTTATGTAATTACTTTATGCAAATCGGGCGAAGAAGTCCTTCAGCAATATCTTTCTCTGAGTTTCGATTTAATGATTATAGACGTAATGCTGCCCGGTATTGATGGTATTCAATTGGTACAAACTATACGGTATAAGAAAATTTTCACCCCAATTCTTATGCTGAGTGCATTGAATAGTGTGCTAGACAAAACCACCGCCTTAGATAGCGGTGCAGATGATTATATGACCAAACCTTTTCATTTTGATGAATTGCTTGCACGCATAAAAGCACTCACACGAAGAAATCAATACGATCAATTAGACACCTCAAAGCATATACAAGATTTTGGGCCTATTCAAATCGACACTCACCAATATAAGGTGCACTTAAATCAAAACCCAGTCGACTTGTCTCCCCGCGAATTCAAATTACTTAAATATTTATGCGATAATTACGGCAAAGTGGTTACTCGGCAGCAAATTCTAAATGCAGTATGGGGCATTCATTTTGAAAACCCTTCAAACGTTGTAGATGTTTACATTTCTTATCTGAGAAATAAACTCGAATCTAAGCAAAAATTTATCCACACGGTAAAAGGAATAGGCTATCTATTTAAGGTAGAATAATATGAAATTAAAACAACGGCTTTCCTTATATGCAGTTATCTTGTTCAGCATCCTTATTATCGGGGTATCGGCAATTATTTATTTTTCTTTTGCAGCCGTAATGGAACGTAAAGAAATGCAGGGATTGGAAAGCAAAACCTTATTGGCAGCTTTATACTATCTGGAAAAAGACGAATTATCTATTGGAGATCATGAAAACATCAAAAGTCAGCTTTTAAAAAAAATATCACGTAAAAACATTGCCATCTTTGATAGTCTATACCATCAGGTATATGGAGATATGTCTCCCACATCCGACATTCAACGACAGTTTATTGATCAGATCAGAGAGAATAATAGTGAACATTTTGCAACAAAAGATTTTTTTTATCACGGAATATATTATCAAGACAATCAGGGTAATTTCATAGTTATTGCTCGTGAGCCTAAAACAGAGTTTAAAACGCAGCTACAAAGTCTTTTCCATATTTTGTGGGTGGCTTCGGCTATTAGCATCCTTATTATTTTTTTCATCGCCAGATATTTGAGTAAATGGGCTTATGCCCCCATTATTAAAATCACTAAGCAGATTAAAAATCGTGATGCACAAAATTTTCATCAACCCATTAAAGTTGAAAAAACATATCAGGAGTTACAAGACCTAGTAGAAAACTACAACTACCTAGTCAACCGTATATCTGAAACTTTTTCCGTACAAAAGAATTTTATCGACTATGTTTCTCATGAATTAAAAACACCTATATCCGCTTTACTAGGAATACTAGAAGTAACTGGACAAAAAGCACGATCAGCACAGGAATATCAAATTGTATTACAAAAATCAAAACAATACGTACACGATCTCGAAGATGCATTAAACAATATGCTTCTTTTATCAGGTGCAAACCCTTCTTTTGAATTTACTACAACTCGCATAGACGAAATTATATGGAAGGTTATTGAAAACGCAGTTATACATCATCAAGCCAAGATTGAAGTGAATATGGCTGTCGAGGATCAATCGATGCTCGAATTGAAAGGAAATGCTAAACTTTTAGAAATTGCCTTAACAAATATTGTTGAAAACGCTATTAAATACTCTCACAATAAACCTATTCAATTTAAACTTTTGATAGTTGACCAAAAATTACATATTTATATCATCGATCGCGGAATAGGCATACCTGAAAAAGATTTGCCAAATATCACACGCAATTTTTATAGAGCAGCAAATGCCAAAAATCATAGAGGCAAAGGAATTGGCCTTTCATTAGCTAATATTATATTCTCACTACATCATATCGGGATGGCTATTCACAACGAGCCAGAAGGAGGTACTAGGGTTACATTAATTTTCTAACTAAATTCTAATCCGCTTTCAATATATTTTTAATGCAGCTCCAAAATTCCTTTAATCTACCATAGATAGTTTTGCAAAAAACTGTCTATGGCGCGTTTCGCTCTTTTGGTGATTAATATTATTTTATGCTACAAGGTACTATGGGCTCAAGAATATTCACTACGTGATCTACAAAACGCTTTAACCGAGCATAACTTACAAATACGCGAACAATCTTTAAACATTGAAAAAGCCGCTGCAGAATTACAACAAGCCAAGGCCCATGAGAATCCAACTTTATCCTTACAAGAGGTAAACTTTTGGAAAACTTTCGATATAGAATCTCAACGTAGACTATTTGGTAACTATGGGAAATATCAACAATTTGGTATTGAGCTAGAACAAAAAATAGAAACCGCAGCTAAACGCAAAAAGCGCATTCAGGTAAATACCCAAGCACTACAAACACAACACATACAAAAAGATGCTTTAACAGCTCAATTACAGTACGAACTTAGAGTTGCTTATTACACATACTACATCCTAACGAAAAAAGAAAAAGTAAATGCAAGTTTATTAAATGAAATTAGCCGTCTGGTAGAAAAATATCAAAGACAGTATAACAATCGAAATGTTCTGTTGCCAGAATTAATGCGTGCCCAAAATACTTTCTCACAGTTACAAAAAGAAGCATTTTCAGCGGAAGAGGAAAAAAAAGAACTGCTTAATGAATTAAAATATTTAACCGGATTAAACACTTTGTCAGAAAGCAACATTGTTTTTGATACTTTATCACTTAACTATACCTCACGTATCCCCTCCAACGTATTGGAATTGGCACTGCAAAATAATCACGTCTTAAAACATCAAACACAAATGCAACGACTTGCTGATGCTAACATTGCACTGGAAAAAGCAATGGCTGTACCCAGTGTAACACTTCTAGCAAATTATGACCGTGGAGGAAATATCATGAAAGATTTTGTGGGATTCGGCATTTCGATTGATCTACCCATTTTCCATCGCAACAAAGGCAACATATTAGCGGCCCAACACCAAAAAGCTATTGAGGAAAATAAATACCAGAGCATTGTAACGCAACTGGAACAGCAAATTAATAATTGCATTACACAAATAAAAAAATGGGAACAATATCTATCACAATACTCCAATAACTTTCTTAAAGACGATTATCAAAGTATACTAGCACAGTTCTGGCAACGCTTGCAACAAAAACAAATTACATTGACACAATATATCGATTACATAGAATCTCATCAATCAACAGCTATTGCTTATTGGGATGCCGCATTAACATACTTAAAATTGATTGAACAGTTACAACTTCTCGTAGGAAAACATTTTTAATATGAACAAATGGTATATCATAACAGGAATCATCTGCGGGATGATTATATGCTTCTCTTGTAAAGGAAAAGTATCTAAAATAGATGATTCTATCACTACTGTTTATTGCTTAACTGAAGAACTAAAGAAAACAACAGCAATTGCCCCTGTATCCATTCAGCCTGTACATGAACAAATAACTATGTCGGGCAAAATCGAATATAATGAAAACGACTTGCTGATATATCGATCATTACTAAAAGGAACTGTTGAGTCTGTAAACTTCGAACTAGGAGATTACGTTCATAAAGGTCAAGTGTTGGCAACCCTACATTCGGAAGAAGCTCAAGAGCTATTTCAGCAAAAAAGACTCTACGAAACGCAAGTCGAAATGCTAAAAAACGAACTGCAATTATCTAATGATCTTTTGAGAGATGGTTTATCTGTAAAAATCGATGTACTGAAAACAAAGCACGAACTCGAAATGGCAAAAATCTCGTTACAAAAGGTACAACAAACCTTGGCCATGTATCGAGTTAGAAAGGACGGATACTTTGATATTATATCTCCTCAAAATGGGTACATCATTCAGAAAACCATTAATCGAGGGCAAAATATTACACCTGAAAGCGAACCTCTTTTTTCGATTTCTAATTTAAAGCAAGTCTGGGTGATGGTAAATATTTATGCCAGCAATCTAAGAGAAATTAAAGTGGGAGATACAGTGAAAGTAAGAACCGTCGCATATCCTGACGAAATATACATTGGCAAAATCGATAAAATATATAATGTTTTTGATGATGACGAACATGTTTTGAAGGCCCGAGTAGTTCTTGACAATAAAAACCTACAACTCATGCCAGGGCTAAGCGCCGATATCATCGTGAATAAACGAACTGTTCTAGACAGTGCTTTAGCTATTCCTCAAAGTGCTGTTATCTTTTATAACGATAGGGAATATATAATCACCCATAAATCGGATTGTGATTTAAAAGTTCGCCATGTCCATAAAATAGCCAGCAATGATGAATATTATTATGTAAAGGAGGTGTTGGATCCCGACGAAAGAGTTGTAGTAACGAACGTTTTGTTGTTGTTTGAGGAGCTAAAAAATAAGGCATGAAAAAACTGGTACAACATATAGTCACTTTTTCACTGAGGCGAGCCTCATTAATCTTGTTCTTAACTTTTGCCTTATTATGCTATGGTATTTATTCCTTAAAGAATACTACCATTGAGGCATTCCCTGACGTGACCAATACACGTGTAAGAATCATTACACAATGGCCTGGTCGAAGTGCTGAGGAAGTTGAAAAATTGGTCACACTTCCAGTCACCAAGGAAATGAACACCATTCCCCAAAAAAAACAAATTCGCTCGGTATCTCTGTTTGGTTTATCCGTGGTGACAGTACAGTTTGCAGATACAGTTGATGATTTTTACGCCCAACAAAATGTTGCGAGCAAAATTGGAAAAGTAGAACTACCGGATGGTGCGTCTTTTAGCATAGAACCGCCTTCGGGAGCTACGGGCGAAATATTTCGATATATTATTAAAAGTAGTCTGCCTCTAAAAGAAACAACAACTCTTCAAAACTGGGTAATTGAAAGTGAGCTGTTGAGTGTACCGGGCGTAGCAGATGTTATTAGTTTTGGTGGAGAAGAAAAGATTTATGAAATACGTATCAATCCTACCGAATTAAAAAACTTTGATCTTTCTCCTTTAGATGTTTATGAAGCAGTATCTAAATCCAATATCAACGTAGGTGGAGATATTATTCAGCAGGGAGAACAAGCATATGTGGTTAGAGGTGTAGGACTTCTCGATAAATTAGAAGACATTAGAAATATTACTATAAAACTAAATGGCTCTACTCCCATTCTGATCAAAAATGTCGCCGATGTTGTAATGTCAAGTAAACCTCGTCTGGGACAAGCAGGGTTTAACGAAATGGACGATGTAGTAGAAGGCATTGTCGTTATGCTGCGAGGGGAAAACGCATCTGAAGTAATCAAACATCTAAAGGAGAAAGTCAATTTACTAAATGAACAGCTATTACCCGATGGTGTTAAAATCGTTCCCGTCATCGACCGTACCATCTTGGTATATAGCACCGTCAAAACAGTTTCGCGCAACTTAATCGAAGGCATTTTACTAGTAGCGTTAATTGTTGGTATCTTCCTTAATAATTGGAAATCCACTTTTATTGTTGCTTCTGTAATTCCTTTATCTTTTTTGTTTGCCATTATTATGCTGAAGTGGCAGGGCATGCCTGCCAATTTGATTTCCATGGGAGCTTTAGATTTTGGACTGCTATTAGAAGGAACTTTAGTAATGGTAGAAACAATTTTTGTTTCGCTTGCCGCCATGCAGCGAGCACTAGGTGCTGAGCGGTTTGCCAAAATGAGCAAGTCAGGTATCATTCGCAAACAAGCGAGCTCCGTAGCCTCATACATATCCTTTGCCTTATTGATTTTAATCGTTGCTTTATTACCTATTTTCTCCTTTCAAAAAGTAGAAGGCAAAATGTTCATTCCCTTAGCTTATACTTTGAGTTATGCCTTGTTAGGTTCTTTATTATTAAGCTTAACATACGTGCCCGCAATGTGTAAATATTTGTTCAATCAAAATATAGAAGAAAAAGAAAACATAATAACTCGGTTCTCTCATCAGCTTATTTATTCACTCCACCTACTTTCTTTTCGATATAAACGACTAACTCTTGGAGCTTTTTGTATATTGCTTCTTATATGTATTGTACGTTTTTTAAATTATGGTACCGAATTCTTGCCGCAACTTAATGAAGGTGCAATCTATATTAGAGCGACTTTACCTAATAGTATTAGCCTAACTACATCAACTCAGCTCACTAAAGAAATGAAAGAGCTAATGCTTGCCAATTGTGAAGAAATTGATTTCATTCTAACCCAAACCGGACGACCTAACGATGGAACTGATCCTACAGGCTTTTTTAATGTAGAGTTTCATGTCCAATTAAAAAACGAAAAATCATGGAAGCGTAAAATTACCAAAGCCGAAATTGTACAAGAACTAAGAGAACTATTATCTCAATACCCGGGAATCAATTTCGGCTTCAGCCAACCTATTCAAGATAATGTTGAAGAATATGTAGCGGGTGTAAAAAGCTCTTTGGTAGTCAAAATATTTGGAAACGATCTGGAAGAACTCGAAAACCAGGCGCATAAAGTAGCAAACATCATACGTACTGTAAATGGTATTACTGATGTAAACGTTTATAAAAACATAGGCCTGCCAGAATTGCGCATTCAACTACATGATTCTAAAATGGCAAAATATGGTATTCAGACGTCCGATGTGCAAGCAGTTATCGCTATGACTATTGGTGGTCAAGCTGCGAATAAATTTTATGAGGGGGATCGGCATTTTGATATCGTGTTACGCTTTCAAGAAGACTATCGCAATTCGCCAGAAAAAATTGGCAATATTCTCATTCGTACCTCCAATGGTAATAGTATTCCATTAAAGGAAATCGCTTCTATTGGTTATAAAACAGGACCTGCCTTTATTTATCGCGAAGGAAATAGTCGTTATAGTGCTGTAGGATTTAGCATTCAAGGACGAGATTTAGGTAGTACGATTGCTGAAGCCAAGGCTAAAGTTGAAAAAAGAATGGTATTACCTAAAAATCAACACATGGAATGGGCCGGAGAATTTGAAAGTAAAGAACGCGCCACCAAACAATTAATGACAGTTATTCCAATATCATTGATATTGATATTAATCTTATTATATAGCAACTTTGGAAACTTGCGCGACACGATTCTATCGTCAATAACATTGCCTTTTGCTTTTATAGGAGGTTTTCTGTCTATTTGGATCACACAAACCATTTTTGGTATATCTGCAGGTATCGGCCTAATTATATTGTTTGGAGTAAATACCATTAACGCGCTTATTTTGATCACTGTTATGAAAGAATACCTTAAGAAAAATTCCTTATTAGATGCTATTACTAAAGCCGTTCAGTCTAAAATTCGACCTGTATTAATGATAGCTCTAATGGGCTCAATGGGATTACTACCTGCAGCTATGTCAAACAGTATGGGATCTGAAATTCAAAAACCCTTAGCAATAATGATTGTTGGAGGAATGCTGATAAGTTTAGTTTTATCGTTTACAGTCATCCCTATTTTGTTTTATTATACCTATCGAAAAATAACTTCTCCCAAATAAAAAAATTGGTTCTAATACCTTACAAATTTTAAAATAAATCAGGTATTCCAAGATTTTACACAGCATTCATTTTCATTAACGCATTTCTTTTTTCCAACAAAGCCGCTTGATATAAGCGGCTTTTTAATTATATTTATGCAATCGAAAATTTCATAAAGACAATCTAGGTCTTTGTTTAATATCTGCTCATATGAAAAGTTCGCGTCGTTCTTTCCTAAAAATATCGGGAGCATTAGCAGCCTTGGCTGCATTACCTTCTTCCGTAAAAGCTTTTTATAAGGATGTTAAGAACTTTATCATCCCTCCCAAACATACAACGCCAATAAGCATTACGGTTAATAAAAAAACATATAAAGTAACCGCAGATACTCGAACAACGCTGTTGGACCTCTTAAGAGAGCAGCTACATCTTACAGGAGCTAAAAAAGGCTGTGACCATGGACAATGCGGAGCCTGTACAGTTCATATCAACGGCAAACATGTTTTAAGTTGTCTCACACTGGCTGCACAAGCAGCTGGCAAGGAGGTTACCACCATCGAAGGCTTGGCCGAAGGCGATAAGCTGCATCCCATGCAAAAAGCATTTATCGAATGCGATGGCTTTCAGTGTGGCTATTGTACCCCGGGACAGATTATGTCGGCTGTAGCCTGCGTAAACGAAGGCCATACCAAGTCTTTGGCCGCCATCAAAGAGTTCATGAGTGGTAATCTATGTCGTTGCGGAGCCTATAACGGTATTGTTGAATCAATTCAAAAAGTAGCCGCATTATGAGACCTTTCAGCTTTAACAAATCAGCCAATATTACCCAGGCGTTAACGATAAAGAAAGACAATACGCAATTTATTGCAGGTGGCACCAATTTGGTGGACCTAATGAAGAAGCACATCGCACAGCCTGAGAATTTGATAGATATCACCGATGTGCTTTCCGATAAAATAGAAAACACTGATAATGGCATACGCATCGGCGCTATGGTGCGCAACAGTGCTTTAACCACAGATAACAAAATTCTTTCTGACTATCCACTCATCGCTAAAGCCGTGTTTGCCGGTGCATCCGCACAAATTCGCAACATGGCCAGCACCGGAGGTAATTTGTTGCAACGCACGCGTTGCCCTTATTTCTACGACGTAAGTACTCCCTGCAACAAACGAACGCCGGGCTCAGGCTGCAGTGCGCTCCAAGGTGATAATCGCATGAGCGCTATCATTGGTTACAGCGAGCATTGTGTGGCGGTACATCCTTCTGATTTATGTGTAGCGTTGGCGGCTTTAGAAGCACGCGTAAATATTATCGACAAAAAACAAAAAGCATCCGTAATTCCGTTTAAAGATTTTCACCGTTTGCCGGGCAGCGAACCGCATCTGGATCACAACTTACCGTCACATGCCTTGATTACTTCTATAGACATAAGTCGCAATCCATTTAACAAACATTGTGCATACTTAAAGCTGCGCGATCGCGACTCTTATGCATTTGCATTGGTATCCGTAGCAGCAGCCTTGCATATTGAAAGTAACAAAATCATGGAAGCCCGCTTAGCATCGGGAGGTGTAGCGCATAAACCTTGGAGATGGTTAGCTTCCGAAGCTTATTTAAAAGGCAAAGAACCAAGTATTGAGCACTTTGCAAAAGCGGCTGCCATTGCAGCCGACGAGGTAAAACCGCTAGCAGGCAATGCATTCAAAGTGCCGTTGCTGAAAGGCGCCATTGAAACAGCTTTGCAAAATTGTTTACGTAATTAATTTTTTATGAAGCCAGCTTCGTGCACGCATGTAGCATCGTTGCGTCGCACACTTCAGCTGCAACAATACTTATCGGCAAAAATAAAAATTGAACTATGGCATTCTTTGATGAACCATTCGATATAGTCCCTAGCGAAGGAAGAGTAGAAGGCATTGCCAAAGTAACCGGCAAAGCCAAATACGCTGCAGAATACAATATAGAGGGACTGTGTTATGCCGTATTGGTAGATAGCACCATTGCATCAGGAACTATAAAAAGCATCCATACAGAAAAAGCTAAACAAGTAGCAGGAGTCTTAGACATCATTACACATCAACATAAACCTTTTGTACCAGGTTTTGCCGACGAAGTCAAAATTAAAGAAACACGTTTCGGCTTACCCGTGTTTCACACTGATAAAATTTATTTCAAGGGGCAGCCCATTGCCATGGTCATTGCCGAAACCCTCGAAGACGCTACATATGCAGCCTCTCTCATTACAGCCGAATATGAGTCGGCTCCTTTTAAAGTAGATTTCGAAAAAGAACATCTCCATCACCCTCTGGTCGCAGCCGGAAGAGAACGGGGGTCTATGGATGCATGGAATAATACACCTCTTGTGATAGAGGCGGAGTACAACATAAAAGCAGAAGTGCATAACCCCATGGAAATGTATGCGACCATTGCACATTGGATATCGGACAATCAACTTAAACTCTACGATAAAAACCAGGGTGTAAACAACGTGCAGCGCACTTTTGCACGAGTCTTTAATATTCCTGAAAAAAACATTGAAGTAGTGAGTGAGTATGTTGGAGGAGGTTTTGGTTCCGGACTACGTGTGTGGCCTCATGCCATTGCGACGGCCATGGCTGCAAAGCAAGTCCAGCGTCCTGTAAAGCTAATGCTGACTCGTCCGCAAATGTTTTACTCGGTAGGATATCGACCGGCTTCATGGCAAAAAGTGAAAATGGGTGCCGACGAAAAAGGCAACATCATCGGCGTATGGCATGCCGCTAAGCATAGTACTTCGGTGTATGAAACCTTCACAGAAGGCATTACACGTGTAACCAGATTGATCTATAAATTCCCTAATCTGAAAACAGAATCTGCCGTTGTACCCTTAAACCTTTCCACACCTACATGGATGAGAGGTCCAGGTGATTGCACAGGAGCCTTTGCTATTGAAAGTGCTATAGATGAACTGAGTTATAAATTAAACATGGACCCTGTGGCGCTTCGTTTGCAAAATCTGTCTTTAGACAAAAATCCCGATAATGGCCTGCCGTGGTCTACTAATTATCTTAATGAATGTATCGAAAAAGGAGCAGCACTCATCAATTGGTCACAACGAAAAGCTCAGCCCCGAGCCCTCAAAGAAGGCGATTGGTTTATTGGTTATGGTATGGCTTTGGGCATGTGGAATGCCGGACGTAATAATGCCAGCGCAGGTATAGAAATGCAGCAAGACGGCAGCATTACGGTTCAAACAGCTATGACAGACATTGGTACCGGTACCGCTACAGGCATGTATAACATTGCTCATGAAAGCACCGGTATTCCTCGCAATAAAATAAAAGTAGAACTAGGACACTCCTCACTACCGCCAGCACCCAGTCAGGGCGGTAGCACAGGTTTATCTTCGATAAGTGGAGCTGTAGTGGCGGTATGTAATGCCTTGAAGCTAAAGTTAGCTGAATACGCAGCGGCCATCAATGAAAAGTATAAAACCGCAACCGAAAAAGATATATTACTCGGCGACACCGGCATTTCTTACCAAACACCCAATAACGAATTTGTTTCCTATCAGCAGTTATGGGCTCAACATAATCTTAAAACTATTTATGTGGAAGCTAGCTCCGGTCCTGGGGAAGAAAGAAGACAGTACGCCTTCTGCTCGGGCGCAGCTCACTTCTGTAAAGTAAAAGTACATCCTTCCACAGGAAAAGTGAAAATAGAAAGAATGGTTTGTGTGGCCGATGGAGGTAAGATTGTGAATGAAAAAGCAGCCGCCAATCAGATATCAGGAGCCGCAGTGGGCGGAATAGGAATGGCTTTGATGGAAGAACAAATCGCAGATGCCAACCTAGGAGGTTTGATAGGCCACGATTTTGCCGGATATCATTTTCCGGTAAATGCCGATGCACCTATTATTGAAGTAGCTTTCATTGGAAAACCGGATGCAAACATTAATCCTACAGGTGCAAAAGGATTGGGAGAAGTAGGTATCATAGGTGTTGCTGCAGCCATTGCCAATGCTATTTACAACGCTTCCGGCAAACGATTGAGAGATTTGCCCATTACGCCAGATAAGGTTGTTACAGCTTCTTAATGCCTGTACTACTAACAAATTATCTCAGCGTTTTATTTTTTCAAAATGTTAAACGGATATATATAGTTTCCTGTAGCTTGCTATAAACAACATTGAATGAATTATAAGAATTCATATCTTTTCTTTTATGTCGTTCAGCAACTAAAAGTATATTCATCAAAGAAATGAGACGTACCCACTAAACTTCACTACTTTTGATGCCCAAATTATTAGGATATGGCGGTCAGAATATTTATAACAGGAGGAACTTTTGATAAGGAATATAACATGCTCTCCGGGCAGCTATACTTTAAAGATACTCATTTACCAGAGCTGTTGGAAAAAGGTCGTAATACTGTTCCTGTTGAAATACGCACCCTGATGATGATTGACAGTTTGGAGATGACCGATGAAGATCGTGAGCTGATTGCTTATCAATGCGAGCAATGTGAAGAAACACAAATCATCATTACACATGGCACCGATACTATGGATAAAACAGCCAAAGTGTTGGCTGAAAAAGTAAAAAACAAAACGATTGTAATTACCGGCGCCATGATTCCTATTAAGTTTGGAAGCTCCGATGGATTATTCAATCTAGGAAGTGCATTAGCATTTGTACAAACACTCCCTCACGGTGTTTATGTAGCTATGAACGGCCGATACTTTAACTGGGACAATGTTCGCAAAAACAAACAAACCGGCGTTTTTGAAGAACTAAGAAAGGCCTGAGTGCAATAAATTGCTACTATGCCTTACATATCTTTTCTTATGGCAAGCAATTCTTTGCTTTCTTTTCTGCATCTTTGCAGGCCTAATTTTTTCTTATGAAAAGCTCTAGTAATGCCGCTATAGGATTTATTTTTGTCACCCTTACAATTGATGTTATTGGCTGGGGATTGATTATTCCTGTTATGCCACAGTTATTGGTAGAACTCAAACATATCCCTCTTAACGAAACAAGCCGCTGGGGTGGATATCTCGTATCTGTGTTTGCTGCAATGCAGTTTTTATTTGCACCGTTGATGGGCAATCTCAGCGACCGCTTCGGAAGAAGGCCTATTATTTTGCTATCACTACTGGGATTTTGTATAGACTACATTATTCTGGCACTTGCCCATAACTATGCATTACTTTTTGTAGGTCGTGTACTGGCGGGCATTACAGGAGCTAGCTTTACTGCAGCAAGTGCTTATATCGCTGATATCAGCACTAATGAAAACCGTGCAAAAAACTTCGGTCTTATTGGTGCAGCTTTTGGACTGGGATTTGTACTGGGTCCGGCATTGGGTGGATTGCTCGCCGGATGGGGCATAAGAGCTCCGTTTTATGCTGCCGCAATTCTTTGTTTTGTAAACTTTCTGTACGGCTTCTTTGTGTTACCCGAATCTCTGAAACCTGAAAACCGTAGACCTTTTGATTGGAAAAAGGCCAATCCGATAGGTTCTCTCAAGTTTTTAAGAAAGTATAAAACCATTAGCGGTCTATTTGTGGCTTTCGGCTTCATGTTTCTAGCTTCTCATGCCGTACAAAGTAACTGGAGCTATTTTACTATGTACGTATTTAATTGGACCGAAAAACAGGTGGGCATTTCACTTGCCTTGGTAGGTGTATTAGCCGGTGTAGTACAAGGAGGTTTGATCCGGTACGTCAATCCCAGACTGGGTGATGAAAAAAGTGTGTATACAGGCATGCTTCTTTATGTATTAGGCCTCATTCTTTTTGCACTTGCTACGAAGAGCTGGATGATGTATGCATTTTTAATTCCTTACTGTTTAGGAGGAATAGCTGGACCAGCCCTACAATCTATCATTACCAAGCATGTGCCGGCTAACGAACAAGGCCTACTGCAAGGAAGCCTAACCAGCATCATGAGTCTTACCTCTATATTCGGTCCGTTAATTATGACCGGATTATTTAACTATACAACTCAGGAAGATTCTCTTATTCATTTTGCCGGTTCTCCATTCTTACTGGGAGCTGTTTTCATGCTGATTTGCGTAACAATATGTCGATCCGTATTGCAAAAAGAACATCGCGAAAATCCAGAGTTGGCCAAACATTTCGAGGAGCCCTCAGAGACACCTGTTATACACTAAGGGCTTCTTTAAGTGCCTGTATGGTTTTCTTTTCGCTACCAATAAAAATACGGTCATCCAGAATTACAACAGGACGCTTCAAAAAAGTATCGTATTGAAGAATATAGTTTTTGTAATCTTCTTCGGTAAGCTTTTTATCTTTTAAGCCTAGCTCTTTATATTTCAAAGAACGGCGGCTGAAAAGTTTTTCATAAGAGCCTGCCAGCTTTTGCATATGCTCGAGTTGTGCAGGGCTTATTTTTTGTGTACGGATATCCTGTAACTCAAAGCCTGTTGCTTCATTGATATTAGCATCTTTCATTATTGCTGCGCAAGTACTGCAGGTAGACAGATAATAAATCTTCTTCATGCCCCAAAGATAATTGTTGCCCATGGTGTACAAAAAACAAGGCTGCTTCAGTTACGAAACAGCCGACAAAGGATAATAGAACAGTTTAATGGTAATATTTTATTTCTGTATAATTATTTTCAACAAATCCATAAACATTCAAAACAATACGCTCAGTTCGGTAAGAGGATGCATTGCTATTGCATCTTCTCAACTTTTGAGTTTTTATTTAAGTTTTCTTAAAGAAGGGAGGTAACGAAATACCTCCCCGGTTTATGGATTGTTTGGACAGATTATTTTCATTTCGGTGCGACGGTTCAGCTGATGCTCCTCTTCACTACATGGCACACCATCTTTGCATTTATTAAGCAATTTGCGCTCTCCATATCCCACCGGAATCAGTCGATCGCGGGAAATTCCCTGTGCAACCAAATATTCTACGGCTGCATTAGCGCGATTTTGTGATAAGGTCATGTTATAACTGTCTGAAGCTCTCGAATCGGTATGGGAGGCTAGTTCCACTTTTACCTCAGGATTGTCCTTCATGAATTGCGCCAGTTTATTCAGTTCCGGTTTGGCATCTTCACGGATAAAGTATTTATCCAAATCGTAATGAATATTCTTTAGTGTAATTGCTTTTCCGCAATCGGTTTTTTCCATGCACACTTCGAGTTTTACAAAGAGTGTCTTATTTCTGTCGAAATGGTTGGTTGTTATGGTTTCTGTCTGAGAAAAGTAGTTGTTCTTTTTTGCATACACATCGTAAGTAGCGTTCTGCAATGCATGAAAAACAAATCCTCCTTTATCATCTGTATTCGTATTTTTTTGTTCTGCAACAGCTTTATTAATCAGTACTACCGAAGCGCTAGTTAACGGATGAGCTGCATTACATTCAACAACTATACCCCTCAGTATAAATCGGTCATCAGCGTATACAATTTCCTTATGAACATTGCCGTTGGTTTTAAACTCTGATTCTAGAGTTACGGCTCCTTCCAAATCCACCTCATACAATTTTCCGCTTATAGCATATTTTCCGGGTTTGATATTATTAAATATCACCACGCCATAGCTATTGGTGGTACCCGTACCCATAATTTCCCCATGTATATTCTTTACTATTACATCCGTATTGGGTAATACCTCTTTGGTGTACTTATCCCTCGCGGTTACTGTAAGTGTATACACATCGCAGTTATGACATTCAGGCTGAGGAACGGGTTTGGGCTGCGAACGACGTTTTGGAATTCTGACACTGATACCTGCAAATGCCCCCAACGAACTTATGTCACAATTACAAGGATTGTTTCGAACAAGAGGGTCGGGTTGCTTAGGGTCCGCTTTAACCGGCACATAGGCGGCAGTAAGCCCATAGTTAGGATCAGTAAGCTCATTTACCTTAAAATGATTCAGGTAATAGGCACCAGCATGCAGGCCTATCGCTGGAGAAAAATAATAGTTGAACTGCAGTTGCGCTTTAGCCGAAAACACCGACCGGTCATCATATCCGGCATGAAAGTTTAATAATTGGGTAGGTGGAGCAGAAGCCACTTCGGTATAACCGCCTTTTACTGTTCCAAGTCCAGCGCGCAAGAATAACTCTGCCGCAAAGTTGCGCGTAGGTTGATATTTAAATGAGGGACCCACCCCATAAAACATTCGGGTGATTTTGTCCTGGGTTAAAACCGATGCCGTACCGGCAGGATACGTGCTTTCTGGTCGATTTTGGATGTAATCGAAATCTCCACCCAACCCAATCCATCTCCAATAATAATTGATGGAGGCGCCGGCTGCCATTCCACCTTTATAAACTATGTAGGGTGTGTTATTATTGTTGTAAAAGGGTTTTATATCATACCCTCCGCGAAAAGAAGCAAACCAACCGGAGGTCTCTTTATCTGAAATCTGCCCCTTTGTTTGTAATAACGAGGCAAATAGTATTATAGGTATAAGTACAATCTTTTTCATAACAATCTGTTTTAAATCTGTTTCATTCTTTACTCTATTCATCATCCAGAGTCTTGTTTATAGGTATATCAGTACTAATAACCCTTTGTTACCCCCCTTTTGCTAAAACTTTTTATTAAGAAGGAATCTTTGTAACCTCATCCTCGTATACTTAATGCCTTGAAATGATGGCAATTAGAACCGCTTTGGGGAGTCAGTACGGATTTCCAACCTTTCCCCGAAAGATTTGTTATCTTTGTGTATTAATTTTTTGAATTATGATAAAGACAGGAAACCCAGTAATCAGTATCTATACGGAAATGACACCCAACCCGGAAACAATGAAGTTTGTCGCCAACAAACTTTTGTATCCCGGAAAAAGCATTGATTTCCCAGATGCGGAAAGTGCAAAACCTTCTCCGCTGGCCACTGAATTATTCGGTTTTCCTTTTATCAAGGCTGTATTTATTGCCAGCAATTTTGTTACTCTTACAAAAACTCCCGATGCGGAGTGGATGGATGTTACTCCCTCTATTCGTCAATTCTTAAAAGACTATCTCGAAGAAGGAAAGCCCGTTATTAACGAAGATGAAATTGTAGAAGTGAAGAAAGAGGGTAGCAATGAGGTTTTAGCCGACGACGATGATGTGGTAAAACGTATTAAAGAACTGCTGGAAAACTATGTAAAACCTGCTGTAGAAATGGATG
Organism: Niabella digestorum; assembly: GCF_036409055.1. NCBI lineage: Bacteria > Pseudomonadati > Bacteroidota > Chitinophagia > Chitinophagales > Chitinophagaceae > Niabella > Niabella digestorum. The sequence goes on along the minus strand of NZ_JAZGLY010000004.1, from coordinate 389,676 downwards.
GCGGTGCTATTCAGTTCAAAAGCTATAAAGATGGCGTGGTAAATTTGATGATGCAGGGTAGCTGTAGCGGTTGTCCTTCTTCTATGATCACGCTAAAAGCCGGTATCGAAGGAATGATGAAGCGTATGATTCCTGAAGTGAAGGAAGTAGTGGCAGAAGCTGAATAATATATTTCTATATAAAAATATTTTGAAGTCGTGCACATTGTTGTACGGCTTTTTTGTTTGTTATATTTGAGAAAAATTAAGCCTTTTGCCTGTCCAGGAAATCTTCAACCAATTTATTGACGGACTCAGAGCAACTACTTTACCTGAGTATATTGCAGTAATTGCAGGCATTACCAGCGTTTGGTATAGTAAAAAAGAAAATATATGGGTATATCCTACCGGTCTGCTCAACACCAGTATTTACATCTGGCTCAGTTTCAAATACCACCTGCTCGGTGAAGCATCGGTAAACTTTTATTACACCATCATGAATATATATGGATGGTACTTGTGGACAAGAAAAGATGCCGCTCAAAAGCCAGTACTCGCTATAAAGTTTTCTACTCGCAAAGAGTGGATCAAAGAACTGCTCTTCTTTGCGTTCTTCTATTGCGGTATTTACGGGGCGTTGGTATTTCTGAAAAAAGAGTTTGCGCCCGGAGCCATTCCTTGGGCAGATGCCTTAGCTTCGGCAAGCGCATTTACAGGAATGTGGTTAATGGCTAAAAAGAAGGTAGAAAGCTGGTATTGGTGGATTATTACCAATATCTGCGGAATGCCTTTGTATTTCGTAAAGGGATTAGTATTTACCAGTGTTTATTATTTTATATTACTGCTTATCGCCCTCGGTGGATTGCAGGAGTGGAAAAGAAAAGCAGCACAAAACAACGCAGAATGATTAAGAAGATTGTTATAGTAGGCCCCGAAAGTACCGGAAAAAGTACACTTTGTGAGCAGCTAGCAAAACACTTCAATACCCTATGGTGCCCCGAATATGCTAGGGAATATCTGCTCAAGAACGGTACTAATTACAGTTTCGACGATCTTGCCGATATTGCCCGCGGGCAACTTGCACTGGAAGAACAGCATATCGCACAAGCCGAACGAATAGCAAAAGATCGCCTTTCATCTACCCATCCTGTTCCTCTCTTTATAGATACAGATATGTATGTGATGAAGGTGTGGTGTGAGTTTGTGTTTGGTAAATGCCACAAATTTATTCTTGATGAAATTGTAGCAAGAAAATACGACTTGTATCTGCTATGTAATACCGACCTGCCGTGGGTAAAAGATGAATTAAGAGAATATCCCGATCTGAAAACACGAGAAACACTCTTTTACATCTATAAAGATTTGCTCATAAACCAACAGACGCCGTGGGTGGAAATAAAAGGTAGTCATGAACAACGTATTCAGATGGCTATTGAGGCTGTAAGCCGATTACTGGCTACCGTTACTTAAACGTGTTGTCTGATAACCTTTTCCAGTTCCTCTAGCGAACGTACTCCTGACTGACGCCATACCGAACGACCATTTTTAAACAGAATTAATGTGGGCACGCCCTGTATCTGATATTGCTGAGCAGCTTGCGGACTTTTATCCACATCTACCTTAATAATCGTGGCAACATCCCCAATGCGGTCTTTGAGCTCTTTTAGCATGGGCGCCATCATTTTGCAAGGACCACACCATTCTGCAAAAAAGTCTACCAATACGGGCTTATCTTGATTGATAATTTCCTGAAACGTCATTAGAATTATTTCTTATTGAATAAATCAAGCAAAAAACGGACCACGAGAAAACCCATAACTATTGTTTATTACTAATGATGGCCTGAATATCTCTGTCGGGTCTCAGAAAATTCATCTGTTGCAATATCTTTTTGCTGCGCGAGGATACATATGAGCTCATGGGCTTTATCTGATATTTTTTTGGACTAGGCAATATGGCTGCAATAGCCGCAGCTTCTCGTGCTGTAAGGTCACGAGCCGGTTTATTAAAATATCGCTGGGCCGCCTCCTCGATCCCGAATATTCCTCTACCCATTTCGGCTACATTCAGATATATTTCCAGAATGCGTTGTTTTCCCCAGATGCGTTCAATCATAAACGTAAAATAAGTTTCCAAGCCTTTCCTGATCCAGCTTCTACCTTGCCATAGGAAAACATTTTTGGCTGTTTGCTGGCTGATAGTACTACCGCCTCGCACACGCCCCGGTTTCTTTTTGTTATACTCAATAGCTTTTTGAATACTTCGCCAGTCAAATCCGCTATGATCGGGAAAAAGTTGATCTTCCGATGCAATAACAGCTAGCTTGGCTTCTTCAGAAATATCTTTCAGCGGCACATACTCTTTTGTAAGGCCTTCTCCATTCATCCAGCTTACAATTTGCGTAATGGTAATAGGAGGGTTGATCCATTTTAAGGCAACAATATATGCAAGTTGTAAAATGAAAAGAACGATGAATAGTCTTTTAAAAAACCTCCATATCCATTTTATACTTTTCATCGAACGTAATTTAAATTAAATCTGATTCTTGCTATAGCAACTTTTATGTTTTGGTATCCCTTATCTCAGATAGACGTTTAAAACAGCTATTAGGTTGTAGTTTTATAAAAAAGCAGCCCTATAATTAAAGCAATGGAAAAACCAATGAGTATGATTCCATTTATCCGATTAATAAGTTGAATGTTATGTGGTGTAAGACGATTGCGAATTTTTCCTGCCAACATTACTTTAGTAATATCGGCCGCTAATACCAGCAGCAGACAGGTTGTAAAAATGGTAATTCTTTCCTGAATAGTATGACTGATAAAAGAGGTAGAAGCTGTGAGCCAGAAGAGGAATACGGAAGGGTTCAAAGTGTTCATCAGGTAGCCGGAGAGAAACATTTTGGCGTAATCGCGTTTTCGGAAGTGAATTTGCTCGGCCTTGCCCTCTTCGTTTATTTTCACCTTTTTGAAAAAAAGAAAATATATACCGATTCCCATCAAAAAAGAACTTCCGATGATGCCTATGATCTGTTTGTGTTCCACCATCACTTCAAAAAGTGCGGAGAACGCATTGCTTATAAAGGCCAGAGAAATATCGCTCATTGAAACGCCGGCAACAAAAGCAAGCCCTCCTTTGTGCCCAACATTGATGCTATGCTTGATGATGGAAAACAATACGGGGCCTACCGCAATACTTAACAGTAATCCCAGGGTTAATCCTTTTAGTAAGGCTTCAATCATACTCCCGGCAAGATTAGTAAAGTTTTTTTATCCCATGATGTTAAATTTTTCCGGTCGACAGAAACTTATCCCAACTTTGCAACAGATTGCCTTTCATAACCCGGGGGAATTTGTTTTGACTACCCAATTTGCCACGAAGCTCCATAAATTTTAAAAACTTCTCTTCAGGCAATATTTCTATAAACACGTCTTTAAGAGCGCTGGCTCTTTCTGTAGCATAGTCATCATTGATAGACTTGAGCGTATTGTCAATAAAAGTGAGCAGCTCCTGCGGGTCTACGGGGTCATCGGTAGCGATGTACCACTTATGAGCAAAATAGTTTTTATAGGGAAAGCCGGTTACTGTATACTCCGGAATACTGATGTTGAAATGATTGTTGGCTTCTTCAATAGCGCGATTCATGTTTTCTACACTCAGGTGCTCACCTACCAAACTCAGGAAATGTTTGGTGCGTCCAGTAATAATGAGCTCACACCGCCGGGTATCGAGAAAGCGTATCGTGTCGCCTATTAGATAACGCCAGGTACCGGCATTGGTACTTAACAAAATGGCGTATTCTTTTTCTTCTTCTATTTCATTTATAAGAACGGCTTTGGCATTAGGAAGCAAATTACCATCTGCATCAAAGTTGTTGCTGTCGAAAGGAATAAATTCAAAGAAAATATTATTGTCAGTAATTAGCTGCATGCCTTGTGCATGTTCGCGCATTTTATAGCCTATAAATCCCTCGCTGGAAAGATAATTCTCTACATATACAATAGGCTTGCCTAACAATCGTTCAAAGGATTTCTTATACGGCTGAAAAGCTACACCTCCATGTACGAACACCCCAAAGTTGGGCCATATTTCGTGTATGTTTTTCAAATTGTACCTTTCTATAATCATTTCCATACACATCTGGCACCAAGCTGGTACACCTACGATATAGCCAATATCCCAATCTCGAGCATGTTCTACTATTTCATTGAGCTTTTCATTCCAGTCGCGTAAAGCAGCAATACGCCCTCCGGGTTTATAAAATGTCTGAAACCAGAACGGACGTTTTTTAGCCAGTATCCCACTGAGATCGCCGGCATACCATCCTTTATCGCTTTTCTGCAGATCGGTAGCACCACCAATTATCAGAAAACTTTTACGCAGCGACTTTTTGTTGGCCTCCTGATAGGTAAATACGCTGATAAGTTGTTTAAGATAATTAATAGTATTGCTGCGTAAGAGATCTTTAGTTACGGGAATATATTTACTTGAGGCTTCGGATGTTCCGGAGCTCAATGCGTAGTATTCTATTTTACCGGGCCAGGTAACATCGGGAACACCGTCCAATGTTTTTTTCCACCATTCATTGTAAATCTTGTTATAATCATGAATGGGTACCGATTGCTGATACGCTCTTTCTATATCCTTACTCAAAAGGATTTTATCAAATTCATACTTTTGGCCAAATTCGGTAAATCTTGCCTTTTTAAGTAGCTTTTTAAGAACTTTTCGCTGCTGTCTGCTTACATCACCATTAGGAAGGCCAAAGACCTTCGCAATCGTTCCCGGTAGTTTAATATCAATAATTGAAGCCATAATACATTCCCTGCTATCCCTGCAAAACTGCAATATACGACTTTGTAAAAAATGAGTGTTTGTAAGCTTTTTATGTTCCTCCTAAACAGTATTGCGGAGTCTAATTTATGAAAAAATGGCATTTGTTTCTACTATCAGAATTTGATGAATAGAAAAACTCAGTAGAAACAGGAATAGGCGAGGAAATATTTCAGCATCAATAAAAAATACCTAAAAAACCATCATCAGGCCATATATGATAAGCCCCAGAAAACAGGTGAAGATCCCCAGTAAAAATACCTTTAACAGAAACAATTGACGATCTGTTTTAAATATGTCACTCGAGCGCAGCTGTTTTTCCTTTTCCATCATTATGTGCAACCGTTTTGATAAAGGTTTGTTAGTTATAATATGTGGTGAGAGCTTTACCAATTTAGAGAAAATAATTACGTTTCAAAGAAACAATAAATTTTGTCTAAAGGAAACGGGATTTTTCCCCTTTCTTAAGGGAAGATACTACACATACAGTAAACCAAGCGATATAGTAAATCAATGTTATCTTTGCCCTTATGCTAAAATCAGTATTACATGAAGCCGTTATGGCCGGTGCGGAACAGGTAGTAAAATATTTCAATCAGACTTTTGATATCAAGTACAAGGAAGGTCGTAACAATCTCGTTACAGAAGCCGATGAAGCCTCAGAAAAAGCGATTATCGAAGTCATAAAAAAAACCTATCCCGATCATCATATTTTAACCGAAGAAAGTGGCGATCTGCCCCAACAGTCTGAATATAAATGGATTATTGATCCCATAGATGGAACCATCAATTTTGCCCACGGCATTCCTATCTACTGTATTTCAGTGGCGGTGGAAAAAAGCGGCGAAATGATTCTGGGAATGGTGTACAATCCTCATATGAACGAGTTGTTCTTTGCCGAAAGGGGAGGCGGTGCTACGCTTAACGGAAAACCCATTAAAGTGAGTAGCGAAACCGACGCCATGAAAAGTTGTCTGGTTACAGGATTCCCTTATACTTATATCCACGAGCAAAACGGGCCTCTGCAGGTTTTCGAACGTCTTATTACCGAAGGAGTGCCGGTGCGTCGTTTAGGAGCTGCCGCCATAGACCTTTGCTGGGTGGCTTGTGGCAGATTGGATGGTTTTTACGAACACAGATTACAACCCTGGGATAGCGCAGCAGGATTTCTGATTGTTGAAGAAGCAGGAGGTAAGGTTACCGATTTTGATGGAAACCCTTACAGCCCTTACCAACACCGGATTTTGGCCACCAATGGTCTGATTCATGAACAAATGTTGAAGGTGATCCACAATCAGTAAATAATTCTAACGAAAAAAGAAAACTTAGATAAAGTTATCAGCGCTTCGTAATAATTATTGTATACAATCCTACATTTGATACACGCATTAGAAGCGACTTTTATACACATATATATGAGTGAACAAAGAACTGAAATAGCCGATTTGGGAGAGTTTGGTTTAATAGACCACCTCACCAAAAACATCGAATTGCAAAACGCTTCTACACTGGTGGGAGTAGGTGATGATGCTGCCGTTATTGATCATTTCGGTAAGCAGACCGTCATCACAACCGACCTGTTGCTGGAGGGTATTCACTTCGACCTGATGTATACGCCATTGAAACATCTAGGTTATAAAAGTGTCATCGTAAACCTGAGCGATGTATATGCCATGAATGCCACTCCTACTCAAATTACACTAAGCATTGGCGTTAGCAATCGCATGAGCCTTGAGGCTTTGGAAGAGTTTTACGAAGGCGTATATGTGGCCTGCAATAAATATGGAGTGGACCTCGTCGGAGGCGATACCACAACTTCTCAAAAAGGGTTTGTAATATCCGTAACCGCTATTGGAGAAGTCACTCCTGATACATTTGTAAAACGCAGTACTGCTAAAAAAGGAGATCTAATTTGTGTGTCGGGAGATTTGGGAGCCGCTTATCTTGGCTTGCTGTTTCTGGAAAGAGAAAAAAAGATATTTCTGGAAACACCATCCGTACAGCCAGATTTAGAACAACAAACGCATGTAATCGGACGCTTATTAAAACCCGAAGCACGAAAAGACATTGTGGAGTTTTTTGCAGAAAAACAAGTTGTTCCTACTTCTATGATCGATGTAAGCGATGGCCTTAGTTCCGAAGTTTTACACATCTGCAAGCAAAGCAATCTGGGGTGTGTATTATATGAAGAAAAAATTCCCATTGCGGAAGATTCCCGATTGGCAGCGTTTAAGTTTGAACTAGATCCAACTTTATGCGCTCTCAGCGGCGGTGAGGATTATGAGCTTTTATTTACTGTAGCGCAGGATGATTATGATAAAATAAAAGATAACGATCAAATCAGCATTATTGGATATATGGCCGATATAGAAGAAAGTTGCCATATCATCACCAAAGGCGGAGCCAAACACAAATTAGTAGCACAGGGCTGGAACCCGATTCAATAAAATGATTCTTTTCGTTGTTGATGTTTTTATCCGACGGATTATTGACCCGCCTATGTTAGGGCAAACATATTTTTATCGATGGTGCGGTCTGTTGCTGCTAGCAGTATGGGTTTGCTCCTGTTCCCCAACAAAAAAAACTTTTCATCCTGCCCAAAAATACAGCGCAGCCGCATTACAGGAAGATTATACTTTGTTCCAAAATATATTGGAAGAAAGACATCCCAGCCTATATTGGCACAGCTCCAAGGCATATATGGACAGCGTATTTGATGCTGGTCGAAAACTGATTACTGATAGCCTCACCGAACAAGAATTCAGGAAAATACTCATGGCCGTGTCCTCTCAGATTCAGTGCGGACATACCACCGTAGAGCCTTCCAAAAGCTATTCGAAGTACTTCCAAAAGAATAAACCTCCCATTAATTTTCCTCTTTCCATCAAAACCTGGAACGACACAGCAGTGGTAGTAGCGTCCCGACTCAAAAATATTCCCATCAATTCGGGCGACCTGATCGATTCCCTTAATGATACTCCGGTAACAGCGATCATTGATACAATGTTTCGCTTTGTTGCCGCGGACGGTAATAATCCGGTAGCAAAAAGTCAACGAATCAGCTTCGATTTCGGTAATCTGTATGCCCTGCTGTATGGCACAAGGTTTATCCGGCATCTGAGTTTCAAAGATTCAACCGGTCAACCTCACCGCTTTTATTTTAAACCTATTGCTGCAAAGAAAGACTCGCTTGATGTAAAACCGGCTTCTAAAACCCCAAAAATTTCCCGCAAAGAAAAATTGAAACAAGCACGTTCTTTTGAGATAAAGGCAGCAGAGGGATATGCCATTATGGAGCTCAACAGTTTTTCGGAAAAGCTACAGCTCCAATCCTTCCTTCGGCGATCATTCAAAGAACTGCATAAAACAGGTATACCTCATTTGATTCTTGATCTACGTTTGAACGGAGGCGGAAGACTTAGCAATGCTAATGCTTTGTTGAGATACTTGACCGACCATTCCTATAAACTCGCAGATTCTATCTACGCCATTACTTCAAAGTCCGCGTACAGCAAATACATCGAAAAGGATTTTTGGAATAAACTGATTATCAAATTAGGCACCCAAAAACGCAATGGCAAACTGCACTATACCCATCTTGAAAAACAGGTGTTCAAACCTAAAAAGAAATATCATTTCGACGGACAAGTGTTTTTGCTGAGTGGCGGTTTTACTTATTCAGCCAGTACTATTGTGTTGAATATCCTGAAAGGACAATCCAATGTGCAAATTGTAGGCGAACCATCGGGTGGGGGTGCTTATGGCAATACGGCCATGCTTATTCCGGATGTAACATTACCGCACAGCAAAGTGCGTTTTCGGTTGCCTCTCTTCCGTATGGTAGTGAATAAAAATGCAGCCCTAAAAGGGCAAGGTGTACCGCCCGATGTATTTGTAGGGCCAAGCCTTGAAGCCATCCGACGCAGAGAAGATTACAAAATGAAAAAAGCCATTGAACTGATTAAAAATGCGCAGCACGTTCAATAAATCTTAAACTGGTCCGCATCTTTCCAAAATGGAAACTTCTGGCGCACCGTATTCAAATGTTCTTTATCCAGCGTAATAGTGAAAATATCTTCTTCGTCCTTTTTATCATACAATATGGCTCCCAATGGATCCACCACCATACTGTTTCCGGAGTAATGGATACCCTTGCCATCAGTACCCACACGGTTAACGCCTATTACATAGCATTGATTTTCTATCGCACGCGCCTGAAGAAGCGTTCTCCAAGCATGTACACGCGTTTCGGGCCAGTTGGCTACATATACTAGCACATCGTATTCGGGCGCTATCTCCTGTCGGGGTGTTTGTGAGGCTATAACCTGACGTGCCCAAACCGGAAACCGCAGGTCATAACATACCTGCAGATTCAGCTTCCAGTTGTTTACAGATGCTATTAGTCTTTTTTCACCAGCAGTATAGGATTCATCTTCTCCAGCAAAGGCAAACAAATGCCTTTTATCATAATATCCGTACTGCCCCGTAGGTAACATCCATATGAGACGGTTATAATAGGAGTGTTTATTCGCCCCAAAGTCTTCTTTTATTATCAAACTTCCCGTCAGCACTACTTTTTTCTGCGCAGCCATTGTTTTCATCCAGGCAACGGTAGGACCATCCATGGTTTCCGCAAGAACGGGAGCATTCATACTAAACCCTGTAGAAAACATTTCGGGGAGGATGATTATATGCGTTTTTTCCTGAAGGCCTTCTATCTTTTGCTGCAGCTTGTTCAGATTGGCCGCCTTATCTTCCCATGCCAATGCTGTCTGAATGAGTGTGACCGTTAGTTTGTCTTTCATGATAAATTCTTAAAAAGTTCATTAATCAGGGCCGGTTCATACCCTTTCTGTATCAGATAATCCGATACTTTTCGCATTTTTATAAAGCGATTACGTTCCCGGTTCAGGCTGCTCCATTTTTCCTCAAAAAGCCGCTCCAGTGTATGCATGTATGCTTCCTCATCTATTTCTTTCATAGCCACTGTGATACAATAATCGCTGATATCCTTTTGTCGCAATGCCTGAATAATCTTGTTGCGTCCCCATTTTTTAATTCGAAAATGGCCGCCGGCAAACTGCTTTGCAAATCGTTCTTCGTTCAGGTAGTTTTCTTCGATGAGAGTGGCAAGAATTTCATCGTGGTCTTTTTTACGCACATCGAGTTCATATAGCTTATTAATCACATCTTTATGGCAGCGTTCGGCATAGGCACAGTAGTGCCTGAGTTTTTGCAATGCCTGTTCCCTAGTCAGCTGTTCGCCATAGTTGCCCATCCATTAACTACTTTTAACCCCCTATCTCCGTATTGAAACGCTGTGAGGGAGGTGAAAGATACAAAGCTTTTGAGTTGGGAGCGCTCCAATATTCTGAAATAATTTATATTGCGTTAAATCTTTTTTATAGTAGTTTCGCTGCACCCCAAATCGGGGCAAAAATTATAAAATTTTTATTCGGATGAAATTTATCGCATCATCAAACGCGTTGCTTAAACAGCTGCAAAACCTCTCAGGCGTCATCAACGCAAATACCGTTTTACCGATATTGGAGGATTTCCTTTTTGAAATCGAAGCCAATAAGCTTACCATTGTCGCTACGGATCTGGAAACAGTGATGAGAACCGAAATGGAAATTGAGGCTAAGGATAGCGGAAGAGTATGTATTCCGGGAAAAATTCTGATTGATTCATTAAAAAATATTCCGGATCAGCCGCTGACCTTCACCATCGATAAAAATTTCGGAGTGGAAATAACCAGCGATAGCGGTAAGTATAAAGTAATGGGTGAAAACCCCGATAATTTCCCGAAAGAACCATCAGCAGATGATACTACCTCTTTCAAAATGACTGCTTCTGCCTTAGTAACGGCAATTAACAAAACCTTATTTGCTACTAGCACCGACGATTTGCGCCCCGCGATGACCGGCGTATTTTTCGAACTCAGCAAAAACGGTGTACAGTTTGTAGCTACAGACGCTCACAGATTGGTGCGTTATAAACGTAACGACGTAGAAGCAGCAGGCAACGACAGCTTTATTGTTCCACGTAAACCGTTGAACCTACTGAAATCGGCTTTGCCCGACAATGACGACGAAATCATCCTGAACTATAATAGCAACCACTTCTTTGTTACACATGGCTCCACCCGATTGAGCTGTCGCTTGATAGATGCGCGTTTCCCCGATTACAAAGTGGTCATTCCTGCCGAAAATCCATACAGATTAACTGTAAACAGACAAGAGTTTCTAGGAGCGCTGCGCCGTGTAAGTGTATTCAGTAACAAAAGTACTTATCAGGTGGCCTTAACCATCAGCGGCAGTGAACTACAGCTAGCAGCACAAGATGTTGACTTCAGCTTCGAAGGTAATGAGCGCATGAAGTGTCAGTACAATGGCGAAGACATCCAAATTGCTTTCAATGCTAAGTTCCTGATTGAAATGCTCAACAGTACACAAAGCGAAGATGTATACTTGGAACTTAGCACACCTACTAAAGCAGGGCTTATCAAGCCTGTTGAACAGGACGAAAATGAGGACCTGTTGATGCTGGTAATGCCACTTATGCTGAATCAATAAAAATAGGTTTAAAAAGGCAATGTACAGTAGTACATTGCTTTTTTTAAAACGTACCCGGGATTATTGATAAATACACTAACCTATTTTTCGACTGGATTGAGTTATTCATTCAGATTCTATTGATAAAAGATTTCAAAAGCCAAAACACCGAGCTGTGTGAACCCCACATGGCAATGAGTTTTTGCATCTTTGCATTTACAATAATTCGAAAAAATTATATTATGTATAAACATACAATACTGATTATGGCCATTGCAATTGGTCTTTCACAGGAGCTTATGGCACAAATATCCGGCACCTGGAAAGGAACATTAGAAGGAATGGGTCAAAAGATAGAAATGACCTTTAATGTAGAAGAAAATAAAGACGGAACACTAGCGGCTAGCTTGGATATTCCCGCTCAGGGAGCAACAGGGTTGCCACTGGACAAAGTAGAGTTTAAAAACCCTGAAGTGACCTTAGGGCTCTCTCAGTTCGGTATTACTTACAAAGGAGTATTGAAAGGAGAGGTTATAGAAGGAAAATTCTTTCAAAGTGGTGTAGAAATTCCTTTACAGTTGAAAAAAACAAAAAAAGAATTGCCAGGAGATCCATCGCTACCTTCTTCTGAAGAAGAAATTCAGAAGTTGATGGAAATGGATAAAGGCTCTTACAAATATTCCGTAGAGGATTATTTCAGAAAACCTAAATCCTCGCAGTTTCAGCTATCGCCCAATGGAAAATATCTTTCCTACATGGAGAAGGACGAAAACAACAAAAGACATGTATATGTGAAAGAGATTGCAACGGGCAAGGTTACGCGGGCCATTGAAGAAAAAGATGAGCTTATTAAAGGATATGGATGGGTAAACGATAATCGACTTTTGTATGTAATGGACAAGGGTGGCGATGAAAACTATCATCTCTATGCAGCCAATTTGGACGGGTCACAAACCATTGATCTGACTCCATTCGAGGGCGTACAGGCTAATATTATCAGCGCTTCCAGAGATTATAAAGACTTTATCATTGTGGGCCTAAACAAGGATAATAAACAAATTCATGAACCCTATAAGATCAACGTCAACACAGGAGCCATCGAAAAACTATTTACCAATGAAGACCCGTTGAACCCTATTGCCGACTATGTATTCAATCGCTTCGGGGAGCTGAAGGCTTATTATAAAATGAAAGATGGTATCAAAACGCAGTTATATTACCGTCTGGATGGAGAAAAAGACTTTAAGCTGATTACAGAAAGCAACTGGTATGAGGGATTCTCTATTTTAGCTTTTAATTATGCAAGTGGTAATAAAGACGAAGCGTATGTATTGACCAATCTTGATTCAGACAAAAGCAGGATTGCACTATACGATTTTAAAACACAAAAAATCATTAAAGAAGTTTTCGCACATCCCAATTACGATGCAAGCATTTTAAGCCTTTCCCGAAAAAGGAATTGGGAGCTAGATTATTATGGTTATGAAGGAGAAAAAGTAGAAATTATTCCGGTAAGTGAAACCTTTAAGAAGATTCACCAAAATCTTTCAGCGCAATTTAAAAACTATCAGTTCAATATTGCAGGTAAAACTGATGAAGAAGATAAGTACCTGGTGATTGTACAGAGCGATAAACTGTACGGCAGATATTATATCTACGACACAAAGTCGGGGAAGGCCGAGTTGCTATACGATCTGATGCCGCAGCTGAACGAAGCGGATATGGCCGAAATGCGACCGATAACCTTTAAAAGCAGGGATGGACTTACCATTCACGGATATATTACCTTGCCTAAAGAAGCATTGCAGGGTAAGAAAGTTCCGGTAATTGTAAACCCCCATGGCGGACCACAAGGCATTCGTGATAGCTGGGGTTTCAATCCCGAGGCGCAACTGTTTGCTAGCAGAGGGTACGCAACCCTTCAAGTGAATTTCAGAATTTCGGGAGGATATGGTAAAGACTTCTTGAAAGCCGGATTTAAGCAAATCGGTAGAAATGTTATGGCCGATGTAGAAGACGGTGTACAATACATTATTAAACAAGGCTGGGCCGATAAAGACCGCATTGCCATTTATGGGGGCTCACATGGAGGATACGCAACCCTTATGGGTATGATTCGAACCCCGGAGCTCTACCGTTGTGGTGTAGATTATGTAGGAGTATCCAATATCGAAACCTTCTTTGCATCTTTCCCCGAATATTGGAAACCTTATACCGAAATGGTAAAAAGCATTTGGTACGACCTAGATAACCCTGAAGAAGCTAAAATTGCTAAAGAGGTTTCTCCCGTATATCAAATCGATAAAATCAAAAGACCCCTCTTTGTGGTACAGGGTGCCAACGACCCCCGAGTAAAGATTGCCGAATCGGATCAAATCGTAAAGGCCCTGAGATCAAAAGGATTCAATGTGCCTTATCTTGTAAAATACAACGAAGGACACGGATTCTATAAAGAAGAAAACCAAATTCAGTTCTATAAAGCAATGATGGGCTTCTTCTATCAGAATTTAAAATAGATGCAATAAAAGCGATGTATAAAAGCAGGAACAAAGATTCCTGCTTTTTTTTATTCAATTAAAACGGGGTTATCAGACTTTTTAGAAACAATCCACTCTACTTCGCTCAATTCATTGAACAAATTTTCTTAAATTTAGTCATGGACTACAAGGTGGCTGCAGTTTTTGATAATTATATCAGCGCACATCTGGTCTTAGGACGCTTGCAAATGGAAAATATCAGTTGTTGGTTAAAAGATGAAAATACCGTAACTGTTGACCCGATTCTCACCAATGCTGTAGGGGGTATTAAACTACTGGTAGCGGAACCTCAGCTGGAAAGAGCGTTGAACTTGATTCGCCAAAATCGAGAAGCGTATCAGTTACGAAATGCATGTCCCAAATGCGGTTCATTGAATATAGAGGTAGTAAGCACACCTCGAAGCATCCGTAACTGGCTAGGAACAATTGCAAACATTCTTTTAAATGTAGGAGCGCCGTTGCCGATCAAAAAAGTGAATCACTGCTTCGACTGTAATCACGAGTATGACATAGCATAAGCATTTTCCTGCCAAAAGACAAGTGAAAGCTTTATGGCTATTTTTATTTTTGAATACCCCTTTTTCTTACATTTTCAATTTGGGTGCTATGAAATTTTTAAAACGCTTGCTCTTTGTATTACTGGCCATTATCGCCCTAGCATTGATTGTGGCGCTATTTGTGAAAAAAGAGTTTTCGATTTCCAGAGAGATTGTCATTAACAAACCTGTATCCGAAGTTTTTGGCTACGTAAGGTATATTAAAAATCAGGATCATTACAGTGTATGGAATCAGCTAGATCCTAGCATGAAAAAAAGATTCACCGGAACTGATGGTACTCCGGGATTTATTTATGCTTGGGATGGCAATAAAAACGCAGGAAAAGGCGCACAAGAAATAAAAAATATTATCGAAAACCAAAAAATCGATATTGAGCTCCGGTTTGAGGAACCTATGCAAGTCACCAATATGACTACGATCAGTACAGAGGCCGTTGCTACCGATAAAACCAAAGTAACCTGGAGCATGTACGGTACTAGCGCCTATCCTTTTAATCTGTTGAATTTATGTATGGATGCCATGGTAGGAAAAGACCTTCAAAAAAATCTGGAAAATCTCAAAGCTGTTCTTGAAAAATAAAAGTGTTGCTGCTACAGACATAAACCCGGCCCATCATATTTATGACCGGCCGGGTTTAATTATTCCGTAACTTCAATACGAAAATGCTGTAGGCTTTTTAAAAACGATTGTATGGATCGGATTATCGCCTATTTCTCCACCTTGGAACAACGTCCGCTGGAGCGCATGGCACTGCTGGTAGCAGGCTTGTTGTTCTTCTGGATTCTTGAGGGAGCCATTCCTTTGTTTCGATTGAATTATCGCAAAAACAAACTGCAACATGCATTAGTGAACTTTGGCTTTACGGTAATGCATCTGATTATTCACACAGGGCTTGCTGTTTTCATCGTTATGTTAAGCGACTGGTGCAAAGCAGCTAATTGGGGATTGGTATACTGGTTGAATGCGGGAGTGGGCGGCGCCATCGCCATTGGTGTGCTGGCGCTTGATTTTAGCAGCTGGCTAGTGCATTGGGTTATGCATAAAAATGCCTATTTATGGCGTTATCATCTTATTCATCATAGCGATAATAAAGTAGACGTTACTACAGGATTAAGACATCATCCAGGCGACAGTTTGTTACGTGGTATTTTCTTTTTGTTGCTGATTTTTGTAAGTGGTGCGCCTATGTACAGTGTGATGATTTATCAAACGCTCGTTGTTGTAACCACAGCATTTACTCATGCCAACATTAGTCTGCCCCCACTGCTGGATAAATCATTAAGCTATATACTAGTGTCTCCCAATATGCATAAAGTACATCATCACTGGAAGCAGCCTTATACCGATAGCAACTATGGAGCGGTGTTTTCGATTTGGGATCGTATGTTCGGTACATTCTCCTCTTTAGAGCCTTCACAAATTCGCTACGGATTGGATCGTTATTACCCTAACGAAAAAGATGAAGATTTTATCAGCCTTTTAAAAGATCCTTTTATCAGAAAAAACGAATCTTAAGCAATGTTACCAACTATGTTCATGGTTCCGTTGCCACTCATAATTTTCCCTACTTTTGATATATGAGTAAAGTAATTGCGATGATTCCCGCCCGTTATGCAGCTACGCGATTTCCTGCCAAGCTGATGAAAATGTTGGGTGATAAACCCGTCATCACACATACTTATGAGGCTGCTGTAAATAGTGGTTTATTTCATGATGTATATGTGATTACCGACAGCGATATTATTTTCCAAGAAATCAGTTCACGAGGCGGTAAAGCCCTTATGAGTCGGGAAGAACACGATAGTGGTACAGACCGCATTGCCGAAGCTGTACGCTCTCTCGATGTGGATGTAGTGGTAAACGTGCAGGGCGATGAGCCTTTTATTCAAAAAGAGCCTTTAGAAAAATTGGTGCGCTTATTTGAGAATCCAGAAGTAAAAGTAGCCTCTTTAATGCGAAAAATGGATAATTCGGCAGATGCTTCGAACCCCAACATGGTAAAAGTGGTAACGAACAAGTACAACAAAGCGCTGTACTTCAGCCGTAGTATGATTCCGTATCAACGAGATGCGAATACAGAGGTTCATTACTATCTGCACATTGGTGTATACGCATTTCGCAAAGCGGAATTATTGCATTTTACTACATTGCCCAAAGCACCATTAGAACAAATTGAAAAACTGGAGCAGCTACGGTTTTTATATAACGGTATAGATATTTACATGGCCGAAACTGATTATAAGAATATAGCGATTGATACGCCTGAAGATCTGGAAAAAGCGCTACACTTGATAAGCAGCCAGTAATGCAATGTGAGGAAGGAGTACTGTTTTTACTTCAACAACATAGTTAAAAAAACAAATATTATGCGTCCGGAAAAATATCTGAAGTACCTCTTTCTCCCCAACTTATTAGAACTTTTCAGTACTGAACGTACCAAAGAAATACTTTCCGTCAATCCTACTATTGTACCTGTGCGGGAAGAAGCTACCAACGTTATCATTACTGCGTACGTTTATAATAAAGAGGATATTCGGGAGTATAAAAACATATCTGTTGAAGAGGTATTAACACTGAAACAGGATAATCATATAGTGTGGATAAATATCGATGGCTTGCGTAAAGATGATGTGGATAAGGTGGGAGAGTGTTACGGTATTCATCCGCTGCTTAGAGAGGATATCCTCAGTCTTCATCAGCGCCCTAAAATGGAAGAGATTGATGATATTCTTTTCTGCCTGACGCATATGTTGTATTACAACGAAGAACGAAAATCGGTGGGGTATGAGCAGATTAGCCTTGTACTGGGCAAAAATTTCATTATTACCTTTCAGGAAGATCCTACCAGAGACATGTTCACTTCATTAAGGGAGCGGTTAAAACTTCCTACCAGTAAAACCCGCGGGAAGGAAGCCGATTACCTGTACTATACGCTGATGGACACCATCGTGGATAATTATTTTATAGTGATGGATAAGTTGCGCGATAGTATTGAAGACTTGGAGGAAGAGATCATACGTCATACCACCAAACGCTCACTGGCACATATCAATGCCTTGCGCAAAGAGCTCATCGTTCTAAAACGCAGCGTGTTTCCCATGAGAGATGTTGTCAGCGGCCTTATTAAAAGCGATAGTGATTTGCTTACGGAGTTCAACGAGCGATTTTATAAAGATGTTTACGACCACATCATACAAGCTATAGATTTGGTGGAAAACTATCGCGATATGATAATGGGACTACAGGACCTGTATATCAATAACGTAAATCTAAAGATGAACGAAGTGATGAAAGTAATGGCTATCGTAACCTGCTTATTAGCGCCGGCAACGGTTATAGGTGGCATCTTTGGAATGAACTTCACCAATATTCCGATGTCTGACTTCCACTGGGGATTTTGGATTGCTGTGGCCGCTATGCTGCTGATTCCTGCATGGATGTTGTTACTATTTAAGAAACGAAAATGGTTTTAATACTGCCGCAACAATTATTTTCTTTTAAATACAGGAACTGTACTGCAAGGCTCGCCATACATAAGGCTTTTTACAACAGGTAATAGTACTCGGGTTATTTCTGCATAAGCAAATGCATCAATAGATACATCCCCGCAGCCTTTTATCACTACGCGCTTATCTGAAAAGGATGCTGTGTCCAGATTATTAATATTATGCAATAGGATGCGTTTTTTCAGCTCTTCTGCATCTCCTGCAGCTACATATTGTGCAACAGGCTGCAGATAGCTTACAATAAGCATGTATGCCCAATGAGGAATAATAGCATCGGCCGTACAAATGATTCCCACATTTTTTCCGGCATATTGCTGCCAATCGTGTTGCTTCAACGCTTCACGGAAATCCTTTTCTTTCAATATCATTTCCATAAACAAATAATCCTTGATATCGAAAAGAACGATTTCCTCCTTAGGCAAATATTCCTCAAGATTTAAAGTAATGATGCCACTTTCAGCTACCTTATTTCTGATAACATCCATACGCTAAATTAACATATATGCCGGCAACTTGTTCAATCTGTAATAAAAGCAAAATCCCGACACTGTGTCGGGATTTTGGTATATCACACTATTACAATTGTATTATTAATAGAACTTAGCCCGGTAGTCTTTAATAGAGGCAGCCTCTTTAAGAGCCTGGAAGGTTTGATACTGCGCCTGCTGTTTGCCTTGCATGTAACGCATTTTTCGAGTTTCTTCTACATTAGCAGCTTCTACGGGTGTTGCAGTCAGGTTATCAATTCTTACTACATATACACCTTGTGTACCTGCAATAGGCTCATTTACTACTTTGTTCACATTTTCCTTATTAAAGGCGGCTCCGATAACCTTCGGTTCAAAACCGATTGACTGAGCAAACTGACCGCTGAAACGAAGACTGTCGGCCACTTCAATTGGCTTTTTCAGTTTTTCGGCTACAGCTTCAAGTGTTGTAATCTTGCCTATTTTCTGAGAGATAAGCTCAGCTTTTTTCTGGTTTATCAATAAAGGTTCTACCATGAATCTTGCTTTATCTACGCTCATGGTCCCTTCTTTATTCACTTCGGTAACAATGGCTACAACATAGTAGTCACCTACACGCTCGGGCTGAACAATTTCTCCCAGTTTTGCATTATAAATACTTTTCACAAAGGTGCGGGATGCCCCCAAACCGGGAACAAAAGATGCGGTTGGTGCAATATCCTGAGCAACAGATCGGTAAACGCCTTTTTCTTTCTGCAATTTATCCGCAGCCTCTTCGAAAGATTTTCTGTCTTTTACCTGTGCTGCAAATTTGGTAGCCTGGCTGTTAGCAGCCATATCGGTTTCGGCACTTGCCTCAATAGGCTTGTTCAGATATGCAATTTTATAACCAGTACTGCTACCTTTTTGAGAAAGAATTTCTATATAGTGATATCCGTAATCTGTTTTTACAACCCCTTTTGCTCCTACTGGATTGGTAAAAATAAAGTCGTTAAACTCTGGAACCATTTGTCCGGAAGGCACACCATCATACACCCCACCGTTATTCACACTTCCTAGATCGTTAGAGAATTTTACAACAAGAGAATCAAAATTGGCTCCGTTGCGAATGGCAAGTGCAATGCTATCGGCCAGTTTTTTGGCGGTAGAATCATCTCTGATTGGAATTTGCTGACCAGTTTGCGGATCCATTTGCATTGTACCTACCAGTATATGTCTGATTTTTACGGTATCAGGAATATTTCTTTGTGCCACCACTTTAGCCAGCACATAATTACCGGCATCAATGTAGGGTCCATAAATATTGCCTATGCCAACTTTAAAAATGGAATCCTTCATAGGCACTTGAATGCGATTAGCGCTGATATAACCATCGTAATAGTTATTGACCCCCTGATTTCTTAGGAAAGCTTTGACATCTGTTACGCTATCAAAAGCTGGTTTAAGCGCTAAAAGACTTTCACGAATTTGAGCACTATCGGCAGCACTAGGCTCTGCATTGAAAGCTACATAGCTAATACTGCGACTTTCAGTTTGCTTGAACTCTTCTTTGTGTTTGTCAATGTATTTCTGAATGTCTTCATTAGTCACTTTTACTGTAGAGTCCGGAATGCTGCTATAAGGTTCCCGCACAAAAGAAATTTTGGAAAGCAGACTGTTTTGTGCGTTTTCCTTTTCAATCATCCATTTTGGAAAGTTGATGCTTGTAGTGAAGAGTGCATCAAACTTCTCGGCCAAACGCTGGAATGCCATCTGTTCCAGAAAAGCATTTAGCTGCGCTTTTTGCTCTTCTGTTCCTTTGGTTTTTATTTGATTAATTTGTTGCTGAGCCAGCGCCGGATTATAACGTCCAGTTTGCGGATCCTGGAAAGCTTGAAGCAGCTCCTGAGGAGGATTGGATCCAAATAAAATATCGTTCAATTCTTTTTTACCTACATCGATACCCAGCTTACCGGTTTCCTGATTCAGCAAAATTCTTGCAATTTCGCCATTCCAGGCTTGTTCCAGTGCCTGCTGGGATACAGCCTCTCCGGAGCCCATTCCTCTTTGTTGCAACATCATAGTTTGTTGCTCCACCTGGATTCGAAAGCGGTCGTAGTCTATTACTTCGCCGTTTACTTTACCCACGGTCGTTACATCGCCTCTAAATAAAGTTCCGCCATTCTCAAAAGCAAGCATTATTACAAATACAATAAGCGCAATGGCAATGATTACCGCCATTACCTTGGCGTACTGGTCCTGGATTTTCTGTATAATCGACATAATATATTACTATAAAGGACGGCAAAAATAGGGTATTTGAAAATATCAACAAATTGTGGAAAAATAAGATGGGGCGTTTTGAACAATGATTTTGGCAATTTCTTTAATTCCGTCGCCACAGTATGCTCCAAAATACAGTGAGATAAAGAGTAGGGGCTTCCAAAGCTTTACTGTAATTGGTCAATTTTCTCTGCGAGCAATCGGTCTTTTTCGGTAATGATATCACCAGCATCATGTGTGCTAAGCCATATTTCTACCGTATTATACACATTTTTCCACTCCGGATGGTGGTTCATTTTTTCGGCTTCTAGCGCCACCCGCGTCATGAAAGCAAAAGCTTCGCTGAAGGTTTTAAAAGTAAATTTTTTAAACAGCTTATTGTTTTGCTCCTGCCACATGATGATGATTTTTAAAAGATAAGATATTCTTTGTTTTTGATTTTTTCATTGGTAAGCTCAGTTACCAGCTGTACTCCCGGAATGCTGCGAAGCATGATTTTTATCTGATCTAGATAGTCCTCTGTTACCGTATCGTTCTTCATCAGCCACAAAAAATCCAGATTTTTAAACTCCGGCAACAAGTACTCTCCGTCATATAAATTATTGTACAGATAATGGCACAGTGCACTATGGGGCTCGCGATATTCGTATACAGAGAAGAAATAGGTTCGTTTTTTTCTTACCAGCTTTATTTCTATATCGTGATTGATGCGAAAATTAAGGCCCAGCATATTGTTGAGGTTCCAGCAAAAACGGTAATCCTTTACGGTAGTTACTATACCTAACAGCTTTGTTTCGTCAAAAAAACTGTCAATGATGTTCTGGGTATCTAACTCTAATTTCACGCTGGCCATTCTTGTATTATTTTGCGAGCGAATTTTGAGGTAAAGTTAGAACAAATACACGGGCGGAGGGACTTAATTTGCATAATTCTCCGTAATTCGTAAACATTATTACCCTTAAGGCGGTTATTTTTGCGATTTTACATCTTGAAGACTATAAACTTACATATCGCTTTAGCAGGAAATCCCAATAGCGGCAAAACTTCGCTATTCAATGCGCTTACCGGACTTAACCAGAAAGTGGGCAACTTTCCGGGTGTTACAGTTGATAAAAAAACGGGCATCACCCAAATTGGTAATCGCGCTGCTACGGTTATTGACCTGCCGGGAACCTATAGCTTGTATCCACGTCGTTTGGATGAAGAGGTGGCATACAAAGTGATTATTGGACAAGACCCACACATCCATCCCGATGTAATTGTGGCTGTGGCCGATGCGAGCAGCTTGAAAAGGAACCTCCTGTTTTGCACCCAAATTATCGACTTGAAACGTCCGGTAGTTGTTGCATTAACCATGACCGACATCGCCCGCAAAAAGGGTATACAAATCGATATTAATGAAATGGAGCGGGAGCTGGGTGTGCCGGTTGTGGCGGTAAATCCGCGCAAGAATAAAGGAATTGATGCCTTAAAAAAAGCAATAGAGCTGGTTTCGGGCAATCTATACAAACCCACACCTCGCAACTTTATTGATGTCTCCTCTTTGGCCCCTGAAGCCATAAGGCGAGTTCAGCAAATTTTGCCCGGAGTGGGCGAGTACGAAGCCGTACATTACCTTATCAATCATGAAACCTTTGCACTGAACAATGATGTTCAAGAGCAGATTGAACAAACAGAAAAAGATTATCAGTTCAACCCCACACGCACACAGGCCGAAGAGATTCTACAACGTTATACAAGAATCAATCATATACTGAATGTGGCGGTAACCTTCCCCGATCCGCAAAAGCAATCCAGAATGACAGAAAGGCTGGACAATATATTCCTGCATCCTTTCTGGGGATATGTGATTCTACTGGGAGTATTGTTTCTGCTGTTTCAGTGTGTTTTTTTGCTGGCATCCTATCCTATGGATTGGATTGATAGTGGCACGGCCGCATTTAGCAACTGGCTGAGCTCGATATTGCCTGAAAATAACTTCTCGGACCTGCTAATTAATGGACTCGTTGCCGGACTGGGAGGCATTGTCATTTTCATTCCGCAGATTATGATTCTGTTTGGGCTAATTACCATACTGGAAGACACCGGGTACATGGCACGCATCAGTTTTCTTACTGACAGAATCATGCGTTCCGTAGGATTGAATGGTAAAAGCGTTATGCCAATGATTAGCGGCTTTGCCTGTGCGGTGCCGGCTATTATGAGTGCACGTAATATCGAAAATCGTAAAGAACGCCTGCTTACCATTCTGGTAACACCTTTAATGAGTTGTTCTGCCCGGCTTCCGGTGTATCTGATTCTAACGGCCATCGTTATTCCTCGAACCTATATTGCCGGCTTTATCAGTGTGCAGGGGTTGGTGATGATGGGACTGTATTTAATAGGTATTGTATTTGCCATGCTGGTAGCTTATGTGGCCAAATGGTTTGTGAAAATACAAGAAAAAAGCTTCTTCATTCTTGAGTTGCCGGTATACCGTGCTCCTCGCTGGAAGAATGCCTTCCACACAATGATTGAAAAAGCGAAAATTTTTGTGTTTCAGGCAGGTAAAGTTATTCTGTTAATCAGCCTTGTGTTGTGGTTCCTAAGCTCTTTTGGACCTAAACAAAAAATGGAGCAGGTACATCAGCAATACGAGCAACAACTGGCTCAACCCGGAGCCGACACCACGCTTATTGAGGAACAATACGGAACAGCCAAGCTGGAGAACTCTTACGCCGGCCTTATGGGTAAGGCTATAGAACCTGTTATTCGTCCTCTGGGTTACGACTGGAAAATTGGTATTGCACTCATTACTTCCTTTGCCGCTCGGGAGGTTTTTGTGGGTACAATGGCCACATTGTACAGTGTGGAAGATGACGGCGAGGAAAACCTTGCCTTACAGCAAAAAATGCAACAAGCGACCTTCAGCGATGGGTCCAAAGTGTTTACGCTAGCAACCGGAATTTCCTTAATGCTCTTCTACGTTTTTGCAATGCAGTGTATGAGTACACTGGCCATTGTAAAAAGAGAAACCGGCAGTTGGAAATGGCCCCTCATTCAACTGGTATACATGACCGGTCTGGCCTATATCGTTAGTTTTATCGCCTATCAGTTATTGAAATAGTTTTTTGTCGATACTAATTTTTCGTTTCTCCCTTAACAAAAAAGAGCGGGTGCAATACCCGCTCTTTTAATGAAGTTAATGGCTGGGATGAATTACATTTTGATAAATTCTACCCGTCTGTTGTTTGCTTTACCTTCCGGAGTATTATTAGGACTTACCGGTTCAGACTCTCCTTTTCCATCGGTTACCATTCTGCTCTCGCTGATACCAAATTTAGAGACCAGTGTGCGTTTCACCGATTCGGCTCGACGTTTGGAAAGTGCTAGGTTAGATGCATCATCGCCATCACTATCGGTATGACCTACGATTTTCACTTTCACGCTTTCATTTTCCTGCAATACATTGGCAATCTCTTTCAGTACTCCATAGCTTTCAGGCTTAATTTTATCACTATTTACATCAAATAAAATTCCAGTAGTAACAAATTTTCCTTCAGTTATCAATTTGTTTCTTGTATCAGGTGCGCCCACAGCGACGCGCAGATTGCTGATGAAGAATGCTTGGTCGTCTTTCCCTGAGCCATCGTTTCTGAAATAAATGGAATTAATTACCGCTCCATCATTTAATGCTCTAGGAATATCCCAAATTTTTACATCATTAAGATATACTCTTACTCTTCCTTTTTGACGCCAGATGCTAACATGCGCAAACAAATCCCTTCCCATGGATTTAAACACGCTCTGCTCTGCATCATTCTTTATAATTTCTTTTCCACCTCCAAAGCTGTGAAATACGGTTCTTCCTTTTTGACCGCCGGCACTAGTAGGATGAAACGCCACTTCCACATTGGCTTTGGGCTCGGCTCTATTGCCAAATCTTTTGAATAGACGCCAGTTGGCTCCTACATTAGGCTCGCTTGTGAAACCCACAATGAAAAACCCGTTGTAAAAGCTGAAATTGGGTGAAGCGACCAGATCAAACTCAACAGTAAAGTTCTCCGGCAATTTTTTAACAAACTCCGGATAAAACACTACTTCGCTAGATGTTTTTAAAAATTTCGAAGATTGATCTCCCAAACGTACTAATTCTCCGGACCCGTTCGTATTCCACTTTGCAGGAAAATCTCCCAATGCGTCTTGGCTAAAATCTTCAACAACAATAACTTTTTCCCCAGGAACAAAATCAAATTTTCCGGATACCGAAAAATCGTCATTCCCGCTTGATGAAGAACCGCCTCCGTTACTCCCCTTGTTTCCAGAGGAGCTTTGCTTACTGGTTCCTTCGTCGTTGTTACTATTTTTTGACTTTTTCTTGAAAATATTTCCGATGCCTTCTTCTACTTTATTCAAGCCTTTATCAATTCCCTGATCGATGCGATTATTCACCCTGTTTTCTGCAGCCCTTTTAGCTTTAACTTTCGGATCGAAAATTTGTCCGTACAATACGCTTGTACAACAAACAAAAGACAGAAGTAATAATAGTGCTCTCATGTTATTTATTTTAATTATTTTTATTTCCAACAGGAACGGTGTTTAGTCAGAAAATTTTTATATAAACCTTATTATTAAATTAAGGTCTTTACATTTGCTTTAATACAATATAAAAGTATAGCTAATACATCAAATAAACCTTACAATCACCTGAATTAGGGATATGTAGTATATGGCTATTTTTGCTTTTCATTGGGAAAAGATTAGCCATTGTAAATCGTAAAAAACCATATTAGATGAGAAAATTCGCGTTGGCCATTTTTGTTTGTGCTTTTCTATCCTGTGAGAATCAGTCTTCCGGAGACAACGATAGCGATATGTCTTTATCAGATAGTCTTCTTTCAGAAGTTCTGGCCGGACACGACGTAGCTATGCCAAAAATGGCAAAACTAAATCGGTTGCTAAAGCAGGCACAATCGGAGTATGATTCGCTTAAAAATCTCCCGCGTACAGAAGTGCATAAAAAAAGAATGGCATTGTTAGACAGTACTATAAAAGACCTAAACTATGCCGATGCCGCCATGAACGAATGGATGGACGGCTTTAAGTACGACTCATTAAAGAATGATGAAACCCAACGCCAAGCTTATTTGAGAGTGCAACTGACCTCGGTAAATAAAATGAAGGATGTTGTACTTTCCAGTATCGCCAAAGCCGATTCGGTATTATCTAGTAAATAACTGAATAGAAAAAATAAAGCCCGCGAGTTGCGGGCTTTTATGCTTTTATTGCTTAGCTGTTGCGGAATCTATTTCCTTACACAGTGCATCAAAAATTTCGTCTATCGAACCTTCACCAAAGATTGGCTTAAATTTACCTTGCTCTTTATAATAAGCCGCTACTGGAGCGGTATCGTTGCTATATACTTGGAATCGCTTTCTGATTACTTCTTCACTGGTATCATCGGACCTTCCAGAGGTTTTTCCTCTTTCGAGCAATCTTCTTACCAACTCGTTTTCGTTTACCTCCAATGCTAACACCAGATTAATTCCGGTAGCCTTTTCCACCAATAGCTTATCCAAAGCTTCTGCCTGTTTAAGTGTACGAGGGAATCCGTCAAATAAAAAGCCGGTGGCTCCTGTATTTTTCTCTAGGCAATTATTAATAATGCTTATTACGACCTCGTCAGGTACCAGCTGACCACTGTCCATTATTTTTTTGGCTTCAAGTCCCAGCGGCGTCTGATTAGCAATTTCGTTTCTTAACAGATCGCCGGTGGAAAGATGTACCAGCTTATATTTTTCAATTAATTTTTGTGCCTGAGTGCCCTTACCACTACCGGGCGGTCCAAATAGAACTAAATTAAACATTTACGCAATTTTAATTTGATGTAAGTGAACAAATATACTGTATCATCGGATAATTTCATTAGTTGATGGACCTTTTATTGTAATTTTATTATATAAATAGGTTTTTTCTATACAATTTCTAATAATAAGATTTAATGCAAAACTTTTTTCAATTCGGATTTGTTTAATAAATATGAAATCGTCTGCGATTATATTGATTCTTATAGGTTGTTTTTTTCATCAATGCCAATCGCAAACGAAATCTTCTCATCCTAAAGACACAACCATCATGGATAAATCAAAAAATCCGGTTTACTCCCGTACCGATACTACCCCGGTAAAACTGAGTAATGAAGAATGGCAGAAGATTCTATCACCGGAGGTGTATTACATAGCTCGACAAAAAGGTACGGAACGTCCTTGGACCAGCAAATTTGAGAATTTTAAAGAGGTAGGTACTTATTATTGTGCCGCCTGCGGCAATCCCTTATTTAAAAGCGATACTAAATTTGATAGCGGCTGTGGCTGGCCTAGCTTTTATGAGCCGATTAGCAAAAACAGTGTAATCTATCTGGAAGACCGCTCGCATGGTATGATTCGTACCGAAGTACAATGCGGTCGCTGCCAAGCGCATTTAGGACATGTATTTGACGACGGTCCGCCCCCAACCGGATTGCGCTATTGTATCAATGGCGTTATTCTCGACTTTGAAAAAGCGCAGGATATCGAAAAAGAATACAAACAACAGAAAAAGTCTTAAGCACTTTATGGTGTCACACAATAGTTTTGTGGGAAATCCTGTTTAGCAATAGACAGGATTTTCTTTTTTCTTCTACCGTACCAGATATAAAACCCGGTAACAGGAAGGCTGGCTGCAATCAAACTTGCAAAAAACACCAGCAGTTTGCCCGGAAAGCCCAGTATGGCCCCCACATGAATATCGTAATTCATCCGCTGAATCTTATCGGCCAAAGAAGCATCCTTAAACTTGCCCGCCCAAATACCTTCTGCAGGCAATTCCTTTCCGGTGTATTGGTCATAATGATAAAAATCGACGTTATAATAACTGTCCAAATTATGGTTAACAAAGCCTTCCAATGCATCTGTTTCATCTTGTGGAAACACAATCCCCACCTTATTGTCGCTTCGTTTTTGCTGCATTAGCTCCAGCCATACAGTATTAACAACTTGTGAACGATCTGCCGAAAGAGCCAATGCGCTATCCGATACAGGATGCTCATGAGGAGGCATCGTTTGGCCTCCGGAAGAAACAAAATAAACAGAGCGGGCAAACCACTGGAATCCCATAATTAGTCCGGTAATGGCAAGAAAAATAGCCACCCAGGTCATATAAAATCCTAGCACGTTGTGCAAATCGTAGTTTTTCCGTTTCCATCGGGTGGAGGGCTTCCACTTAAATTTAAACCGCTGACGAGCTGCCGCTTTGTTTCGCGGCCACCACAACACTACACCTGTAATCATCAATATCAGAAAAATAAGCGTAGCTGTTGAAACGATAACTCTTCCCGGCTTTCCCATCCACAATTCGTAATGGCCCATGGTAATAATGCGAAAGAAGTCTTTTCGCATATTCTTCACCTTCTGCACATGGCCAGTGTAAGGATTAATGAAAACCTGATAGTAAACGCTGTCATCATAATAATAAGCTAAGGCCGCATCGCGAGGACCCAGATACTCGAGTATTATAGTTTCTTTTCCGTTCAGATACTTATCCACCGAATCTTTCAATACAGTAGGAGGTAGATATTTTGTTCCCGGATTTTCTACATATCTAAACTGCTCCACCGCACGAGTGATTTCTCGCTCAAATGCAATCAAACAGCCGGATATTCCCAACCAGAAGACAATAAGGCCGGAAGCGAGTCCCAGCCATAAATGAATTTTTCCTATTGCCTTTTTTATTCTCATCTCCTACACCTATTCAGTTTAAAATCTATACGTTACGGATACTCTAAAGTTTCTGGGAGGGTCCACCTGCCAAGAATAAGCTGCTACATTATAATCGGGATAATTCCAGTACTGGGTATAATAAGAGCCGCTGTACAGATATTTATCCAGAATATTAAACACATTGGCGGTTACGGATACTTTTTTACAACTCCAGAATAGTCCACCATCCAGTTTAAAATAATCGCCCATATTGCGTTCGGGATGATCCATGCTATAGCCCCATCCTACACGTCCAGCTAGATAAGTAAATCCTCCATTGATGCCGAAGCCTTTAAGCGGTCCTCTTTGAAGAGTGTAGGTGAGCCAAGTGTTTACCGTATTTTTTGCAAAACTGGGAACATATTCACCCTTTTTAAGCGTGGTAACTCCTTCGGCCACTTTGGTCACTTCACTGATTGTATAAGCATAGTTAGCGATAGCAGTAAATCCGGGAAGAATTTCTCCTCTTAAGTCGAACTCAAATCCTTTCGCCTCTTTCTCGCCAATTACAATACTATAGTTTTCGTTAGCGGCATTGGAGGGATCTGCCGTAAGCTCGTTTTTCTTTAGGATACGATAGGCAGCAAGTGTGGTATTCCATTTTCCGCCAAACCAGTCTTTTTTAATACCCAGCTCTATATTATTACCCGTAATGGGTTTGGCTGTTTCGCCGCTGCGCAATATTCCGGATTGCGGGGTAAATGCTTGGTCGAACAAAGTGTACACATATGCATTTCCGGGCAGAGAGTAGCTGATACCTGCACGTGGAGTAAAATGTGCTTTCTGATAAGGTGCTCCACCCCACTGATATTGTTTTAAATAGCCAAAACGACCGGCCAGCGTTACACGCAGTTTATTTTGAAAAAAGCCTAACTCATCTTGTGCATATCCGCTAACATACTCCTGCCCCATAGTGCCGCCACCGGCTTTGGCGCGCTGAGATAAAGGAAGCGAACGATCGAATTGCGGATATCCGTTGGCAGGAGCTCCATAATCGGGATTATTTACATCAAATGGCTTATCAGGAGTGTCGAGAGGGAAGGACTGACTCCAATCGGCTTCATAATCCTTTTTCCCAGCATCAATCCCTAACAACAGTCTGTGACGAATGGCGCCAGTTTGCACTTCACCGTTTACAAAAGCCTGTCCTAATTTCATATTGCTGCGTGCATCCCAAATACCATAGCCTCTGATTATTTGGTTCGGGCTGAGTGTTCCATCAATTACGCCATCATAATCCAAATCATAGTCTCCGGGTCCTACGGCTGTAGGCCAGCTATTGCCCCCTGTTTGATCGTAATAAAAATAAGCCCCTTGAATAGTCAGCTTCCAGTTTTGAGCCAATTGTTGCTGATAATTGAGATAGATGCTGTGATCATTGATTTTGGAAGGTTCTGTTCCAGGCTGCGCCAGTGTAAAGTTTCTGGGCAAAGAAGCAAAACCATTGGGAGAAAATACGTAATAGGATCCTACATCTGTCATCTTCGCATGCTGGAGTGTATACTCTAGTGTCAGCTTTGATTTCTCAGAAAATGCATAACTGAATACGGGAGCCACAGATATACGGTCGTTATGCTCAAAGGGACGGAAAGAGCCTTTTTTCTGATAAGCACCGTTAAAGCGGAACAACAGTTTTCCATCGGCAGTCAACTTTCTATCCAGATCAATCGTTCCTCTGTACAAATCGTAACTGCCCACCGCAAAGGACACTTCTCCTTTATTCTCTCCAGTAGGTTTTTTCGTAACTACATTGTATAACCCTCCCGGTTCACCGGTTCCCAGCATGAATCCTGCTGGGCCTTTTACAAATTCCACGCGCTCTACCATGCTCATGTCTTCTGTAAGAGGGCCCCAAGAAGAGTTTACCACATTAAATCCGTTGCGAAAAGCCTGCACACGCGAACCACGCATATTTACGTTGGTATATAAATCACCCCAGTGCTCCGCACGAAGTAATCCGCTAACATTCCGCAACAATCCGTCGCTGGTGCTTATAATCTGCTGTTCTGACAATACTCTTCCAGTAATCACCTGTACATTTTGTGGTAACTCCAGTAAAGGAGTCTGCACGCGTAAGGAGCTTGAGGCTGTTTGTGTATGCAGCCCGTTTTTGCGTCCGGTTACAATAACCTCGCTTAACTCCCGAGCATTTACTCCAAGCACTATGGATATAGAAGTGGTAGCTCCTTCTGTAACAACAGCTTCTTTTTCCACATCATTATATCCCACCAAAGAAACTTTCAAGGTATAATTTCCCGGATTCAGTTTGTTAAAGCCAAAGCGGCCTCTAGCATTGGCCGCTGTTGCGTAATCTGTTCCCACAATCACAATCGTCACACCTTCTGCGGGTTGATTATCTTCGGTAACAACAGTCCCTGTAATTTTTCCAAATCCTGTTTGAGCGAAAACCTCCAAACTAATTAGTGATATCCACACCAAAGCCAAAAAGTAAACTATGTTTCTCATGAATCATTTATTTGAGGCGCAAAAATAGCAGCACTCATCTTCGTCATATTTACGAAATGCGGAAAAAATCATAATTCTTAGTAACTGTTGACAGTTTTCTGACAAATAAGACGTCTTATGACATTGACATTGTTTTTATATATTTGAAAAAACGATTTGCATGAATAGCCGTAGAAAATTTATTTATCAGACATCAGCGCTTGCCCTTGGGTCGTTAGCCCTTCAGTCTTTCAATTCCAAAAATTTTTCCTTCATCAATAAGAGCGCTTCGGATGCTATTAAGATTGGCGTTATCGGAATAAAAGGTATGGGGTGGTCCAATACGCAGTCCATCCTAAAAGTGCCGGGGACCCAAATTGTAGCACTATGCGATGTGGATAAATCCGTTCTGGATGAAAGGATGACGGAGCTGCAGAAAAAAAACATTGATACCAGCAAAATCAAAACTTATGGTGATTACCGAAAGCTCCTGGAAAATAAAGACGTGGATGTAGTAATCATTGGTACTCCGGACCACTGGCATGCTCTAATGATGATTGATGCCGTAGCTGCAGGAAAAGATGTATATGTAGAAAAGCCTGTAGGTAACTCTATTGAAGAATGTAAGGCCATGGTGGCGGCACAAAAAAAGTACAATCGCATTGTGCAGGCCGGACAATGGCAACGCAGCCAGCAACATTTTAGAGAGGCTGTTGAATTTGTTCAAAGCGGCAAACTGGGTAATATCAGGACCGTGAAGGTGTGTTGCTATCAAGGCTGGATGAAACCTGCACCTGTGGTACCTGACAGTGCTCCTCCTCCCGGTGTAGACTATAAAATGTGGCTGGGCCCGGCCAAAACAAGGCCCTTCAACAGCAGTCGCTTTCATTTTAACTTCCGCTGGTTCTGGGATTATGCAGGAGGATTGATGACGGACTGGGGTGTACACTTAATGGACTACGCACTTCTGGGTATGAAAGCATCACTTCCCAAAACAGTAAGCGCATTGGGAGGAAAATTTGCCTATCCCGAACTGGCACAGGAAACACCCGATACACTCACCGCACTTTATGAGTTTGACGGCTTCAACATCATCTGGGACCATGCCATGGGTATTGATAACGGCAATTACAACCGCGACCACAGCATCGCCTTTATCGGCAACAACGGAACGCTGGTACTAAGCCGTGGTGGCTGGGAAGTGATTGAAGAAAAACGCAGCGAAAACAAAGTGCTGGTACCTTTCAAAGGCAGGTCTGACAACGGATTGGATAAGCACATGGAAAACTTTGTTGAGGTGCTGCGCTCTCGCAAACAATCAGACCTGAACTGTTCCATTGAAGCCGGAGCCCATATTGCCACTGTGTGTCAAATTGGAAACATCGCTTTCAGAAGTGGCCAGAAATTAGTGTGGGACAAGGCCGCAGGTAAGTTTACTGATGAAAAAATCAATCAGCAATACCTCATGGCTCCTTATCACAACGGTTACAAACTGCCTAAAATTTAATCAGGCTTACTGAGTAAGCAGCTGATAAATCGTTACAGACTGAAATTGCTCACCAGGGGATAAGAGCGTTGATGGAAAGTTGGGATGATTGGGTGCGTCCGGGAAGTGTTGGGTTTCAAAACAAAATGCTTCCCGGGCATTAATAGGTTTTCCGTTACGATCCTTATCTACACCTTTCAAAGTGTTTGCGGTAAAAAACTGTATCCCGGGCTCGGTAGTAAAAACTTTCATTAATATCCCGGTTTTGGGACTGTAGGCTGTTGCGGCCAATTCGGGTGTTTTACCGCCTTTTTGTTTGTTCAAAACAAAATTGTGATCAAACCCACCTCCATATTTTAATTGCGGATGAGGTGCATCTACTACACTGCTGATAATAGTGGGCTTTCTTAAATCAAATGGAGTATTGGTTACCGGTACAATTTCTCCGGTAGGAATCATCGCTTCGTTAACGGGTGTGTAATGATCCGCATTGATATATACCTGATATCCGGTTACCGAACCTCCTCCTTCGAGATTAAAATAGCTATGATTAGTAAGATTTAGAACAGTCTTCTTATCCGTTTCGGCAGTATAGGCAATTTTTAACTCATTTTGATCATTGAGCGAAAAAGTTATCTGCACTTTTAGATTTCCTGGAAATCCGTTCTCCCCGTCTTTTGAAAGATAGGCAAGGGTTACTGCGCGATCTGACTTTTCCACCCAGTCCCAAACCTGTTCGTTAAAACCATTGGGGCCTCCATGAATATTGTTCCCGTTATTGTTGAGTGGTAGCTGATAGGTAGTGCCATCTAGTGTAAATTGTCCTTTTGCCATACGATTGGCATATCTTCCTACAGTAGCTCCATAATTTCGGCCCACAGCCTGAATGTATGCATCAATCGAATTAAATCCCACTACTACGTCTACAGGGTTTCCTGTTTTGTCGGGAACAATGACACTTACCAAACGTGCTCCAAAATTGGTAATGGCCACCGTCATGCCCTTCTTATTTTTCAGAAAAGCAATCCCGGTTTTTTTACCATTTATTTCTTTTTCAAACTTTTGAGGATTGAGATAAGGATGGGGTACGCTTTGCGCATGCATCACTAATGTCCACAACAAACTGGCTAAAACGCCTGATAAACGCAATATAAATCCGGATTTTACGGCAAGCAATTTATTTTTCATATCGGCAATATACACAATCGCATTTACAAGAACCTGCAATATCTATTTATTCTGTTCTCTCACTGGCTTGTCCACAAAGAATTTTATCAAAATTGTTGATGTTGAGAATGTTATACGCTGATAAAGGACTTCTTTTGCCACAAAAGCACTTGGAAAAATCCGATTCCGTCAAAATGTTAAATACCAGCTATCTTTGCAGCCTATTTGAATTTAAGAGTATATGAGTGTGCAACAATTATCGGAACAAGAAATTATCAGAAGAGAAAAATTGCAAAAATTAAGGGCTGCCGGTATTGATCCTTATCCCGCACCCTTATTTCCGGTAACTCACTATTCCGAAGATGTTAAAAAGAACTTTTCTGAAGAGACGAAAGATCAGTTCGCGGAAGTAAGTGTCGCCGGCCGTATCATGAGCATCAATGATAAGGGCAAGGTGTTTTTTATAAAAATTCAGGATAAACAGGGCATTTTTCAATTATACGTAAAACGGGATGAGCTATATCCCGGTGAGGATAAAAGCGAGTGGGATACACTGGTAAAGCACGGATTGGATTTGGGTGATTTTATCGGAGCTTCTGGATATGTATTTATTACTAAAACCGGAGAAACCTCTCTGCACACAAAACAACTTACGCTTTTGGCCAAATCTTTAAAACCGTTACCGGTTGTAAAGCGCGATGAGCAGGGAAATGTATTCGACGAAGTCACCGACCCAGAATTCCGTTATCGTCAGCGTTATGCCGATTTGGTTATTAATCCTTCGGTAAAAGAAGTTTTTGTAAAACGCACAAAAATGATCAACTCCATCCGCGAGTTTTTGAACGAACGCGGAGCTTTGGAGGTAGATACTCCGGTTCTACAATCTATTCCGGGTGGTGCTGCTGCAAGACCATTTATTACCCATCACAATGCCTTAGATATTCCTTTCTATCTGCGTATTGCTAATGAATTATATCTAAAACGCCTGATTGTGGGTGGCTTTGACTGGGTATACGAGTTCAGCCGCAACTTCAGAAACGAAGGAATGGACCGTACGCACAATCCAGAGTTTACCGTTTTGGAATTCTATGTGGCCTATAAGGATTATTTCTGGATGATGGAAACTACCGAACAACTTTTGGAAAAAGTAGCGCTGGATGTGAACGGTACCACCGATGTTACTGTGGGTGATAATACTATTTCTTTCAAAGCACCATTCCCGCGTGTATCCATTTATGATGCTATTAAAGAGCACACCGGCATTGATATCAGCAATATGGATGAAGCCGCATTGAGAAAAGTTTGTAACGACTTAGGCATTCATGTGGATAATACCATGGGTAAAGGAAAATTGGTGGACAAAATCTTCGGTGAAAAATGTGAACACCACTACATTCAGCCCACATTCATCATCGATTATCCTGTAGAAATGAGCCCACTTACCAAAAAACACCGTTCAAAAGCCGGACTGGTAGAACGTTTTGAGCTGATGGTAAACGGTAAAGAGATTGCCAATGCATACAGTGAGCTGAACGACCCACTGGAACAACGCGAGCGTTTCGAAGAACAGGCAAAATTGCTCGAGCGCGGCGATGAAGAGGCCATGTATATCGATTACGATTTTTTGCGTGCTCTGGAATACGGTATGCCTCCAACTGCGGGAATCGGTTTTGGAATCGACAGATTATGTATGTTGATGACCAATCAATCATCGATACAGGATGTACTATTCTTCCCTCAGATGAGACCCGAAAAGATGGATTAATCAAAAGTGCTTCGGATAATACTAAAAAGCACTCTTTAACCGGAGTGCTTTTTTATTTTTACATTGATTGCTTGCTTCAACGTTTGAGAAACATTTAATCTCTACATTCGTTGTATAAATAAATATCTTTTATCATGAGACGAATATTTGTCATTGTATCCGTTCTCTCCATTATCATTTCGCTTTTACTGTCGATTTATATCAGTAAAAACTGGTATGTGGTCTTTGCTGCCGTGTTTGTGCTTTCGTGCTTAGGCTATTACGACATGTTACAAACGCGCCACAGTATCCGCCGTATTTATCCGCTATTTGGCCGGCTGCGTTATGTAATGGAAGAATTGCGCCCTAAGATTTATCAGTATTTCATTGAATCGGATATTGACGGTAGACCCTTGAACAGAGTGGATCGTTCTACCGTGTACCAACGTGCTAAGCTGGACAATGACACCATGCCCTTTGGTACACAGCTGGATGTATATGCACCGGGGTATGAATGGATTTGTCATTCCGTAGCTCCAGTAGATTTTAAGCAGCTGGACCATAATCCGAGAGTTTTGTTTGGAAATAAAGATTGCAAACAACCGTATAACGGAAGTATTCTCAATATTTCTGCCATGAGTTATGGTTCGCTGAGCTCCAATGCTATTGAGGCGATGAATGGCGGCGCTAAAATTGGGGGCTTTGCTCATAACACCGGCGAAGGAGGTCTTAGTGATTATCATTTAAAACAAGGCGGAGACTTGATTTGGCAAATAGGTACCGGTTATTTCGGCTGCAGGGATGAACATGGTAATTTCTCTCCGGAATTATTTGCCGAAAAAGCAAAGATTCCAAACGTGAAGATGATAGAAATAAAAATTTCGCAAGGCGCCAAACCGGGCCATGGGGGTATTTTGCCGGCGAGCAAAAACACACCCGAAATAGCAAGAGTTCGTCATATTGTTCCGGGAACAACGGTTGAGTCGCCCCCCTATCATACTGCATTCTCTTCTCCGAAGGAGCTCATACAATTTATCAAACAACTAAGAGAATTATCGGGCGGAAAGCCTGTTGGATTCAAATTATGTATCGGTCATAAGAGCGAGTTTATGGCAATTTGCAAGGCTATGATAAATGCCGATACTTATCCTGATTTTATAACCGTAGACGGGGGAGAGGGAGGAACTGGTGCGGCTCCGCAGGAGTTTTCTAACTATGTAGGAGCACCTTTATTAGATGGTTTGGCTTTTGTGGATGATGTATTAAGAGGATTAAACATCAGGCATCACATAAAAATTATTGCATCAGGAAAAATTACTACCGCCTTCCATATTGCACGGGCTGCAGCCTTGGGGGCTGATGCCTGCAACTGTGCACGCGCTATGATGCTGGCCGTAGGTTGTATACAAGCGCTGTTGTGCAATACCAACCGGTGTCCGACCGGCGTGGCTACACAAGATCCAAAACTTACGAAAGGCTTAGTGATAGACGATAAAAAATATCGTGTAGCTAATTATCATAAAAACACAGTGAAAGCCTTTGTAGAACTAATGGCTGCCGCCGGATTGAGAAGCATGGATGATATCACACGCTCGCACGTGTACAGAAGAGTATCGCTTACCGCCATGTACACATTCGAAGAAATATTTCCATCGGTAAGAGAAGGATGTTTTCTCGAAGGTGATATACCCGAAAAGTATAAAAGAGACTTCTTAATGGCCGATGAAAATCATTGGGGTGTACATTCTGTGGGAAGCTGGAGCGAAGCTACTGGTTATAACAAGATAACTGCGGGCTAATATCCTATAAACTTTAAGGTATCCGGAAGCATGTGGTTTTTGATATAGTTAGGACCACAAAGCTTCCGGATTTTTTATATTGTTTTTAATCTCTCCGATGTTAAATATTAAAAAAGTTTCTGCCCTTTTAACAATTTATCATATCGGTGTAAGGCTTCGAGGAAGTAATAGTCGGCATATACCAAGGGAACATCAATTTCAGAATTATGCGGAATACTCCCAACACAATGTTTTAAAATAAAATTGCCATTGGTTCCGGGTTTAGCCCTGTATGCATCCGAAGACAAGGAACGCAGAATTTTCACGGCCATGGCTTTATACTGCTTGCTTTTCGATGCATCCGCATAAGTACTTAATTCAAGCAATGCAGAGGCTGTTATTGCCGCGGCCGATGCGTCTCTGTACAAGACAGAAATATTTCTTGCATTGGAGCGAGCTCCAGGCGTAAACCCTTGTTCATAAGCATTAAAATCCCAATAAGGAATACCATCTTCTGGCAAGTTCTTATTATTGACAAAATAATCGGCCAATCCTATAGCTTGATTTAAAAAGCGCGGATCACCCGTTTCGCGATAAGTCATCGTAAAGCCATAAATAGCCCAGGCCTGACCCCGACTCCAAGTAGAATTGTCGGCATATCCTTGTGCAGTTTGCTTGGTAAGCACTTTGCCGGTTGTACTGTCGTAACATACTACGTGATAAGAACTGTTATCAGGTCTGAAATGATTTTGCATTGTTGTTTCAGCATGTTTAATTGCTATTTTTCTGAAATGGTCATCCCCCGACACCTTGGAAGCAAAAAACAGCATTTCCAAATTCATCATATTATCAATAATCACAGGAAAATAAAATTCATCCGTATTATGCCAAGACCTAAATACATTCCACGATTTAATAGAGCCTGTGGTTTCATTAAATCGCGTACTTAAAGATTTTGCTCCATTGATGAGCAACTGCTTATATTTTTCATTTTTGGTTATTCTGTAAGCATTGCCATAGCTACAGTACATCATGAATCCCAAATCATGATGTCTTGTAAAAGTTTGCAGGGGTTCCAATTTTTCGGTCCATTTTAAAGCTTCGGCCTTTAACGTCTCGTCTTTTGTGTGTTCATATACATACCACAAACTGCCGGGAAAGAATCCCGATGTCCAATCGTACATATTTGTGGTAACTAATTTTTCTTCTTTATTTATCGTGCGCGGATAAGCCCCTCTTTCTGCATCGAATTTTTCATTAGCCGTCTTCAGTAGTCCTTTCAGCATTACGGAAGCATGTGAAAAGTTTTCCTTCACGAACTCATCAGCTAATGCGGTTTGGGATTGCTTTTTTGCAACACAAGCAGAAAAAACAATAACAAAGGATAATGCAATTACAATCGTTTTTTTGTACATATACTGTATTGGATTTTTTTATAAAAAATTGCGGCTTTTGTAAAAAGCCTATCTGTTTTCTTGGTTTGGGTTATTTATTTTTTTGAATCGTATAAACATATTTTCCTTTTATGTGAGTGGATTTGGCTACTAATTTTATCCGATATAACTCCTTACCCCAGACAGAAGAAAGCTTCTTATCTGTAAGTTCGATTGTATCCACTTCCACATCAAATTGTTGATAAGGATAGTGCAGTATTACTTCTTTGCCTTCTTTACGTAAGCTGATAATTCCTTTTTTAACGGTATCCGGTTTTGCAGCTACAAGAAAGTTGATGATGTGAGGTTGTTTTGTTGTTGTAAGTTCAAAAGCATCTTCTATCTTCAATTCTTTGGAAGACAAAGTATACGTTCTATACCATGTTTTAACTGCTGCTTCTTTTGGATAAGCCTTACTAATATCTAAACTAAATCTATTATAGCGATTATCAAAACGGGCATCAGAAGATTTATAGTTTGCCCCGTTAAGCTGAGCAAACCCATTAATAGTGGGCAAATTGTGATAATTGCTTTGCATCGTCCAGATAGAATATCGCTCACTGCCGAATGTTTGTCTCATATAAGTACCCACGCCGGCATCCACAAAAAATGGAATCGTATCTACATATAAAGAAAAAGTTCCTACGTCGTTGTGATTATGGCTTTCATTATTATGTCCTCCTTTTGCAGCTAGAAAATAGTGGACGTTTTTAACATATAAAAATTCGGTTTGCGGATACCATGTATAAGAAGCCGTAGGCAGTGAAGGCGCTGTATTGATCACTTCTTTATTATGAGCAATACTTTCAAGTATGCGAAATACATCTCTGAATTCTTTAGGCTTTAAATTATCTCTACTTTCTTTTATTAGATAGGATGCAAAGGCTGTCATTTCCTTACTATTCACGGCTTTTCCATAGCGATAAATAAGCGCTGCATCGCCGCCGCCTCTTGCCGTAGCATCCGCAAAGTTCACAACCCAACCATTCCCCACATAGCTCCGACAAATGTATTCTCCCATATTTTTTATTAGCGGTTCATGAAAAATCGATATTTGTCCGCCTGTAATGTTGTGTAGGAATTGTAAATAATCATATAGCTTGCCTGCAGCGTGTCCCCAATACGAAGGTCCTTCTTCACAGGCGCCATCTTCATGAACATAATTTATGAACCGGTCTACGGAACGCATGGTTTTATACACCGCCTGTGCCAGTTTTTCTTGATCTTCTTCCATTAAAGCAAAAGTTTGGAGCACGTTACTATTGCACCACACATTCCAATTATTCACCAACTGCGATGGATTGGTACTAAAGCCCATCCACCAAAAGCGATCGGTTTCCATATAAGGATCTAAAACCCGCTTTTTAATTTCAAATCTTATACGTTCGCTGATGAGTTTGTTTTCTTTATCAAATTCTTCTTTCAAAAAATAGTGAATCCAGGACAGCATAGACCCTACATCTCCTACAAACAGATCGATTATGTTCTGCTGATGATCGGGAAACCTTTTATTATTGCCCTGTTGTAAAGAAAGATGGGCCGATAAAGACCATGTAGTCATTTCACAAAGAGCAAACACACCATTGATAAGCTGATCCATAAATCGCTTGTTACCTTCAGCCATTTCTGCAAGAAATAATGTAGATATGGCTTTGAGGTTTTTATTAAAAGGTTCTTCCATTATCGTACGCGAACCGCTTCGAGAATATTCCAAATAATCCGTAGCCTTAACAATAAGCCACTGATAGGTCAAATATTTTTCCCCTTCTTGGATGAGCTCTTGTTTATAATCTCCTAAAAAAAGATTCCAAGCATTCCGGTCGCGATATGCGGGATAGGGCATCCACTTTTCTTTAGCAAGTAATACTTTTTTTACAAAATTTACATCGCCTTGTTGTTGTAGCAAATTACGAGGTTCGCCGGCTTGCACACGTCCGGTAATCCATACTAAAAGGCAAAGCAATACGCAATTTCTTTTAAAAAAGTAGAGTAAATTCACAATAAAATCTTTTTAGGAAAGTTCTTAAAGATAAGAGATTATACCTCTCAGGATTATTTCAAACGTTTGCTTTAATTAAAAACCCTTCATTATGGCCGACATCAAAAAAGAAGATATTAAACAAGAAGTTTTTGATCTGTACGATGACTATGCCCACAATCGTATAGATAGACGCGAATTTGTTCAAAAGCTTTCCCTGTACGCAGTAGGAGGGCTTACCGTTTCTTCGCTCATGAGTTTTTTAATGCCTGATTACAAGAACCGCACGCAGGTTAAGGCAGATGACCCGCGCATTCAGGCGGAATATATCACCTATGCTTCTCCCAAAGGTGCCGGTACAATGAAAGGCCTGTTGTGCATGCCTTCTGATGTTAAAGAAAAATTGGCGGGCGTAATTGTAGTGCATGAAAATCGCGGACTGAATCCTTATATCGAAGATGTGGCTCGAAGAACAGCTCTTGCCGGATTTGTGGCATTAGCTCCGGATGCTTTAACACCATTAGGCGGATATCCGGGTAATGATGATGAAGGTCGCGCCTTGCAGGCTAAACGTAACAGAGAGGAAATCTTAGAAGATTTTATCGCCGGATACGATTATCTAAAAAAACATCCGAAATGTACAGGGCGTATAGGTGTGGTAGGGTTTTGTTTTGGCGGATGGGTGGCTAATATGATGGCTGTGCGTGTTCCGGATTTGGGAGCAGCTGTTCCTTTTTACGGAGGACAGCCTAAGGACGAAGATGTTCCAAAAATTAAAGCTCCTCTACTCATTCATTATGCAGAATTGGATACTCGGGTAAATGAGGGATGGCCTGCTTATGAAAGCGCACTTAAGGCGCACAATAAGGAGTACACAATGTATATGTACCCTAAAGCCAATCATGGGTTTCATAACGATACCACACCACGCTACGATAAAGAATCAGCCGAGTTGGCGTGGAAAAGAACAATAGACTTCTTCAACCAAAAACTAAAATAGTGTGGTCTTTGCCACACTATTTTTTATTATTTAAAACCAACTCTTTTTTAAAACTCAGCGTTCTTAGGTGTTCTAGGGAACGGTATTACATCACGGATATTGTTCATCCCGGTAACAAACTGAATCATACGTTCAAATCCCAGTCCGAAACCAGCATGAGGAACTGTTCCAAATCTACGGGTATCTAGATACCACCATAGTTCTTCATCGGGAACGTTCATATCCTTCATTTTTTTCAGCAGCACATCCAGTCTTTCTTCACGCTGCGAACCGCCAACGATTTCACCAATACCCGGCGCCAAAATATCCATTGCGGCTACTGTTTTTCCGTCATCATTCATGCGCATATAAAATGCCTTGATTTGGGCCGGATAATTCATCAATATCACAGGTTTTTTGAAATGTTTTTCTACAAGATAACGTTCGTGCTCGCTTTGCAAGTCCATACCCCATCCTGTAATAGGATACTGGAATTTCTTTTTCTTATTATAATTACTATTCGCCAGAATGTCGATGGCTTCGGTATAGGTTAATCTTTCAAACTGATTGTTTAGCACAAATTCTAGTTTTTCAATCAATCCCATTTCCGAGCGTTTGTCCTGGGGTAACTGCTTTTCTTCATCGGCCAAACGCTTAGCCAGAAAGTCCAGATCCTCAGCATTATGATCCATTACGTATTTTATGATGTACTTGATGAATGCCTCGGCTAAGTTGGCATTATCTTCCAAATCATAAAACGCCATTTCCGGCTCTATCATCCAAAACTCCGCCAAGTGACGTGTAGTATTGCTGTTTTCGGCTCTGAAAGTAGGGCCAAAAGTATAGATCTCGCCCAGTGCTGTAGCTGCTAGTTCTCCTTCCAACTGGCCACTTACTGTAAGATTGGTCGATTTTCCAAAAAAATCTTCTTTAAAATCTACCGATCCGTCTTCGTTGCGAGGTGTATTATCGAAGGGTAATGTGGTTACTCTGAACATTT
Organism: Niabella digestorum; assembly: GCF_036409055.1. Classification (NCBI taxonomy): domain Bacteria; kingdom Pseudomonadati; phylum Bacteroidota; class Chitinophagia; order Chitinophagales; family Chitinophagaceae; genus Niabella; species Niabella digestorum. The sequence continues at coordinate 347,196 of NZ_JAZGLY010000004.1, read as the reverse complement.
CTCCTGCACCTTCAGCGTCACTAGCAGTAATGATAGGAGTGTGTATGTAGACGAATCCTTTTTCGTTAAAAAACTTATGAATTGCAAAGGCCAATGCATGACGTACGCGAAATACCGAAGCAAACGTATTCGTACGAAAACGCAAATGCGCAATCTCTCTCAAAAACTCCAAAGAATGTTTCTTTGGTTGTAGAGGATATTTCTCAGGATCGCTATCTCCTAGTATTTCAATAACTCTCGCTTTCAGCTCCACTTTTTGTCCTTTACCCAAAGAGGGGACCAGCGTTCCTGTTACCTTCAAAGAAGCTGAGGTAGTGATTCTTTTCAGAAGCGATTCTTCGAACTGGCCCAATTCTGCCACTATTTGTAGATTGGTATTGGTACTTCCATCGTTCAATGCAATAAATTGATTATTACGGAAAGTACGCACCCATCCCATTACCGTAACTTCCTGCTCCTGAGGTTCCTGTTGTAGCAGCTCTTTTATTTTAATCCTCTTATTGAACATTTGCTTTTATTTTGGGCGGCAAAGATAATATTAATATCCTCCACCTTGGCCTGTATTTATATTATTTGGACGAGAAAAATTACATTAACAAGGAATAATTTTTAGAAAAAATATATCAAAATAGGCAAAAAATTTGTTTTCTTGTTAATTATGCGTTCTATTTTAAACGATATTATCAAGAGAAGCCACACCAAGTGTTAAGCCTTTTTAATAACTTAAAAAAAGTCAAAATTTTTTATATGTTTTGTTTTTTTTGATAAAAACACATTATTTTCGCAGCAGAAATGACCTACGGCTTGTGATCATCTCTGCTAATTATTGATTTCCATTTCAATAAGATTCACCTAAAACAATTTTCATTATTTTTTATTGTTAATCAGCATGCGAAAGCCGGTATTTGATTAATTAAGTTTACCCCTATGTATGATATTTTACAATTGAACGACATGCTCGTTCCGGAATTGTTGGACATTGCCAAACAGTTAAATATTCCTGATGCGAAAAAACTGACGAAGCAAGAGCTTGTATACCGTATCCTTGACAGCCAGGCGATAGCGGGTTCTAAGGAAGAAACAACTGAAACAAAACCGAAGAGAAAACGCATCGTAAAAGCTACCACTTCAGTAGGAACGGAGGAAGCTTTTGTGGAAGACGAAGGAACTGACACACAGGAAGAAGAAACCAAAGAAAAGAAGGCCAAAGCGCCAGCTAAAAAAGCTAAAGCTGCGGCTAAAAAGAAAAAAACTACAACGAAAAAAGAAGAAGAAGAAACTGTAGCAGAATCCGAAGAAAAAGAAACCAAAAAGAAGAAAGAGGAAAAAACCGAGGTAGAAGAAGCTACTACCGAAGCATATAGCGAACAAGAAGATGAAAATGAAGGGAAAGATTTCTCTTTCGATCCAGCTACGCTTTCTTTTATTGAAAAAGCCCTAAAGGCCACAGAAAAATACGCCAATCCGACTCCTGTAATTATAGACGAAGTAGCTCCTCAACCCAGCAAAGCGAAAAAAGAAAAAGAGAAAGAAAAAGATGCTGCTTTCAATGTAGAGTTTGATGGTGTGATTTTGAGCGAGGGTGTGTTGGAGATGATGCCAGACGGATATGGTTTTTTAAGATCTTCTGACTATAACTATTTATCCAGCCCTGACGATGTATATGTATCTCCTTCACAAATCAAATTATTTGGATTAAAAACAGGTGATACTGTACATGGAGCTGTTCGTCCTCCGCGCGAAGGCGAAAAATATTTTGCGCTCTTAAAAGTGGATACCATCAACGGTAAGAGCCCGGAAGAAGTGCGCGACCGCGTACCTTTCGATTATCTGACACCACTATTCCCTTACGAAAAATTAAACCTCTTTACCAGACCGGAAGATTATTCCACACGCATTATGGACCTCTTTACCCCCATTGGTAAAGGACAAAGAGGTTTGATCGTAGCTCAGCCCAAAACTGGTAAAACCATGTTGTTGAAAGCAGTAGCAAATGCTATTGCCCAAAATCACCCTGAGTGTTACTTAATGGTGGTACTGGTAGATGAAAGACCTGAAGAGGTAACCGATATGGAAAGAAGCGTGAAAGCCGAAGTTATTGCTTCCACCTTCGACGAGCCGGCCGAAAAACACGTAAAAGTGTCTAACATGGCCTTGCAGAAAGCTAAAAGACTGGTAGAATGTGGACACGATGTAGTGATCCTGCTCGACTCTATCACTCGTTTGGCAAGAGCTCATAATACCGTATCGCCCGCTTCAGGAAAAGTACTAAGTGGTGGTGTGGAAGCCAATGCCATGCAAAAACCCAAACAGTTCTTTGGTGCCGCCCGTAAAATTGAAAACGGAGGTTCTCTTACTATTCTAGCTACAGCCCTTATCGATACCGGAAGCAAAATGGATGAAGTGATCTTTGAAGAATTCAAAGGTACCGGTAACATGGAACTGCAGTTGGATAGAAGACTGGCTAATAAACGCATTTACCCTGCAATTGATCTCACAGCGTCTTCTACACGCCGCGACGATCTGTTGCTTGATAAGGACGTGCTGCAAAGAATGAATCTGCTTCGCGTATATCTGGCCGATATGAAGACAGAAGAAGCGATGACAGAACTCTTAAAACGCATGAAGGGCACCAAGAGCAATGAAGAATTCCTTGCTAGCATGAACTCATAAGTCTTAATATTAATATAAAAAGGCTGGTTCTTTCTCAAAAGTTCCAGCCTTTTCCTTTAGCTTTACTACTTATAAGCTTTTATTTACTAATTACTTCGATGAGAAAAAAATATTCCGTAGGCACTAAAATGAAGGTTGCCGTGGATTGTATCGTTTTCGGATTTGACGGTAACCGATTGAAAATACTACTAATAAAAAGAGGATTTCAACCCGAAAAAGGTAAATGGAGTCTGATGGGTGGTTTTGTGAATAAAGATGAAAGTGCTGAAGATGCTGCCAAAAGAGTCTTGAAAAAACTTACCGGTCTGGATGGTATTTATCTGGAGCAGTTTCACACCTTTACGCGTCCGGATCGCGACCCGGTACAGCGTACCATATCTATCGGTTATTTCGCACTGATCGATATTAATAAATACAAAGACTCATTACACGATAACTTTAAAGCACATTGGTTCCCTATAAAAGAATTTCCTTCTCTCATATTTGACCATAATGAGATGGTGATGATGGCTCAAAATAGGCTGCAATATAAAGCTGCATCACATTCTATTTTATTTGAGTTATTACCCGAAAAATTCACCATCCCTATGTTACAAACACTTTTCGAGGACGTGTTTAACACTGTCTTCGATAAAGGAAACTTCAGCAGAAAGATGCTCTCTACCAACCTTCTTATTAAACTAAAAGAAAAGGATAAAAGTAATTCTAAAAAGGGAGCCTTCTACTACAAGCTGGATAGAAAACACTATCAGCAGAACTTACACAAGATATTGAAGCTGGTACCTAATCCCAACGATTTACTCTAAGTACGTATCATAAGCCGATTAGGCACCTGTAGCAGATGACTGTTCTTCGGTATCGGGGTTTTCCTTTTTCCCGAAAATATCATTAAACCATTTTTCGGCTTCAGGAAAATACTCTTTCATAGCTTCTTTTCCTTTAGAAGCTAATTCTGAAAAATAATCTTTTGCTTGTTCTGCGGTTTTACCGGCCTCTTCTTTAAGCTTATTGGCCTTTTCCTTCAAATCATTCATCATTTTTTCTTTTTCTTCTTCGCTCATATTGGCATATTTTCCAGCCGCAAAACCTGCCAATGCACCTAGAATAAATGTAGCTATATGTTTGTTGTTTACCATAGTACGAATATTTTATACAAGTTAAAAAAATCCTGAGAAATTGCAAGCACACTAGTGTATAAACAAAAAGCCTGCCCTTTTTTATGAGCAGACTTTTTACTATTGCTTTTAAAATTCGATTTATTTTTTGGCAGTAGGATATACCAGCTTCATTTCCTTTATTAAATGATCGGCACCGGCAAATTTATCTATAATGAAAAGTACATAACGAATATCTACCATAATATTTCGGCAGATGGAAGGATCATAATTAATATCACTCATCGTACCTTCCCACACGCGGTCAAAGTTTAGTCCTATCAAATTTCCATAAGCATCAAGTGCGGGACTACCACTATTTCCTCCTGTAGTATGATTGGAAGCAATGAAACATACTGGCATTTTACCATTAACGCCATATATGCCATAATCCTTCTTTTTATGCAGTTCTATCAGCTTTTGGGGTACATCAAATTCATAATCTCCGGGCTTATATTTTTCCATCACACCATCTAAATAAGTATAATAATCATATTTCTTACCCGACGGGGAGTTATATCCACTTACATTACCAAAAGCCACTCTTAAAGTACTGTTAGCATCGGGATAAAATGTTTTATGAGTAAATGCATCCATCTGTGCTTGCATATACAAGCGCTGTAACTTATTGATATCAGCCTGAATTTTATTAACCTTTAACGCAACATCATTATCATACATATTTGCGATTTCAATAAGCAATTTGGCCGCAACATCTGTATTTAATGCATCATACAATCGTTCGGGCTGATTTGTTAAAGCATCCATTACTTTTTGCTTATCGGCAAATACGCTTTTGCTATAAACATCGTCAGCCCATTTAGCATAATCATTATATTGATGATATTGCTCTTTGGCATAAGTAGCTACATAGCTCGGTTCTTGCTTTTCTATGTAAAGTTGCATCATAGCAGCAAAGAGCTCCTTATCTACATTAATATTGAAATCTTTCCAAAATTTTTCAAACCAGCTAATGTCAGCGGCCAAAGCTTCTGCATAACCCTGTTTGTCTTTTCGCGATTTTAATGCACGTATTTTGTTGACAACTGTAAATAATTCTACTTTACTAGTAGTTTCTAAATAATAATCGCGCGCTAGTGCATAAGGTTTTATCTCCTTATGCTTTTGAATCAGCTCGGGTAATACTTTACCATATTTAGTTTTTAATGTAGGATTTTTCTCCAGCAATGCTGTAAATTCTTTTTCGTAGTTCAATTTTTTCTGAACTGCATTAGTAGTAGTAAGCCCCAATACTTCGCCTTGCCATTTCTTCCAAGCATTACTGATTCCGGCATATTTCGATGCATATTGAATCTTTATTGCCTCATCACTACGCATGTATTTATCAAGAATAGATAAGGCTTTATCTCTTATTGAAATTTTAGCCGGATCATACACTGTCATAATTTGTTCTACAGCTTCACTAGGCAAATACTCGGAGGTGCGACCCGGAAAACCAAACACCATTGTAAAATCACCTTCCTTTACACCACTAAGCGAAATAGATAAAAATTTTTTTGGCTTATAAGGAACATTTTCCGGACTATATTTTGCCGGCTTATTATCTTTTCCAGCATAGATTCTGAATAGACTGAAATCGCCCGTATGGCGCGGCCACATCCAGTTGTCTGTATCTTTTCCAAAGTTCCCAATAGAGGAAGGAGGTGCACCTACCAATCTTACATCATGATAGGTTTCGGTAACAAACAGGTAAAATTTATTTCCTTCAAAGAAAGGACGCACATATGCATCCTGATAAGTTTCTTTTTTAACATTATTCAATAACCCACGAACATTTCTAGCTATTTGCGACTGACGTTCGTTTTCAGCCATCGATTCAGATACATTTGTTAGTACCTGAGCAGTTACATCATCTATTCTTACAATAAATGTTACAAACAAGTTCGGGTTGGGTAATTCTTCGGCATAATCTCTTGCCCAAAAACCGTCTCTTATAAAATTTTTATCAATAGTAGAATGACTCTGAATAGCACTGAATCCACAGTGATGGTTTGTCAACAATAATCCTTTGTCCGATATAACTTCTCCGGTACAAAATCCTCCAAAGCTCACTACGGCATCTTTCAAACTTGCCTTGTTAATACTATAAATATCACTAGGACTCATTTTCATACCCAGCTCTTTCATTCTTTTAGCATTAAGTGCTTCTAGAAGCTGAGGCAACCACATACCTTCATCTGCCTTTGCTACTGAAAAGAGTAATACGCAGATGAACACTGATAATATTCTTTTTACGTAAATCATAACTTATGTAATTAAGATGTTTTTTACAGAACAGGGTAACAGATATATATTGTGTCGTTCCTAATTTGTGTTTTTAGGACTTCATTATTGTGAAAAATAGCCCATTAACCAAAAATTTCTCCCCAAAGATATGTGAATAGCAATGGATTTATGTGGATAACCCTGCGTGAAACGTTTATATGAAACATAATTGTTGGGTTATAAATTTTAAAATATTGTGGAAGCCCTTTTAGTCGGTGAGTTACTTTAAAATTATACTATCGGATATCCACATCAATCCGTAGTGAAGCAAAAATTTTTTATGTACATTAATGATATCCACATAATTGTGGAAAACCTTCCAAAATAAGCAAGATCTAATACCTTTCATGTTAATTAGATGTCAAATTGTGTGGAAAACAATTAACTTTTAAATTTGTAATAGAACTAAAATGGAAGTTATCCACTAATTCACAGCCGTAATAGTAATAGGTTTTTTTTTAAAAAAATAATAAAATAGTTATTAATAGTGTTATAATAGCAATCGCAAAAATTTGTTTCCGAAAATTTGCCATTGCATTGTATCATTGCATATCGAATTTAAATTTTTATCATGGAATCAGCTATCTTGGAAACAGCACAGCAGGAATTGGACGTAAAGGGATTTTTGGATATTGAGGTAGATCCAACGCTGGATTTATTTGAAGAAATTAGCAAATTAAAGAAGGAAAAAAATGCAGTTATTCTAGCGCATTATTACCAGGAAGCTGATATTCAAGATATAGCTGACTACATTGGCGATAGTCTAGGATTGGCTCAGGAGGCCGAGAAGACAAATGCCGATATGATTGTTTTTGCGGGTGTGCATTTCATGGCCGAAACGGCAAAAATTCTCAATCCAACTAAGAAAGTTGTTATTCCCGATTTTAAAGCCGGTTGTTCACTGAGTGATAGCTGTCCTCCTCCCATGTTTAAGTTGTTCAAGGAACAACATCCCGATCATGTTGTGGTAAGTTACATCAACTGCAGCGCCGGTATTAAAGCGCTGAGCGATGTAATTGTTACCAGTAGTAATGCCCGCATTATTGTGGATAGTTTTCCAAAAGACCAAAAAATAATTTTCGCTCCGGATAAGAATTTAGGAGCCTACATCAATAAAGTTACAGGTCGCAACATGTTGTTGTGGAACGGTGCATGTATTGTGCATGAAATATTTAGTCTTGAAAAAATCGTAAAGCTGAAACAACAGCATCCGAATGCTAAATTTATTGCCCACCCCGAGTGTGAAGAGGAAGTGTTGAAGCTGGCTGATTTTATAGGTTCCACAACAGGATTATTGAAGTACACTATGGAAAGTGATGCAGATGAATTTATCGTAGCTACCGAAACCGGTATTCTGCATCAGATGGAAAAAGCCAGCCCGCATAAGAAATTTATACCTGCTCCTCCGGATAATGGCTGTGCATGCAACGATTGTCCACACATGAAGCGCAATACATTGGAAAAAATATACCTGTGTATGAAATATGAGCTTCCCGAAATTACAATGGATGAAGAACTGCGTCTGGCAGCTAAAAAGCCTATTGACAGAATGCTAGAAATAAGTAAGCAAGCCGGATTGTAATTTATTTGAATTCTATATTAGTATTTTCAATTTGTTTTTCTCCGTTAAAACGTAGAAATATTTGCGCAGTTGTAATTACGTCTTTCTGACAATAAGTTACAATGCGGTCAATATCTTTTTCCTCGTAATATACTTTGGCTACCATACTGCCATCGATATCATCTTTGGGTGTGCTAATACCTAAAGTGCGGGCTAGCAGATTTAAAGATGTATAACTTTTGTAATCACCGAATTTCCACATTTCCATGGTATCGAGATGATTTATCTCCCATGGTTTTTTACCGGCAATATTAAGTAGTACGGGAATAGGAAGATTGTTTATAATTAATCTTCTACAGATATAAGGAAAGTCAAATTCTTTACCGTTATGTGCACAGAGATATTTGGGTTCATTACTGCTCCATCGGTTTAGCATTTCTGTAAAATCTGCTAGAATCTTTTTTTCATCATCTCCTGCAAAGGATTTTATAACCAGCTTTCTTTCATTCTCCGATCCATGTATTATTCCACAACTGATGCAAATAATTTTTCCGAATTCGGCATAAATACCTGCTCGTTCATATATAGTTTCGGAGGTTTCGTTTTCATAGTTTTTTAAAAGAAAGCTTGCTTTAGTATCCCATAGTTTTTTCCACTCTTCATCCAATAATTCATAACTGGCTTTTTGCGGAACAGTTTCCACGTCCAGAAATAATATGTTTTGTATTGGATAATTCATGTCTGTTATAGATATTTATCTCCTTTGGTTCTTTTTACTTCAGCAACGTAATCTTTAATTTCTTGTTCTTTATCTTTCTTGCAAATTAAAAGTACATCTTCGGTATCTACAATTATATAATCCTCCATACCCTGCACAAGTACTAATTTTTTTTCAGGAGCATGAATCACAGAATTGTGAGTATCAAATACAATTACATCACTACCTGCCACTGCATTTCCAAAATAATCTTTTTCCATATTGGCATAAGCACTGTTCCATGTTCCCAAGTCGGTCCATGTAAAGTCGGCCGGGATAATGTATACATTGCTCGCTTTTTCCATAATTCCAAAATCAATGGAAATGCTTGGACATTGTGAGTATATTTCTTCTATTATTTTTTCTTCTGCGGGAGTATTTAATTTTTCTTTTTCACTATAGAATAGCTCGTATATTTCCGGTAAATGTTCTTCAAAGGATTTGATGATGGTTTTACATTTCCATGTAAAAATGCCACTATTCCATAAGAAATCACCACTTTTAATAAAAGCTTTGGCTAATTCCAAATTAGGCTTTTCAGTAAATGTTTTTACTTTATAAATACCAGGCGCCACTTCTATATCTTCATGTTGAATATAGCCGTACCCTGTATTGGGATGTGTAGGTTTGATGCCGATGGTAGTAAGCGCATTAATATGGGATACAAAATCCAGCGCTTTGTTAATCACTACCGAAAATTTCTCAAAATCGGGAATATGATTATCAGCAGGTGCCGCAATCATTACAGCATCTGGATTTTTTTCATGAATTTTAAATGCAATGTAAGCAATACAAGGTGCCGTATTTTTTCTGAAAGGTTCGGCAACAATGTTTTCTTTTGGTAATGAGGGCAGCTGTGATGCTACAATATCTGTATAATCTTCTGAAGTAACTACATAAATATTTTCAGTAGGTACAATTTTACTGTAACGTTCGAAAGTAGCCTGTATGAGGGTTTTTCCGGTGCCTAGGATATCCAGAAACTGTTTGGGGTATGAAGTTCTACTTTTTGGCCAGAAGCGGCTTCCGATACCGCCGGCCATTATAGCTACATAATTATTTTTATTCATGACTTATATCAATCCTTCTTTTAGTAAATCGTGAATGTGAATAATACCAGAATATTTTTTATTGTCGGTAACAACCAATTGGGTGATGGCGTTTTTCCGCATTATATCTAGGGCTGTAATGGCCAATTCATCCTTTGAAATATGTTTTGGATGTATGGTCATGATGTCTTTCGCTGATATATGTTCAATATCGGTATTTTTTTTCAACATTCTTCTTAAATCTCCGTCGGTAATTATTCCAACCAGATTTTGTTCCTCATCAATAACGGCAGTAACACCCAGTCTTTTTTGTGTCATTTCTACAATAACTTCTTTTAAAGACTGATGGGGGTACACAGCCGGTTTTTCATTGTGAACAAATACATCGGCTACCCGTAGGTACAATTTTTTGCCTAGTGTACCACCTGGATGAAATTTAGCAAAATCTTCATCCTTGAAGCCTTTTATTTCCATAAGACACACGGCTAGGGCGTCGCCTATTACCAACTGAGCTGTAGTACTGGTTGTAGGGGCCAGGTTGTTGGGACAAGCTTCATTAGGTACTGTGGTATTTAAAAATATATCTGCCTGCTTAGCCAAATCCGAATGTTCATTACCACATATGGCTATGAGGCTATTGCCAAAATTTTTAATGAGTGGAATGAGCGCTTTTATTTCAGGGCTGTTTCCACTTTTGCTAAGAATCATTACTACATCCCCTTCCTGTATAATCCCTAAATCGCCGTGTAAAGCATCTGCGGCATGCATGAAAATAGACGGTGTTCCTGTAGAATTAAAAGTAGCAACAATCTTCTGGGCAATAATAGCGCTTTTACCAATGCCGCTTAAGACAATACGGCCTTTGCAATTGAGTAAAAGTGCTATAGCTCTTTCAAAGTCATCATCGACGAACTTTTGAAGAGTTGCTACTGCAGCAGCTTCCTGTGCTATAACACGCTGTGCAATATCCTTACAATTGGGTTTCATACACAAGGGTAACAAAAAGCAAAAGTATTGGTTTATATGTCAATTCCGAAAGGTTTATCCACCTTATTTCAGAGGATATAAATTAAGGTTGGAGATAATAAAATTTAACCAATTTTGCTTAGTAGAGTTCCTTTAAGAGCAGTAACTTAGCAACCCCCAAAAAGATTATTTTTTTTTTAATAATATCTGGCGTATCTTTTTTACGCATGATTTTGCTTAAGTTAAAATACTGAATATAGATAAAATGGGTGTCAAAAGTGGAAAAGCTGCCCCAAAAAAAGCCAAAAAAGAGCCTGGGCAGGCTGCGAAGAAGACAAAGGTTGATTTGCACGAAGCGCTGCAGAAATACTTTGGTTTTAAACAATTTAAAGGAAAACAGCAGGAAATAATAGAATCTTTACTGTCTGGTAAAGACACTTTTGTGATTATGCCAACAGGAGGAGGTAAAAGCCTGTGTTATCAGCTTCCGGCTATGATATCGGACGGCGTAGCCATTATCGTATCGCCTCTCATAGCCTTAATGAAAAACCAAGTGGATCTGGTAAGAGGATATAATAGCAATGACGAGATTGCACACTTTTTAAATTCGACTTTAACCAAAAAGGAAATAAAGGCTGTTCATGACGATTTGATTTCCGGAAAAACCAAACTTTTATATGTGGCTCCGGAAACACTAACAAAACCCGAAAATCTTTCATTCTTCAGCGATCTGAACATTTCTTTCTTTGCGGTAGATGAAGCGCATTGTATAAGTGAGTGGGGACACGATTTTAGGCCGGAATATCGCAGACTGCGCGAAATGATGGATAAGATTAATCCTAATTTGCCGGTTATCGCTCTCACCGCTACTGCTACACCTAAGGTTCAGAGTGATATTATTAAGAATCTCGATCTTAGAGAACCCAACATATTTATCTCTTCTTTCAACAGGGAAAATCTTTATTATGAAATCATTCCCAAAATCAAAAAATCTCAAACACACGAAAGCATTGTGCGCTTTATAAAGGGAATGAAAAATAAAAGTGGTATTATTTATACCCTTAATCGCAAAACTACTGAGGAACTAGCCGATATTTTACAAGCAAATGGTATCAAGGCGGTTGCTTATCATGCGGGGTTGGATGCCAAATTGCGGGCTAAAAGACAGGACGATTTTCTAAGTGAGGATGTCCAGGTGATTGTGGCCACTATCGCTTTTGGTATGGGAATCGATAAGCCCGATGTACGGTTTGTGATACATTATAATATTCCAAAGTCGATCGAGAACTATTATCAAGAAACCGGTAGGGCAGGACGCGATGGATTAGAAGGAAAATGTATTCTTTATTACTCACATAAAGACGTAAGTAAGCTAGAGCACCTTATGCGGGATAAGCCGTTAAGTGAAAGAGAAGTAGGTGCACAATTAATAAATGAAACCGTGGCATATGCCGAGAGCGGCGTGTGTAGACGTAAAGTAATACTCAGTTACTTTGGCGAAGAGTTTCCGCAAGAAAACTGTGGAAACTGTGATAATTGTAAAAATCCAAAGGAGAAGATAGAGGCCAAGGAAGATGCTGTCATTGTATTAAAGGCTATCAAGGAGCTGGGTGAAAAGTTTGCTACAGATTATATGGTCACTATTATCACCGGCAAGCTAACACCTCAGGTTAAGATGTTCCGCCATGAAGGACTTTCCAGTTTTGGTATCGGTAAGGAAAAAAATGCACATTTTTGGAACTCGCTTTTCCGACAAATGATTTTAGAAGGATTGCTGCGCAAGGATATTGAAGAATATGGTGTATTGAAGATAACCGATAAGGGAGCAGCGTTCCTCAAAAAACCAAAATCTTTCAGCATTGTCCTGAACAATAATTTTGAAGAGGCCATGGGAGATGATGATGAAGGTATGGATAATGTGGAAGATGGAGCGGTTGTAGATGAGCGTCTTTTTGAAATGTTAAAAGAACTGCGGCAGAAAGAAGCTAAAAAAATTGGACTCGTTCCCTGGGTTATTTTCTTGGAAACATCTCTGCAAGATATGGCAACACTGTATCCTACAACTTTACAGGAGCTGGAAAAATGCCAGGGTGTTAGTGGTGCTAAAGCACGTCGTTACGGAAAGCCCTTTGTGGAGTTGATTGCTCGGTATGTTGAAGAAAACAACATAGTAAAACCCGACGATTTCGTGATGAAGAGTGTTGTGAATAAAAGCGGTGATAAAGTGTATATCATTCAACAAACCGATAAGAAAATTCCTTTGGAAACAATTGCCAAGAATAGAGGGTGGGAAACTGCTGAACTGCTAGAAGAAATGGAAACCATAGCTGCCAGCGGTACTAAACTCAATATCGGTTATGCCATCGATGAGATGCTTGATGAGAATGAGCAGTATGAAATTATGGAGTACTTCAAAACTTGCGAAACCTCCTCTCTTGAAGTGGCACAAAAGGAATTGGCAGAATTCGATTTCAACTGGGAGCAGTTAAAAATTATGCGTATCAAATTCCTTAGTGAGTATGGTATGTAATCCTGCAAGAAATTTTCATAAAAAATAGATTTTTAATTAAAAACCTTTATTTTTGCTGCCCCGTTAAAACGGTCGGTGCGGTAGCTCAGTTGGTAGAGCAAAGGACTGAAAATCCTTGTGTCGCCGGTTCGATTCCGGCCCACACCACAACCCTTGCTAATCGGCAAGGGTTTTTTATTTTCTTATTTATTTATTCGTTTTATTCTTAGAAAGGCCGATAAAAAATCCCGTTTAGCTTTATTGATTATCCTATCATACTACGTTAGCAATAGGAAAATTCAGGAAGGGGCGAAGAGAAATTATTTATAATTAATATATTATTATAATTTAATATAATACTATTCTTTATAAGAAGGGATAAAAATACCTAGAACATCAGCAATGAAAATATAGTATGTTCTAGGTATTAGTAATAGAAAACAAAGGGGCTTATCTACCCATGTACACCATTAAAATTTGTATATCACTTGGGTTAATGCCAGGGATACGGGTAGCCTGACCTAAAGTACGCGGCTTTACTTTGCTTAATTTTTCGCGTGCTTCGTTGCCTAAAGAGCTGATTTTTGTATAATCAAAGTTTTCAGGAATGACCAGATTTTCCATCTCGCTCATACGTGCCACAATTTCTCTTTCTTTTTCGATGTAAGTCTGATATTTTACTTGTATTGCAGCTTGCTCAATTTCTTCTTTATTGTATTTTTTAAGAGCTTCTCCAAGAGCGGGCACAGCCTGTGCCAAATCTTGCAATTCCACACTAGGTCGGAGAAGAATTTTATCAGCTTTTTGCTTTTCTACAATTTCAGAAGAGTTGATGTGTTTTAGGAATGGATTGATATCCTCGGGTTTGAAAACTGTGCTTTTTAGAATAGCAATAATGTTAGCCACGTTTTCGTTCTTTTGGGTCACTCTTTCCATTCTCTCTTCACTGGCCAAGCCTAATTTGTAACTGATGGGAGTTAAGCGTGCATCTGCATTATCTTGTCTGAGCAGGGTACGATATTCAGCACGGGAAGTAAACATTCTATAAGGCTCTTCAGTACCCTTGCTGATAAGGTCATCTATCAATACGCCAATGTATGCTTCACTTCTTTGTAAGACTAACCCATCTTTTTCCTGTACTTTAAGATGCGCATTAATACCGGCCATTAGGCCTTGGCATGCCGCTTCTTCATACCCGGTTGTACCGTTGATTTGCCCAGCAAAGAATAAGTTGTCTATCAACTTCGTTTCAAGTGTATGTTTAAGCTGTGTAGGTGGGAAGTAGTCGTATTCGATTGCATAACCCGGACGAAACATTCTTGCATTTTCAAAACCCGGTACATTCCGGAGGGCTTCATATTGTACTTCTTCTGGTAAAGATGTAGAAAATCCATTCACATATATTTCTACAGTATTCCATCCTTCGGGCTCTACAAATAATTGGTGACGATCCCTCTCTGCAAAGCGATTAATCTTATCCTCGATGCTGGGACAATATCGGGGACCTACACCATCTATTCTACCGGTAAACATCGGGCTCCTGTCGAATCCGGTTTTTAAGATATCATGCACCTTTGTATTGGTGTAAGTAATCCAGCAGCAACGTTGTTGTTTGGGGTTAAGTTTAGGAGTATCAGTAAATGAAAAGCCTATTATTTCTTCATCTCCGTTTTGGATTTCCATTTTGGAATAATCCAAACTGCGACCATCAATTCTAGGAGGTGTTCCAGTCTTTAACCTATCACTTTCAAATCCTAGTTCCACTAGCTGCTCCGTAATACCACTAGCTGCTTTTTCAGCCACACGACCACCGCCAAACTGCTTTTCCCCTATATGAATTACACCATTCAGGAAGGTTCCATTGGTTAAAACAACTGTTTTTCCTTTAATTTCATGCCCCAATCCGGTAATAACACCGCATACACGCTTATCTTTTACTAATAAACCTTTCACCATATCCTGATAAAAATCCAGGTTAGGTGTTTGTTCCAGCATTTCCCTCCATTTTGCAGAAAAAAGCATTCTATCGCTTTGTGCACGAGGGCTCCACATAGCCGGGCCTTTAGATCGATTCAGCATTCTAAACTGAATCATAGTATGGTCCGTCACAATCCCTGAGTAGCCGCCCATTGCATCAATTTCACGGATAATCTGACCTTTTGCAATACCTCCCATTGCAGGATTACAGCTCATTTGGGCGATAGTTTGCATATTCATGGTTACCAATAGGGTCTTGGAGCCCATATTGGCAGCAGCCGCTGCTGCTTCACAACCGGCATGTCCGGCACCAACTACTATAACATCATATTCTGGAAACATAAGGGTGCAAAAGTAACAATTATTAAAACGACTGCAGCCTCCTATGTGTGAAATGACAATATTAATACGATAAACTATGTTTCACGTGAAACAGAACGAAATTTTGAAGAGAGTTTAAGGTTCCACGTGGAACATAATAAGTAGTTTGAAAAACAAAGTGTTTCACGTGGAACGTAAAGTAAAAATGTATTTTGAAAGATTAAGAAAGGTAGGTTTTTAACCATTGTTCCTCCATCGATCTCATTTGAGCTTGATCTTCTAAGGTTTTATCCTTATAACCTATGAGATGTAACACGCCATGAAAAATTACACGCAATAACTCTGTGTTTTGCGGCACATTAAAAGCTTTCGCATTGTCTTTTACCCTGTCTGTGCTGATATAAATATCAGATACCAGATTTGGAGAATTTTTTTCTGAAAGATCGAACGTTATAATATCAGTATAGTAATCGTGATTTAGATTTGTTTGATTTATGGAAAGAAGTTCTTCATCTGAGCAAAACACATAATTTATTTCAGCTCCGGTTTTTCCAACCTTGCGTAATTGCTGTATCAAAAAATCTTTTAGTCGCCTTCTTTCTTTTAAAGTAATAGGCTTCTGAAAGCAAAATCGAATAGAAAAATTTTTTAACGACATGTTCCAAAATTCGTAAACAAAACACAAACAACAATGCTTAGCTTTGCATTATGGAATTATTATTGTCTGATTTAGAACCGGGCCAGATAGCAACTATCGTGAAATTTACTACCGAGGAAATTTTTTTGAAGTTAATGGAAATGGGGTGCTTGCCGGGCGAAAAAATTGAAGTAGTACAAAAGGCATTGTTCAATGACCCTATGTCTGTTTCTGTGGCGGGCTATCTGCTAAGCCTTAGAACAGATGAAGCAAAACATATTGTTGTACATACTGGCGAATAATAACCCTAATGAAAATCGGACTTTATTTTGGTTCCTTTAATCCTATCCATCACGGCCATCTCATCATTGCAAATCATATCTTGAATGAAGAATGGGTAGAACGTGTATGGTTTATAGTATCTCCTCAAAACCCATTCAAAGAATCTGCATCTCTGCTCAACGAAAATCACCGCTATCATTTAGTCAATCTAGCTATTGAGGGCGATATTCGAATGAAGGCCAGTGATATTGAATTTACTTTACCGCGACCTTCTTACACAGCAATTACTCTAGCACATCTCACTGAAAAATATCCACAGCACGAGTTTGCTATCATTATGGGTGGGGACAGCTTCCAAAATATACATCGTTGGAAAAACGCCTCTTACATATTAGAAAATTATGAAATATTAGTATATAATCGACCAGGTTTTGATATTTTTGTCGATTCTACATCAAAAGTAAAAGTATTGGAGGCTCCATTACTTGAAATTTCTGCTACGCATATTAGGCGTTTAATCAAGGAAAGAAAATCAGTAAAATACCTTTTACCCGACAACGTTATTGAAGAAATTGAAAAGGGCGGCTATTATAGAAAATAACCCAATGCAATACTTACTGCTACCAGAATGGGTGGTGGAACGCGAGTAAATATCAGCGCAAAGGCCGAACCGAGAATGATGGCAATATTCCAAAATCCCAAAGTGCTTCCGTCAAACAATATCACATCCTTCAGAATGTAAAAAGTAGAACCAATCATAATACCTAGTACGGCAGCATTAATACCTTCGAGAGATCGATAAATTACGGCATATTTCTTCAACATATTCCAAATAGGAAAAAAGAAAAGCACCAGCAATGCACTAGGAAGAAAAATGCCAATCATTCCAATCACTCCTCCCAGAATTTGCATAGATGGTCCCATGTCTTTCAGGGCTAGTCCGCCCGAATAGGAAGCAATGGAAAAAACCGGACCCGGTACGGCACGCACAATACCGATACCGGTAAGCATTTCCTTTTTTCCTATTTGTATAACATTAGGGTTTTTGTTTTTCACTGCTTCAGGTCTTACGCTAAACTGTTCATACATTATCGGCATCAACACATTTCCGCCACCGAAAACCAGACTGCCCATACGATACGTATGTTCGAATAAATTGATAGGCTTGCGATAAGTCCAGTCGTTTTTACGCGCAGTTTCACTAAGCACACCCGCAATAATGAAAATAATTGCAAAGAGCCAGATGTTCCACCATCTGATTTTTCCGGGTTTGGTGTCTGTTTGCGGTATACGCTTGCGACTCAGATTGGTGACAATTCCACTGGCAATAATAAGAATAGGAACTATATAGGGCTTGCCAAAGAATAGAAATGTAGCAATGGCGGTAATTACAGCAATTACTCCGGTTATCAAATTTTTTACGGAGTAAGGTAAAGAGCTGATACAGGCAAAGATTAGAAAGCCTGCCGCCATGGGTACTATAAATTTAAAAATATCTGTGTGCCGAGATGAACCTTCGATATACTCTACAAAAAAGGAAAGCGCACACATGATAGTGCATGCAGGTAAAATCCATACAAGCAAGGTTAATATAGCCAGTACTGGACCTCCTCGTTTAAACCCAATTAATGTAAGCGTTTGAGTAGAAGAAGCTCCGGGTAACAGCTGGCAAAAAGCAGTATACTCCATCAATTCCTGCTCAGTAATATACGGCCTTTGCTTTACAAAAGTTTTCATCATCATTGCCAGATGCGCTTGGGGCCCACCAAAAGCCGTAAGGCCGTGTATGAAAACCAGCTTTAAAAATTCTAAGTGCCGCAAATACAACATGAGCGCGGAAAAAAATGAGTTGTGATGAATATTGTTTTTAAAGATAACGGATAAATATGAATCTAATTTCGCAAATATGAATAATAATTGCTATCTAACAGTAATATGAAAACATTTTTCGCGGTATTCTTTAATAAAGTACAGCTTGCCCTGTTTTTGATATTCGGTCAGAATGGTTTCCAACAATTTTTCCAATCGCGTATTGGGAGCTTTACGATTATTGAATCTTATATAAGAAATATCAAAAGAACAGCCGTAATTATGGGAGCTGGGTTTGGTAGTAACAGCATTAGTATTTATACGCGATAATCGTTTCTGATCATATAATGTACGCGTAACCGATGTAACTGTAAAAGTTTTCTTTTTGCTTCTTGTATAAAAAGTATTGCCGAGGTCTTTCAAAACTTTATAGGAGCGAGGGGTAAGGTAAGGTTTGCTATGTGTAAGTCTTGCAATAGTATAGCCACGATGCACACCTACTTTAACCAGCTTTTTTTTACTTACAAGAGCGTTTAGCTGAGAATTGTTCTGTATAAGTGGTATACCAGATCTCTGTGCGGCCTGAAGATGAGTATCATATACTGTTTGACCTGCTGCGTTGTATAGAACTAAAACAAATAACGGAAGTAGTAAGCGTTTTTGAAATTTCATTAATTTGATTCGAGTTTCTGGCAAAAGGGCAGCCAGAAAGACTGCCCTAAATATTTAATCCGCCACAGGCGCTAATCGTCTGACCCGTGATATAACTACTCAAGTCCGAAGCTAAGAACAGCGCCAGATTGGCAATGTCCTCAGGTTTTCCAAATCTGTTAAGAGGAATGTCTGCTAAATATTTTTCTGCCCCGGAATTTTCATTCAGATAGCTGGTCATATCGGTTTCTATAAATCCGGGAGCGATGGCATTACAACGAATATTCCGGCTTCCCAATTCTTTCGCCACGCTTTTGGTAAAACCAATAATACCTGCTTTACTTGCCGCATAGCTAGCTTGACCGGCATTTCCCATTACCCCAATTACAGAGCTCATGTTAATGATGCTGCCGCTTCTGGCTTTCATCATGGGTTTTAGAACCTGCTTGGTCATGTAGAAAACGCTGTTCAGGTTGGTATTTAATACTTCTTCCCATTGTTCCGGGCTCATCCGAAGCAAGAGATTATCGCGAGAGATACCGGCATTATTAACGCAAATATCTATTTGTCCGAATTCACTTAAAACATCAGCAACCAAACTTTCACACTGCTCAAAATTGCCCGCATTGCTTTTATAGGCTTTGGCTTTTACGTTAAGTGCTTTCAGTTTTTCTTCAAGGGCCGCTGCACGCTCTGCACTGCTATCGCTTACATAAGTAAAGGCCACATTTGCGCCCTGTTCTGCAAATTTTACGGCAATGGCTTCGCCAATTCCGCGGGCTGCACCGGTTACGATGGCTACTTTGTTTTCAAGAAGTTTCATGTAGTGATGAATTTTTGTGCGCTGCAAAATAAGTAATTATTTGTATGTAGGCGGTAATTAGCGGCAGATATTGAAATTATATCACTGCATTGAGAAGGGTTTGGAAGATTGTTTAATTTTATAAAAGAGTCATTACATCACTAATGCGAAATGATTTATATAACGGTGTCTTCTGTTTCTGCAAGGTAGTGTAATGTGTTGTGCAACAGAATATCCGTTATTTATTTTAAATTAAAGCTATCTTGCACACATGTCAATTCAGGATTTTTTAGTACCGGTAAACATACTGGAAATTACCGGCGATGAGCGTTACAAGCCCGGACAGCTGGGAGATACCATTAATATATATACCGAAACGTTTCCCGATGTGGAACAAGCCGAACTTATAATTGTGGGTTGTGGAGAACAACGCGGAGGCGGTATCATTGGTTCGGTTTCACAGGCTCCAGATATGATCCGAAAAAAATTTTATCAGTTGTTTTATTGGCATGAAAAAATAAAACTAGTCGATATTGGTAATATTCAACAAGGAGCTTCTTACAACGATACGCTTGTGGCCCTACAAATGGTCATTAGCGATCTCACTGCTCTGGGCAAAACAGTGATTATATTGGGCGGCTCGCACGATCTAACCCTTTCGCAATACAATGCCTATAAGAGCGCAGAACAGCTGGTAGAAGTAACAGGTGTTGATGCCTTAATTGATCTGGATATGGAGTCTCCATTCAAAAATGATAATTTTTTGATGGAGATGTTTACCTCAGAGCCTAACTATGTGAAACATTATAACCATATCGGTTTTCAAAGCTATCTGGTTCATCCCGGTATGTTGCAAACGCTGGACAAACTGAAATTTGATTTTTATCGGGTAGGACATGTGAAGGAAGATATGGATGAAGTAGAACCGGCGATTCGTAGCAGCCATATTTTTTCTTTTGATATCAATGCGATTGCTAATGCTTATGCGCCAGCCAACCTGCTTACACCCAATGGCTTTAACGGTGAAGAAGCTTGTAAGCTAATGCAGTATGCCGGAATGAGTAGTAATATGCAGTCTATCGGTATTTATGGATACAATCCGCAACAGGACAGGGAGGAACTTACCGCAATGCAAATTGCCCACATGTTATGGTATATTATAGATGGGCGACATCGTCGAAGCAAAGAGGCCGACATCAGCGATTTGGATAATTTCAACGAGTTTCAAATTGCATTTTCTGAAATTGAAACCTCTTTTCTGCAAAGCAAGAAAACAGGAAGATGGTGGATGCAGCTTCCTAACAAAAACTATATACCCTGCAGTTATAAGGATTATTTAATGGCGAGTAGAGATGAAATTCCTGAACGTTGGTTTAGAGCGCAACAGCGGTAATGGGCTATAATTATTGATGAACGGTAACAATTGGTTGGGCGTTTTTTCTACATTTACATTATAATTTTAAATATATGGTTAAGCAATTCTTATTGATAACATTAGGTTTTGTAGGCCTAAGTGTACAGGCTCAAAAAACAGCCGATCCAGTTCCCTTTGCTAAAACGATTACCGAAAAAGATCTGCAAAAGCATCTTACCATCATCGCCAGTGAAGAAATGGGCGGACGCGATACGCCCTCTCCAGGACTGGAAAAAGCAGCTCAATACATTGAGCAACAGTTTAAGGCTTTCGGGTTAAAACCCGGCAACAAGGGTTGCTTCAGACAACCCTTTATTCTGGAAAAAGACAGTGCTACACATTTAAAGCTGGAAATGGGAGAGGCGTCATTTAGGCCTTATGTAGACTTTGCTCCTTGGATTAGTATGCCACAACAGGCTTCTCTACGCTTCTCAGAATATGTATTTGTAGGATATGGAATTGTAGATGAAAATCGCGATGACTATAAAGATGTGGACGTAAAAGGCAAATTAGTTGTATTTCTCAACGGTCAGCCCGAAGGGTTTCGATCTAATAAACCCCGCAGACAATCTCCTGTATTTATTTCTAACAAGATTGCCAATGCCAAAAAGAAGGGGGCCGCTGCGGTGCTAATTATATCCGAGATGCTGCCATCGCGACAAATACTGGACATGTACCGTCCCAAAAATGAGCAGGCCGTATCAGAAGAAAATAGCGCCATCCCTGCCTTCTATATTAATGATAACGTATTGACTCGTAAGGGCTACACAATCAATCAAATAAAATCTCTTGTTGGCAATCAGGTAATAGATCCCATGATTGAAGAAGCCCAGGTAAATATTGAATACAAATCTGGAAAAGTAACAGCTACCGTAAGCAATGTTATTGGTATCGTAGAAGGTACGGACAAAAAAGACGAATATCTCTTTGTGACCGCACATTATGATCATGTAGGAACAGATGAAAAAGGTAATATTTATTATGGTGCAGATGATGATGGTTCCGGTACTGTTGCTGTAATGAAAATGGCCGAAGCTTTTGCTAAAGCCAAAAAAGCCGGAAAAGGACCTCGTCGTAGTATAGCATTTATGCTGGTGTGTGGTGAGGAGAAAGGTTTGTGGGGTTCAGAGTATTATTCCGATAATCCCATTTATCCACTTGAGAAAACAACCGCTAATCTGAACATCGATATGATTGGACGTATCGATACCGAAAGATTAAGCGCTGATACACTAAACTATGTATACGTAATTGGTCATAATAAATTAAGTACCGATTTGCAGCCAATTTTGGAAGGGATGAATAATAAATACACCAAATTGGTACTGGATTATAAATTCGACGATCCCAATGATCCACATAGGATTTATTATAGAAGCGATCATTACAATTTTGCCAGAAAAGGCGTTCCTATTTTATTCTTCTACGATGGCATGTTGCAGGCTGATTACCACAAGCCTACCGATACCGTGGATAAAATCAACTTCCCACTATTAGCTAAAAGAGCACAGCTGGTGTTTTATACAGCCTGGGATATGGCCAATAGGGATGAATTGCTGAAACGCGATCTGAAGTTAGATCAATAGCGAATCCTTTTAAAAAGCATATTATTAAAAGCCCGGTTACACCCGGGCTTTTATGTGCGTATATAAAAAGTGAAGAGATTTCAACAATAACGATACAGTTAAACGCTGTGAATAAATATTACTTGCAATAAAAAAGTTTTTACCAAAAAATGTAATAAAAAAACGGTTCCCAAACATTTGGGAACCGTTTTAAAAAGTATACTAACACAAATTTTACCAACCCAAAACCCAAGCGAAAATCAACGGAGCAACAATTGTTGCATCGCTTTCTACAATAAACTTGGGAGTGTGAATATCCAGTTTACCCCAGGTAATTTTTTCATTAGGAACAGCACCACTGTATGAGCCATAGGATGTAGTACTGTCGCTGATCTGACAGAAATAACTCCAGAAAGGAACATCTTCCCAACCCAGATCTTGATACATCATGGGTACTACACATATGGGGAAGTCTCCAGCAATGCCCCCTCCAATTTGGAAGAAGCCTACACCCTTGCCACCGCTGTTAGCGCGGTACCATTCTGTCAAGTAAACCATATATTCGATACCGGTTTTAACAGTGCTGGCCTGGAGTTCGCCTTTGATAACATAGCTGGCAAAAATGTTTCCTGTTGTACTGTCTTCCCATCCCGGACAAACAATAGGAAGGTTTTTTTCTGCAGCAGCTACGATCCAGCTGTCTTTAGGATCAATTTCATAATACTGCTCCAGCTCTCCACTAAGGATAATCTTATACAAATACTCATGTGGAAAATACCGTTCGCCCTTGGCTTCTGCTTCTTTCCATTGTTTTACCAGATGGCTCTGCAAACGACGGAATGCTTCTTCTTCAGGGATACAAGTATCGGTAACCCGATTATAATGATTTTCCAATAAGTCCCATTCATCTTGCGGCGTCAGATCTCTGTAATTAGGTACTCTTTTATAGTGCTTGTGTGCCACCAGATTCATTACGTCTTCTTCCAAGTTGGCACCAGTACAGGAAATGATATGTATCTTATCCTGCCGAATCATTTCTGCCAGCGATAACCCTAATTCGGCTGTACTCATGGCTCCGGCAAGTGTCACCATCATTTTTCCGCCCTCCAGCAAATGTGCTTCATAAGCTTTGGCGGCATCCATCAATGCGGCAGCATTAAAATGTCTGTAATGATGCTGAATAAAATTAGAGACAGGTCCTTTACTCATGATATAAACTTTTTTTATTCGCCTTCAGATCACAAAACTGTGAGACAATGCGGATGACAAAAGTACTGTTTATACCACAAAACATAAAACCTCAAAAAAGGATTGGTTTTGTGAAAAAATATTTAGATATTTGTCTAAATATATAAATGTTGAAGTGACGATTAATACTGTTTTCAAAGCGCTGAACGACGCCACCCGCAGGGAAATATTAGAACTACTGCGAAAAAGAGATATGACTGCGGGAGAGATTGCCGACCATTTCAGTATTTCAAAACCCAGCATTTCCCATCACCTGGAATTACTGAAGCAGGCCGATTTGGTGGTATCTGTCAAGAAGGGGCAATTTGTAGAGTATTCTCTGAATACGACCGTCATAGACGAAATGCTAAAATGGTTGATACAACTAAAAGACAATCGGAAATAAAACATACCAATATGAAACAACTGTTGAAAATGCTTTTATGGGTAGTTTTTATGGCACCATTGATATATCTCATGAATATATGGAATGAACTACCTGAGCGCGTACCACTCCATTTTGATATAAATGGAAATGCCGATAGATATGGCAGCAAAACTGAACTGGCTGCGATAGTAGGTATAATGGTTGTGGTAAGCATACTAACTACACTACTTATCAGAAATATCCACCGTATAGATCCTAAGAAGAAATATACAGCCGATAGTTTGAAAAAAATGAAAGAATTATCCGTTATCATGGCTGTATTTTTATCTGCACTTGCAGCGGCAATTATTTACAGCGCCTCCAATGGTACTACACTTTCAACCGGAAAGTTTATCTTTATAGGAGTAGGATTATTGTTTGCAATTTTGGGCAACTATATGTATAATATAAAGCCGAATTATTTTATAGGCATCCGAATTGCAACCACACTTGAAGATGAAAATAACTGGAAAGCAACCCATCGTTTAGCAGCTCCGCTATGGCTTGCAGGAGGCGTATTGATTGTACTGCTGGCATTGGTGCTCCCACTAAAGCCAGCTTTGTATGGTATGGGTATTGTGTTTCTGTTGATTATTATTGTGCCCATTGCATATTCTATTTATTTATACAAAACAGGTAAGTAGTTTTAAAAACAGTACATTCACTTTTTAATACCATACTATGAAAAACTTTTTATTATTCTTTTCACTGATACTATGTAGTGTAGCATTTGCACAATACAAGGAAGACTCTCTTACTTTACACACATCCTCTGGCGATTTATATGGAAGTCTCATTGTTCCTGCCAATACCAACTCATTCGATGTAGTCATCATTCAACCAGGATCCGGACCTACCGACAGAAACGGAAATAACCCAATGGGTGTAAAAGCCAATAGTTATCGTATGCTGGCCGATTCGCTGGCAAGATACGATATAGCCACATTGTTAATTGATAAGCGCGGTATTGCTGCAAGCGCTAAATCTTTTACAGATGAATCCAAAATAGTTTTCGAAGATTATATAAAAGATTTAGAAGAGTGGTCACAATTGTTAAGAAAGGACAGCCGGGTGAAGCAGATCGTTTTAGCCGGTCATAGCGAAGGCTCTCTGATTGCTATGGTAGCCGCGCAACGAGTAAAAGCTGATAAATATATTTCCATTGCCGGCCCTTCCAAACCCATTGATGAAATTCTCAGTTGGCAGTTGAAACAACAAGCGCCAGCATTAGCATCCGCTGCCGATTCTATTCTACCACAATTGAAAAATGGACAAACTGTAGCAAACATTTCTCCTGAGTTGAATATACTATTTAGACCTAGTGTACAGCCATATCTCATTTCATGGATGAAGTATAATCCTTGCGAAGAAATCGGTAAATTGACCATCCCCGTGCTAATTATTCAAGGAACAACTGATTTGCAGGTGCAGCAAAGCGAAGGAGAAGCTCTTCATACTTGCAATAAACAATCGTCTTTATCAATGATCGAAGAAATGAATCATGTTTTAAAAAAAGCAACAGGAAACAGAATAGCACAAGCCGCGTCCTACAGTAGCCCCGATTTGCCCATTCCCCAGCAATTGGTTGCAGATATAGTAACATTCATTAAGAAATAATATATGAACTATTTGGCACATGCATATTTATCCTTCAACCATGAACAGATTTTACTGGGGAATATGATCAGCGATTTTGTAAAGGGCAAACAACAATATAATTATCCCCAATCTGTTCATAAAGGGATTGTATTGCATAGAGCCATCGATGCATTTGCCGATATTCATGCTGCAACTAAAGAGGCTAAAACTGTTTTTAAAAAAGCCTATCGTTTATATAGCGGAGCGTTTATTGATGTAGTAAACGATCATTTTCTTGCTTTAGACACCGCAACCTTTACCAAAGACTCGCTGTTCGAGTTTTCCCAAACAACGTATCATCTTTTAGAAAAACAAGAAGCTGTTATGCCCGAAGCTTTCCGGCGCATGTTTTTCTATATGCGTAGCCAGAACTGGCTGTATAGTTACAGAACAAGAGAAGGAATTTATCAAAGTTTTGGTGGCTTAGTAAAAAGAGCCGCATATTTGCATGACAGTTCGCAGGCTGTGGAAATTTTCGAGCTGCATTACGACTTCTTGAAGGAATGTTTTGATGCGTTGTGGCAGGACATGAAACCCTTTGCCCGCTATACTTTTGAAACGTTATTGCAGCAATAAAGAATTAATAATATTTATTAGCAAGAAACATTTGTAAAATCTTTAAGATGAAGAGTCTTTCGGTTGCTGTTTTGTTTTTATGGATACTCGTTTCCGGTTGTAAGGAAAATAGTAAGACTGCCGCTGAAAATATGGATGCGGAACAACAGGTGAAGAATGATAGTATTGCTAACTTAACACCTCAGCGGCCCCAACCGCTACAACAAACAGAAGAAGAACCAGGAATTTATGCAGAAGTAGACCTTTCTCCAATGGATATGAGTTATTATCCGCATAAATTTCCGCAATTAAAAATGGCAGGTTCCGGAGATTCCCTACCCGTGATGAGGGTAATATATAGTCGTCCTCATTTGCAGGGGCGTAATCTTTTTGAAGATATAATAAAGTTCGGTGAAAATTGGCGTTTGGGTGCCAACGAAGCTACAGAACTCGATATATTTCAACCGGTTACTATCGGAGATAAAAAACTAGCCCCCGGTCGTTATACATTATATGCTATTCCCAAAGCAGGCTATTGGACAATTGTGGTAAACGAAGAGCTGGACATGTGGGGATTAAAGCAAAACGAAGCCAAAGATTTAGTGAGAGTGCAGGTACCGGTTACTTACTACAATCCGCAACTGGAATATTTTACTATGGTTTTTGAAAAAGCCGATTATGGAGCGAACCTGATAATTGCATGGGATGATGTTGTAGCCAAGCTTCCTATTAAATTTTAGAACAGGCTTTAACACTTTTAAAAGAGTAAGACATTTCTTATGTAAAAACAAAAAGGGAGGAGATAAGAATACCCCCTCCGTATAGTTTTACATGAGAAAAAAAAGTTCATATTTGTCTTATGAAAGACAAAAAGTGTCTATTCTAGGCTATTTTTTGGTGGAATCCCCTCTTTTGTATTTTCCGGCAAGTTCTAGATCCCCGTTGCTATTAGCATTGAGATGGATATAATGACTGTTATCCTTTAATACAATTTGGTATTGAGTCCCAAATTTATTGGATATTTCTGTTACACCAAAAATTTCTTTTCCTAAATATTGATTTTTAACATTATAAAGGATGTTTGCTGGCAATTCGCTTTCCCCGTAATAACGAATGGTCTGCACCAGTCTTCCTTTTTGATCAATAGTAACCCGGGTTTTAATAGACGCCAGCGTGAAAAATGCTTCATACTGTTTTCCTACGTTGTTCCATGTAACATTACTAGCTCCTTTAAAAAGCTCATTAAACGTTTTCACCACTTTTTCGTTGTCGGGAAGATTTATGGAAGCAGCGTTGGCAGCAACGCTAACAAATAATACAGCAGACAGAATTAAGGCTTTCATCTCTTAAAAGTTTAAAGGTTGTTTAATTGTTTTTTGTTTATTGTAACACAAACATACTTCAGCAAGGCTCCTTCAGTCAAGTGTTTACTGGTAAAACCCCTGTAAATACTCGGTGAACGACGTTTTTTCGACCGTGAAAAGATATTTTTATCATCACCGATGTGTGCTTGTATAATCAAAGAGCGCTCCTTGTTCATTGTAAAGGTAAAGCCGGCAGTTACCTATATACAAGCGAAATGAGGACCAGCGGTATGCTGAGCTTTGTTAAACAATTTTAAAGAATAAGAATTCGTTGTTTTTTCTCAACGAACGGTTTTATTGTTTTTTAAACGGCAACAAAACAAAATCAGATTTTTTATTATGATTTTGATTTTTGGATGCACGGTTATAAGAGCTCTTCACAAAACCATTTATGCTCATTGACATTTCTTATACGTGAGAGAAGGCTCAAATGTTACACGTTAAAACCGAAAAAATTTTGAGAATGTAATCAATTAACATTTTTGTAGAGGTTATTCGGGTTGCTATTTTTACTACCTTCAATGTTCTTAAAAGAATAATGAGATGAATCGCGATACTAAAATCATTCATGCCGGGGTAGAGCCAGATCCCTCTACCGGAGCTATTATGACTCCCATATTTCAGTCTTCCACATTTGTGCAGAGTGCCCCTAATGAACACAAAGGATATGATTATTCCCGTGCCGGAAATCCAACGCGTACGGCATTGGAAAAAGCTTTTGCCGAATTGGAAAATGGTAAATATGGTTTGGCTTTTAGTAGTGGGGTAGCTGCTACCGATGCTGTATTGCGACTGTTGAAACCGGGAGATGAAGTGATTGCTGCAAAAGATATGTACGGAGGCACATACCGATTGTTTGCTACGCTCTGGGCCGATTTTGGTATTAAGTTTATTTATGTTGATACAACGGATGTGGCTAATGTGGAAAAAGCCCTAACTCCCAACACCCGAATGTTATGGGTGGAGACGCCCACCAACCCACTAATGAAAATTACCGATATCGAAGCGATGGCTGCTCTTTCTCAAAAAGCCGGGGCATTGCTCGTTGTGGATAATACATTTGCTTCGCCCTATTTGCAGAACCCATTAGATTTAGGAGCTGATATTGTTATGCATTCTGCCACAAAATATCTGGGTGGCCATAGTGATGTGATTATGGGTGCGCTGATGATGAACAGCCAAGAGCTGCGCGATAAATTATATTATATTCAAAAAAGCTCCGGAGCGGTACCCGGACCCTTCGATTGCTTTTTGGTATTAAGGGGTATCAAAACGCTACACGTACGCATGCAGCGGCATTGCGAAAACGGAAGAAAAGTAGCACAATTTTTAAAAGCTCATCCCAAAGTAAAAAATGTGTATTGGTGCGGATTTGAAGATAGTCCCGGATATCAAATAGCCAGAAAGCAGATGCGTGATTTCGGTGGAATGATGAGCTTTGAATTAAAAGACGCCTCCATCGAAGCGGCCTTGAAAGTTTTAAAGGGAACCAAAATTATAGCCCTAGCAGAAAGTTTGGGTGGAGTCGAGTCTTTAATCAACCATCCTGCCTCCATGACGCACGCTTCTGTTCCCCGCGAAGAAAGACTCGCCAACGGCTTAAGCGATTCGCTCATGCGTTTGAGCATTGGTATCGAAGATGCTGAAGATTTAATTGCCGATCTGCAGCAAGCTATCGGGTAAGATCGTTATAAAAGAGGATGCTTGTTATTATAAATAATGCACCGCATTATTACAGGGCTTTGCTGCTCTAAAAGTGAAGCAAACCAGCTAATTTTGCATTTATTTGCCCATATTTATCAATAATGGAAGGAGAGAATCATAGATCAACGATAGAAGATCCATTACGTTTGTTTATTCAAAACTTAAATAATAATTACGTTCATTGGGATAAGTTCAAGGATATGCAGTTGCCCCTTTCTGGAAACAGAGAGGAGATTTGGCAACAAGTGGTGAAAGAGAGAGAACAGGGCTATACTCGAAAACTATATTATCACAATCAGCATATTTCTTGGTGGCTTAGCAATGCCTTGGAGGCTCAGCTACATCGCATGGATATTGATCTGGCTGGAGGGCGAGGGATGGATGTATTGTTAGAAAACAAGCAAACCCATCGGCACAAAACTCACGCCTTACTCGAAGAAAGCATTACCTCTGCATTGCTGGCCGGCATTTCCGTTTCTAAAAAAATGGCTAAGGAAATGCTGTTGAAAAAACGTCCTCCTCAAAATACCGAAGAACAAGTCTGTGTAAATATTTATCGTACTTTACAGTTTGCTTTTTCACAAAAGGACGAAGTGCTCACAGAAGCGTTGTTGCTTCAGATACATCAAACACTTACTAAGGACACCATTAAGCAGAAAGGTATTGGACGCTATCGTACCAATAATAAGGTAGATGAAAGCTTGATTGATGGGGCAGCCGGATACAAACCACCACAAGCAGCCCAGCTGAATCAACTCATGTCTGTTGTATTTGAGTTGTATAATAATGATCAAACACCCTTTTTTATTCATCCATTGGTAAAAGCTGGCATTCTTCATTACCTCATCCTGAGTATTCGTCCATTCAAAGACGGCAACGGACGAATGGGGCGCATTCTGGCACAAATGTATCTGCTGAAAAAAGGCTATTGGGTTGCTGAGTTTTTATCAGTGTCCAATGTAATATCCAAGTTGCGCACCCAATATCATAAAGCGATTGTACAGTCGCAGACCGATGGAAACAATATTGGATATTTTATCCATTTTTATATTCAGTCGCTTCAAATGGCCTTGCGTTCATTGAAGGATCTTGTACAACGCATCACTAAAGAAAAGTCGGAAAGTGCTGCCGTCAAGCTGCCGGGTTATAATGAACGTCAAACCGCCGTAATACAATGGCTGAAAGAAGATGCCGAAAAAGTTGTTACTATTCGTGAACTGCGTTCGGTATACGGTATTTCCAAAGAAACAGCTCGTACCGATTTGATTGCGCTGGTAAACAAAGGCTGGATTAAGTATTATCATATCAACAAAAAAACTTACGCCTTCGTCAAAGGCGATCAGTACGAACAACTGATGCAAAACAATGGATAGCGGACTCAAGGAGTTTTTGGATAAAAAGGCTGCCCAATACGAACAGGCCGGTTTCATAAAAGACGACCCTATTTGTATACCGCATCGGTTTACGAAAAAGCAGGATATCGAAATTGCCGGATTCTTTGCTGCCATTTTAGCCTGGGGAAATCGTAAGAGTATTATCAACTCTTGCGATCGGTTGCTTCATGGGATGGATCATGCGCCCTATGATTTTATCATGAACTTTGAAGAAAGTGATTTACGTCCTTTTGTAAATTTTGCGCATCGTACCTTTAATGCTACAGACCTTTTTCATTTTTTCGATTTTTTGAGATGGCATTACAGAGATCGCGGGGCAGCTACTCTTGAAACGGCATTCACTGCGTTCATGCAAAAGGACGATGAAAATGTAGAGCAGGCGCTTACCGACTTTCACTATTCTTTCTTTAATGAAAAACTTTTTCCCGACTTCCCTCGACGCACGGTAAAACATATTGCTTCGCCTGCTAAAAAATCGGCATGCAAGAGATTGAATATGTTTTTAAGATGGATGGTACGTAGCAATAAAAAGGGTGTCGATTTTGGTATTTGGAAAAACATACAACCTTCTCAGCTGGTGTGTCCTTTAGATGTGCATGTGGAAAGAGTAGCTAAGCACTTTCAGCTATTGCAACGTACTCCTAATGATTGGCAGGCTGCAGTAGAGCTGACGAGAAATTTAAAACAACTCGATGCAAAAGATCCTGTAAAGTACGATTTTGCTTTATTTGGATTGGGCGTAATAGAAAAATACTGAAGGGTAGTATCGTCCTTCAGTATTTTATATATGAAAAGAAAAATGTGTAATGTTGTTTATTTTCTTTTTTTCTCAAACATCAACTCTTTTACCTTTTCCTTATCTTCTTTTTCTTTTTTCAAATCAAACATGGTTCCAAACACATGGTCCCATAATGTACTGCTCACCCCAAAGCCCTTGCTTTCGTCTTTGTAGTGATGCAAGTGGTGGTTACGCCACAAACCTTTCATCCATTTAAACGGCGGGTTCCAGGCATGAATGGCATAGTGCATGGTTCCGTACATCAGATAACCGAGGATAAACCCGGGGAAGAACATGAAAGCATGCTGGCGCATGATCAGGTAAAATATGCTGAACAAAACCGATGCAATGATGATGCTGGGAACCGGAGGCATAAATAAACGCTGCCTATCGCGCGGATAATGATGGTGATTACCGTGCAGCACATAAGAGATTTTCTGAATAGTAGGATTATCACTCACCCAGTGGAAAATAAATCTGTGGGCTAGGTATTCAAAAAAAGACCAGAAAAACATGCCACAGAAGAAGATTAAAAATACGAATCCGGTTGAAAAGTGTAAATGCGTAGCACTGTAGTATAGCATATATGTAATCACCGGAATATACATGCCCCAAATCACCAGCGGGTGGGTTTTGGTAAGCATTTCCAGATAGTCATTCTTAAAAAGTCGGGCCTGCCCTTTGTTATGAATCTTATCAAATTTCATAGCACAAAAATATAGTAAAACTTGTCTACTCTGTTTAGGTTTAAGAAAACGCTAAGATCTTCAAAATTTGTTTGCTTATATATGACAAAAATTTGTCCGAAATGTTGATTTTTATCAATGATGACATTCGCGTACTTAGTTTAATCGTATTTCAGCTTCCATTGTTCCAGATTGGGACGATGAGACCGTTTTCGCTGAAGCTCATATTGATAAATTTTTTCACCTACCTCTCGAAAAAACGGGTATCCTATTTCTTTGTATTCGTATTTATTGTCGTTTAATACACCGTCGCTGTTTACATAAATATTTCCACTGAGCATAAACTCCACATTATTTTTGAAATCTACGATATAGCATACATCTGTAAGAAAACCATGGCTCCAGCCGGTTTTATTAAAGCTGCGGATGTAATCCGGAATTTTGCGTTCTCCGTCTCTAAAGAAGAAAAACTTGGTATAGCTATCGAAAAATGCAGAGGTATCGTATTGGGGATAACGGCTCTCCGAAGGCTTTTCAGACATATACTGATATAATTTCTGATAGTCATCTTCCGTTAAAGCAAATCTGCGCTGCGGTGCTACCGACTGTGGAAATAGTATTGAACGCATCATCAGCAGCAAATCTTCCAGAGTAGCTTTGTTGTGCATGGTAAAATCATAGGGTTCGTTGATGATGTTATCATCGGCGTCCCAGTGAGCATGTCCCATTAGTATTTTCTTACTGAAATCAAACTGGGCCTTACTTGTGGCTGGAGGCTGTGTATAAATAGTGTGTCCGTCTTTTACAAAGCGAATTTGATTGGTGTGTTTGTTTTCTTCAAAAGTCATTTTCACAAAACGGCGCGTAATACGCATGTCTTTATATCCTTTAGCCCAAAGCGTTTCGTTAAGATATTGTTGTCCGCAAAACTCATAGAGGCGGTTATAGGCATCATTGTCGCTTACAACAAAAATCTTTTTAATATAGTGGTCGATAAATGGCAATCCTGTAGGAGAGGTGCTGTCTTCGATTACGGCAGTTTGGCCGCTATAACTACTATCCGTAAGCATCGCGGTATATTTATCTATGCCTTTCTGTTTCAACGAATTAATTTTTTCCAACGCAACCAGTGCCGTGGGTAGCTTTACCATAGAGGCGGGGTAGAAATACCTCTCATTATCGACATTTAAGTAATAGTTGGTAAAATGCGGCTGATTGTTAGCATCGCGGTCAATACGGGTATAAATAACCTGATACCGATACTCCTCGGGCCGGTCCAGCACGCTTTGTAAAAGCGGTGAAGCCTGATTCCTCAAAAGGTCTTCCAACCACTTGTCGTTTTTAACCTGAGCGTTAGTGTTCATTGTCATTAAAAATACAAAATAGAAAAGGAGTAGTAGATAGGGGTGCATTTCCATTGGATACAACATTTGTACAGGGCTGTCGGCATTTTTTTTCATAGGTAAAAGATAAGTCAGAAAACTGAAATGCAAATCAGAAATAGCAATTACCTTTAGCGCGCGAAAAAATCTTTCTTAAAAAAGAACCGATGAAGTCAACTCCGTTTACACAAAAGCATATGGCGTTGGGAGCAAAAATGGCTCCTTTTGCTGGGTACAACATGCCCATCAGCTACAGCAGTATTAATGAAGAACACCATACCGTACGAAAAAACGCGGGGGTTTTTGATGTAAGCCACATGGGCGAATTTATTCTAAAGGGCGAGAATGCCTTACCGCTTATTCAGCGTTTGACAACTAATGATGCATCAAAGCTAAAAAGCGGACAGGCACAATACAGTGCCCTGACCAACGAAAAGGGCGGTATTATTGATGATTTGCTGGTATACTGCATCGAAGAGAATAAAGTATATATGTTAGTGGTGAATGCCGCGAATATTGAAAAGGATTGGAACTGGATTGTCCAGCACAATACAGAAGCTCCTGCAGAAATACACAATATCTCTGATAAAACAGCACTGCTGGCGGTGCAAGGGCCTATGGCTACTGCTATACTGCAACCTTTGACGGACTTGGATATTATCAATCTTAAATATTATACATTCACGAAAGGCAAATTTGCTGGTGTAGACAATGTATTAATAAGTGCCACGGGATATACCGGAGCCGGCGGTGTGGAAATTTACTTTGAAGATAAAGATGATGCAGCCGAAAAAATCTGGAACGCTATTTTTGAAGTGGGCACGCCGAAAGGGCTGAAGCCAATAGGATTGGCCGCGCGCGATACTCTTCGCTTGGAAATGGGATATTGTCTGTATGGCAATGACCTGGATGATACCACCACACCACTGGAAGCTGGCTTAGGATGGATTACGAAATTTACTAAAGACTTTACCGCTAAAGAAATACTGCAAAAACAAAAAGCCGAAGGTGTACAACGCAAACTCATTGGTTTTGCGCTGGTTGACAAAGGTATTCCTCGCCATGGCTATGAAATTGTGGATGATACAGGTAGCACCATTGGTGTAGTAACATCCGGAACGCAATCTCCTACTTTAGGCAAAGCCATTGGATTAGGCTATGTACAAACTGCTTTTGCCGAAATAGGTACTCGTATTTTTATAAAGGTTCGTGACAAGCAGCTCGCCGCCGACGTAGTAAAGATGCCGTTTGTCTAAGAAACGACTGAATATTGAATAGACAAACGTTGTTTGTGCTTTTAGATATTAAAATCTGGTAATTCTGTATGAGTGAAAAACCTACCCTTTTTACTTCTTTGTCTCCGGCGTTATTGCATTTATACGATTTGACGGATGCTGTTGTAGTAATCATCGATGTATTTCGTGCAACATCTACCATAGCATCGGCTTTATATAACGGCGCTCAGTATGTGATACCTGTAGATGCAGTGCCTGCGGCAATTGAAATAGGTAAGAAAGTAAACGGCATTGCTGCGGGTGAGCGTGATGGAAAGTTAGCCGAGGGGTTAAGCCACGGCAACTCTCCGCTTGAATACACTCCCGATTTTATTGGTGGAAAAATACTAGTGCTCACTACTACCAACGGAACCAAATTGCTGCATATGGCTCTAGCTAATGGTGCAGATGATATCGTTACAGGTTCCTTCCCCAACCTGTCTGTAGTTTGTAACTATTTAATTCATAAAAAGAAAAATGTAGTGTTGGCCTGTGCCGGTTGGAAAGATCGCTTCAATATGGAGGATACGCTTTTTGCTGGGGCTGTAATACATCGTGTTAAAGAACACTTCACCATTCATTGCGACAGCTCGTTTATGGCAGAAGGACTGTATGCACAGCACAAAGGTCATTTGTTGGAATTTTCAAAAAACTTTACGCACTATCATCGCCTTGTAAACCGGTTTGGATATATTGATGATATTGAGTTTTGTCTTACAGAAGATATCGCCAATGTGTTGCCGTTATATCAGGATGAAAAGTTGATAAAAGGATAACACCGGATTTTCGCAAATAGCTCAATAGGATACATTCCAAAAGGGAAAAATCTGTAAAGGTACTACATTCTCTGCATCAGTTTTCCTAAAATAAAATATTCCTTAAAACATTAGGAAGAGCGGAAATCTTTCTTTTATTTTTGCCGATTGACCTTTCTAAGAAGGTCTGTTTTGTTTTCTCATAACTAAAAAGATACGTGCCCGAAAAAGGATAGATCGTTCTTGGCAAAGAGCGGGTACACAAGGCAGGGCAAGGATTATGGCATTACCGCATATTTTAAAATACGTTTATACCAACGGCACTGATGAAGTAATCAGACGCGGAAAAAAAACGCATGCCTTGGGTTTTGCAGAACTGGTAGAGTTTGATAAGCTAACCGGCAATCTCTCTTTTCGTGTTAAAGATGATACCTACAGCAGCTTTTATAAAGTGTACATACAGAAGTACAGCGACCCTAAGCTGATTTCGCTTCGTTGTACGTGCCCATATAACCTAGGTGATATCTGCAAACATGAAGTAGCCGCATTGTTTCAGTTGCAAGAACTATTAGACAAAGGCCAGTTGGGCGAAGATGTATATTATGACCAACGTCATACTGTTGTAAAACTTCGCAACCTAGATTTACGTTCTTTGCGACTACTGTGCAGTAATGAAACTTTTAATGAAGCCGAAAGATATCTGCAAAAGCATAAAGCCAAAATTGTTTCGGCTAAGGATGAAACAGTAAAGGCTATTGTAACACTGGGCGAGCAAGAATATACTGTGGTCATCCGCAAAAATGAAGAACGCAACTTCGATACCAGCTGTGATTATGAAGACACAGAATATCCGCTATGCCTGCCCAAGGTAATTGTGTTCATGCAGCTGATTAAACAACACGGTCCCAATTATTTCGATACCATTCGTAACCGTGATGTAGAAAAAAACAAGTTGTTGGAAGCTTACGGATATTCGCTTGCCGATGACCTAAAGGGGAAGTTTGAATTTGTTTTTAAAGACGGAAAGCCCTTTTTACGTGTACTCGATCCGAGTATTAAAAGAATCACTCCTTCTGCCGATGGTTCCAAACCCAAGCCGGTGCAGCCTAAGCAAGAAGCTGTAGCTGAATCGGAAGTAACCACGGAAACTTCTACCATTACCCGCCGTCTGGGGATTGTCTTTAATTTTAATAAAAAAGAATATCCTTATTTCTCGGTGGAAGTTGTTTCGGGAGAGGCCGATGAAAATCAGAATCAGTTTGTCGGAAAAGTCGAAGTACTGGATATCTCTAAGTACATCGACACGACCACGTTTAATGAAAAAGATATTTCGCTTCTGAATACAGTAAGAAAACTTCAGGATACGGAAGTAAAAAAATATATCACACGAAACACACCGTTTGAAAATCTTTTAGACGAGCAAGAAGGAAAAGAGGATAAAAAGCTAATAAACGAATACCTGTTACCACGCATTAAAAAACTTTTGTGCGAGCCTGGGGAAAATCCCCTGGTGTACGTATTACCACAAGGGAAAAAATTTATAACACAAAATCTGCAAAGCGTAGACGCTATCGACACGCCCGTTTCTCTGGAGTTTTTCATCGACAAAGAGGGCGATACCTATACTTGCGAATCGTTGATTCGCACCAAAGGCATTGTACACGGGCTTGAAGAAAACGAGGCGCCATCACCACTTATCTATTTGTATAATCACGAGATCTTTGCCATGCCCGATGCAGACGCTGTGGAGCTGGTACAACGCTTTTTACCAGATGGTAAGATCCGCATTTCAAAAGCAGAATGGCCTCAGCAATTGCATGAGTTTGTGCTGCCCCTGGCAAAAGAATATAAGACCGATTTTGATACATCACTTTTACAGGTAATAAAAGGTGTAGATCCGGAAATAAAACTTTTCCTTGCCGAAAAAGGAGAATATCTTGTTTTCACGCCTGTGTTTTCTTACAATGGACATGAGACCAGTACCGCAGGAAGACAAGTTATGCTGATTCCTGATCAGGAAAAAATCTTGGCGATTCATCGTAATCGTGATAAGGAAAATGCTTTTGTTCAAAAACTCCAAAACCTGCATTCCAACTTTATCGTAAATGAGGAAGATGGTACACTTGCTTTGAAAGGCAAGGAGATTTTAAAAGAAAACTGGTTTTTTCTGTTTGTGGACGCGATGAAAGAAATGCAGGTTCCTGTATTTGGTCATGAGGCGCTTCGCAACTTCAGGTTTAATACAGCCAAACCGCAAACCAAAATATTTATCAGCAGCAATACCGATTGGTTCGATGCCAAAGTGGATATAATGTTTGGCGACCAACGTGTTTCCATTGCTGAAGTAAAGAGGGCTCTGGCAGCTAAGCAACAATATGTGCAGCTGGGTGATGGTACATTAGGTATCTTGCCCGAAGACTGGATTAAGAAATATGCTTTACTATTCAGAGTAGGAGAAGGGAACAATAATAAGCTGAAGCTTTCTCAATATCACAGAAGTGTTATTGACGAGCTGTATGAACTGCGCAATGAAGAAGAGTTGCAGTTTGAACTAGAAGAGAAATACAACCGCCTGAGAGATTTTGATAAAATACCGGAAGTAGAACCTCCAGAACAGTTACGGGCTGTATTACGACCCTATCAGCTAGCCGGTTTCCAGTGGCTGAATTATCTTAATAAGGTAAACTGGGGTGGTATTTTAGCAGACGATATGGGTCTGGGGAAAACGGTACAGGCTTTATCATTCTTGCAGTATTATAAAAATCAGCATCCCAACATGAAAGCCATGGTGGTATGTCCCACTACGCTTATCTACAACTGGGAAAATGAAATTAAAAAATTTACGCCGGAACTTACTTATT
Organism: Niabella digestorum; assembly: GCF_036409055.1. Classification (NCBI taxonomy): domain Bacteria; kingdom Pseudomonadati; phylum Bacteroidota; class Chitinophagia; order Chitinophagales; family Chitinophagaceae; genus Niabella; species Niabella digestorum. Next base: position 308,738 of record NZ_JAZGLY010000004.1, on the reverse strand, counting down.
ATATTCATCACGGTGCTGCCCGCACCCGCAATACGGCGGATATTTTACAATACGATATCACCATTACCACGTACGGCACATTGCGCAGCGATATTAAGTTTTTCTTAAACCTTCAGTTTGATTATCTGTTGCTCGATGAAAGTCAGGCAATCAAAAATCCGGCTAGCAAGGTTACACGTGCTGCATCGTTGCTGAACGCAAAGCATCGTTTGTGCATGAGCGGTACGCCGTTGCAGAACAATACCTTCGATATTTACGCGCAGATGAATTTTCTCAACCCCGGTATGCTGGGTAGCATCGAGTTCTTCCGTCAGGAGTTTGCTATTCCTATCGACAAGCTGGGTGAAGCCGATAGAAAGGAACACCTGCGAAAGCTTTTGTATCCTTTCATTTTAAGACGTACAAAAGAGCAGGTAGCTAAAGACTTACCCGAAAAGCAGGAAATGATTTTATGGTGTGAAATGGGTGATGAGCAACGTCGCATTTATGATGCCTATAGAAATGATTATCGAAATAAGATTTTAGGGTCGATAGATACTCAAGGTATTGCTAAATCGCAACTAACCATTCTACAGGGGTTGTTAAAGCTGCGTCAGATTTGCGACTCACCGGCGATCTTAAACGAAGATGAAGTTTTTGAAAATCACTCCATCAAAATTGAAGAGCTTGCCCGCGAGATTACCGAAGACATGAGCGATCATAAAGCACTCGTCTTCTCTCAATTCCTGGGAATGCTGGGCCTGATCCGTAAAAAACTCGATGAGTTGGGTGTGAAGTACGAGTATTTCGACGGAAGTACATCTGCTCCCGAACGCGAAAGAGCGATTCAAAACTTCCAGACTAATGATGAAGTACGCGTATTCCTTATTTCACTGAAAGCCGGAGGGGTAGGTTTGAACCTTACTGCAGCGGACTATGTGTATATTGTGGATCCCTGGTGGAATCCGGCAGTAGAACAACAGGCAATAGACCGTACGCATCGTATTGGTCAAACCAAGAATATTTTCGCGTATAGGATGATTTGTAAAGACACGATAGAAGATAAAATTCTACAACTTCAGGAAAAGAAAAAGGCGTTGGCCAAAGATCTCATCTCTGACGAAACCGGATTTGTGAAATCGCTTACCAAAGAAGATGTAGAGTATTTGTTTAGTTAATTCGTCTGAAGCATATATACTATAATGTCTACTTGTGCGTTATGGTATAATAAAAGTCCTTTTATTTGAGATCATATGAAATTCAGAAGACTGATATCGTTATTGATTATAGCTGCCATATTAATTGCCTTTTTTACCAATCCTAAAGAGGCCGATTTTTATAGTTTTATTCAGCCCACACTGGGTAAAACGGGATCTCCTCCGCTGATTGAGTACAAAAGCCATCTGATTTATTCCGAGGGCGATGTAACTTATTTCAATCCTACATCTATTGATGGAAAAAAAATAGCGGCTGCTACTAAAGAAAAATACATTGGTCTTTTCGGCAGATTCTGGAAAACACAAACTAATTAAGCTTCCTGATAATTTTCTGAGCTTTTTTGTAATAAGGGGAGTGTTCGCTCACCTGTTGAGCATATTTTAAGGCAGTATCATTACGCTGCAGTTTATATGCTGCCAGCGCAGTAAAAAATGCAGCATCTTCCTTATATGCCGAAACTCCCTCGCTCAGTCGTTCCAGAACGGGTAGTGCGATTTCGTATTGAGCGGTTTTTATGAGAGCAATTGCATAAAAATATTGGATAGTTGCATCCTCCGGATTGTGCTCGGCTTGTTGTTTTAACAAAGGCAATGCTTTTTCATATTCGCCTTTATTGAACAGTTGTGCGCCCTCGTTCGATAAATCTTCGGCTCCTCTCACCACGGCTTGGGGCATTATGGGAACCTGATAATTGTCGATTCCTCCTGGAATGGACAAGAAAATAATAAGGATAGCCGCCGCTGTTGCCGCTGCAATAATATATTTCTTAAAGGACACCACTTTACCTTGCGGTTTTCTTTCAACTTTAAAATATTTGCGGGTAAGCGGAGTAAGTATATTTTTTAATTCCTGTGTTTTTTCATCTGCAGAAAGTTGTTTTTGGAGCACACGTTCGGTGTAAAGCCAATCTTCATAATCTTTTCTCAAAGCCTCATTGGTTTGCAGCTCGGCTTCAAACGCAGCACGCTCTTCCTGCGTCATCCAGCCCTCCAGATATGCTTCTATTTTTTCAAAATTGTTCATGCTGCATTATTTGTGGTTTCTAACAAGGTTAATCAGTTCGGCCATGCACAGCGATTTCTTTTTACGGAGATATGCATAGCTTACGCCCATTTGTTCCGCGAGTTGTTGTTGGGGTATTTGAGAATAGCTGGCCACAATGATTTCTCGACAACGTTCACTTATTTTTTCTAGCATCTCTAGTACACGCTGTTCTTTCTCGAATGTGTCGGCATACAGAGTGGTTGCGCTGTCATCGCTCGCGGCTATATGCGTATATCCGTCATCGATGCTTTTTGTTACCCCGCGTCGGGCATTTTTTTCAACAATATTGATCCATTTGCGCTTACATATCAGTAGAAGAAAGGCCTCCAAAGGGCAGGTCAATACGAAGTTGTCATCTTGAGCTAGCTTATACAAATCAATCAGCGCTTCTTGAAAAACGTCTCCCGCTTCTTCTTCCTTAGCTCCTTTTGAAATCAAATACGCTCTAATACCCGGAGCTGTTTTGCTATAAATTTCTTCGATAAGCCGAGCATCGTGCTTTTTAAGAGCCTCTATGTATTTATGGTCGGTATGCAAAAGCTTGATTTTGTAGCTAGCAATGTAATAAATATTTTTTAGCGCTGCGTTTTTAATCTAAATTTATACACGCTATATCAGGTAACATTTTGTCAATTTTTTTGATATACCAGAAAATACTGTTCCAGTGAGATATATTATTGCGACTTTACTGTATATAGCATTATGCAGAAGTGCTATAGCACAGCAGGCCGATAGTACCATTATTGCTAACATGGATAGCACCAATAAAGTGTCCTTTTCCATAGCATTGCCTCCACTCACTCAAATACCGGGAGCTCCAGAACCTTTTTATACTTATCTATGGGACTTTGGTGATGGACACTTCAGTACTGCCGAAAGTCCAGAACATATTTATGCCAAAGAAGGGGTGTATGATGTATATCTGTACGCAGTGAATAATTATGACGACGGAAAAAAACCCCAGCGAAAAAAGCAAAGGGTTGAAGTCAAAAAACCAGCCCCGCCGGGTTCTTTCATTGCTTCTGCTGCAGAAAGGGATTTTTTTAAGGCCAATGGTATTTTTGAGCTGAAGTATAATTGTATGGCCAAGCCCGACGATACTATGGTGCTAATAGCAGGGTGGCGTAATACGGGGCCGGAGCCTGTTAAGGGTCGGTTTTATTTATTGCTAAATGAAAAACAGTTTGAACAAACCTGTTTTGATACATCAGAGTTCAGAAGTTATGATTATACATCTCCATTAATGGCGTATAACAAAGACACTGATTTCCCCTTTGCGTTGCAATCGGCTTTACTGGTTACAGAGAGCGGGAGTCCAGCCTCTAATTTCAGTAAAACAGTAGAAGCAGAGGAAGCTTCTTCGCTTTTGTCCAGTACTTTTTCTTTATATAAAAGCGTCTTTACTGCCGATGTTAGGAATATCGATGCGGGGCAAACGGCATTTTCATTTCTACAACTGTATGTAACCCCCGATATGTTGAAGGATACCAATGCTACGCTTACCATAACCGGTGTGTATGTTCCTGAAAAAGGACAACCGGTAATGCATAAGTTGAACATCCCTGTAGTAAACTCGCACGATCCCAATAAGATGAACATTAAGGGAGGGCGCATCAGTTATCGCTTTTTGAAAAAATATAAACCCCTACATTATAAGGTTCGTTTTCAAAACAATGGAAAAGGGCCTGCCCGAAAAATTGCACTGGATATAGACTTAGCTCCAGTCCTCAATCCTGAAACTATACAGATTACCGATATGTCACCTTTCTGTCCTCCCTGTGATAGTCTGGCTGCCGTAAAACGCGGTTGCTGGGAGCTTCAGAAAAAGGAAAACGGGGCCATCTTTACTTTCCATGGCATTTACTTGCCTGGAACCAACCAGAAAGGTGTAGAAGATAAGGACAGTACTAAAGGATTTCTGGAGTTTAGTGTAGTTACCCGAAAGAAATTAGAAAACAAACCCTTTAAGTCGCGTACGGCAATTTATTTTGATAAAAACGAGCCGGTAATTACTAATTATGCCACAGGTCGTTTCAAGAAAAGCCCCTCGCCCATTTTTATGGCGGGATATGAAAAGGCTTTTGGCAACGACGCCAAGGTAAGCGATGGTATCGTAACAGGAATCGGGATAGCCCCACTGGCACCGTATCTCCCCTATTTTCAGACAGAGTTGTATTATAAAGCTGCGGTACGTACTACTACCACCAGAATCTCTGTTCAAGAAGAGGGCTCTATTTTTATTGATTCGCTTATGAAAAGATTGGGGTACGATAGGATAGATTCGTTACAAACTACCAAAATCAGTCAGATTAAACTAATACCACTGCAGTTGCGATACAACATCAACGATTATATTTCTATCGGAGCCGGGGCTGTTGTGACGGCGGATATTGCCGGAGAGATAGAAGGAAGTAAAACGTATCATCTATTAGTAGTAAACGATCCTAATGCTCCACGAAATCCATATACCCTTTTCAATAAAGAAAAAATTAAAGCTTTCAGTAACTGGCGCGCCCGTCCGTTCTTTGACCTGCAATTAGGAAAAGTAAAACTGGGCCCCCATATAGGTTTTAGATATTATTACAACGGTAAAAACAGTAGCTTTGGGTACTTTTATGCAGGATGGCGATTGTAAAACAAGCAATACGACAGTGTAAGAAGCCTTTGCTTTTGGCGGGCACTGTGATAATGCTGTTCTTTATTTACGCCACTACTTTTCAAGACCTGATTTTCAAAGATTACAACGAACTTAAGACACAAGACGCACTAACGGACTATTTGAATCTGGCTTTTGACCAAATAGATGAAGCTCCTGTTTTGGCCAATAAAGCAGATTCTATTGTTGCCAAAATTTGGCGAAGTCCTATCACCGATGAGGAAAAATTAGCCTACTATCATTTACTCACCAATATCGCGTATCATTTGCTGCAAAGCGGGCAGATACAAGCTTCTACTCGGTGGTACGAGCAAGCATATGCTTTTTATCGGCAAGAAAAAACCAACGGTACTTTGGTGCAAGAAATGGAGGTAGAGGAATATGTTTGCAAGCCTTTGGGAAATAATTATACGCGCATTGGAGATTTCAGCAAAGCCATCCTCATACAACAGACGGCTATAGCTTTAGCCATCGAAAACGGTAAATATGAAATGCTACCGGCTTTGTATGCCAATATGGCCACTACACACTTGAATATGCAGGAGTATGAAGTGGTACAGGAAATCTGCAACAAGGGAATTAGTGCTTTACAGCAAAACGATGGGACCGCTGTATTGCTATACAACTTGAAAGCCCAAGCCTATCTGGAAATGCAGCAAAAAGATAGTGCCCGTTTATGGAACGAAAAAGCACTTCGTTTTAATTCATCCAATATCAATAATAACTGGATTGTTACTTCTTTAATTGATCGTGCACATATTCTTACTGTTGAAGACAAGCAGTCAGAAGCTTTAGGCTATTTGCTTAAAGCTTGGTCGCAGAACGATTTGCTGGCTACACGAGAAAGAGCTAAGGTGGCCAACGAGATAGGCATTTGTTTACTTTCGTTGCATCGTTTTGTCGAAAGCAAAGACTGGTTTTCTCAAGCTTTAAATAACTTTAAGTTAGACACCTTAGGCTTATATCCTGATTATACAGTTACTGCATCCATGTTTGGATTGGCGAAATGCTATGAGCAACTGCACGATATAGACAGTACATCTTATTGGTATGAACAGGCGGTGCTGAACGATTATTATACGCAACAGCTCATTGACACTTGGTTGTTCAGCGAAGGAAGTATTTATTTCAATGAAACCAATACAGAGCAAGCCATAGCATGGAATCATTCTTTATACGATGCCACAAAAAAAGAAGCCTATTTAATAAAAGCCTTATGGCTTGCTGAGTTGTCAAAAGGACGAAAGCTGATGTATGAGCAACAACGTACGAGGCAGTGGCAATCGGACAGTAGTGTCACCACCTATTTGTTTGAAGCGCTTCGGGAGGACTATTTTTTGTTGGCACAAACAACCGATGAAGAACAAAAGACGCTTATTAAAAAGCGTATCGCCGAAAAAGAGTATCAGCTTAGTTTGAAGGGAAACGTATTTGCTCAGTCATTATCTGCACCATCTTATCAAAAATTCGTAGACTGGCTTAATGAGATTCGTAGAGATAACACCGTAATTAGCTATTACTCTGGTAATCGTTCATTGTATATTGTTTCTGTATCAAAAGAGGACGTTAGTCATACCGTCGATACCACGAGCAGCTTCGCTGATATTTACGACTTTGTAAATACTTATTTTTATGAGGGGCCGACTGCGTTTAATAATAATCCGTATGCATATGCAAAAGCTTCTCATGCTTTGCTTCAAAAATACCTTCCTGGCATTGGTATAACTAATAACACGTCACTTATTGTATCTCCTGCGGGAGCGCTGCATCTGTTGCCGTTGGAAGCCCTCTGTTTATCAGAAAATACATTTACCTATTTAGGGTTGCAGCAGGCAGTGAGCTATCAATATTCTTTATTACAGTTGCTCAATGCACATTCCGATGAAGTATGCGCAGTTATTAATGCTTTTGCTTTTGAAAAGCCACATCTAGGGTTTCCGGCATTGCCTTCTTCAAAAGATGAAGTTGATTTTCTAGCAAAACATTTTAAAACCCAAAAATATGCTGCGGCAAAGACAGCAAATAAGGTTTTTTATGATGCGCTAAACAGTAACGACATTATACACTTGGCATCCCATGCTGTGGCGGATGATAATACCCACCAGCCTTATATTGTTTTAAAGGAAAAGCTGTATCTGGGACAGATACAATTTAACACAGCCCGATGTCCATTGATGGTGCTAGCCGCTTGTGAAACAGGAAAAGGAACAATGATACAACATGAAGGCATGCAGAGTTTGGGACGTTCGTTGCTTAGCAAGGGTGTAGGAGGTGTGCTTTCGTCGCGCTGGGCAGTAGATGATGCTGCAACGAAGACACTAATTCAGCATTTTTATAAAGAACTTGAAAAAGTAAAAACACCGGCACAGGCTCTAAAAAATGCACGCATCGCGTATTTGAAAAATCATACTCATGTGGCTGCTCAAAACCCCTGGCTGTGGGCTGCGTTTTATTATCAAGGGGTGAATCAGCCCATTATACTTCAGTCCAAAATACCTTATGGATACATTGTCATCGCCGTCGCAATGCTACTAGTTGGCCTATTTTTTATACGCCAAAAAAAATTTTTGAAAAGGGGGTAACAAATGTTTCAAAGTGTTGATATACCCATGAACAACATTTTGAAACATAAAACTAGAATCCCATGAAAAAGATATTATTATTGGCAGCGATAGCGGCAACTGTGATAGCCTGTAAAAAGAGCGATACACCCATCATGCCGGGAGCAAATGATAAAGCATCGGCCCGCATGATGGACGAATTCTTTAAAAAATACGCCCCTAAAGAAGAGGCTTTTGTATTGGATGCAGCAGCCGGCGGTACCATCACATTAAGTAGTGGAACTACCATCACTTTTCCGGCTGGCGTATTTAGAACAAAAGGAGGGGCTCCCGTAACCGGCAATGTAAATATTTCCGCAAGAGATATCCTAAAGGCCTCAGACATGATTTTGGCTAACCGTCCTACGCTTACTTCGAGCGGAGAAATGCTGGAGTCTTTCGGAGAAATCATTGTTCGCGCCAGACAAAATGGTGAAGACTTAGTGCTTGATGCCGTAAAACCTCCGTCTGTTGTAGTACCCATTGGTCTTGCAAATGCTAATGGCGAACAACCTCAAAGAATGGAAGTTCCGATGTGGGAGGGAGATACAGTTATTACCTATACTGTATCCGGACATAATCATGAAAATCAGCTTGTTACCGGTACAACACAAGTGTCCGTAAACCGCGGTATTGTTTGGGATCAAATTCCTGGTGTCGGCTTTGCTTCTGCAACATCTACTATCTTCCCGTTAGATAGGCTGGGTACCTGGTTGAATTGTGATGCATTGTATGTCGATCCTCGCCCGAAAACTACTGTATTGGGCTACTTTGGGGATAAATTTAACTGGGAAACCGGCAATAATTATACATCCAATGATCCTACATTATTGTTCTTTAAAACCAAGAATACTAATACGCTCATAAAGTTGTACAATGTAATTCTGTATCCGGCTCCTGGTAAAGAGGGCTTGTTAAGTTATCAAAACTCTATTCCGGTGGGTCAGGAAGGTACATTCCTTGCAATGAGTGCCAAAGACGGAAAGTTCTATGCTGAAATGCGCGATGTGACTATTCCTACTCCGGAAAGCGGTAAAAACTATGTTGCATATACTTTTAATCTGACAGAAGTGTCCGAAAGTCAATTGTTGAATTTGATTGACCAAATGAGCACCAAATAAACAATATATCCTCAACCCGAATCTCAAAAAGCTGCTGCAAAGCAGCTTTTTTTGTTGTCATTTATTCGGACATGAAGAGGGAATAATAAAATTGATGATTAATGAAATTAGATGCCAACAGTGTGTTGCGTTGTTCATTCTCTTATTACTTTTTAACGGTGTCAGGTACGAAAATTATATTACCATATGCAAATATGGTGTTGTAGGCCTTTTGCCTATTCAAATCTGATAGAGTCAAAAAAGATTGGGAACCGTAATAGAGTTTATTTTTCTTATCATCATTACTTTAAAAGCATTTTAAATACTTCCTTTCTCAATAATACATTCTTTCTCAGTCGAGATTCTCTAATAAACAAAGTCTCATCTGATATTAACTTATCGCTCGATATTTAAAGAGTATTGCTATCAATTTCTTCGCTGATGAATATTACCATATCGGGCAGGTATGGTAACAGATACAGTAAAATAAATGAGCAGATATATAATAATAAAATCACACAACTGGAGCTTGATTTTTCCTTGAAAAGAAATTGGGCTAAAAAGTACTATATTAAGTTTTATAGCAATGCCAATCTTAATTTTTCTTACTCAAATCAGATGAAACCGATAAGCGGTTTTAACGGTAAAATTTTAAACATCAAGAATGCACTTGGGCAGACATTCATGGTTGATAAAAAAATGAACATAGTGCTTCTTGCAGAGAATTATGTAAATAATATCTTCTCTTCTTATCAAAATAATCTCAGCTTCTTCGAGTTAAAGTCGAATTATAATATCAATAAAAAATGGAGCTGCGGTCTTGTGTTTTCCAATATAACTTACGAAAAAGGTTATAGTCATTTTATCAATACTCCATTAGTGCAATCCTTTACTCACGTTCCCCTTATTCCCAGAAGCATTCTTATAAGAGTAGGCACTAATTTTTAATGCTATTATTAAAGAGGTCGAAATTCTACCCAAAGCGTATCTTTTCTAGCGTATCTGGGCCTTCGGGTTAGGGGATATGCGCACTATTAAAAAGTAAAAGCGGATATGGCTTCTATTATAAATCTTTATGTTAAGATTATGGGTAGATGGAGAGATGGGCTTAATTTCTTGGCTAAGTTGTTTCAAGCAAAGTTCCAAAAACAAAAAAGGTCCTTCCGTAGACACGGACTGACCTCTAACGATTGCTTGCCATATGAAAAAACTTAAAAAACTTCTTTCTTGTAGATTCGCTTACGCCTGATTCTTGCACTTTATCTTTCTCTCGGTGTTGAATCTGGCACAAAGTTACCACGCTTTATGGCCTGCTCAAAACCAACTTCTGCTTGATTTTGATATATTCAAGCTCTTAATATTTTTATAAAAGCCAATACAGTACTGTGTTTTAGGAGTTTTTATTATTTATGTCCAAGGTTTATTTAAACAGAATAATACACTGAAAAATGCCCTGTCCAATGCTGCTTTCGAAACCGGCAATAATGTAAAAAAGATATTTTTCAACAAAATGAAGAGAAGGGGCTAAAAACAAAAAAGGTCCTTCCGTAGACACGGACTGACCTCTAACGATTGCTTGCCATATGAAAAAAACTTAAATCCTAATATCTTTAAAAGCCTTGCGCTTTTGTTGCACAAAGATACAACGGATACAGTGTGCGTATTAATAAGTTAATGTTAATTTTTAGACATCAAACCCTTAAAAAATCACCCACAAATCAGTCCTGTATTGTATTTCAGGCTGTGTCTTTAATTATGTCCAACCACCTGTTCAAAAGGTGGGATGTTGATCTAAAACAAGAAAAATTGCCATTTTTTTGAAAAAAAGCATTAAAAAAAAGTTAACTGATATTAAAAATTATTATACCTTAGCAGAACCGAATAATAAAAAACATCGTTTTAGATGTTTTTAACGAACATTTTCTGAACGTGGGAAATGTTTATGACGACCTCTAATTGATTGCCTCTGACGATTGCCTGCTTATGAAAAGGTAAATGTACTGTTCCGGGTTTCATCCCGGATTTTTTATTTTGAAAGCTGATAAAACTCCCAAAACAAAAAAGGTCTTTCCGTAGAAACGGACCGACCTCTAACGATTGCTTGCCATATGAAAAAACTTGAATCCTAGTCTTGCCTTATTCTTTTTCTTTGCTGCCTGTACGCTCGTTTATCAGAATCACAACACAAATTTACGCTGTGTTTTTATGCTTTCATTTACATCTTTTCGCCTTAATTCGCATATCAAACAGCAGTTTTCATTGTTGAAACCCTTGTATTTCGGCCAATTTTGAGGAAAACTTCCATTATATCTACCATAAATTATTGTTTTTGTTATTAAGAACTTTAAATTTGTTTTAATGCCGAAGAAACCAAGTGACATTCTGTTTCAGCTGATCCGCTCTTTAGAAAAGGCGGAGAAAAGGCATTTTAAGCTCTATATCACCCGCAGTTCTGGAAATGAGGACCTTAAGATTATCAAACTCTTTGATATTCTTGATAAGATGAGCACTTATGATGAAGCGGTGTTGCTGAAAAAAATGAAGAATGTTACAAAACCGCAGCTGGCTAATCTGAAATCCCACCTATACAAGGAAGTACTAGCCAGTCTTCGGCTACTGAAAAGCAATGATAGCCTTGACCTTCAGCTGAATGAGCTATTCGATACGGCCCATATTCTTTATAAAAAGGGTTTATTTTTCCAAAGCCTTCGGGCTATAGACAAGGCCAAGGAGGTAGCTCGTAATAATCAGAAGTATTTCTTTTTACCCCTCATTCTATCGCTGGAAAAACGTATTGAGGCTTTGAACGTAACTGATACCTTCAAGAGCCGCATAGAAGCGCTTTCCGAAGAGGCTAACGAAGCCAACCAAAAGGTAGATATGATTACCCGTCTGTCTAATCTGTCATTGCAGATGTACGGCTTCTTTATCGCCAATGGTCACGCGCGGAATGAGGAGGAAGAGAACAAGGTGAAGAAGTTTTTCAGACAGTCGCTGCCTACGGGTTCTGCCGAGCAAAAGGGTTTCTACGAGCGGCTGTATTATTATCAAAGCTATACTTGGTATGCGTTTATACGTCAGGACTTTTTGATGTACTATCGTTATGCCCAGAAATGGGTGGATCTGTTTAAGGAAATGCCCAACATGCAGCGCGTGGAAACTGGCCACTTTATTCGGGGCTACCACAGCTTACTGAATGCGCATTTCGACCTCCGAAATTACCGCGAGCTAAGCCGTGTGCTGAAAGAGTTTGAAGCATTTTCACAAACGAAACGTGTGCAAGACAATGAAAATTTTACGGTTCAATCCTTTGTATATATTGCCAGCGCCAAAATTAATTTTTACAATATTACGGGGCTTTGCGAGCAAGGCCTCAAGGTGATTCCGGAAATTGAGCAGAAGCTGAAAGAGTATGAGCTTTTCCTCGACAAGCACCGCATTATGGTAATTACGTACAAAATTGCCATGTTGTACTACCTGTCGGGGGATTATAGTACCAGTATTGATTATTTGCAGCGGATTATCAACGATTCTTCCGATTTACGTACCGATTTGCAATGTTATTCGCGACTGATGCACCTGCTGGCGCATTATGAGTTGGGCAATCTGGAGCTGATGGATTCACTCACGCGCTCGGTATTTCGTTATATGTCGCGCATGAAGAACCTCACCGTTATAGAAGAGGAGATGTTCCGGTTCCTGCGCAACTCCTTCAAGTTTTCGACCCGTCAGTTGAGACCGGAATTTGAAAACTTTCTCCAAAAAGTAAAACACCTGGAGGGCGACCGCTTCCAGACGCGTTCCTTTGCTTATTTGGACATTATTTCATGGCTGGAAAGTAAAGTGGAAGGACGGCCCATGCGTGATGTCATTCATGACAAATACAAGAAAAGTAAGCGTAGCCTGGACCCGTCCGAAGAAACACCTTAACTAGAGCGTTATAACCCTTTTTTCCGCACTGCTCTTTAAAGCTGCTTCAATAATACGCATGGTAAGCACGGCCTGCGATGCCGGAACCGGATTGGGTGCTCCGTTTACCAGCGCTTGGTATACATCCTCATAATAATCCATGTAATTACCCATGGTAGAGCGGGTTTCTTTGCGTACGGGCTCTCCGTTGATTATTGTATGTAGTATACCATCATGCCCTTGCGGGGTAGGAATCCAGGTGCCCAACGAAGGAACCTCGTCGGCCATTAGGCGGGCTTCTTGCAGGTCAGAGCGTTGTTGCATGAACGTACCGTTTTCCCCTTGTAGAATATAAGCATAGTACTGTTCACGTGCAAATACAGTTCCTTTGATTCTTACCCTGAAAGGTCGCGGATAGTACAACAATACTTCGAAGTAATCGTTGGCAATCATGTCTTTCCGCATGGTGAATACATCGGCAAACACGGCTTCAGGAAATCCAAACAGTTGAATGGCCTGATCAATTAAATGGGCTCCTAAATCGTGCAGGTTGCCGGCGCCGGGTTTATCGCCCTCTTTATGATCCTTACCGCTATGTCCGGGACGATAGCGGTCATAGCGAAGTTCGGCTTCTTTTAGCTCGCCTAGAAGATTTTCGCTCACTACGTCTTTCAGCGCTTTAAAGTCGCCGTCGTATCTACGGTTTTGATATACGCTTAGAAAAAGGTTTTTTTCTTTTGCCAGATCATCCAGTATTTGTGCTTCCTCTGCTGTTACGGTAAAGGGCTTTTCAACAATCACATGCTTTCCTGCGTTTAGGGCGGCTTTGGCATATTCGAAATGCGTCTGCACCGGTGTATTTACCACAATGAGTTCAATATCCTTATCGGCCAGTAGCTCCTCGAAAGAGCGATACAGTTTGGAATCAGGGTATTTTGCCCGCGACTCATCGCGGTGCCTTTCCACAATAGCGCTTAGGTTAAATAAAGGATGCGCGTGTATAAAGGGAGCATGAAAAATCTTACCACTCATACCATATGAGCAAATACCTGTATTGATGATTCTGTTATTGAGCATGATATAATATTATAATAATTGACAGGAAATTGTAGAAATAGCCGATTATTAACAGGAAATTTTATTTACCCGATTAGCATGTCGACCTCCTTCGAAAGCTGTTTTAATGAAAACATCAATCATTTCTTCAGCAACGCTTTCCGACACGAACCGGGCAGGAATACAAATGACATTAGCATTGTTGTGTTTTCTGGCAAGGGCGGCAATTTCTTCGTCCCAGCAGAGTGCGGCCCTAATTTCCTGATGCTTATTAGCAGTAATAGCAACGCCATTCCCACTGCCGCAAAGCAGAATACCAAATGAAAAAGCCCCACTAGCTACAGCTTCGGCAACAGGATGTGCAAAGTCGGGATAATCGGCAGATTCCGCCGAATGTGTTCCAAAATCCTTAAAGGCCAAGCTCTTGCCCTCCAGATATGAGATCACAAATTCTTTCATCTCAAACCCTGCATGGTCCGAGCCTATGGCAATGGGTTTCGTAAGATCCAATGTTGTTTCCATTACATGTGGTTTTAGCTCCATTCTTCAATGGATTCAGCGTTTGCTGCTGCTTTTTTCTCTCCGCGGGCGGCCAGAGAAATGCTGATTTCAAAAAGCATATATAACGGCATAGCCACTACGGCAAGACTGAAGGGGTCGGTAGTGGGAGTAATAATGGCCGCTGCTATCAAAATTACAACAAATGCATGACGTCTGTATCGGCGGAGTGTTTTGGAGGTGATGATGCCCGCTCTTGACAAAAGCAGGATTAGTAAAGGCAATTGAAATAGCAAGCCTATACCCACTGTAGTATAGAGCAGGTTTTCCAGATAATCTGAAAATGTAGGGCGGATATCAATCATCTCACTCAGCTTATAGTTAAAATAGAAATTAACCATAAGCGGTGTTAGAATAAAATATCCGAAAGCTACCCCTAAGAAGAATAGCACCGAAACCCAAAAGATGATGCCGCGGGTCTGGCGCTTTTCTGTATCGGATAAAGCGGGTTTCACAAACTGCCATAACTCCCAAAATACATAGGGAAATGCTAGGATAAACCCACCGATGAAGGCTACCGTAAACGATGCAATAAACTGTCCGGTTAGTGTTGTTTCCTGAAATCGAATGGGTGTATCATTATTAAAACAAAGCGCTTCGCCCACACCTACTGCATGGCCGGTACGGCATAACCATTCGATGGAGACAAAGCTGGGCTTAGTAGGCCCGAATACGATATCGTCTACAAAAAAATCGGCAAACACAAACACCATAACGGCACATATCACTACGGCAATAATCGAACGTATTAAGTGCCAGCGCAGTACTTCCAGATGGTCTACAAAAGACATTTCATCATTGCCGTTGCTCCGTTTATTAAAAAAGTCCATCAAAGCCATAGTACGCAAAAATAAGTACGCAAAGATGCGGTATAATTACCGATTTGGGATGAAGTAGTGATATTTTTTGCCCCAAAGGAAGTTTTGGGGCAATTGGTGAGGGGAATGATGGCTTATCGGATATGTTATAATACCCTATTTCAGCTTTTTAAGCTTGACCATTTCAATTCTGGTGTGGGTTACTTCCAGAATATCGAACTCATAGTCGTCGATAATAATACGTTCTTTCTGATTCGGGATGGTTTCGTGATGGGAGATGATATAACCCGAAAGAGTTTCGGTTTCGTGTCCTTCGAATTTGAGATTGTATTTTTTTTCCAGATAATCCAGCTCTAATCGCCCGGAAAAAATGTATTCTCCTTCTCCTACTTCCTTTTCTACAAACTTGTCGGTATCATACTCATCTCTTATATCACCGAAAATCTCTTCCAGCACATCCTCCATGGTAATAATACCTGCAGTACCTCCAAATTCGTCCACCACCCATGCAATGCTTTTGGCTTCATTACTGAATTTGTAAATGAGGTCTACCGCATTCATGCTTTGGGGAACCGCAATAATATCTATTAGGATACTTCTAATATCTGTGGGTTTTTTGAAAAGGTCCAGTTGATGTACGTATCCAAGAATATTATCGATAGAGTCTTCGTAAATGATGATACGGGTGCGCTTAGTTTCTGCAAACTTCTGAACCAGTTCGTTGATAGGAGTTTTTGCATCTACTCCAATAATCTCCTTACGAGGTACCATGGACTGCCTGATTTTTATATTAGGCAGTTCCTGGGCGTTTTCAAGCAGTTGGGCACTGGTATCTGCCTTGGTATTATCCTTCATGCCGTCGGAGAAGACAAAGCGCAATTCGTTTTTGCCCAAAGGGGATTGGTTTTTATCCAGTCTTACATTGAATACATATTTTAAAATCCAATTGGATAGATGAAATAAACCGCGTACAAAAGGAGCAAACAGCGAAAAGAAAAGGTTCATTATAAAGGAGAATCCGCTTAAAAGAGCATCACTTTTGGCACGGAACAGCGCTCTCGGAAAGAACTCGGCTATGATTAATACGATCAACGCGTTCAGCAGTATTTCCAATACGATTTGTGTGCCTCGTGAGTAAATGTGCAACTTTTGCCAAAGTGGCTGAGTAACTTCTGCAGTAAGTAATACAAAAATGGTTAAGGCAATAATGTAACCTACTATTGCCACACCTAGGAATACGGCAGGCGCGTCGATAAAACGACCCAGACGTAAGCCTGCGGCGGTTTCCTGCTTACGTTTTAACTCTATGTTTAATCTGCTTGCGCTGTAAAAAGCCATTTCTATCCCCGCAAAGAACATCATAAACAGTAGCGCTGCAAGCCAGGCAATAAGGGTTCCGTCCATGTCCTAAAGATACAAAAGGGGTTTTATATTAAAATCCAGCTCTCATAAATTATTAAAGACGAAAGGAACTGTCTTTTGCAACCATTATTTGTTCAGAAATTCACTAACTAGTTTTTCCGCTTCTTCACAAGCTTCTTGTAAATCGTCGTTTACAACTATATGATCGAAATGATGGCTGAAAGACATTTCATATTCGGCCTTATTGATACGGGTTTGTAAAGATTCTTCAGTTTCTGTACCGCGACTGGCCAGCCTACGTGCTAGCTCTCTTACGGATGGAGGCTCAATAAAAATCGATAGGGTACTGTCAGGATATTGTTGCTGGATGTGGATAGCGCCTTTAACATCAATATCCAAAAGCGGACATTTTTTTTCTTTCCAGAGGCGTACTAATTCTGTTTTCAAGGTACCGTAATATTTGCCTTCGTACACCATTTCCCACTCCACAAATTCGCCGCTTTGTATTTTTTGCTTAAATGCGTCTATGCTGATGAAGTAATAGTCTTTACCGTCCACTTCATTTTCGCGCGGGCTGCGTGTAGTGGCAGATATAGAAAAAGACAACTGCGGAAAGCGTTCCAGCAGATATCGGGTAATGGATGTTTTACCAGCTCCGGAAGGAGCCGTTATAATGATGATTTTTTTATTAGCAGAAGCCATAGCACAAATTACGGTATTTGCACCCGGAGTAAAAAATTTGAATAATGGGTTTTTCTGAAAACAAGTCGTTACCCGGTTTTTGAAATTGATTATAAAATCTCTTCCACACTTTTGCGGATATTTTCAGACATCTTATAGGTGGGTAGATCGTTTTCGTCATTGCCAAATGGGTCTTCAATTTCTTCGGCAATCAGCTCGAGGCTGGTCATCACATAAGCAATCACTACCACCACCGGAATTACCCAGTAGCCCAACTGAAATACATAACCCCAAGGCAATGTAAGCAGATAGATTAGAATAAACCTTTTAATAAACACTCCGTATGAGGACGGAATGGGTGTATTTTTAATGCGCTCGCAAGCACCGCAGATGTCGGTAAACGATTGCAATTCATTGTTTAAAAACAATAATACTTCGCCGCTGATCTTTCCATCTCGATACAGCTTTTTTACATTCTCATAAATTAAACCTGCTACCTGATTGGGAACATGTTTCTCTGTATCGATAGATTGGATAACCTTTCGAGTTTGTGCATCTTCATCAAAGAGCATTATGCGGGTACGTTCTTTCTGCAGATGTTGATGCAATGCTAATGCATATCCCGGGATGAGTGTTTTGAATAATGTTCTTTCTTCTTTTTCATCTTCTTTTAATACAACGGATAGTTTCAGCGCTAGATTCCGGGAATTGTTCATCAATGCACCCCACAGTTTTCGGCCTTCCCACCAGCGGTCATACGCGGTATTCGTTCTAAATACCAGCACTAGCGAAATAGCGAAGCCCAGCAACGAATGCATGATGGGAATATTTTTCAGCACACTTTTATCTAACTCCGACAGTTTCCAATACTCCAGCTCCAAGTACGCAATGAAAAAAGAATAAATGGCTATTACAAGCAGGATCCACCATAGTTTTCGCAATACATCGGCTCTGGTTACTCTGAACAAAGTATGTAGCCAGTCCTTGGTATTGTAGTAACGCATGTAAAAATGGATTTGTATTAATAATACCTGCTTTGTTTTTATATCCTCTTAATATCCGCTCCTAAAGCTTGTAATCTGGTGTCAATATATTGGTACCCGCGATCAATTTGTTCAATATTCTGAATAGTGCTTTTGCCTTCGGCGCTTAATGCGGCAATCAGCAAAGCCACACCCGCTCTGATGTCGGGGCTACTCATGGTAATGCCTCTGAGCTGTGTTTCGCGTTCCAGTCCGATAACAACAGCACGATGCGGGTCGCAAAGAATGATTTGTGCCCCCATTTCTATTAGCTTATCTACAAAAAACAGGCGGCTTTCAAACATTTTTTGATGGATAAGTACACTGCCTCGTGCTTGAATGGCTGTTACGAGTACAATGCTTAGAAGATCTGGTGTAAAGCCCGGCCAAGGATGATCGTAAATGGTAAGTACACTGCCATCGAGGTGGCGCTGAATGGTATATAGCTCCTGAGAGGGAATGTAAATATCATCTCCTCTAAACTCCATTTCAATACCCAGTTGACGGAATTTTTCGGGAATGATACCTAAATCGTTAATGCTCGCATTTTTGATAGTGATTTCGCTTTGCGTCATTGCGGCCAGGCCAATGAAAGAACCCACTTCAATCATGTCGGGAAGCATGGTGTGCTCGGTACCATGAAGATAATCGACGCCTTCAATAGTAAGTAGGTTACTGCCAATACCGCTGATTTTAGCACCCATGCGGTTCAACATTTTGCATAGCTGTTGTACATAAGGTTCGCAAGCAGCATTGTAAATAGTAGTAGTACCCTTGGCCATAGTAGCTGCCATAACAATATTGGCAGTTCCTGTTACCGAAGGTTCGTCTAATAACATGTAGGTTCCCTTTAGTTCATCGGCGGTAAGATGAAAGAAGCCGTCCTCAGCATTATAGTTGAACTGTGTACCCAGTTTCTGAAATCCGATGACATGTGTGTCCAATCTTCTACGGCCGATTTTATCACCACCTGGTTTGGGGATAAATGCTTTTTTATAACGTGCCAGCAGTGCGCCAGCCAGCATAACACTACCGCGTAATCGTCCGCTTTTCTTTTTGAATTCGGGACTATGTAGATAATCGATGTTTACTTCATCAGCCTGGAATTTACAGGTGCTTCTGCTTACACGATTTACTTTCACGTTCATATCGGAAAGCAGTTCTATCAGCAGGTTCACGTCCAGTATATCGGGGATGTTATGAATCGTTACTTCCTCCGGAGTGAGCAGTACTGCACTAATAATCTGCAATGCCTCGTTTTTTGCACCCTGAGGAACAATGGTTCCTTTCAGTCGATTTCCTCCATTTACTTCAAAAACGCTCATCGGTGTTTATTATTTGGTATCGAAAACGAAGATAATAGAAGATGTTATAATCCCTATATCTTCTTTAAATATTTATAGCACTTCAAACGAAGGTCTGAGCATTATGTATAATAAGGGCTAATCAAGATGTATACCAATACTCCGGTAATGGCTACATACAACCACAGAGGCCAAGTAATACGTGCGATTTTTTTATGGCGTGGATATTCTCCTATAAGCCCACGATAAGCTGTATATAAAATAAATGGAAGAATAAATCCGGCTAAAGGAATATGTGTGAAAAGAATGATGTAATAGAATGTTTTTATGGCTCCGGTACCTCCAAATTTAGTGTCGCCGGCTAGCAGGTGATGACAAATATAGCTTACCAAAAACAAGATGGACAATACCATCGCCCACATCATAATTTTTTTGTGTAAGGCATAATTTCTTTTTTTAACGGCAATTAATGCGGCAATAAGTAGGATAGTCACCGCAGAATTGATGACAGCGTTAATTTGTGCAAAGATGTGAACATCAAAACCTACATTTACATTAAGCTGAACACGACCTAAAGCAGCAACCACCAGAAACACAATTATCGAAAAACTTATAATAAGCCAATTGGCTTTTGTATCATTTTTTTTCCAAGTAGGAGTTAGCATTACTCTTGTTTTTAAATAATATCATAAATAGGCCTACTGCAACAGCTGCTATAACAAAAAAGATAGCTAATGATTTTACAGGAAGACCACTCTTTTTATTACTATCTTTCTCAAGTGTAAGTAATACTGCATCGCGGGATAAGCGTTTCAGGTCTTTTTCTTCCAAACCATGATAATAACCCCGAATATGACGATTGCCGTCGATGAGTACAAAATGATCGGTATGGATGAAAGCGGTATCAACGCCCTTGCCATCTACTATACCCAGTTTGAAATCATTAAGCGCAAGGTCGTAGATAATTTGTTTATCGCCGGTGAGTAAATCCCATTGCTCGGGATTTACTTGAAAACGATCTGCCCATTTTTTCAATTGGGGTACCGAATCTCTTTCTGGATCAACGGAGAAAGATAAAAAACGGATGTTATAATTGGTTTTATCGCCCACTCTTGAAGCATTGGTAATAGCAGATGCTAACTCCTTCATGTTGGAGGTAAGTTTGGGACAAATAGTAGGGCAGTGTGTAAAAAAGAAGTCTGCGATAATTACTTTACCTTCATAATCGCTCAATTTTACTTCTTTCCCCAGTTGATTCGTAAGCGTAAAGTCTGGTATTTTGTGCCAGATGGTATCTTCAATTAGTTTTCCGTTTTCTAGGCGGGTTACCGTACTATCGGGCATATAGTAACGAGGCATGGATAGCGATTCGCTGCTATAATGTTTGACGATAAAGTAACAAACCAACGGTAATAAAGAAGCCAATAAAACTGCGTATAGTCCTCTTTTGCTCAATTTTATTATGATTTAATTTTATCCAATGTTTTGACAACATAGAATAAAAAGGTGCTGCAAAATTCGTAAAATAAAGGATAGGCTGTGCTTTTTTTATTTTTGTAAGACAACAAGCATCGTCTTGCCCGGTTATTCGTATATTGCCACATTCTGAACATATTAACGAATGATAAAACAGATTGTTCTCTGTTCATTTTATTAATTATTGCTTAAATTTTTTTTATGCGTCTTACATTGAAATATATACTGCCTGTCACAGCGCTAATGGGCAGTCTCTACGCTTGTAATGGCAAATCTTCGGCTGATCAAACGAAGCCTGATGCGGAATTACCCAATTTACCTCCTGTGGAAACCAATCCGCCTAATACAGATTATAAACCGGCCTTCGAAGGACAAACTCGAGCTCCCGGCATGAAAACAACCACTGAGTTGGATATACAGATTTTAACAGAAGATCTGGTAAATCCTTGGGGTATTGCGGTATTGCCCGACGGAAGATTACTTATTACAGAAAATGGCGGTACCATGCGTATTGCTACAACTAAAGGAGAACTTTCTGCTCCTATTGTAGGATTACCACCTGTAAATTCAAACGGACAGGGAGGTTTGCTGGGATTGACCATCGATCCTGATTTTAGTAACAACCGCATGGTGTATTGGTGTTTTTCGGAAGATATTGATGGCGGAACTCTTACGGCGGTAGCCAAGGGTCGTTTATCTGATGATGAAAAAACAATAGAGAACCCTGTAGTGATTTATCGTGCTACACCGGCTTTTGCAGGTACTTTACATTATGGCGGCAGAATATTGTTTGATAAGGACGGCAATCTCTTTGTTAGTACCGGTGAAAGATCCGATCTGAAAACAAGACCTAAAGCGCAGGATTTGAGCACAGGGTTGGGCAAAATTGTACGTATCACGAAAGAGGGTAAGCCTGTAGCAGACAATCCTTTTATCAATACACCCAATGCCATGCCCGAAAACTACAGCTATGGTCATCGTAATGTTCAAGGCTTGGCCATACATCCTGTAACGGGCGATTTATGGAACTGTGAATTTGGTCCCCGAGGTGGCGATGAAATTAATCGCATTGAGCCGGGCAAGAATTACGGATGGCCTACCATTACTTATGGTATTGAGTACTCTGGAGAGGCTATAAATAACGGGCTTACGCAAAAAGAAGGAATGGAACAGCCTGTATATTACTGGGATCCGGTGGTATCGCCCAGCGGTATGACCTTCTATAGCGGCGATCTGATACCGGAGTGGAAGAACAACTTGTTTATCGGTTGTTTGAGTGGCTCTCATATTCTGCGACTGGATATCCGAGATAATAAAGTAGTAGGAGAAGAAAGATTACTCACCGGCCAGCAACAACGTTTCAGAGATGTTCAGCAAGGAAAAGACGGAGCCTTGTATGCTGTATGTGATGGAGCACATGGTCGTCTTTATCGCATCGGCAAGAAATAACTACACATCCTACTGTTAGCATCCACATAAGCTGCATCGAGACAACGAGCGCCTGTAAAGATGCAGCTTATCAATCTTCTTAAATCGCTATTTTCGCGCAAAATCATACGGGTATAAGTCAGGCATCTAAAATATTAGTAACCGGAGGAACCGGTTTTTTGGGAGCCTATATTCTTAAAGAATTGGTTCAACAAGGCTATAACGTTCGAGCGATAAAGCGTTCGTCGTCTCGACTACCTTTTTTTATAGATGCCGAAGTTCTCCGCAAAGTAGAGTGGGTAGAGGGTGATATTCTGGATGTGATTTCTTTAGCAGATGCGATGGAGGGTGTCGATACCGTAATCCATTGTGCAGCGATTGTTTCGTTTCACCACTCTGATCGTTCCCAAATGTATCGAGTGAATGTAGAAGGTACAAAGAATGTGGTAAATGTTGCGCTGGAGCAGCAAGTGCAGCGCTTTGTATACATCAGTTCTGTTGCTGCTATCGGGCGCAAAATAACTGGTACCGTAGTAGATGAATCCGCCAAATGGGAAAATAATAAGGCCAACACGCACTATGCCATAAGTAAGTTTTATGCAGAACTGGAAGTATGGCGAGGGTTTTCCGAAGGATTGCAAGGAGTGATCTTAAATCCGGCTACTGTATTGGGATATGGTGATTGGAATCAAGGCAGCTGTGGCCTTTTCAAAAGCGCCTACAACGAATTTAAATGGTATAGCAGAGGTGTGAATGGCTTTGCGGATGTAGAAGACGTAGCCCGGGCCACTGTAGCTTTAATGGAGAGTGATATTACGGACGAACGGTTTATTATATGTAATGACAATTGGCCATTTAGAAAATTGTTTGACACAATGGCTGATTGCTTCGGGAAAAAACGACCATCGAAAGAGGCAACTCCTTTTCTAGCTGGTCTGGCGTGGAGACTGGAAAAGGTAAAATCAATAGTTACCGGAAAAAAACCATTACTAACAAAAGAAAGTGCAAAGGTTGCCAACAGCTTCACAAGATTTAGCAATGAGAAACTATTAAAAGCGCTGCCCGGTTTCAGTTATCGTCCTTTGGAGGAAACCATAAAAAGAGCGTGTAAAATGTATATGCAAGCGAAATAAAAAAGCGGCCATTCGGCCGCTTTTTGCTTATGAAAAGCTCTTTTATAAGCCACTAAACGTTATACCAATCGTATAGGGGCGCAACTGCGGTCCTGCTCCAGTTTTGAGCACAGAGGTCAGCTGATAAGTACCAAATAAGCTGAGATGTCCGTATCCCACACGAGCAGTTCCTACAATACGAGTTGTGTTGAAGTATTGTTTGTTAGCCTCTTTCAGGAGGTAGTTGGGATAGGATGTCGGGGTGGTAATACGACTGCGTGTACCCCCTCTTAACATCGTACCCACTTTTACACCTACGGCTGCCTTAAAACTTTTATCTGTGTTTTCGGGATTTGCCGTATAACGAAGTTCGAGAGGAACTTCCAGATAAGTAGTTACCACCTTAGTTTTCTTAATACTTACATTGGCGGTATCTAAAAATCTCATGGTGCTTGTTCTTCCTTTTACGTCTGCAAAAACATCATCCAGGAAAACATGATCCGAACCAACACCTAACCCAATGGCTGCACTTAGTTTGGGAGAAGATTTGAACGGGAAGTCAAACATGAAATAAACATTCACACTGCGGGAAAAACCTCTTGTAGGAATACTATCAGGGGTATTTGCCCAATTGGTATATCCCAACTGAACCATAAAGTGATCGCTGGCTCGGTTGCTAAGATTGTATTTTTTCTTTGGTTTTTTTGCAGGCTTGTTTACTTCAAGAGTTGTCTTTTCGGTTGTATCTCTCAACTGAACAGACTGTGCAGTTTCATCTTGCGCAAACAGACAGGCTGTTATCAATAATGAGAGGGTAGCAAATAGAATTTTCTTCATAATATTATTAAGATTCGCGCAAATATATTTTTATTTCGGTTAAAATTAGGTTAATGCCGCTAAATCATAAAAATTAAACCTCGATAATCTGCTATTATTTCAACGAGCATTGAATACCTCCCTGTAACCACCTTCCGGGCATTACACTCCCTAGAAGATCACTATATTGACGATTAAAGATATTATCTGCTTGGAAGAAAATACCCAGCTTTCTCGGAAGGATATGGTATAAAATGCTTCCGTTCAGTACAAAATAGTCTTTATTTACATAGGCATTAATACCAGCCGCCTCTTGCGGGTTGCGGTTTTTATATAATCCTGTGAAACTAAGTGTAAGATTGCCCACCGTGTATACTGCATTGAAATTGCCCAAGAACTTCGCATGGGAAGAAATATAAAAGGATGGGGCGCTTTCGGTGCTTTTGCTATACAACCATACCATGCCTGCATTCAATGTGAGGTGATGATTTTCTGCAAACTGCTCCAGATATCGGATATCTGTCTCAAAACCGGATGTATTCACTTCTGCAATATTTTTTGCAAGTGCATACATGCCCGAAGGATCCAAATTGTCTTTTCTAGGCATATCTTCGTAAGTGGTGTTTACCCAATCAATCAGCTTGCTATGAAAGCGTTGAAAAAAGGTGGTGGATAATTTCAGGCGCGATTTAAAAAACCAATCAAATCCTGCTTCATAAGTCCAAGCGGTTTCGGGTATTAGCCCTGGATTACCAATGCTACCGCTGGTCACAAGAGGTTTATTGTAGTTGCTATATCGTTCTGTAAAGTCTGCATCACGAATAGTACGACCTCCACTGGCTCTAAGCTGTAAGTTTTGAATATGATAAGAAGCATTTAACTGGGGAAGTATTTCTGCGTTATGGCTACCAATCCATTCTATCCGCAAAGATGGCATCAAATTAAATTGCGGACCTATTTTTTGAATGAGGCCTGCGAACGGAGCAGCGGTATTCAAAGAATGATCACCTCTATCGTTGGAAATGATGGATTTATTCTGAAAATTAAATCCTGTAACCAGAGAAGTGTTTTCTCCTAATTTCTGCTGATACAGTAATAAGGCTTGCAGTAATTTGGAAATATTTTGATTGGGAGAAGCGGCACTATTGTAGGCGTAAGTGTCGTCCAGTTTTTTGTATCCTACGTTTAAGCTCAATTCTGAACGATTTTTTTTGTAATGAGCCTGCAATTGATGCCACCAGCTGTTTACACGCTCCGTTGCAGTGTCAGAAGCAAAAGTGGTATAAAAGTTTTGTGCAGCAAAGTGGCGACGGTCTAGTGCTGTTCTTGCCGAAAGACGCCAATAATCATTCAACTGATAACCAATACCTGCTGAGGCAGATGTATTATGAAAAAATCCGTTGATACCTCTTTGAGGAACGCCTGTGGAATGATTAGATAAAACACCAGCGTCAATAATCAGACGGTCCTTTTTGTAAAAGCCTCCCACATTGGTGTTCACAAGATGATGAGCACCTGCGCCCACACGTGCGTGTATTGCCTGTGCATTAGCATTAGATGCAGATTGAGCTGTTTTGGTAATGATATTAATGACGCCTCCTACGGCATCTGCACCATATACTGCAGCAGAAGCGCCTTTTAATACCTCGATGCGTTCAATTTGTGCCGGAGTAATGGGAATGTATGCGGTAAAATGTCCTGTATTGGGATCATTGATACGAAGTCCGTCTAAAATAATTAATATCTGCTGAAAGGTTCCTCCGCGAAGGCTGATATCACTTTGTGCACCTTGTGGACCGCGCGATTGTACTTCTATACCAGGTAGATATCGCAACAGTTCATCAAGTGAATGTACTGGCAAAGAAGCTATACTTTCTCCAGAGAGGATAGTGATGTTGCGTCCGGTTTCCGAACTTCTTTTTTCAATAAGAGAAGAGGTAATGGTAACCGGGTCTAGTGTTTGTTCCTGTGCATAAAGCCCTTTGAATAAAATACATCCAATCAGTGTAATCCATACTTTTTTCATGTGCTGTTTTGTTATGAGGGTTGTAAAAAATAAAAAGGCTGAAAGCGACTGTACAGCCACTTTCAGCCTTCGTGAGTATATAAAATCGTTAATACCGACTATCGTTTCACAATCAGTTTTTTTTCTGCAAACCACAGGAGCCAGTAATGCCAATTGTAAGGATGGAGGATTCGTTGGCTCTTCGGGTGCTTCTACAACGTCTGTTTTTAAATCAATAGTAATGCCCTTGGTGGTGGTAGCAATAGTATTTTGCTTACGCAAAAGCGTATCGGCAACGACGCCTTTTACTTTGCCGATGGTAATATGTTTTCCGATGCTATGGAATGCCGCATACGATTTGCGTCTCCAACCTTTAAAGCGTAATGATGGTGATTGTATTTTTTTCTTTGAAAACATGAGGCAGCGCAAATTTATAGTTCTTCCATAGGATCCCAGAAATATTTTTTAAAATGTATTACCTTATTATTTTTTACAACGATGCCTTCTTTTTCTAGTAGCTCCTGCATCAGAGTGGGTGTTTTAAAAGCATGCCTACCTGATAGAACTCCACTACTATTTACGACGCGGTGTGCGGGAACTTTGGGTGCTGCATTACTGCAGTTGCTTAATGCCCATCCTACCATGCGTGCGGATTTTTCCATGCCAAGGCTTTGAGCAATAGCACCGTAAGAAGTAACCCTTCCTTTAGGTATTTGCCGTACAATTTCAAAGACCAGTTGAGAAAAATTATGGTCCTTTTTTCCGGAGGGTGTAATGCTTGGTAATTTACTGTTCGGGGTTTTTATTTTTCTGTTTTCTTTCATTAAGCAAGAGGGTTCTTCTAGGTTCAGGAACAGCTTTATAATCGTATGGGCAATGCAGACATCCATTGCCACAACAATAGCCGCGGCGTAAATGATAGAGTTCGGTAAATACTACCTGCCCCTTATCATTGATGTAAGTATACTCATCCTTCATTGAGCTCATATCTGATGGCTTCTTTAAGTTGTAGGTCCATTTCTGTGCCGGCCAATTGCTCGGGCAATGAAAAGCATAGGTAATGTACCCGGTTGCTTTGTGCAATATCCAGCGACTCGTAATAAGTTTTAATCTTCAGCTCTTCGCTTCGTTCTTGCCATTGATACAGATCGTCAACATCGGTATGTGTAATGCACTGATACATGTTTAACACCTCTTTGGTAAACCGATATAAATTAGGACTGTCGGTTTTCAGGTGAATCTTCCCGCCCGGTTTCAGAATCTGCTTATATATTCTTAAAAAGCGAGGATGGGTCAATCTTTTCTTTGCTCTTGAATAACGGAGCTGAGGATCAGGAAAAGTAATCCATATTTCCTCTACTTCGTTAGGAGCAAAGAATTGCGCTAGTTGTTCTATTTGTACTCTTAAAAAAGCTACATTATTCAGGTTCTCAGCCAGCGCTTTTTTAGCCCCTACCCACAAACGGTTTCCCTTGATATCTACGCCAATAGTATTGATGGTGGGATTTAATCGGGCCAGCCCTAAAGCATATTCGCCTTTACCACAAGCCAATTCCAATACTATAGGATTGGAATTATTAAAATGTTTATTCCAGTTTCCTGCCATATTTTCAGGGAACTGTAAAACGTTTGGAAATGTTTTTAACTCTGCGAATCTAATTAGTTTTTTATGAGCCATCCTTTTATATTATTGCACTTATCATTGAGATGCCGCCAAAGTTAAGGTGTTGGCAAAAGAACTTCAACCAAAGTTTTGTTTGCTGCTTCGAACTGTGTCCAATCGTCGCAGTGGGCCTTGATGACGGCTATGCCTGCAGGAGGGAGTATTACAGAATATGAATGGGTTACACTACAACTGAAATGTGTCACACCGGGATTATGGCCCACAATGGCAAGGGTTTGCACTTCATCCTGAACGTGGTAAAGGGTTTCCACAATGTGGGAAGCATCGCTCAGATATAATGAATCGAAGTATTGAATGCGGTCGTCTTCAACCTGATGAATAAGCGCGAATATTTTTGATGTTTGACGTGTTCTTTCAGCAGAACTTGAAAAGATTTTTTCAATTTGATAGTTTTTTTCCAACAGCCTCTTTGCCATGTTTTCAACTTCTAGTATTCCCGAACTCGTCAATTTTCTTTTGCTATCTAATTCTCCGAACTTCTTTTTTTCCGCCTTACCATGACGAATAACAATCAATGTTTTCATAAAAATGAAGGCATTTGCTAAAAGATACGCTTCAAATATATCCCATCCAAATTTGTTGCTATCAATTTTTTAAAACATGATGTTGAACAAGTTTTTGATGAATTTAGCAAAACCGATTTTTTTGTATTGAATTTGTTTTATATTTACTGTGATTACTTAACCTTATCCTCTACGAAGCCATGAAAAAAACCACTCACCTCTTTATTGCATGTACTTGCCTTCAACCTAGTTTGAATTGTCAAACTCAATTTCAAAAAAATGCAGCCATTGCTATTACACCGCTGCAACAAATTCTTTCTAAATCATTCGTGCTCGATGAAGAGCGACTGGGTGCTACAGTAAAAGAAGCCCCGCGCTAAAGAGTTGCATATATCATCTCTTGTTCATTCCTTTTGTACTAATTAGTCACTTTTAATTTAAAAGTAGCCATATGAAAAAAGTAATACACGCTGTCGTCGTGTGCATATGCCTTTGTACATTGGTATATGTACAGGGTGTAGTTCTTAACTATACAAGCGAGATATGCCATGAAAACACACAACTTGTTGCTGATATTGTCGTCTGCCTCACATACCCTGTAATATCGGTGGTGACGTAATCGCACGACCTCCCCATTTCTAGTGTTCTTGTCAATTGTTTAACTATTCTAAATGTAATCGTATGAAGCGATCTATGCACGCTATTGTCGTGTGCATTTGCCTTCTTTTTGGAGTTGGCTATGCGCATGCCCAATCTACTACCATTAATGGTGTAGTAACCGATGATAAAAAACAGTTACTTCCAAATGTGTCTGTACTTATTAAAGGTACTAACAACGGCACCGTAACAGATAACAACGGGAAGTTTACCATTAATGCCTCTAAAGGTGATGTACTCGAATTTTCTAGTGTTGGATATAAGGTAACAACTTATACTGTAGGCGATGCTACGGAATTGGATATTGTTCTTATTCCTGAAGTAGAAAATCTGGTAAGTGTTGTTGTGGTGGGATACGGCACGCAGCGAAAAAGAGATTTGACAGGTGCCGTTTCAGTAGTAAATATGAATGACTTGAAAAAGCAGCCCTCCGCCAGCCCTATAGAGGCTTTGCAGGGTAAAGCCACAGGTGTGCAGATTATCAATGATGGTGCACCAGGTGCCACACCACAGATACGTATACGCGGCTTTAGTACCATCAACAATAACGATCCTCTATATATTATTGATGGAATGCCTTATGAAGGTAAACTTAGCTGGCTTAACTCCAATGATATAGAAAGCATGCAGGTATTGAAAGATGCTTCTGCGGCTTCTATCTATGGTGCCCGCGCTAATAATGGGGTGGTTATTATCACTACGAAGAAAGGAACTAAAGGAGCACCCAAAGTTTCCCTTGATATGTATTATGGTATGCAAAGCCCCAACAGAAGCCGATTTCCTAAATTTCTAAATCCGCAACAGTATGCAGAATATGTATACAAGCGTTTTAAAAATGCAGGAGAAACTCCTGGCACCCTTGAAACTACAGGCTCTAATTATGGTACGGATCCCAATAACCCTACACTACCCGACTATCTGTTGGCAGGCAGCAAAACCGGGCAGCTAATTACTCCGGAAGATGCCGACCCTTCCAAATACAACTATGTTATGGATCAAAGCCAGTTTTATCAAATCACTCGGGCCAATAAAGAAGGTACCAACTGGTTTAGAGAAATCACCCGGAATGCGCCTATGCAAAATTATCAGCTTAGTGTACAGGGAGGGGGCGAAAACTCCACCTATGCCATCAGTGGAAGTTACTTTAAACAGGATGGAACCTTTAAGTATACAGGTTTCGAAAGATATACGGTACGAAGCAATACCAGCTTTACATTTCTGAATAACCGTGTTACTATTGGCGAAAACATGCAATACTCTTTTACTAAAGGAGTGGGCTTTGGAGTAAATGTAAATACTGCCGGCTCCTACCAGGGAGAAGGGTCGCCAATAGGATGGGCTTATAGAATTCAAACCATTATTCCTGTGTATGACATTAAAGGCAATTTTGCAGGTACACGTGGAGATAAACTGGGAAATGCTGATAATCCACTGGCCGTATTGTATCGTGCAAAGGACAACGTGGGTAAAAGTGGACAGTTTTTTGGAAGTGCCTTTGCTGATGTTAAGCTATGGGAAGGTTTAAACTTTAGAACTACTTATGGTATTCGATATGAAACATATAATGGAATATCCATTGAGTATCCTAATCCTGAGCGCTCGGAAGGAAGTTTTACCAACAATAAGCTTACCGAAACTCATGGCTATAACTCTGAGTGGACCTGGACCAATACATTAACTTATAAAAAATTGTTCAACAATCTGCATAATCTCACGCTCCTCGCAGGTACAGAAGCTGTGGAATCGGACTGGCGTGAGCTGCGAGGAAATGGTAGCGACTTTTTTATTGCAGGAGATTTGAACTATTATTATCTGAATACTGCTGCAACTACCAATGCAGGAAGCCAAGGATCAATTGGTGCATTATACTCCATATTTGGTCGAGCAGATTATGGTTTTGCAGATAAATATTTGGTTTCCGCAACCTTACGTCGTGACGGCTCTTCCAACTTTGGAGCGAACAATCGCTATGGTGTTTTTCCCGCGGGGAGCGTAGCCT
The DNA here is from genome assembly GCF_036409055.1 of Niabella digestorum. Classification (NCBI taxonomy): domain Bacteria; kingdom Pseudomonadati; phylum Bacteroidota; class Chitinophagia; order Chitinophagales; family Chitinophagaceae; genus Niabella; species Niabella digestorum. The sequence continues at coordinate 277,751 of NZ_JAZGLY010000004.1, read as the reverse complement.
GGCGTTTGTCCAAAGAAAACTTTATGCAATCCGTTTCATGGGTGAAAGATCTTAAATTGAGAGCAGGATTTGGCGTTACGGGTAACCAACGTATTCCCACATTCCAGTACCTGCGTCGTTATGCATCTTCCATCAACAGTTCTTTCTATCCTATTACAGGTGGTGATTTGGCTAGTGGATTATGGACCAGTAATTATGATAATCCCGACATTAAATGGGAAGAGCTGAAATCGTTAAACGTAGGATTGGATTTTACGCTCTTTGGTAATAAAATTGATGGTGCTATAGACTGGTTCAATCGTAAAACCACCGGTGTGCTATATCCGGTACCCCAACCTTCGGCAGCGGTGGGAACAGGAAGTTCGCCATATATCAACTCCGGTACTATTCAAAACAAAGGATTTGAAGTGTCTCTGAATTATCACTATATGGGTAATGGCGGAGACGATGCCTTTCAATTTGATATTGGCGCTTTCTTCTCAAAATATACCAATAACATTATTGAGCTGGCACCTACTGTAAAAGAACAGCCTTATTTGACCCTCAGAGGTGTAACCACTTCTGTATTGAAAGCGGGGGCTCCACTAGGTGCTTTTTATGGATATAAAGTAATAGGGCTTTATAAAAGCGAAGAGGAAATTGTCAATAGTCCCTCCTATGACGGAGCTCGTGTGGGTGGATTTAAATTTGCTGATGTATCGGGCCCGGATGGGAAGCCAGATGGTGTAATTGATGGATTTGACCGTACTGTTATCGGTAACCCACATCCAGACTTCATTTATTCCTTAAACTTTAATGCTTCTTACAAGCGTTTTGATATAAGCATGTTCTTTAACGGATCGCAGGGAAATGATCTGTTTGACTTAACCCGTCAGTATACCGACTTTTATGCTTTCCCCGGAGCGGTTAGTGTTCGAACATTAAATGCATGGGATCCGGTAACCAATCCCAATAGCCAGATGCCTTCGCCTCACTCCAAAGCACCCACTATTGAGTATCAATCATCGAGCTATTATGTACAGGATGGCAGCTTCTTCCGTATGAAAAACTTACAGATTGGTTATACATTTCCTGCTGAGAAAATGTTCAAAGGACGCATTTCCCATCTTCGCTTATATGCAAGCGCAACAAACCTTTTTGTGATTACTTCCTATAGTGGTATGGATCCCGAAGTAAGTCAGTATTCATCCACATTTACCGCACCCGGTGTAGATATGGGTGTGTATCCCGTTCCCCGCCAGTATTTGCTGGGGCTCAACGTTACTTTTTAATTTATGTGATGCGTTTGCATCATGAGTGTTCAAGGTATAAGATCTGAAAACCACTAAAAAAATTTTGCAATGAAACGATTATTAACATATCTGATACTTTTAGCTGTAGCAGGGGCCTCCTGTGGAAAAAGCTTTTTAGAAAAAAGTCCTCAGGGACAACTTACCGAGGAGCAACTCAATAGCACCAAGGCCGTGGAGTGGTTATTAATAGGTGCTTATGGCCTTATGAATGGAAACCGTGATGGTACCTGGGGTAACTATGCCTCTGCACCTAGTCAGTGGCTTTTTGGAGAAGTGGCTGCAGACAATGCACATAAGGGGAGCGAACTGGGCGACCAGGCCGTCATGCTAGATATAGAAAAGCATATGCCCATTAGCGTAAATGAGCATCTTTCTACCATGTGGAATAATTACTATGAAGGAGTCATCCGTTGCAATACCACCTTACGGCAGTTAAAGGTGCTACAGGAATCAGGCAGTAGCGATGTATTCTCCGAACAACGCGCTAAAGAAATAGAGGCTGAGGCACGCCTACTGAGAGGCCATTATTACTTTTTCCTGTGGCGGGTGTTTAAAAACATTCCTTATATCGATGAGACAATGTCTACTACCGATGCTGCCAAGGTTCCCAACAATATAGATGTGCTACCGAAAATTGAAGAGGATTTCAAATTCGCGGCTCAGACATTAACCGCTCAAAAACCTAAAAACGAAGTGGGAAGAGTGGACGGTATTGCAGCGAAGGCATACCTTGGAAAACTGTATTTGTATCAAAAAAATTTTTCCGAAGCTCTCACTTTGTTCAAAGATGTCATTGACGCCCGACCTGATCTGGAAACGCTACCATTCCTGAACAATTTTGATGTAAAAACCGAAAACGGTCCCGAGTCTATTTTGGCGGTACAGCATGTCATCAACCCTGATGGTTCAGGAGATAACGGCAATGTGGGCGATATGCTGGGGGGCTTATACGGCTCCGCACCTGTAGCTTGTTGCGGATTCTTTAATCCCAGTTTCGACCTGGTAAATGCTTACAAAGTAACGTCTGATGGATTGCCCATGCTGGATAATTCTTATCGGAACAATCCGTATAAGTCAGATTTTGGTCTTTCGGGAAATGATAAGCTGAATTATCAGTTGAATCAATCTATTGCTTTTGATCCTCGGGTGGACTATACAGTAGGCCGCAGAGGCGTTCCCTATCACGATTGGGGTATCATGCCCGGCGATGCATGGTTGCGGGACCCTTCGTTTGGTGGCCCCTTTGTAGGATATAAACATATGATTGATAAAGCGGACTTTCCGGGTAATGTGGCCAGTGGCGCAGAACAAATCACTTCGCTCAATGTAAATATCATCCGCTTGGCAGATGTATACTTAATGGCTGCTGAATGTGCTGCAGAAACCAATGACCTGGATTATGCACTCCAGCTCGTGAATAAGGTACGAAACCGTGCCGCTCAATTACCGGTGAAAATGGTAAATGGTAGCCCTGCAGCGGCTTACAAGGTAAATCCTTATCCATCATTCCCGAATAAGGAGTATGCTTTAAATGCTATCCGCTTTGAAAGAAGGCTGGAGCTGGCTCTCGAAGGGCATCGATTCTTTGATCTGGTGCGCTGGGGCATCGCCAAACAGGTGCTGGAGTCTTATTCGCAGTTCGAGGGAAGTCTTATTGCCGTTTACGGTGGGCTGACCTTTGAAGATAGGGATACTTATTTTCCTATCCCGCAGGATCAGATCGACCGCAGCGGTGGCGCATTAATTCAAAATACAGGATATTAATAGCTGTGTTCTTAGTAAAACAAAAATCCACGAGCAATAGACTCGTGGATTTTTTTATGATAACACACAACGAATTAATAGCCTCGTTCGTTTTTGCCTTCCATAAAATTCATGAAAGCTTGGTTCACTACTCGGTTACCACCCGGGGTAGGATAGTTGCCTGTAAAATACCAGTCGCCCAGATTATTGGGACAGGCTTTATGAAGGTCTTCAATGCTTTGGAAAATCACCTGTACAGGAATGTTCAAATCTTTTGGGGTAATCATCTCGGCAATTTTCTGTGAAATCTCTTCTGTAGTGCTACGCTTATAAAGTTGTTTTACCACATTCTCTGTATGTAACAAACCTTTTGCTTTCAGGTCTTTACATTTTTCCCAAAGTTCCTGTAATATGTGTTCTTCACCACGGTCTTTCAATATTTCAACTGCAGCGTTGAAGGCAATGAAATCGCCCAGTTTGCTCATATCGATACCGTAACAATCCGGATAGCGGATCTGTGGTGCTGAAGAAAGGATGATAATTTTTTTCGGCTGAAGACGGGCCAGCATCTTGATGATGCTTTGTTTGAGTGTAGTACCACGTACAATGGAGTCATCGATTACTACAATTGTATCAATGCCGGGTCGAACGGTTCCGTAGGTCACATCGTATACGTGCTGTACCATTTCGTTACGGCTGGCGTCTTCGGTAATAAAGGTGCGCATTTTTACATCCTTAATAGCAATTTTGCCTACCCGGATGCGCCTATTGATCATTTCGCTTAGCTTCTCTTCATCGAAGTCTTTACCCCAGCTTAAAATGCGCTCGATTTTTACTTTATTGAGATACATCTGCATTCCCTTCTGTAGGCCTAGAAAAGCCACTTCGGCAGTATTGGGAATGTATGAGAAGATGGTATTTTTTAAATCAAAATCGATGGCCTTCAATACCTGTTCGCTCAGGTTAAAGCCCAATGCTTTTCTTTCTTTATAAATTTTTTCATCGCTACCGCGTGAAAAATAAATGCGTTCAAAGCTACAGGCTTTGCGCTCTTTAGGCTCTGTTACTTCCGAAACTTCGTACTGACCGTCTTCATATACGATTAATGCGTTGGCTGGCATCAATTCTTTTACCTCGTTTTCGCCCACATTGAAGGTGGTGCGAATAGCTGCTCGCTCAGAGGCTGCAACGATTACATCATCGTCAATATAATAATAGCAGGGTCTGATACCGTGCGGATCTCTGAACACAAATCCTACGCCGTCTCCGGTAATACCTCCTACCACAAATCCTCCGTCGAATTGTGGGATTACATCCTTTAATAACTGTTTGATATCGGGTTTAGCTGGTGATTGTTCATCCGCTTCCACTAATCGTTTGTGCACGATTTCCATCATGGCGGCCAAGTCGCTTTGTTTCTGGAAGGGACCCGGTTCTATTCCCAGTTTCTGGAACAGCTCTTCGGTATTCACCAAATTAAAATTACCCGCCAATGCAAGGTTGCGGGTAGTAATGGTGTGTCTTTTTATAAAAGGATGACAAAACGCTACATTATTTTTTCCCTGAGTGCCATAGCGCAGATGTCCCAACAACAGCTCTCCCAGAAACTTCACATGCCCTTTCATCAGGCCAGGATGGTTCACAATATCAGGATTGTACTTAGCGAGCTCGTTTACTTCTTCTGCGATGGTTTGGAATAGAAGGGAAATGGCCTGTGGTTCAGCGCTTCTGATGCGATGCATGAAGGGATGTCCGGGCTCCACATTCAGCTTAACAGCAGCTATCCCTGCCCCGTCCTGACCTCGGTTATGCTGTTTTTCCATAAGAAGGTACAGCTTGTTAAGCCCCCACATTACTGTACCATATTTCTTTAAATAATGGGAAAATGGTTTTCGCAGTCGGATAAATGCTAAACCACACTCGTGTTTAATTGGATCGCTCATAAATTGGAAAAGAGATGCAAATTTACGAGAATAGTTCCGAATGAAGTGTGAATATAACTGCTCTTACAGAATAAACTTTTGCAATTGAAGCAAAAATGACGATAATCGACTATTTTCACTGCGTCATTTAGGTCTGTTAAATGTTATGCGTCATCATCTGAGAAAAGAGAAACAATGCCTTAACTGCGGGCAAGAAGTGGAAGAGCGTTTCTGTACCCATTGCGGGCAGGAGAATATTGAGCCTCACGATTCTTTATGGCATTTGATCGCGCATTATTTTCAGGACCTTGTACATTATGACAATCGGTTTTGGCATACATTCAAGAATCTTTTTACACAACCCGGTTTTGTTGCCAAGGAATATTTAGAGGGAAAGCGAGTAAGAAATCTCAAGCCTATTCAGCTATATGTATTTGCTTCTACGGTATTCTTTATCGTATTTTCTTTCGTAAAACATACCGATTATAAACCCGGAACCGATATCCGTGATTTTCGCAAACGGCTGTACAATCTTGAAAGGGAGAAAGAATATCTTAAAGACTTTCCACAAGCTGTTTATGTGGACTCTGTAGCCAATGCCATCAAACAGCAGCAACAAACACTGCGTTTAAAAGACGAAAATACAACGGCCGATTCGGCGCTAAAGCAAACTCTGAAAGAGCTACAGGATGAGGGCATATCACTTGGCGGGGATGCATTTAAAGTGCAGATTAGCAGAGATTCGGCAAATAAGAAGGCTTCGGGAGTAGGTAAAAAACGTGGCTGGTTGTCGAGAAAACTAAAGGATGTAAAAAACCAAAAGCTACAGGAGCAGTATGAGGGAGATGAAAAGAGAATGATTGTGGATTTAGTGGAAAATCTTAAGAAAAAACTTCCACTAATATTTTTCCTGAGCCTTCCTTTCTTCGCGTTCTTTTTATGGTTGTTACACCGCCGTAAAACCAAAAAGACCTACGTTGAAAACTTTATTTTTTCGGTGTATCAATATGCTTATGTATTCGTAATAGGCCTTTTTACCATACTACTGGGGTATGTGTTTGAAAAGATATTCAGTAATCACGTGGCCGAAACTCTTACCAACTGGCTCAATGTGGCAGTGTTTGTGTACCTTTTCCTGTACCTCACTTTTTCTATGAAGCGGTTCTTTGGTCAAAGCTTCCGAAGAGCCTTCTTTAAACAACTCATAGTGTGTTTTCTCACCTCGGTATTGGTAGGTTTTTTAACTGCAGGGGTGTTATTGGTGTTGTATATTTCTTAAGTTTATTGCAACACTTCTGCTAGTTTCTTTTCTAATTCAACTCCGCGCAGGCCCTGCGCCAGCACTTTACCGTCGGGATCGAGAAGTACATTAAAGGGAATGCCGTCAAAGCCGTATAAATCCACAACTGAGGACTCCCAAAATTTAAGGTCGCTAACATGCAGCCAAGTAAGTCCGTCGTCTTTGATAGCTTTTTCCCACGCTTCTTTGGTCTGGTCGAGCGAAACACCCAGAATAGTAAAGTTTTTATCCTTAAATTTATTATATGCAGCTACTAGGTGGGGGTTTTCTATACGACAGGGACGACACCAGCTAGCCCAAAAATCCACCAGCACATATTTCCCTTTTAAAGAGCTCAGTGCTAAAGGTTTGCCGTTGATATCGGGCAATACAAAATCCGGCGCCTGTTTCCCTACCCAGTTGCTTTTATTCAAGCGTTCCATCTCGGCCTGCATACTTTTATGCAGACTCGCCAATCCGCTATGATTGGGGTTTTTCTTTACTAAATCGGCAATAAGTGCGGTTACTTGCTCATTATTCAAGGGTTCTAAGCCAAAACCCGGATTATTGGCGGTAGATTGATAGTAACCCAGCTGAAACATGGTCAACGCTACATTATCCGATTTTTTCATTTCGCTAAGGGTATACTCTTTTAAGGTGGATGCATCGTTAGCGATAGCCTGTTTCAGGAATTCGATTTCACTTTCCGAAGCTTTGCTGTTATGGAGGCTGTCTACCTGTTTTAATCTGGTAAAGATGCTTTGCAGTTTTTCATTAAAACGGGTAGTAAAAGTTTTCATTGCCTGGCTGGCCGGAGAGCCTTTTACTTCGTATTTTTCGGAGAACAAATTATTTTCTTTACTCATTTCCACTTCTACTTCTACTTTGGGGTGGTCATTGATAACCGCTACCACAGGGTAGAAATTCTGATCTATCCGTATATTGTAAATGGCCGACTCCGAAGACGGGGCTTGAAGCGAGAATGTTCCGTCGGGTGATAAAGGAGCAGAGTCTACAATAACCGGATCCATAGTGCCCACAGGTACTTCTTCCAGATATAGCATTTTTCCGGTAGCATTGCTGATTTTTCCCGACAGGGTAAATGTATTTTTAGATTTATTATCGCAAGCGACTAATAATAAGGCAGCTACCGCTGCAAATAATATCTTTTTCATTATTGCTGATTTTAGTTCAGTGTGAATGAACTATGTTTATTGTTTAAGTTTTTCAAGAATCATCTGGTTGGTTTTTTTAGGATCGGCTTTTCCTTTAGTGCGCTTCATTACTTCTCCTACAAATAAAGAAATCAATCCTTTTTTACCTTTTTTATAGGCAACAACTTTATCGGCCAATTGTTCCAATACTTCATTGATTACAGGTTCTAACTCAGCAGAGTCGGACTGCTGAATCAGATTGTTTCTTTCTGCCAGCACGGCAGGATTTTCCTGAGGATTTTGCAGCAGCAATTGCAACAGCTTGGTGGATGCTGTAGAGAAACTCAATTTTCCTTCCTCCACACATTGGATTACAGCTGCAATTTGTGCAGGAGGAATTGGGAAAGCATCAATTTCTTTTCCGTGATCATTTAGCCAGCTTTTGATGGGTCCCAGCATCCAGTTGGCAGCTGCTTTATAATTTTTTGTATGTTGAATAACAGTTTCAAAATAGTCGGCAAAAGCCCTTTCTTCAGTCAGTACTTGCGCATCGTAATCGTTGAGCTTATATTGTTCTTTATAAATACTAATTCGCTCTGCTGGTAAAGCGGGAATAGATTGACGAATGTTTTCGATAAAATCATCCTTAAGATCAAACGGAGTCAAGTCGGGGTCGGGGAAGTAGCGGTAATCTTCCGCATCTTCCTTGTCGCGAATGGCGAATGTGGTACCGGTGTTGGCATCAAAACTGCGCGTCTGTTGTCGGATGGTTTCTCCGTTCTCCAGCATTTTTATGAGTCGTTGACTTTCGAAATCAATGGCGCGTTTTACATTGCGAATAGAGTTGAGGTTTTTGACCTCCACTTTGGTACCCAGTTGGGTATCGCCTTTACGCCTTACGGAGATATTGGCATCACAACGCAAACTACCTTCTTCCATATTACCATCGCACACTCCTAGGTATCTTACCAGTTTTCTCAACTCGGTAAGATAGGCAAACGCTTCATCGCTACTACGAATATCCGGCTCGGTTACGATTTCGATTAGCGGTGTTCCTGCACGGTTATAATCTACGGCAGTACTATACTCGCTCACATCGTGCAAGCTTTTACCGGCATCCTCTTCAAGATGGATGCGGTTCAAACGAATATTTTTTTCTCCCTGTGCTGTTTTAATGGTGATATAACCATTTTTACAGATGGGTGTAGTATGCTGTGATATTTGATATCCCTTGGGCAAATCGGGATAGAAATAATTTTTACGAGCAAAGTAATTTTTTCTTTCTATCTCGCAATGGCAGGCGAGCCCCATTTTGATGGCATGACGAATCGCCTCCCGATTCATTTTAGGTAATGTGCCGGGATGCCCCAAAGTAATAGGACTTACGTGTGTATTGGGTTCGGCACCAAAAGCGATGCTGTCGCCACAAAATAGTTTGCTCTGCGTGAGCAGCTGGGCATGCACTTCAAGCCCCACCACAATTTCGTATTGATTGTATTCCGGATTCATGAATGGCCGTAAAAATAAGACGGATTTCTTATTTGAAATTTTAAATCTGGAAAATATCAATATTTTAAGAGATAGATAAGCAAAAAGCCCAGAGATTTTGACTCCGGGCCTCACTAACCCCATTAATACCATCCAGATATAATCTAACAAACAACGTACACAACACGGTTTTTGTTTAAAATAGAAGCATATTATAGGGTCGCTGTTTTAATTTTTTTGCTGAGATGCACTTCAACATTTTCGGTACGTCCGTTTCGATCTACTTTCAGCTTTAATGTATCCCCGCTACGACTTTTTCGCATTTGAGCGAGCATGTCGTCCGTGGTGCTGATGGTATTGCCATTCGCTTCTTTGATAATATCACCTTCTTTCAGGCCTGCTTTAGAAGCATCTGAATCTTTTTGCACTTTGATGATTTTCACGCCGCTACCTTTTTCTAAGTCTTGTATTTCAATACCTAGTTTGGGGGTATTGTCAGAAAAGCCTCGAATTATAATATTTCTAGAACCATCTCTAAGATTTTGAGGGATGCGGTCGAAAAGCTCACGCATTTCTATGCGCGGAAAACCTTCAAAGGTCATTGCTTGAGGCGCTTTCCATTTGGTGAGCGTGGCGGTGACAGTATTTTTTTTGCCATCTCTGATGTAGGAAATATTCACTTTGTCGCCCGGTTCTTTGTCTTTTAATGCTTTGGACAGCTCGTCAGGCGTAGTGATTTTTTCAGAGTCCACAGCTACAATAATGTCCCCCACTTTTAAGCCTGCTTTTTCTGCAGCACTTTCTTCATTTACAGAAATTATTTTAGCGCCTTCCTCTACTTTTTCGGTCATTACCCCCAACATAGCCTTATTTGTGGATGGTAAGGAGAAGCTCCTGACATTGAAATCAGCTGACGGCCACTCGCGGTAACTGTCTAAGTCTTTTATCTTGATGCGTTTTACAGTTATTTTACCATTTTCATCATCCTTCAGGGGTTTGCCATTGACGATGATTTCTTCTCCATCTACAACAATATTGAGTTTTTCTTTATCATTACCTTTTTTAGTAATGATAATGCGTTCAGCTTCCTTGCTTTCCTTTTCCTGAGCCAAGAGGAACCCGGGCATAGCTAGCATGGTAATTAGGAATATTTTTTTCATTGTACAAAATTTTAGATCTACGTCGATTTTCGTATTTCAAAGATAGGGGAATTTGTATAATACGAAGTGTTTCGGAATTGTTAAAAGCCGTAGGAGTTGTGTTAAACTTATTTCTGCTTCATATTGTCCGATAGTGGGGTACCACAAATTTTGCAGTAAAGCGCATCTGATGCGTTGTTTTTATTATGACAGTGAGGACAGGTGCGTGAGGCATTATCCATGTCTCTGTACTTAGTAACCACTGCTGCCGATAGCATTCCGGTAGGTACGGCAATAATGGCATAACCCAGAATCATGATAAAAGATGCAATCATTTTGCCTCCAATAGTCATAGGGGCTACATCTCCATAGCCTACGGTGGTAATCGTCACAATAGCCCAGTACACACTTTGCGGAATACTGCTGAATCCGGGATTATATGGGGATTCTATTACATACAGCAAGACGCCTAGAAACAAGGTGAGTAGTACAATGAAAAACAGAAATACCAAGATTTTATTGAAGTTGCGCAATAGCGCCAGCATCATGTAGCGGCTTTCGTCCAACAGGCGCACCATACGAAAAATGCGAAATATACGCAGGAGCCTGAAGCAACGGAATGCCATCAACATATGCCAGTTAGGGAGGAAAAATTCCATATACGAAGGCACAATGGCTAGAAAATCGATGATTCCGTAAAAACTGAGTGCATATTTTTTTGCATCCCGTACACAATAGAGTCTTAATAGGTATTCAATGGAGAAAACGATCAGAAAAACATAATCTATAATGTCGAATACTTTATCATATGCAATGGAGATGGATTCAACGCTTTCTAGAATGAGCAGTATGATACTGGCAAAAATGAATAGAAATAGGCCTACATTAAAAAGTCTGCCAGCACGCGTGTTATTCTGAAAGATGACTACATACAGCTTATGTCTGAAACTATTTTTGTCTTTGGGTGCATTATGGTCCTGAACTACATCGTGTCTGTCGGGGATAATATGGAAAAGAGACATAACCCTGAGTATTTTACTTTAAAGGTAATTCTTAGAAAAGAAAAACCTCACGTTTAAAGCGTGAGGTTTATATAGAGTCCGTTTTTTATTACTGAAGGAGATTTCTTACAGTATCGATAACTTGTTGCAGGTTCCCTACTTCCTTACCGCCCGCAGTAGCCAGCGTTTTCTGACCACCACCTCCTCCGTTAACCAGCGGAGCTACCTGCTGTTTGATAATCTGCCCCGCATCGAGATTTCTGGCAGCTACCACATTTTCAGCAATGCTGACGGCTACAAAAGCCTTGCCGCCAATATTGGCACAGAGTACTACCACGAAATCCTTCAACTGATTTTTAAGGTCGAGGCATAATCTTTTTAATGCGTCAGGATTGCTTACTTCTACGATATCTCCTATGAAGTTGATCTGATTGATGATTTCGTCTTTGCGTAGCAATTCGTTACGAATACTAACCAACTCTTTTGCTTCCAGGCGCTCTACTCTTTTTTCGAGAGTGGCTTTATCTGCAATAAGCTTTTCAACAGCCTTAATGGGATCACTAGTCTTGAGCAATTCGGCAAGCGCCTTATTCTGCGCCAGCTTATCATATACATATTGCAGTGCTGCGGGCCCTGTTAATGCTTCAATACGACGTACGCCTGCTGCCACAGCCGATTCGCTGGTAATAACAAACAGGCCAATCATACCGGTATGAAGAACGTGTGTTCCTCCGCACAGCTCTGTTGAAAAGCCGGATCCGATGCTTACGACCCTTACGATATCGCCGTATTTTTCTCCGAACAATGCCATGGCTCCCATTTGCAGGGCTTCATCTTTAGGCATTTCTTTGATGATAACCGGCAAGTTTTCTCTAATCTTGTCGTTTACTATACGTTCAACCTCCCTAATTTCTTCATCGGTGATTTTGGCGAAATGCGACACATCAAAGCGAAGTATATCGGGCGATACTAAAGAGCCCTTCTGATTGACGTGCGATCCTAGTACCTGTTTTAAAGCACTGTGCAACAGATGGGTGGCAGTGTGGTTATATGCCGCATATAGTCTTTTTTCTGCATTCACTACAGCACGCAATGGCTGCGAAACATCCGAAGGCAGTTTATCGGTAAAGTGAATGATAAGATCGTTTTCTTTCTTAGTATCGGTAACAGGAATTTCTTCGCCGTTCTCAAAAATCAGTTTTCCTTTATCTCCCACTTGACCTCCGCTTTCGGCGTAGAAAGGAGTGATATCCAATACCAGCTGATATTGTTCTTTGCCCTTAGCCGAAACCTTGCGGTATTTGATCACTTTTGCTCCTGCATTCAAATCTTCGTATCCTACAAACTTTACCGGCACTTCCGCTGCCACCTGTACCCAATCCTGCGTATCAATGGCAGTAGCGGCCCGCGAGCGATCTTTTTGCTGTTTCATTTCATTTTCAAATCCCGCTTCATCCACCTTCAAGTTGTTTTCGGTGGCAATCAGCCGTGTAAGGTCAGCAGGAAAACCGTAGGTGTCATACAGTTCAAAAGCATCTTTACCATTAATGATTCCGCTTTTGGCAGAGGCCGCAATAATATCATCCATTCTTCTAAGGCCTTTCTCCAGCGTGCGTAAGAAAGATTCTTCTTCTTCTTTAATTACTTTTTCAATAAAGGCCTGTTGTTGTTTTACTTCAGGGAATACCTGTTCAAACTGTGCGGCAATCAGTTTTACCAGCTGATATAATAAAGGCTGCTTGTAATCTAGATAAGAATAGTAATAACGAACGGCACGACGCAGAATGCGACGGATCACATAACCCGCTCCGGTATTGGAAGGTAACTGTCCGTCTGCAATAGTAAAAACAATAGCCCGAATATGGTCCGCTACAACTCTTAATGCAATGGCTTGTTTGGTGCTGCTTTCGCCCAGCAATCCACCAGATGGATTAGGCAGCGCTACCATTTTTTCTATCTCTGCAATAGTACCGGTAAAGATATCGGTATCGTAGTTACTGTTTTTACCCTGTAGAACACGCACCAGACGCTCAAATCCCATTCCTGTATCTACATGTTTAGCAGGTAAAGGCTCTAGTGAGCCGTCTTTCTTTCGGTTGAACTGGATAAATACGTTGTTCCAGATTTCGATCACCTGTGGATGGTCGGCATTAATCAGCGTTTTGCCATCAATCGCTTTTCTTTCTTCATTCGAACGGCAGTCTATATGTATTTCGGAGCAGGGGCCACAGGGACCTGTATCGCCCATTTCCCAGAAATTATCTTTTTTCTTGCCTTTGAGGATGCGATCCTTGCTAATCCATTTGGCCCATTCATCGTAAGCTTCTTGGTCGAACGGTAACCCTTCCTGCTCATCACCCTCAAATACAGTTACGTATAAACGATCCTTATCAATTTTATATACTTCGGTAAGAAGTTCCCAACTCCATTCGATAGCTTCTTTTTTAAAATAATCGCCAAAGCTCCAGTTTCCCAGCATTTCGAACATGGTGTGGTGATAAGTATCCACGCCAACTTCTTCTAGGTCATTGTGCTTTCCACTCACACGCAGGCATTTTTGTGTGTCGGCCACACGTGGATGCGGGCTTTGTTTGTTACCCAGAAAATAGTCTTTAAACTGATTCATCCCCGCATTGGTAAACATCAGGGTAGGGTCGTTTTTTACCACAATAGGAGCCGAGGGCACAATGGTATGGCCTTTGCTCTTAAAAAAATCAAGAAACCGTTGTCTTATTTCACTGCTGGTCATTGTACTATTTTAGGCCTGCAAAGATACGGTGCAGCCGTGGTATGATGGTGAATTAGAACATTTATTAAAATGTTTTGCGTAGTTTCATACAAGTACTACAATATACGGAATGTTAAATCGTTTAATAGAAAATAAAGAAAAGGTCATTCATTATATTTTTGCATAATACAGACTTTGATAAAGCAATCATGTCAAAAAGCAAATCACAAACGCAGGGAGCTTTTTCCTTTCTTGATGAAGTAGAGAAGGTAGAACCGCAACCTAAGCCCAGGAAGCACGTATTAAAACCTCCGGCTCAGATTGTGATTGAAACCGACGACACCCCTTCACCACACATCGATGATACGGCATCGATGAACGAATCACTGCCTGTGTCCCAGGTGTCGGACAGTGCTGAGCCTTCCCTTGAATCGAAACATACTGAAGTGTTGCGTGCACAAGATGATACCACTGAGTTGAGCAGCGCTGATGTGGCCAAGCCATCAGAAGCGTCAAGTACCGAAACTGAGGCGGAACTCGAAGAGCCGGGCGAGGTGAGGAAAAATACGCGAGGGCGTAAATCTGCTAAAGAGCACAGTATTGCAGCAAGCATGGTAGAAATACCGGAGGATGAGGTGCTGTTCTCTAAGCAATATTACAGTATGGGGGAGGTAACGGCCATGTTCAAGGAAAGCCACTCGCTGATACGCTATTGGGAAAGTGAATTTGATATTTTGAAGCCTCGGAAAAACGGTAAGGGCGATCGCTTTTTCCGTCCGGTAGATATAAAAAATCTTTATCTGATTTATGACTTGCTGCGGCGCAGAAAGTTCACTATTGAAGGGGCTCGCGAGTATTTGAAAAATGATAAAAAAGCAGAAAATAAATTCGCCGCTATTCAGTCTTTGCAAAAAATAAAAACGTTTTTACTGGAATTGAAAGCATCTTTGTAGAGTACAAAAATTGCGACCACAGGAATATTAATTAGTGAATGTTAATGAGATACCTGCTTGTAACTTTATTTATCGGGATAAGTGTTTTGAGTGCGAAAGCACAACAGTATGAAGTAGTAAAAGACCGTACGGGAAAGAATTTGCTCAAAGGATTTGTTACTGACAGTATTTTACGTGCAGATACAATCAATTATAAGTGGTTTGGAGAACATCAAGCGGCGTATACACCGCCAGAAACTGTTGTAAAAGCGTTTGCTGATACGAAAGACAATGTATCTATCTTAATATTCTTTGGTACTTGGTGTGCCGATTCGCACTATGTGATTCCCCGGTTTTATAAAATCTTGGAGCAGGTCGGGTTTGATAAAAATCGGCTTACTGTATTTGCATTGGATAGAACCAAAAAAGACAATGCACATTTTGCCACCAATATGAATATCGCGCATGTCCCTACCATTATTATTTTAAAAGATGGAAAAGAACTAGGCCGTGTGGTGGAATACGGTCCCTCCGGAAAGTTTGATGAAGAACTGGCTACTATTTTGAAGAAAGCTATGTAAAGGGCT
The DNA here is from genome assembly GCF_036409055.1 of Niabella digestorum. Lineage (NCBI taxonomy): Bacteria > Pseudomonadati > Bacteroidota > Chitinophagia > Chitinophagales > Chitinophagaceae > Niabella > Niabella digestorum. The sequence goes on along the minus strand of NZ_JAZGLY010000004.1, from coordinate 262,486 downwards.
TTTCATTAAGTATAACTTACATTGGTAGTTCTACCACAAACATGTATACCCAATTCCTTCATCAATTGTAATATATCTACATTAATGGCATTTTTTAGTACCGGAAAACTACTCACTTCTGCTGTGCTAGCATAATAGTCCGAAACAATAATAATAGCATTGGAGCTGATGTCATTAATATATAAACTGAAGGTGCGCACATTGTGTTTTTGGAATATCTCACGAATACCCTTGAGTAGCTCCTGCACTTTTTCTAAGGGAGTCTCCGGTTCTATTTCCAGTTTAATATCTCCACGGAAAAGTGTTCTATTGGTGAGGTTATCTAGTACACTATCCACCATTTGTTTGTTAGGAACTGTAATGTAAGTTTTGGCATCGGTGCGAATGCGAGTGCTGCGCAATCCAATTTTCTCTACCACGCCGCTAAAGTTGCTGCCCTTCACACTGTCGCCCGTTTTAAAGGGTTTATCAAAAAATATAATAAATGAAGCGATAAGGTTTTCCAAACTTTCCTTCAAAGCGAGAGCAACGGCAGCTCCTACGATACTTAATCCTGTTACCAATCCTTTTACATCGTAGTGAAAGACATATTTCAGCAATAGCAAGCCACCTAGCAAACCGATGAGTACTTTAATAAAATCTTTGAAGAAGTAAACCAATTGATGGCTGCCAGAATCACCCTGTTGCAGATAGCGCTCTTTTAAGAGAATAATAATGAAATCGACTGTTTTAATGAGAAGTCGGGTAAAAGTGATAATAATAAGCGCTGTTCCCATCATCCGAAGCAGCTCATGCAGCCGTATTCGATAAATTTTGATATCCAGAGCTTCTGGGAAGTTCAGTTTGTCTAATGCAGCTACCGTAATAAACGTAGCGATAAATAATCCCAATGGTTTTGCAATGAGGCTTTTAAAAGCCACCTTGTCCAGATTTCTATATCTTTTTCTTAAAAGAAAAAAGAAAAAAGAAGCTACATAATGAGCAATGTATCTTTTAAATAAAAACACAATAAGAATCAACGTCCCAACGATACAGTAACTTTGTAGCGTATTATCTAGATATGTTTGTTGGAGAAAATCCTTCATTTTTAAAAATTATAATCAAAACTAAAGAGTATTAATTAAAAGTATCCCTTAGCTTTTTCTTTGTTTTATACCTTTAGCCCAAAGTTTAGAGCAATATATGGCAGCATGGGAAGGAAAATCCAAAGGTAATAAATTAGGCTATGGCATATTTATCGCGTTATTAAAATATGCCGGAGTGCTGCCTGCATATATTTTATTAGTTTTTGTGGCCGGTTATTATTATCTGTTCAGCTGGAAATCGTCCCGAGCTATCTGGTATTATTTTAGAAAAAGACTCAATTTTTCATTTTTTAAATCATTATTAAAACTGTACAGCAACTATTACTGGTTTGGTCAGGCCATTATTGATCGCATTGTTATGATGGCCGGCATTAGCAATCGATTTACTTTCAATTTTGATGGCGAAGCACATTTGCATGAGATGGTGCGTCGGGGAAAAGGAGGCCTGTTGTTAAGTGCGCATATCGGAAATTGGGAAATTGCAGGGCACCTTTTAAAAAGACTTCAGACGAAAATCAATATCGTCATGTTCGATGGTGAACACGAACAGCTAAAGCAGTATCTGGAAAATACTACCGGACAAAGGAATGCCAATATTATTGTTATTAAAAACGACCTATCACATATTTACGAGATCATAGAAGCGTTGAACAAAAGTGAGCTCGTGTGCATGCACTCCGACAGGTTTCTCCCCGGAAATAAAACTTTTGATGCCATGTTTCTTGGCGAGAAAGCCCGTTTTCCTCAAGGACCATTTCTGCTGGCATCTAAGCTGGAAGTACCGGTATCATTTGTGTTTGCTTTAAAGGAAACGCTATATCATTACCACTTTTTTGCCACAAAAGGAGTGATATATAAAAACATTTCGGGAAATACACCTCAGCATATATTGAATGCTTTTACCGAAGCGATGACCGAAAAGGTAAAAGCTTACCCGTCTCAATGGTTTAATTATTATAACTTCTGGAGGGCATAATATCAGTAAGTTTATTTACTTTTAGCCTCCTCAATCTAAACAAGATTATTGTGAGCCTGACCGTAGATATTTTATCCTGTATTCCTCAGCGTTCACCTTTTGTGATGGTGGATACATTAGAAACTTGTGATGAGAACGGAGCTACTACTTCATTTCTCATAAAGAAAGAAAATATTTTCGTGCAAGACGAATGGCTTACGGAGCCAGCGCTTATAGAGAATATTGCGCAGACGGCGGCAACCAGAGTAGGATATTTATGCATGCAAGAGCAAAAACCCGTACCTGTTGGTTTTATAGGCGCTGTACAAAATTTAAAAATATTTCGCTTACCCAAAATTGGGGATGTGCTCTTTTCTAAAGTTGCTATAAAAAAGCAGATCTTTAACGCCACAATTATTGAAGGAAGCATATCTGTGAACAACCAGGAAATTGCTTCCTGTGAAATGAAAATTTTTATAGATCCTTAAAACCAAATTGTATGAAACGTGTTTTTGCTTTTGTTTTAGTGGCTGCTTTTTTATCTGCGAGCTTAACATTAGAGGCGCAATCCTTAAAAGATGTTTTTAATGATAAGGATGTTCCTATTTTTTATTATGGAATAGATTTTACTAAAGCAAAACTTATTAACGACCCATCGGCTAATACGCGTGATATTGTAGAGAGACAATTTGCCGCCATCAATGCACTAATGATTAATGAGCCAAAGAAATATGATATTGCAGGTGCATTCAGAAGGAAAGAGTTAGATACAGACTTAAAATATACTGATAAGCGCAATGAAAAACGTGATCCGGATGATATCTTATCTTCCAACACCGGCGACTACAATCATTTGAGTGAGTCGGACATTAGTACTTTGATAAAAGGATTTGATGGAGGAAATAAATCTGGGGTGGGATTGCTCTTTATTGTCGATGCTATGAGCAAAACCAAAAAAGCTGTTTCCCTATGGGTAACTTTATTTGATATTAAATCCAAAAAAGTATTACTTACAGAACGTATGGAGGGTGCGGTGAGTGCAGGCTTTACTTTTAGAAACTACTGGGCAAGTGGTTTTAAGAAGATTATAGACCAAATTGAAAAAAAGAAATATAACGAGTGGAAATCAAAATATAAATAATGCCGGAGCTGAGCCACACTATCAAAATATTAGTTCGTTTCAACGAGGCTGACCCTTTGGGCATCGTGTGGCACGGCCATTATATTCGTTATTTCGAAGACGGGCGCGAAGCTTTTGGGAAAAAATACGGCATTAGCTACCTGGATTTTTTTCAGGAAAACGTAGTGGTTCCAATAGTGCATGCCGAGTGTAACTATAAAAAATCGCTGAAGTTTGGAGATACGGTAATTGTGGAAACAACCTATCATCCTTGTGAAGCGGCTAAGATTATTTTTACATACAAGCTTTACAGAGAGGCCGGCAATAGCCTTGTTGCTACTGGAACCACTACTCAAGTTTTCTTGGATAAAGATACTCAAACGCTATTGCTTAACACCCCCCCATTCTTTGATGCGTGGAAAAAGCAGCAGGGTATATAAATTTTTTATGCCTGAAAAGCCAGTCCTACCGTTTTTTATTAATATTATTGTATCCGCTGCAAAAGTGTTACTTCTTTAATATTAATTTGTAACACGCAAACTTTTGAGCGGGGAGGAGTAATGAAACCTGTTTATGTCATTGCAAATAATATTATTTCGCCACTGGGCGATACTACAGAAAAGAATTTTTCACTGTTGCGGCAGGGGGTAAGCAGTGTGCGGTTACATGAAGCTGGAAATAGAAGCCCTATTCCTTTCTATGCTTCCTTATTTCCGGAAACCTTCTGGCAGCACCATCACACAACATTTACTAAGTTCGAATATCTGCTTGCTCAATCTGTAAATAAAGTATTGGAACAGGCTTCGGTAAATCCTGCTCATCCCAAAACAGGACTTATTCTTTCTTCCACCAAAGGCAATATTAGCCTGCTAGAAGAAAACGCTATTACTCCGCAACTGAAAGCGAAAATTAGCTTTACACAGTCTGCGAAAAAAATTGCAAAGCATTTTGGTTTTATCAACACTCCTGTGGTGATTTCGCACGCTTGTATTTCGGGTTTGGTGGCTCTCATTACGGCCAAAAGAATGTTGGAAGCAGGTTTGTACGAGAATGTAGTTGTAGCGGGAGCAGATATTATCACACGCTTTATTTTGTCGGGATTTCAGTCTTTTCAAGCTGTGAGCGATGCGCCGTGTAAGCCTTTTGATGCCAACAGAAATGGCATCAATTTGGGGGAAGCTGCGGCTGCGATTGTTTTATCCGTACATAAGCCACTAAATGATGCCCCCATTCTGTTGGCTGGAGGTGCGGTAAGTAACGATGCTAATCATATTTCTGGACCTTCGCGCACAGGTCAGGAATTATTCTTTGCCATCAGCAATGCTATGCAAGAGGGTGCGGTGAGTGCAGCCGATATTGGCTTTGTTTCTTTACATGGAACGGCTACTGTGTATAACGATGATATGGAAAGCAAAGCTATTACACTGGCAGAGCTGCAGCAGGTTCCTGTAAATAGTATTAAAGGATATTATGGACATACCTTAGGTGCTGCGGGATTGTTGGAAACAGTTATCAGCATTTGCTCTTTGCAGGAAAATATAATGATTCCAACCAAAGGATATTCCACACCGGGCACAGCACAGCAAATGAATGTTTGCACTGTTTTGCAGCCCATCGAGCAGGAAGCCTGCCTAAAAACCGCATCGGGTTTTGGCGGATGTAATGCAGCGATTGTCTTAAAAAAACAATGAGCAACATTGCCGGATAATATTAAAATTAAGATAAACGATTAAGCTGAATTCATAAAAAGTGTTGGAAAATACCCAGAGAAAATAACGGAACTAAATGGCACATCTTTACAATAAGGACAAACGAACTGCTTTGGAGGCAAAACATCTTGCGCAGCTCATTGCTCATGGGCCTATCGTATTTCAGGTGGCAAAAGTGCTAAGAGACAAAGGTATTCTGCGCATTATTGAAGAGGCCCGTACGGGCATTACGCTTGCTGATATTACTGCAAAAAGCGAGCTTTCGGAATATGGAGTGCGCGTGCTGCTCGAAGCAGGTTTAGGCATGGAAATGATAACAGTGGATGAGGAGGGGAAATATTATCTTGCCAAAACCGGATATTTCATATTACATGATGCCCTTACCAATGTAAACATGAATTTTGTGCATGATATCTGCTATAAAGGTGTGTATCATTTGGAGGAAGCTATCGAAACCGGTAAGCCGGCCGGATTGAAGGAATTAGGAAATTGGAATACCATATATGAAGGTCTTTCTCAATTACCATCACAACAGCAGAAAAGCTGGTTTGAGTACGACCATTTTTTTTCTGATATTGCTTTTCCTCGTGTATTGAAACATGTATATAAACCAGAGAATCAGATAAAAAAGTTACTGGAAATAGGCGGCAATACCGGAAAATGGGCATTAGCTTCTACACAGTTTGATAAAGAAGTTAAAATAACCATTGTGGATCTGCCGGGGCAGGCTGCAATGGCCAAGAAAAATATTGAAGCCCTAGGGTTGAGCGAGCGAGTGGATTTTTACCCGGCCAATGTGTTGGATGAAAATGTTCAGTTTCCTACAGGTTATGATGTGGTTTGGATGAGTCAATTCTTGGACTGTTTTTCTGAAGAAGAAATTGTGAGCATCCTACAGCGTTGTGGTAAGGCGATTCACGAAGAAGGCGCTATTTATATTTTGGAAGCATTCTGGGATAACCAGCGTTTTGAAACGGCAGCATTTTGCTTACAGCAGCTCTCCATCTATTTTACGGCCATTGCCAACGGCAATAGCCAGATGTACGACAGTCGTGTATTTAAAAAATGTATCGAAAAAGCAGGTTTTGATATCGTCGAAGAAATTGAAGGTATCGGATTAAGTCATACCTTGCTAAAGTGTAAAAAGAGACAGTTGCATTAAAACGCTTTAATCCGAACATTGAAACGTTAAACTCCTAAATAACCATTAAACAATGCAATCCGAACAAACAGATGTACTCGTTATAGGAGCTGGTCCTGCCGGTACTGTTGCCGCCGCCCTAGTAAATAAAGCGGGTTTTAAAGTAAAAATTGTAGAAAAGCTAAAATTTCCTCGATTTGTAATTGGCGAGAGTCTTTTGCCCCGCTGTATGGAATCATTAGAAGAAGCGGGATTGCTGAACAAAGTGCTGGAACAAGGATTCCAACGTAAAACGGGTGCAAAGTTTGTTCGAGATGGAGTGGTCTGTGATTATTCGTTTGCCGATCAGTTTACCAAAGGTTGGGACCATGCCTATCAGGTAACTCGTGCCGACTTTGATAAGGCGTTGGCCGATGGTGTACAGGAACAGGGTGTAGAAGTGGAGTATGAAACCGAAGTAAAGGCTATTGATTTTAAGGAAGATGGAAGCTCTGTTACTACTGTGGCAGATGCTACAGGGAATACCAAGCAGATAGCAGCTCGTTTTATCATTGACGGCAGTGGATATGGCCGGGTGATTCCCCGTTTGTTTGGATTGGACAAACCGTCGAATTTACCTCCGCGCAAAGCCGTTTTTGTCCACATAAAAGATGTAAAACGACATATGGATGATGAGCCCGACAGAATTACCATTGTAGTGCACAAACCCGATGTGTGGGTGTGGGTGATTCCGTTTTCTACAGGAGTAACATCTGTGGGTTTTGTAGGAACGCCGTCGTTCTTTGATAAATATACCGGCACTCTTGAAGAGCAGATGCGAGGACTTATTGCCGACGAACCCTATGTCGCTCAACGCATGGAAGGTGTGGAGTTCTTATGGGAGCCAAAGGTATTGCAGTCTTGGTCTACCACTACGCAAACATTCTATGGGAAAGGCTTTATACTTACAGGGAATGTAACAGAGTTCTTGGATCCTGTTTTTTCTTCAGGGGTGACATTGGCTACGGTATCCAGTCAGCTGGCGGGAAATCTAGTGATAAGGCATCTGAAAGGCGAAAACGTAGATTGGCATAAAGAATATACCGAAGTGATGATGCAGGGTGTCAATACATTCAGAAGTTATGTAAACGGATGGTACGATACTACATTACACACAATATTTTTTGCTAAAGATCAAGATTCTAATATTAAGCGTAAAATATGCTCGGTATTGGCCGGTTATGTATGGGATTTAGAAAATGATTATGTGAAGTATCATGATACCGCGTTAAGAAAACTGGCTAAAACTATTCATCTGAGAGACAGTATTTCTTACATTAACAACGGGTTTAAAGACTCTGAAAAAAAATAAGAAGCATTGTTACAAGATAGCAGCGTGCATATTACCTCCTTTTGTAAGATTCGAAATCATAAGGTTTGGAGGAATGAGGAGTTAATTTATGAAAGGAAAACAGAGGGGACAGATATTCTGCAGGACATGTATGACCAGCTGACTCTAAATTATCCGAAGTTTTTCAAAATGGATAATTTATGTAAGCTAGGAACGCTGGCGGCACATGTATTGTTGCATCATTTACGTTTAGAAAACTATCAACCGGAAGACATAGGCATCGTATTATCTAACAGCAATGCCAGTATTGAGGCGGATGTAAAGTATTATGAGTCGTCAAAAGCCTATCCTAGCCCAGCGCTCTTTGTATATACGCTGCCCAATATTGTAATTGGAGAAATAAGTATACGATACGGATGTAAGGGAGAAAATGCATTTTTCGTAAGTGAGCAATTCGATGCAAGGCTACTGCATTTTTATGTTATGGACCTATTACGGCATCAACGTATAAAAGCCTGTATTTGTGGTTGGTCCGATGTTGTAAACGATACAATGGAGGCCTGCCTTTTCTTTGTTGAAGTAGGAAATCATAATGGCGTTAACTTTACTGCCGAAAACATAGATAAATATTACAAACAAGATTTGAATGGAAAGGAATGAGCTGATACAGCAGTTGAAAGAGCAGATTATAAAACAACTGAATTTGGTTGATAAAAAACCTGAAGATATCGGAGACGATGATCCGCTGTTCGTGGAAGGATTAGGTCTTGACTCGATCGATGCTTTGGAACTAATTGTATTGCTACAACAGGAATACAATATAAAGCTGAATAATGCAGAAGAAGGGCAAAGTATCTTTCGTTCTGTAAGTACCATGGCCGATTATATTCTCGAACGTCAGGCAGGATCAGCCAACTAAAAAAACTTTTCGAAACAGCAACCATGGAGAGTCAGCCAAAATCCGTTGGAAATGCCGTGTATGTTGCAGGTACAGGTGTAGTTTCAGCAATTGGAAATAATGTACAGGAAAATCTGTCTTCACTGATTTCCGGCAAAGCCGGAATCGATGCCATGCAGCGCCTGCACTCGGTGCATAAAGGAGCATTGCCTGTTGCAGAAGTTAAACTGTCCAATGCGGAGCTGGCCGAGCGTACCGGGTTGTCCGAACGGATCAGTCGTACGGCTCTATTAAGTACACTGGCTGCAATGGAGGCTGTCGAAAACGCTGGAATTGATATAAAAAAATGGCGTACCGGATTCATTTCTGCCAATTCAGTCGGCGGAATGGATAAAACGGAAGATTTCTTTGAAGGATTTTTGACGAATTCCCATGCCGGTCGTCTGCATCAGGTTGTAAATCACGAATGCGGTGCCATTACCGAAATTACTGCCGATGTATTGGGCATAAAAGATTTTGTAACCACTATAAGTACGGCCTGTTCTTCTTCGGCCAATAGTATTTTTCTAGCGGCGCGTTTGATAAAGCAAGATAAGCTGGATGTGGTAATCGCCGGAGGTGTGGATTCGTTAACGCGGTTTACGCTGAATGGTTTTAATACATTGATGATTTTAGACAACCAGCCTTGTCAGCCTTTTGATGAAAACCGTCGAGGATTGAACTTAGGAGAGGGCGCCGGATACGTGGTATTGATTTCGGAAACAGTAGCTGCAACTTTAGCAAAGAAACCTTCGGTTGTTCTTAGTGGATGGGCCAATGCAAACGATGCTCATCACCAGACCGCCTCTTCTCCTGAGGGAAAAGGAAACTTGCTGGCAATGAAAAAAGCACTTGAAAAAGCCGGTTTGCAACCCTCGCAGATAGATTATATCAACCTTCATGGTACTGGTACCAACAATAATGATATTGCAGAGGGTACTGCCATAAAAACTTTATTTCAGGAGCCTTATCCTTCTATGAGCTCCACCAAATCATTCACCGGTCATACGCTGGGAGCCAGCGGTGGCATTGAAGCGGTTTTCTCTACGTTGGCTATTGAACAAGGCCTTGTCTTTCCTAATCTACGCTTCGAAACACAGATGAAAGAACTACCCTTCACTCCTGTTGTAGAGCTGCAACACCGGCCATTACAACACGTGCTTTCCAACTCTTTCGGGTTTGGGGGGAATTGCAGCAGTTTGGTTTTTAGTAAAATTGTATGAACAATTGAGCTAAAAATTCTAACGTTATTGAGAAAACTAAGCTTGTGCCGACTCGCATTTTATTAGTACCTTCGCGCAAAATTTGATCCTGTAGTATAAGCATCGTACGATATAGATAGAGCCATGAGAGGGCGTTGGTTAAAAATATTGTTGTTTTTATTTACCGGTTTTGTCAGCGCTTTAAATATTTTACAGGCAAGCGACTCACTAACCGGATGTGTAGAAAACGACGACGTATCGTTTCATGTTTCTGTCGTTCAAAAATTACAAGATGCTGATGGCGATGTTCTTGATGCCATAATTGTTCAACAACGCATTCGAAATTATTTTCAATTTAATGCTATTCATCAGAATAGCGGGGCCGATTATCTGAATGCATTGATAATCGGAAATAAATCACTGCAGCATCCGGTATATCACTCTAAGCCGCAACAGAAAGCCGGATATGGTATTTTATACTTGTATTATCTATACTGATATCTCTTCCATTTTGAAGTTTCTTGTTTAGAACCGTTTATTTCGGGATTGTCTATTCTCTTCATTTTAGCTAAAGATTTGTTTGCCATTCGAAAAAGAAGATGCGTTCTTTTTGTGTCTTCGAGTGGAGGGATTTGTTTTTATCATCACTTAAAAGTTCTATAAAATGGAATTGAGATATATAGTATATATAGTATTTATCAGTATAGTAATTGCTGCGTGCTCATCAAATGCTACACAGACTTCTTCCGAGTTAAGAGATTTTCCTGTCATAAGAGTTGAACCCAGAGATACTGTAATCAGCAAAACGTATGTGGCAAATATTGAAGCTGCTAAAAATGTTCGGGTACATGCAAGAGTAAGTGGCTTAATTAAAGCCGTATTAGTCAGTGAAGGGCAACACGTGCAAAAAGGGCAGCCACTTTTTAAAATCAATGATGATGTATTGCGTGTGGAACTTGAAAAAACTAATGCAGCTTATCATGCGGCCGAAGCGGCTGTAAAAATGGCTCAGGTGGAGCTTTCGCAGATAAAAGCCTTATTCGATAAAAAAATAGTTGCCAAAAGTGAATTGGATATTGCCCAAGCGAAATATGAATCTGCCTTGGCTCAAAAGAATCTGGCGAAAGCTGAACAACACGCCATTCAGCAAAAAATAAATTTTACAACCATTACTGCTCCTTTCAACGGTGTGATAGATCGTATTCCTTTTAAAGAAGGAAGTTTGGTTAATGAAGGTGATTTACTTACTACCATTTCCGACCTATCCCATGTTTATGCGTATTTTTCTATTCCGGAAGATGAATATTTCGAGCTTTTAGGTAATAATGAAAGTATTTTTGCTCAGCGGATTCAATTACAGCTACCTAATGGAGAGGTGTATCGTTATAAGGGAGAACTGCATAAGGCTGAGAGCGAAATTGACCGCATTACAGGTTCTATTGCTTTTAAAGCAAAATTTTCTAACCCAGATGGGTTAATCAAACACGGAACATCCGGAAAACTACTTCTTTCCAAAACTCAAGAAAAAGCCATTCTAGTTCCACACAAATCTGTTTTCTCCATTCAGGACAAAAACTATGTGTTTCTTGTAAGCCAAGACAATAAAGTAAAAATGCACCATGTAGTTTTAGGCGCAACACTTGATGGGGTTTACATTGTGGATGCCGGCCTGAATGGTAACGAGCTCATTGTATATGAAGGAATCCAAACCCTTCGCGAAGGCGATGTTATAAAACCCAAAGCTTATTCTTTTTAATAATTGAGCGAATGAATAGTGTTTCTGAAAGCGTCAGCGGCGCTTTGCATTTCCTTTTTTTTAAGTAAAACTGAAAGTAGACGATGATTCAAATGTTTTTGAGACGGAAAGTCCTGTCTCTGGTGATCTCCATATTCATAGTATTAATTGGATTATTGGCGCTGTTTCGCTTACCGGTTACGCAGTTTCCGGATATTGTGCCGCCTTCGGTTGTCGTGAATGCTACGTATACGGGGGCAAATGCAGAAGTTGCTGCAGAGGCAGTAGCCTTACCGTTAGAACGCGCCATTAACGGTGTGCCGGGAATGACCTACATGACCACCGTTACCAGCAACGATGGTAAAGTGATGATTCAGGTATTCTTTGAAGTTGGTACTGATCCTGATGCTGCGGCAGTAAATGTGCAAAACCGAGTTACAACCATATTAGACGAGCTACCGGAAGAAGTAACACGAGCGGGAGTAACCACGGAAAAAGAAGTGAACAGTATGCTGATGTATCTCAATATCATCAGTACAGACTCTACCATGGACGAACAGTTCATTTACAACTTTACCGATATAAACATTTTGCAGGAATTAAAACGCATCGATGGTGTCGGTAGAGCCGAGATTATGGGTCAAAAGGAGTATTCGATGCGTGTGTGGTTGCATCCCGACAAAATGCTGGCGTATAATGTATCTACCGATGAAGTAATCAATGCACTTCAGCGACAGAACGTTGCTGCAGCTCCAGGAAAAATTGGTGAAGAGTCAGGAAAAGAAAGAACGCAGTTGCAGTATGTTCTTAAATATACCGGAAAGTTCTCCACTCCGGAACAATATGAAGAAATTCCTATTCGCTCACAACCCGATGGTTCGATTTTAAAATTAAGCGATATAGCCAATATCGAGTTCGGCGCACAAAGCTATGGAATGATTTCAAAAACCGATGGAAGTCCTTCGGCCTCCATCATGCTGAAACAAAGACCGGGATCCAATGCTAGTGATGTAATTGAGCTGGTAAAGGAAAAGATGGAGGAACTTAAAAAAACTTCTTTTCCGCCAGGCATGGATTACAATATGGCTTATGATGTTAGCCGATTTCTGGATGCTTCTATCCATGAAGTAATTCGTACGCTTATCGAGGCATTTATTCTAGTGGCTTTGGTTGTATTTATCTTCCTACAGGATTGGCGTTCGACGCTGATTCCTATATTAGCAGTTCCTGTTGCATTGATAGGTTCTTTTGCTTTTATGTCCTTAATGGGATTCTCCATTAACCTGCTTACTTTATTTGCATTGGTACTGGCAATAGGAATCGTAGTGGACAACGCAATCGTAGTGGTGGAAGCTGTTCACGTAAAAATGTCTGAAGGTAAGTTATCTCCACCCGAAGCCACTGCTGCCGCAATGAAAGAAGTTGGAGGAGCTATCATCGCCATTACGATTGTTATGTCGGCAGTATTTATTCCTGTGGCGTTTTTATCGGGTCCTGTGGGTGTGTTTTACCGACAGTTCTCCCTTACATTAGCAGTATCTATTATTATCTCCGGTATTAATGCGGTGTCCTTAACCCCTGTTTTATGTGCTATACTGCTGAAGCCTCATAATAATCACTTAGCACAAGGCGTTCTTGGAAAGTTCTTTGCTGGCTTCAATAAAGCGTTTGATGGACTTACAGTTAAATTCAGTCGTTTTCTAAGAAAATGGGCTCCCAAAAAATCGGTGACTATATTAGCTACAGTACTATTGATTGTTCTCACTGTAGGAATGAACAAGCTCATCTCTTCTGGCTTTATTCCAATGGAAGATCAGGGAATGATATATGTAAGCGTCACCACTCCTCAAGGAGCCACCGTGAGCCGCACAGAGGATATACTCACACAGATTACCGAAATCAGTAAGAAAAATCCCGCAGTTGATAATATAACTACATTGGCCGGCTTCAGCATCGTAACAGAGATAGCTGGTGCTAATTATGGTATGGCGATGATTAATCTGAAACCATGGGGAGAACGCTCGGTATCTGTAAACGATGTTATTGCTGAGCTCAATCAGAATGTACGAAATATTACAGATGCCAAGATTGAAATATTTGCCCCCCCCACTGTTCCTGGTTTTGGTAATACAAGTGGTTTTGAATTACGGCTCAATAACCGTAGTGGTGCATCAATAAGTGAAATAAGTGAAGTTGTGCAGCAATTTGTGGATTCTCTCAACAGCAGCCCGGTGATACAGGGAGCCTTTACCAGTTTTGATGCGAGCTACCCTCAATATCTCATTCACGTAGATTATGACCTAGCTGCAAAAAAAGGAGTTTATGTAGAAAATGCTATGCGCACCTTACAAACCTTTCTCGGAAGCTATTATGCTACCAACTTTATTCGCTTTAAACAGATGTACAAGGTAATGGTGCAGGCCGATCCACAATATCGAAAAAATGTCAATGATATTTTGAGGCTATATGTAAAGAACGAGCATGGAGAAATGGTGCCATTTTCTACTTTCTGCAAAATCGAACCTGTGCTAGGGCCAGACGTACTTACTCGTTATAATATGTATACATCGGCCATGATCAATGGCGAAGCAGCTAAAGGATATAGTAGCGGCGACGCTATAGCAGAAGTAGAGCGCATTTCTCGAAATACTCTTCCCCGTGGTTACAGCATCGAATGGAGTGGAATGACCAGAGAGGAAATTCTGTCCGGAAATCAAACATTATTCATCTATGCTATTGTATTGATTTTCGTATACCTATTACTAGCGGCACAATACGAAAGCTTCTTGTTACCATTTCCAGTATTATTGAGCCTACCACCTGGTATGTTGGGTGCGTTAATGTTTTTGAAGCTAACAGGACTAGATTATAACATTTATGCTCAGGTAGCACTGGTAATGTTGATAGGGCTTCTTAGTAAGAATGCTATTCTGGTGGTGGAATTTGCATTACAGCGTCAAAAAGAAGGTGTTGCAGTACTACAGGCGGCCATCGAAGGAACCAAATCTCGATTAAGACCGATTTTAATGACATCCTTTGCTTTTGTAGCCGGATTGATTCCGTTGTGTATAGCCACGGGCGCTGGGGCTATGGGTAATCGTAGTATCGGTATTGCTGCGGCAGGAGGAATGATTATAGGAACTGTTTTCGGACTGTTAGTGATTCCGGGATTATACTATCTATTTGCTTCCCCAAAAAAATAGAGAGCAACAAATGCTTAGATAAAAATTAACGATTTCAAGAATAAAAGATAGTTGCCTTAAGCCAGAATTTTTTAAAACAAAAACTCGGAAAGAATAAAACATGAAACGTAATGTTTATACATATATTGGAAGTGCCTATTGTATACTGTGGATGGGTACAATGGGGTGTAAAACACCACAAGTAGCCCAAATTCCACAACTGAAGGAGATTCCTTCTCATGAAACTCAAACTACTACACAGGATATTCCTGACTTAACATTAAAACAATTTTTTAAAGATGATTATTTAATACAACTATTGAAGAAAGCACAAAAAAACAATCCAGACATTCATATTCTCCAACAAAATGTTTGGATTGCGAGTACAGTACTACAACAAAGTAGAAAAGCATTCTTTCCTATTTTAAGTATAGATGCCCTAACTTCTGGAACTAAATATGGTAAGTATACCATGGAAGGTGTAGGAAATTTTGATACAAACCTATCTGATAATATCGAAGAAGATCAGAAAATTAAAACTAATCCTACGCCCAACCATTGGCTGGGTTTAAAAACAAGTTGGGAAATTGACTTGTGGGGTAGATTGAAACAACTGAAAGAATCGGCTCAAATGCAATATTTTTCTACAAAAGAAGGGCTACGGCTGATGCAAAATGAAATTCTGGGACAAGTTGCCGATTTATACTTTGATTTGATTGCACTCGATAATAAAGAAAAGATTTTGCAAAGAAACGTTACTCTGCAAAACGAAATTCTGAACATTATTAAAATACAACGTGAGGTGGGTAAGGTTACCGAGTTGCCGGTAAAGCAGTTTCAGGCTAGCGTTGTGAATAGTGAGGCCCATCTTGAAGAAGTACGCGCTGAAAAAATCAGAACAGAGAGAGCGCTGCTGAGTCTAATAGGTGAGTACGAAGGAGATATATTATTCGACACTACATTTAAAAATATTTCTCATGAATGGCTTACGCATTTGAGACATCTGGAAGATTTGATTCACAAGCGTCCTGATGTACAGCAAGCATATTATCAGTTGCAAGCCAGTCATGCAGACGCCAAAGCAGCCCGTTCAGCTATGTTACCTCGACTAGAATTAGGCGGCTACTGGGGGCTAAACTCTTTTTCTGCAGCTACCTTTATTAATCCGGCATCAATGGCTTGGCAATTATTAGGAAACATAACAATGCCTGTTTTTCAACAAAAACAATTAGCAAGCCAGTTTGCTATTCGCAATTACGAACAACAGATAGCATTCTATAAATATCAGCAAGCTGTTACGCGTTCTTACAATGAATTACAATCAATTATTGGCCAAGCTCGACAATATGAAAAAATTTTGGCATTAAAACAACAAGAAAGTCTTTATCTTGATTCGGCCATTCATATTTCAAACGATTTATATACCACGGGGTTTGCAAATTATCTTGAGTTGTTAACATCTCAAAAAAATAAACTGGATGCAGATTTACTTTTAGTGGATTATCAGCTACAGCAAGCAAAGCTATATGTATTATTATTTAAAGCTCTGGGAGGGCTAATGCTGCGCGATGAAGAGGATAAACTGTCATAGGCTATTAGCGCTTTTTTTTAATAAAAACGATAAATTTAGCCTTTACTTTAAGCATATGCACATGAGATACTTCCCCCTAATCGCCTTTTTGTGGCTGATGGCTGCAGGTTGCGCCTCTTCGGGCAAAACAAAAAATAAAGAAGCATCTATTGCGGTTCAACATTCATCAGCCATACCTTCGGCACCTAGAGAGTTTCGTGCCGCCTGGGTAGCTACGGTAGCGAATATCAACTGGCCGAGTAAGCCCGGACTCTCTACTGCACAGCAGCAGCAGGAAGCTATTGCGTTGCTTGATTTTCTTAAGGCCAATCATTTTAATGCTGTGATTTTTCAAGTAAGACCGCAGGCCGATGCCTTGTATAAAAGCTCGTTAGAGCCGTGGTCCTACTACCTCACCGGAGAGCAGGGAAAAGCTCCCGATCCGTATTACGATCCGCTGGAGTTCTGGATTGAAGAAGCGCACAAGCGCGGATTGGAGCTGCATGTATGGCTAAATCCTTATCGAGCCCACCATGTTTCAGGCGGACCAGTAAGTGAGCATTCTATTGTAAAGAAAAAGCCCGAGTTGGTCGTACATCTTAAAGAAGGTTACTGGTGGTTCGATCCTTCATTGAAAGAAACACAAGATCATGGAGTAAACGTGATAATGGATATTGTAAAACGATACGATATTGACGGTGTACATTTTGACGACTATTTTTATCCTTATCCTTCCTATAATAATAACGAAGACTTTCCCGATAGTGTAAGCTGGAAACGTTATCAACAATCAGGCGGCACCCTTTCTCGAGGAGATTGGCGCAGGGAAAGTGTCAACAAATTTATTCAGCGTGTGTACACAGAAATAAAGAAAGAGAAGAAGCATGTAAAATTCGGACTAAGTCCTTTTGGTATCTGGAGACCGGGTTATCCAGAGTCGGTAGAGGGGTTTGATCAATACGATGTTTTATATGCAGATGCCAAATTATGGTGGAATAAAGGATGGGTGGATTACTTCGCTCCCCAACTGTATTGGCCTATTACACGGTATGGACAAAGTTATCCCGTATTATTGGGATGGTGGGCACGTGAAAATACGATGAAAAGACACTTGTGGCCAGGCATTAGTGTAGGAAGAGATACCAGCGTACGTAACACAACAGAGGTGTTAAATCAGATTATGATTGCTCGCGGCATGTTGCCTAAAAGTAGCGGTGTGATTCATTGGAGTATTTCTTCTGTTACCAGAAACCCCGGTTTAACAAAAGCCTTGAAGGAAGGTCCGTACCAAAAACAAGCTTTAATTCCTGCCAGTCCTTGGCTTGATAATCAGCCCCCGTTAGCACCTTCCGTTACGTTAAGTAAAACAGCAGACAGTGTGACCGCTTCTTGGACGCACAGTGATCCTAATGACGTTTTTCTTTGGGTTGTATATTGCAAGTATGGAAGTAAATGGGAGTATCAGATTCTTAGTAAGATAAATAATACAGTAACATTATCTGCTGTAAAAGATGGACAAACACTTAATGGCGTTGCTGTTTCGGCAGTAGATCGCTGTGGCAATGAAAGTGAAAAGCATGAAGTATTCCCCAATGTTGTACGAATTATGCCACGAAGTAGCTGGCATGCCAGCACTCCAAAACCCTATAAAAAGCACCAGCCTGTGCGTATTACTGTTCATCACGAGGGAGGTAAAGTATTGGCCGATACGGCTGATGCAACCATTAGATTGAAAAATGTTCAGACGTGGTGTATGGGGCCCGATCGCAACTGGGCGGATATTCCATATCACTATTTAATTGCTCCTGATGGCACTGTATACGAAGGGCGCGATCCGTTAACTGTTGGAGAAACGAACACAGAATATGACCCTACCGGTCATCTGCTCATTTGTTTTCTGGGAAATTATGAACGTCAGGAGCTAACGCCGCATTTAGTGGATGTTCTTACTAATTTAATTGTGCATTTCTGCATAAAATACAACATCAGTCCCGATAATATTGCCACTCACCGTGACTATAGTAAGATTACAAATTGTCCTGGGAAAAACATTTACCCATATTTTCAAAATGGAACGATTGTGAACCGAGTGAAACAACTTTTACAAAGAGCATGACAAATGCAGATAATAAAAAGCGAGCCGTTAAAGCTCGCTTTTTATTTGAATAAGCTGCGACATTATCCTATAACAGGAGTATCCAGTGCTGCCAGTGATTTTTGAATGTCTTCGTCTGTAAGTTCATGACGTACAATTTTACCTTCGAAATAATCCTGATAGGCTTTCATATCAAAATTACCATGTCCGCAAAGGTTGAATAAAATGGTTTCGCTTTTGCCTTCGCGTTTGCAGCGCTCCGCTTCTCGGATAACTGTGGCGATACCATGTGTAGCTTCAGGAGCAGGAATGATACCTTCGGCTTTAGCAAATTTGATACCGGCTTCAAAAACCTCAACGTTATCGTGTGCCTGAGCCTCGATCAATCCATCTTTCAGTAACTGACTTACGATGGCTCCTGCTCCATGATAACGCAATCCCCCCGCATGAATAGGCGCCGGCACAAAATTGTGGCCTAACGTATACATAGGTAATAAAGGAGTCATGCCTACAGTATCGCCAAAATCATAACGGAATACACCACGCGTAAGTTTCGGACAAGAAGTGGGTTCGCTAGCGATACAACGAATTTTTTTGCCTTCATCAAAATTGAGACGTAGGAACGGGAAAGAAAGGCCCGCAAAATTGGAGCCTCCCCCGAAGGGTGCAATCACCACGTCTGGTAAATCTCCTGCTTTCTCCAGTTGTTTATAGGCTTCTAGTCCGATAATGGTTTGATGCAGCAATACATGGTTCAATACGCTTCCCAATGCATATTTGGTGTCTTCGCGCTGGGCCGCCATTTCTACTGCTTCAGAAATTGCAATGCCTAAAGAGCCGGGACTGTTAGGGTCTTCTGCCAAAATCTTTCTGCCCGCTTCGGTAAACTCAGAAGGAGAGGGAATTACTTTAGCGCCCCAAGTATTCATCATTACTTTTCGATAAGGCTTGTGTTCGTAAGAAAGCTTTACCATATACACTTCACACTCTAGGCCGAAAATATTGCAGGCAAAGCTCAAAGCACTACCCCACTGGCCGGCCCCCGTTTCGGTGGTAATGCGCTTTACGCCTTCTTTCATATTGTAATAAGCCTGTGGTACGGCCGTATTGGGCTTGTGTGACCCTGCAGGACTTACTCCTTCGTATTTATAATAAATTTTTGCAGGAGTATCTAAAGCTTTTTCCAGTTCATATGCACGGAATAAGGGAGTAGGTCTCCAGATGCTATATATATTGCGAACTTCTTCCGGAATGGAAATCCATTTTTCAGTGGAAACTTCCTGCTGAATTAGCTCTTGTGGAAAAAGCGGCGCCAGTGCTTCAGGACCGATAGGCTCTTTTGTACCGGGATGAAGAGGAGGTAAAGGCTTGTTGGGCATGTCGGCCACAATGTTGTACCAGTGTTCCGGAATCTCCTGTTCCGAAAGTGTAATTTTTCTTGTTTTCATATGAAATAATCGTTATTTACTATTTCTATCAAATATATTTGATTATACTCAAATAGTGAGTATGGATACCAGATTTATGTTAGAACAACAATATCAAGGAGGGTATAGATATTATTCGTGTAACTAGCGGCTTTATTATAAATTCGCAGCATATCTTAGCATCATGTCTTTACAGCAACCCGTTTATATCAATGCGGCCTATGCCGTGTCACCTCAGGTTTCGTTTGAGCAAATGCTGCAGGAACCCGTTCGTTATAATGGTGATCGGTTAGCGTGTGTGGAGCCTGATTATACAAAATATGTAGACGCGAAATTGATTCGCCGCATGAGCCGTATTATCAAAATGGGCGTTGCGGCTGCATCAGAAGCATTGCAGCAAGCCGAAATTAAAGAACCCGATGCCATTATTACCGGTACTGCTTACGGTTGCTTAGCCGATACGGAGCAGTTTCTTTCTCGAATGGTAGAGTTCAAAGAAACCTTATTATCACCCACAGCTTTTATTCAATCTACGCATAACACTGTGGCAGCACAAATTGCACTGATGCTACAATGCCACAGCTACAACAATACTTATGTGCATCGTGGCGCCTCTTTCGAATCGGCATTGACTGATGCGCGCTCTTTATTGGAAGAAGGCGATGCAAAGTATGTGCTGGTAGGTGCTGCAGATGAAATCATTGATAAAAGCCACGCTATTTTAAAGCGTTTTGGGTTGTACAAAACTTCGGGTGATAATCTCTCCCTCATAGGCAGCGGTACTAAAGGAACCATGGCAGGAGAAGGGGCTGCATTTTTCGTATTAAGTACAGATAAACAGAAAGGAAAAGCAGTAGCGCTTTCCGCATTTGAAAATCTGTATAAACCCCAAAGAGATGCTGCGGACATTATTAGTAATTTTTTAGCTCAGCGTGAGTTAGCACCTTCGGCAATTGATCTGGTGATTATGGGTAATAACGGCGATGAAAGAGAAGATCGGCATTATGAAGCCATACAGCAGCAATTGTTTTCGGATCATACAGTTATAACGTATAAACAGTTTTGCGGAGAATATCCTACAGCTGCGGCTTTTGCAGTGTGGATGGCTTATTGTATTATAAACAGAGGTGTTTATCAAAATAAGCCCGTAAAACGTGTGCTGATTTATAATAACTACATGCAGCATTATCCGGTGTTGTATCTTTTATCTGCATGCTGAATTTCAGAAATACAACAGTTGCATTTGCAGTAGTACTAATATTGCTTATCACCACAAATGTTGGTTGGGGATGGTATTTATTGCTGTTGGTAGTATATCTCTCTATTCTTTTTTACGGCAGCTATTCGATTCACTCGCAGTTTTTCGTAAAAACCATCTGCAGCGGTAGTACAAACGAAAAAAAAATTGCCATTACCTTCGACGACGGTCCGCAACAACAGTTTACCCCACAGATTCTAGAGCTACTCCTAAAGTACAATGTGAAAGCCACATTTTTTTGTATTGGTAAAAATGCTGCATCTCATCCGCTATTATTAAAGCAGATATATGAACAAGGCCATCATATCGGCTCGCATAGTTATGCGCACGGATTTTGGTTTGATTTGCTTACTGCTCGGCAAATGCAGGCCGACTTGCAGCAGGTACACGAACTTTTCCAAAAAGAGTTGAGCGTAAATATAAAATGGTTTCGTCCACCGTACGGTGTTACCACACCTCCTATGAAAAAAGCATTGCAGCAAATGAATTATACGGCGATAGGGTGGAGCGCAAGAAGTCTGGACACGATGATTCAAGATGAAGAAAGGTTGTTTTTAAGATTAAAACGATTTTTAAAACCGGGAGCCATATTTTTGTTTCACGACTGCAGTGCTATAACAGTACAGGTATTACCACGTTTTTTGGAGTATGTGCAAGAACAGGGATTTGAAGTAGTACCATTGTTTAATCTCATAAATTTGCCGCCTTATGCTGATTGAAAATTTATACACGCTGGATAGTTATACTCACGAAGGAAATAAAATTATCGCCATCATTACTATTAATGCCACACATAAAATATTTGCCGGTCATTTTCCCGGCCAGCCGGTACTTCCGGGCGTGTGTCAGCTACAGATTGTAAAAGAAATGCTGGAACGAGGTGTAGGCAAACCGTTATTGCTATCTGAAGCCGGCGTGTGTAAATTTTTGCGGATGATTGATCCTGAAAAAACCAATCTACTTACGGTGACAATAGACTACAATGCCAGCGCAGCTGACATCGGTTGTAATGCTGTTATCAGCAGTGGGGAGGTGGTTTATCTAAAAATGAACGGCAACTTTAAAGTACTTTCCTTATCCTGAAGGTCTTCACAGTAAAGACATTATCTTTTGATGCCGCCAATCAGGTGTGCTACCATGTTCTCTTCTATCTCTTTTGCAGAATGACTTTTTGCACTACGATGCCAGAATTCCAATCCTCTTACAGCAGACAGAATATTCAATACTACTACATAAGGCATTATAGGCTTTAATTCTCCTTTATCAATGCCCTCCTGCACGATCGCTTCCATACGTTTTACATACTCTCTTCTTGCTTGTGCAAACAGATTAAGTTTGTCCTTTTCGAGATGCATCCATTCGTTCACCATTACGGAGTACTCTTCGAAATGATGAATCATCATGTTGGTGTGGAAGCGTATTAAAGATTCGATCTTTTGCAGCGAAGTGCTATTGTTTTTGTCGATATTGATTAGATGGTTTTTGCACAGTTCTGCTACGCCGGTGATGATCTCTTCCAAGATTTGAGCCTTGGACTGAATATGGTTGTACAGGCTGGCTGCTTCAATGCCGATTTTCTCTGCCAGATCGCGCATGGAGCTGGCAGCAAAACCTCGTTCTCGAAACATTGTTGCCGCCGTTTTAAGAATGAGTTCCTTTTTTGCAGACCTTTTGCGATCAACGGTATCCATAGGCCAAAACTAACTTTTTTATACCAATGAAGTCAATGAAATTATTACAAATGCACCATGGCTTTAATAACGCCTGTTTCTGGGCGTAACCAAGATTCAAAATGCTCCTTCACTTCGTCGAAGGTTACAGTATGTGTTATATAATTTTTCGGATTAATTTTTCCTGCTTTCAGGTTTGCAATTACAAATTTAAAATCTTCTTTGGTAGCGTTGCGGCTGCTCATGAGCGTAGTTTCTCTTTTATGAAATTCTGGATGACTAAAAGAAAAAGCTTCTTTTTGTAAACCGATCAGCACATAATTACCTCCGTGGGCTAGATAATGAATGCCGTTATTAATGGCTTTGAGGTTGCCTGTTGCATCAATAACTGTAGTAGGCATATCATTGTTAGTGAGTGCTTTTATTTGTTCCAATGCATTATTGTCCGTTGCATTGATCGTAGCATGTACACCAAGCTGCTCTTTACAGAACTTCAGTCGGGTTTCATTAATATCTAATGCAATCACTTTTGCGCCGGATACGGCAGCTAACTCCATCGTTCCGATACCTATGGGTCCCGCACCGATTACGAGAACAAAATCTTCGGGTTGTAAACCCGCTCTTCTCACCCCATGTGCACCAATAGCAAGTGGTTCTACCAGGGCTAACTCATCATAATTTAAACCTTCGCCGTGGATGAGATATTGGGTTGGGACTGATATGTATTCTTTCATACCGCCGTCGATATGCACACCAAAAACGTTGATTTGTGCACAACAGTTGGGTTTACCGCGACGACAGGCAATACAGCTACCACAACTAAAATAGGGCATAATCGTAACAGCGTCTCCTATTTTGAATGCTGTATCATCACACGCCACGATTTCTCCAGAAAGCTCGTGGCCTAAAATGCGTGGGTAGCTGAAAAAAGGCTGAGTACCTTCGTAGGCGTGCAAATCGGTACCGCAAATACCTACACGTTTTATTTTGATGATTGCATGATTTTTTATGGGTTCCGGTTCTGGAATTTGTGCGTATTCAAATTGTCGAGGAGCGGAGCAGATTAATGTTTTCATTTTTGTCTTTTGCGCAATATTTTTATAAGGAATTATAAATAAGGATAATCTTCATCGATCAGGCCATCTTCTTTCATTCTGTTCCAGAAATCTCTCGGAATTTCAATATTAGCCATAGCGATGTTTTGTCTTACCCGATCGGGATTACTACTGTTCAACGCAATACTTTTTATTCCCGGTACATGAAGGGCAAAGTAAATAGCTGCTGCTGCTGGTTCGACATTGTAGGCTTTACACAGTGTAAAGAACCGATCGCGCCAGTCGTAATACTTTTTATGTTCAGGAAGATCTTTATTCAGCTGTACATAATTGAAATAATCACTGCCCATCAGAAATCCGCCGTGAAAAACTGCGGAATTGATAATCGTAATACCTTGTTGATGCAGCCAGGCTATAAAATCTATCAATTCTTTTGGATGGCTATAAATTGTATAGCTATTGGCTATCATTACCCAATCCAGCTGAATATCTTTTGATATCAACTGTATGGCTTTCCAGTCTTTGGCACCAATGCCTACACCTGTTACCATTCCCTTATTTTTCAATTCGACCAAGGCCTGATAAGCTTCAATGATATCATTGTATCGTTTTTTATAATCGTTTTCGTCCTTAGCTGCTGCGAGGTATTCATCCGGGTCATGTACCGAAACTATTTGTGCCCTATAATCACCCAATAGTTCATTCCCCTCTTCAAAACAGCGTAAAATGCCTTTGTAACTGATGTTTTGTTCCGCGTCATGGGTGAGATTGTGCCAGATACCTCGTTCAAACATAGGTTCGGGTGTGGTTAGAGGTTTTCTTACCCAAGCTAGTTTATTGCTGATAAGTACTTTGTTTTTCTCAACCGCTAGCTCTTTTAAGCATTTGCCCAGTGATTCCAGAGCCAAGCCGGCGCCATATTTACCGGCACAATCAAACATGGGTGTCCCCTCACAAGCTTCTATATAAGCAGCCACAATGGCCTTTTTTGCATCATGTGGTAGTTCTCTGTAAAGATTGCCCAGTAGACTGGTTCCGGATATCACCTTAGGTATATCGATATTCATATAACTACGTGCTCAGATTTTGTAAGTTGAGAGATTCCCACAAAGATAATTGTCTGAGAATGTTAAGACCGTATGAAATTGGGAATATTCGTATAATTATGCAGAATGCAAATTAAATTGCAATAACCACCGAAAGAATCGGTACACTGTTTGCCTTAAGAGTAATAGGGTGATATTTATTTCGATTATCAAAATTTGAAATATGAAAAAGATTGCATTGCTACTAATCCTTCCTTGTTTGCTGTTGTCATGGACTGGATTACAGGCTCAGCAGTTTGAGCTATTTGAAAAACATTCTTTTGTTCAGGGAAGCGACACCTTACCTTATCGTGTGTTGTTACCTGAAAATTACGATGCCAGCAAGAAATATCCGCTGGTGCTGTTTTTACACGGGGCGGGAGAACGTGGTAGTGATAATGAGAAACAACTCACTCATGGAGCAGCATTATTTCTCCAAAAAGAAAATCGTAGCCAATTTCCGGCCATCGTTGTATTTCCGCAATGTAGTAGAGCGTCCTTCTGGAGTAATGTAAAAATAAGCAGTGATGAAAACGGCCGTCGCTTTGACTTTGAGGATGGTGGAACGCCTACAGTAGCTATGAAACTTGTAATGGGATTGCTAGAGCAGTTAATGGTGCAGTATCCTATTCAAAAAAAGCAGGTATATGTAATGGGATTAAGTATGGGAGGTATGGGAACCTTTGAACTGGTAAACAGAAAACCCGATTTGTTTGCTGCTGCAGTACCTATCTGTGGCGGTGCTAATCCTATTATTGCTAAAAATTTAAAATCGGTAAAATGGTGGGTGTTTCACGGAGCAAAAGATGATGTTGTACCACCGAAATACTCTGAAGCAATGGTGACTGCTATGAAGAGCCAAAAAGTAGATGTTAAGTTTACGTTATATCCGGAAGCTAATCACAATAGCTGGGATGCCACATTTGCCGAACCCGAGCTACTTCCATGGCTTTTCAGCTGTAAAAGAAAATAACGAACCAACACTCCTAAAATTTGTTATATGGGTAAGAAATGCCCTATGAAAAAAGACGCTTATGTTGATGGTTTGATGCGTTTTTTTAAGTAAATTTGGTAGGGCCTGACTCCGATATATGCCTGCATTATCATATATCGGTTTTTGTGATAAACCATCCTTATTTCTTGTTTGCTGAGTAAGTTATTTTGTTTATCGTGTAAAGATTTATTGAATGAAGAAGTATACAGTATTGGGATTAGCGATTGTATTAGGACTGGCAGCTGCGGCTGTTGCTAAAGAGGTTTGTGAAAGACGCAGACGTAGGGCGTTTGAAAGACTTTCTGCAGCTTCAGAAGAAGGATATGAGCTTGCTCATGATATTATCTTTCCCGATAAGTATCCTTCAAAGCGTAATAAAAAATTGCGCTACGGACCGGTTTTTTAATTGGTGAATGTTTATTAAAATCCATTATACCCTAATCTGAAACAGATATATTCCCCGATTGCAGCCGTTTACGAAAATTTATTGTTGTATTGCTACGGATTTTCATTGAGAAAGAATGAGCTATGGTTTATAGCTGGGGCACTGGTATAGCGAGCAATGTGCAAACGAGGTGCATTATTAAACCGAGGGGTTCTTATTTTTGATTATGCGTACGCTCCTGCAGCAGCTGCTCCGAAAACCCATTCTTTGGCTTTCCGAAAAGTTCTCTTCTCGGCCGGATAAAGACAGGATTTATCATGCACTTTCAAAGCTGTATAACGATATTATTGAAGATCCAGGCAAGAAAGGACCTTTTATTCCAATAGACCCGTTTAGAGACCGCTTTATTATTTTTTCAGATCAGCATAAAGGTAATAGAAATGGTGCAGACGATTTTGTAGCATCCGAAAAAAGCTACATGGCAGCTTTGGAGTATTATGAGCAAAAAAAGTTTTGTTTTATAGCACTGGGAGATAGTGAAGAACTTTGGGAAAACCTTTTCTGGCAAGTAAAGAAAGCATATGCCAATACTTTTGAAGCCGAAAGAAGGTTTTTAGAACGTAAAGCATTCATTAAGATCTTCGGAAATCATGATTTGTATTGGGCGAACGATCCTTTGGCTTCCTTAGAATTGAGAACGATTTATGGTAGTGAAGTGCCCATATATGAAGGGGCCGTTTTGCAGATGGAGGTGAAGGGAAAGCCTCTGCATATATTTTGTACGCATGGGCACCAGGGCGATTCCAATAGCGACGGTAGCTGGTTTGCCAAGTTTTTTATAGCCCGCATCTGGGCTCCGCTACAGGCATTTTTGCGGATTAATCCCAATGAGCCATCGAACGATGCGTATAAAAAAACGATTCACAATGAAATTATGTATCAATGGAGCGCTACGCAACAGAATATGATACTCATTACGGGACATACCCATCAACCCGTTTTTGAATCGTTAACACATCTGGAGCGCCTCCATCGGAAAATGAAGTTTGCCGAATCGCAACAGGACGAGGATGCGCTTGCCAAAATCAATGATGAAATAAAGAAGTATGAGAGGCGGTTTGATACGCTTGATGAAGATTACACTAAAATTGTACCCACCTATTTTAATACAGGCTGTTGTTGTTATTCGGATGGTGATATAACGGGAATAGAACTGGAAGAAGGTTATATCCGCTTGATAAAATGGCAAAACAAAGCAGAACCTCCTTCACGCATCATCCTTGAAGAACGACTGTTGGCCGATCTTATCCAGTAACCAGCATTAAGCTGTGCTGTTTGCCGTGATAGTGGTTGTATAATAGAAAGTTTTTAATGGGAATATCGGTCCCTTTTCTTTTGTAAAAATGAGTAGGAAGGGGTTGTTGTGTTTGCAGCATGTGACAAGCCAGCCACAAACCGTATGCTATAGCTGTGGGGTACTCTCCTACAATGTGTTTAAATCGAATAATAGGGATGAAAGTGTCTAATATTGCTTCGCAATGTTCATAAAACGGTAACGCGCGAACATCTCCGTTTTCACCGCTGATAAAAATAGTTTCATTTAGGGCTACATCATGCTGTTTCAAAAAATCAGCCACGCGCTGTTGTACATATGTAGCATCAGTAGCATGAAAAAACTCTATGGCGGATACTCGTGCCACCGCATTGTGGGGCACACCGCTCACCATAAACATGGTGGCTCCTTCTCCGGCAATGGTAGCGGGCAATTGGGCCATGTACAAGTTTTCATTGGTAAGTCTGGTATCATACCACCCTCCCAGCGTTTCAATGTTATAATTATAAGATGAAATTTCATCTACGCCCCCCAGCAAATAAGATGTTTGAGGATTGTCTTTTATCAGCATAAACGCATCTAGCAATGCATTCTCAAAGGACAATCCGTTATGCACATGAGTAGCATTATAGTTTTGATTTTTGGTAATCAAGCTCAATTGTCCAGCAATGGCATTGGGCGTACCTTGTACAAAGGTACCTGGAGTTAGCAGCCCTTCTTCGAAATCTATTATCTGATTTAAAAATTTAATGCAGTCTTCCATGCCGCCATTGGCGGTTCCTATGATAATGCCATTGGGTTTATTATCTTTTATCAGCGGCAGTCCGGCGCCAATACCAATCCTTACCGATTTGCTCATGCGGCGCACCATGCCCGGCGGTACACCTTGCAATACGGGTTCTTGGGCAAGATATTTACCATCTTGCGACGGTACAATATGTTCCAGATTGACGTTTTCGTCTTTTTGTTGTGGCGATATGCAGGTATATTGATGAATATACATGTACTGTTTACAATTTTGAAAATATCAAGGATGTACAATTGCCGCCAAATCCAAAAGAATTAGACATTACGTGCCGCAAGGGTTGCTTTTGATATTCTCTGTTAGGAACCAATCGGGTAGTAGGTATAGGCTCTTCAAAATTTAAGGAAGGATATACTTCTTGATGATATAGGCTCAACACACTATACACTGCTTCCACAGCTCCGGCCGCTCCGAGGGTATGTCCAGTGAAAGACTTAGTGCTAGCAAATGCAGGAGGCTTTTCGAAAAGCCTTATCATTGCCACACTTTCCGTTTCGTCGTTGTTTTCTGTAGCCGTTCCGTGGGCATTGATAAAGTCAATATCAGCAGGTTTAAGTCCTGCAGTAATTAGCGCTCTCTGCATGCTAAGATAGGGGCCGTCTCCTGTATCGGATGTAGAGGAGGGGTGAAAAGCATCATTACTGTTGCCGTAGCCTTTTATTTCGGCATAAGCCTTTTTATGCTTTGCGGCTTCTTCTTTTTCTAAAACAAGAAAAGCAGCAGCTTCTCCTAGGTTTAAACCCTTTCGATGCGCATCGAAGGGGCGGCAGGGAGCATCCGATAATATCATTAAAGCATTAAATCCGTTGATAGTGAATTTAGATAAGCTGTCTACACCTCCTACAATGGCCCTTTCGGCAAAACCATGCTGAATCAAGCGGGCTCCGTACATAATAGCATTGGCCGAAGAGGAGCAGGCTGTATTAAACGTATTGATGACCCCGCCAATAGCATAGTATTGTTGTAATAGCGTGGTGTTAGCGCTGTTAGAGTAGGCGTGTATATATGCCGAACCTTTACCATCTTTCCGATTGGCATCTTCGTACATAATATCCGTTAGACACATACCGCCCACCGTACAGGCATTTACAAGTGCCGTACTTTTTTCTTGCAGTAAGTCTTCGGAGAGGGCGGCATCGGCAATGGCTTGTTGTAAGGCATATAAGGCCAGTAAATCGGTTCTCGTAATACCCGGCTGAGAAATATTCAGTTGAGCAGCAAGCTCCTCTGTAGCATGCTTTACTTCTGCCAATGGTAAAATATCCACAAATCGGGACTGCACATAGGTAGCTTTCCCAATACCACTTTGCTTATTGATAAGGGCATGGCGGTTGGCCGCTGCCGAATCGCCGACAGCTGTGATAAGTCCCATTCCTGTAACAACAACCCTGCTCAATGGAAAATTATTTTGTGCGATGCTGCTCAATATAATCGACCATTGTGTTTACGCTGGTAAGAACTTTACGGCCTTCCTTGGGGTCCTGAATATTGATGCCGTATTCTCTTGATAGCATAACAATCAGTTCTATCGAATCGATAGAGTCGAGCCCGAGGCCTTCTCCAAACAAAGGTTCGTCATCTTTAATATCAGCAGGATTTACGGTATTCAGATTTAAAAACTTGACAATCTGTTCCTTGACCTGCTGTTTCAGCGCTTCTCTTTCCATATTATTTTTTTATAATGTCAATCCTCAAAAATAACAACTTCACTACAAATCCTTTCAATTATTGATCTAGTAATTTCAATATATATGCCGATTTTCCAAAAAGTTAAAAAGAATGGCTACTTGACAACTATGTGGTAACTTTGCAGCATAATTAAAAGCAATCGAAGTGCGTAAGAAACTTATTTATTATCTGGTATTTTTTTCGGGTCTAACCGTTATTTTTTATGCTATAGTGTCCTGGCTTATACCGGGTTATAACGACAGAAAACTGGAACCCATAAGCATTGTACAACCTTTTAGCTTTACCAATCAGGATGGAAAACCGTTTACCAATAAAGAGGTAGATGGGAAAGTGTACGTGGCTGAGTTTTTCTTTACTACTTGCCCGGGTATATGCCCAATGATGAACGATAATATGAAAAAAGTGTATGCCGAGCTGAAAAACGAACCCGATTTTTTAATTCTTTCCTATACATGTGATCCGGATACCGATACCCCCGAAAGGCTAAAAGTGTACTCTGATTCGCTGAATGTGGATACCCAAAAATGGGTTTTTCTTACAGGCAGGAAAGACAGCTTATACAACATGGCTCGCTTTAGTTATTCAATAGATGATGTAAATAATAATCTGGTAAGCATAGAGGACGACTTCATACATAGTCAGTTTTGGGCATTGGTAAATCGCAAAGGCGAAGTGATTGCTATTTATGATGGCCTAAAACAAAAAGAAGTGAATGCGCTGATAAAAGATGTTCGCAAAGAGCTTACACGAAAGTTATAGCACTTATGAAGAATGATACTGCATCCATATTGAGAGCAAGTAACCTCAGCGTTACACCGGGAAGGCAGAAGATATTGCAGTTATTTCTCGATAGCGATGGGGCACTCGCTCATTCAGATATTGAAAAAGGTACAGGAGAACATTTCGATAGAGTTACCATTTACCGCACCCTACAGGCATTTGTGGAAAAAGGACTCATTCATGTTATTCCTTCTACAGATAATTCAGTGAAATATGCTTTGTGTAGAAACGAATGTACCGAGGGCCATCATCATGACCATCACATACATTTTGTATGCGAACGATGTAATACTACCTATTGTTTAGATAATGTGATAACGCCGCAAGTGCATTTGCCCGAAAGCTATATTCTATCACAAGTGGAAGTTGTTGCTAAAGGTATATGTAAAGATTGTGCTGCAATAAAAAAGCCCTGATGTAGAAACATCAAGACTTCTGATTAATGTTTTGACTGTTTGCAAGCTAGAATATTTTAAAATGACTGCCAAAAATTTTCAGCAGCCTTTTGTTAATTTTTAGAACCACCTCCCAAAAGCGAATATAAGATGGAGGAGCCTATCGATAGTAAAATACTGAATGCCAGTGCCCACCAAAATCCATCTACCTGAGCTCCATTAAAAAAACTTTCTGCTAGCATTACCATTAATGCATTAATTACTAGTAAAAATAACCCCAGCGTAATCATCGTCACCGGAATGGTTAAAATTACTAGAATGGGCTTTACAATAGCATTCAAGAGTGCCAAAACCAGCGCAAAAAGTGCTGCTGTTTTCATGTCTTTGAAATGCACGCCGCTCAAAATACCCTGCAGCAAATAGGCTATAACCCCGGTAATCAGCACTTTTAAAATGAAGTTCATTTAACTTAGTTTTAGAGTATAAAGATAAATACTATCGCTGAATGATTTGATATTCATCTTTTCACATTAAAAGAACAAACGTGTGCCCACGTAAACGAGCCCCACATATATATCGAATATAAAATACATTTGCACCGTGCATCGTAAGATTATATATATCATCAATCCGATTTCGGGTACACGTTCAAAACAACGTGTTCAAAACATCATTGCGAAGGAAACGGCAAAGGCAGGCATCGATTTTCAATTTATGCCTTCGGTAGCCAGCGGGGATTATTCTTATATCGAGCAGATAATAATTGAAGAAGGTATTACCGATGTCGTCATTGTAGGAGGAGACGGAACTGTAAGTCAGGTGGTTGATAGTCTGATGCATTTGCCCATTCAGTTTGGTGTCATCCCATGCGGTTCGGGAAACGGATTGGCTTTTAGTGCCGGCATTCCTAAAACGCCACACAAAGCACTGGATGTGATTTTTAATAATCAGGCCCATCGTGTGGATGGCTTCCGGGTGAACAAGCATTTTGCTTGCATGTTATGCGGCATTGGCTTCGATGCACAGGTAGCGCATGATTTTGCAAAAGCCAATCAGCGCGGACTTACAACGTACATAAAAAAAATATTTACCAATTTTTTTTCAGCTAAAGCCTATTCGTTTAAGATTAAGCTTAAGAATAAGAGTTTTTCTACCAGTGCCTATTTTATCAGTATCGCTAACAGTAATCAGTTTGGCAATAATTTTACCATTGCTCCTAAAGCATCGCTCAGCGATGGCTTGCTGGACGTCGTTATCGTTACTGACCAGCCTAAGTTTACGCTGTTGTACAATACGATTAAACAGGTTGGTGGGCTAAATTCTTTACAGGCGAAAGAAAGTATCGATGCCAACAAAGGCGTGATTTATTTTCAGACGGATGAATTAACGATAGAGAATATCGATAATGCGCCGGTGCATATTGATGGTGATCCTGCGGAAACGCAATACAAATTGCATGTGGTTATACAGCCCGATTGTTTTAAATTGCTCGTAGGAAAAAAATCTATATGAAAAAGAATGCAGGTGTAACATTGCCCAACCGTTATCAACAAGGAGTACTCGACGCCGGATGTGATGAGGCGGGTAGGGGCTGCTACGCCGGACCTGTATTTGCAGCTGCAGTTATTTTACCCGAAGATTTTTATCATCCATTGCTAAACGATAGCAAACAAGTATCAGCGAAGGTGCGAGAAACGCTGAAAACTTATATAGAAGAACATGCGCTGTCCTACAGTGTGGCCATGGTAGATGTAGATGAAATTGATAGTATTAATATCCTTAAAGCATCTCAAAAAGCCATGCATCTGGCATTAGACGGACTACATATACGCCCTGAATTTATTTCGGTGGATGGTAATTATTTTATCTCCTATCAAAACATTCCACATCAGTGTATTGTGAAAGGCGATGGCCGCTATGCGCATATAGCAGCAGCCAGTATTTTAGCTAAAACCTATAGAGATGCATATATGTGCCAACTGCACGAGCAATTTCCGCAGTACAACTGGTACGCCAATAAAGGATACGGTACTGCCGAGCACCGAAAAGCCATAGAAGACAACGGGCTCTCCATTCATCATCGCAAAAGTTTTCGTATTACACCATCTCAATTAAGTTTTTTCGAGTAAAATTTCGGACAGCTTTAGGTTTTAGGGTATTTAGGCAAAATATTTGAAGTGGAAAAGATTGTCGTATTTAGTTACCTATTAAAAACACTGTAAGATGAAAGCATTTTTAATGATTGCCTTCTTAGGTTTTGCTACGAGTACGGTGTGGGCTCAGTCTGCAGAGAAATCTTCCTCCGAAGAAACAAAAGCTGAACCTGCTAAAAAGTCGGAAGATCCAGAAAGTCGGCATGAGAAGAAAAAATCGGCCATGCGACGTTTCGGTGAAGCGCAGCGTGATTTTTGGAAGACGGAGCATGAAAAACGTGTAGCCGAAAAAGAAGCAAAAGAAAAAGGTGAGACTGTAAAAAAGAGCGGTCCTCCTAAGCCTCCTAGTCCTTTTAAGAAAAAGAAAAAAGAAAAAGAAGCTGCTGAAGAAGACGAATAATTCTTTGAGTATCAGCTAATGCCCGTCCAACGCAGATGGGGAGGCATATACAATGCAACCATACAGATAATTATACCTGTCTATAAGTAGGAAGGATAAAACATTTATTAGTTGATTGGTAAAATTTATCGGTATGAAAAAACTTATAGTAATCGCATCGGTTGTATTGGTTACGCTGATTTATAGTGATGCATTTTCGCAAGTAAGACCTCCCTTGCCGCCTCATCCTCCACATCCGCACAAGGTGATTCACAAACATCATAAAAAGATAGCGAAGGCGCATAAGCATCATATAAAAAGAAAAGTGCATCCTCCACATCCGCACTATTATTCCAACAAGTATTATCGCACCCATCCCCAAAGGGTAGTAGTTATTAATCTACCTCCCATAGTGCTGTAAAAAACTGATGCTGGACAAATTAGGGATAAGGGTTT
Organism: Niabella digestorum; assembly: GCF_036409055.1. Classification (NCBI taxonomy): domain Bacteria; kingdom Pseudomonadati; phylum Bacteroidota; class Chitinophagia; order Chitinophagales; family Chitinophagaceae; genus Niabella; species Niabella digestorum. The sequence goes on along the minus strand of NZ_JAZGLY010000004.1, from coordinate 228,561 downwards.
CTTCTATCAAGTCCCCAGATGAGCTTGGTTTGAATGGTATGCAAGAAATTGTTCTCACTTAAGCGAATCAGATTTACGGAGAACTTTTCTTTTCGTACGGCTAGAGAAACGTTTTTGGAAATAATTTCTTTACGAGAATCCAGCGCACAGATAATTTCGTCCCATCGGCTCTCGATTTCAAAAGAAATAATACTGTTATCGTTCACTACCAGCGAGCGCACATTGAGGTGGTGTGGGGCTACAGGTGTGATGACAAAGTTTTCAGAGTCTGGAAACACAATAGGTCCACCACAACTTAATGAGTAACCTGTAGAGCCCGTAGGCGTAGATACAATGATGCCGTCGGCCCAATATGTATTGAGCAGCTCACCATTGATGTAAGTGTGAATTTTCAGCATTGATGCAGTATCGCGTTTGTGAATGGCAAATTCGTTGAGACCAAAGGGGATATCGCCAAAAATGGGGACATCTGCATCTACATGTATGAGTGTTCTTTTTTCACTGATATAAGTGCGAAGCGCCAGCGCTTTTATAGCAAGGGCCAGATTATCGCGTCCTATGCTAGAGAGGAAGCCCAATCTGCCAAAGTTAATTCCCATTATCGAAATGGGTTTATCCTTAATCAGCGTGATGGTATCTAGTAAAGTACCGTCTCCTCCCAGTCCTATAATAAACTCCACATCACTGTCAAGGTCTTCCGATACGGTAAAAGTAGGTGTGCGGTCGCTCAGGTTCAAAGGCTCTTTTAGTTCTTCATACAGGGGTTTATAAAGCACATACTTGAGTTTGTAATGCCTCAGTTCTTCGAAGAATGTTTTAACATCCTCGTATGTAGAGGGGGCGATGCCTCTGCTGTATACCGCTACTTTCATTCCTTGATTAAAATAATGTCTTCTTATGTAAAAATAACCCGTTTTGTCCTAATTGGTTAAACGAAAACTCAAACTTAAAAGTAAAGTCGTTTACGGTCCATAGATCAAAGCCTACACCTCCACCCAGCAACAATCGATTGGGCAGTCTGTTATCACCCGGTTCGGGATGATACACATAACCGGCATTGCCGTAAACTTTTCCATATATCTTTAATGGGATCAAACGGTCGGTAAGCCATCTGAGGGCTGGAATACTAAAACTGAAATTAGTAAGCTGTTTGAAAAGCGTCACATTTACGAGTCCTCCGGCTACACCGTCCACCACATAAGGTTCATAGCCGCGCAGGTTCATATCGTTATAGCCCAGAATTGGTAAATTATAATAAGGTTGTTTGAAGGGAAACTTTACTGTACCTAATGCTGAAATATTGTAAAAGGTTCGATATCCCAGATGCCAGTAGCCTTGCGCCTTAGCCGTAATTTGCCAGAGGTTGTGTTTGGAATTTACTCCTTGCTTTGTAACAAATAACTCGCCTGCATGACCGCTGGTGGGGTAGGGTATATAATCCAAGTTTTGGTAGAGAAGCCGGTAGTAAAACTCCGGATACCAAACTTTCTTTGCTCCGTTTTTAAAATAATTGGGATTGGTGATAAGAACGGAATCTCCCACTCGCACCACATTGTAACCAAAGCCAAAAAAGTGTTTAGTGAAAAAAGCAGGACGATAGGTTGCCTCAACGGTACCTTTGAAAAAGTTGCGGATATAATCGGCGGTATCTTTTATAAATAGCTGTTTATCGTTAAGAGTAGTGGCATTGATTTCATGCGTTTTCCCAAGCGATAGATTAATGCTGGCACCCCATTTCATGTCTTTATCTACATAGGGTGTAGTATAGCTCAGTAATAGTTGTCGTGTATAACCGGTAATCAGAAAAAAGCGCAGTTTGTCGTTGTTTCCGGTAAGGTTATCATAGTTCAGTTTAATACCATAATCAAGTCTTTGAATACTGGCTGAGTTTTCAAAAAGCCATTCGTTCAAGTTGCGGTCGATAGGTTTTACATAAGGAATTGGATAGATATACCATTTTTCCTTTACAAAAATGCCTACATCGATATTGGCATCCTCAACATTTTTTATGAATACTTCCGCACGGTGGAAAAGCGTGGTATTCATGATTTGTATTTTGGACTGCGCAAAGATTTCGGGCAAGTGGTATAAGCGCACACTATCGCCTTCCTTAAAAGGTAGCTCGCGAAGTAATATGGCCGGACGTGTGCGTTTATTGCCCTCGATGATGATACTACGAACGTAAAGTTGCTTATCGCCAATGATATCTTTTAGACTGTCGAGACTAAAGCTGTTAGGTGCAATGGGAGAAGGATTGCTTTCAATATCTTCCTGGTGTTCAATGCGTGTAGTATCCTCCTGAGCAACAACTGTTGTACAGGTGCCGAAAATTATTAAGAGCCACAACAAATATTTTTTAATGTTAATAAAATGCATGCTACCTCACAGATCTTCAGTGATACTTACTGGTGGTGCATTAAACGTTGAGATAACTCATCAAGTTCTCATAGTTGCTCTTCAGCTCATTGGCATACAGCTCTTCACCAAAATAGTATTTTACTTGATAATCGTATCGCTGAAAGGTAGCGACAATATCCGATACTTCAAGCTTATTTACCTTAAGCGTAATGAACATTTTTCCTGTTTCCTTATCTCGGGTAGTGTTGAGTTGCGTAATCTGGGCATCGTTAGACTCTACAAGCCGTGTAATTTCTGAGAAGGAGTATTGTATGGAGTCAATTTCCAGAACAATAAGTGCGCCGGGCTCTTCCAGTTCCATAAATCCGGCAACTTCTGCTAGTAGTTTGGAAGATTCTACAACCCCTTTAAAATGATGGTCTACATCAGTAACCGGCAGGATGCTCAGGTGTGACGTTACTGCCAATGACACGGCTTTTAACAGATGGTCATTGACATTAATGGATATTTGGATGAGTTTGTGTGCGATATCCTTAATGATCTGGGTTTCATCGGCGTTCAGTAGGGTTTCCTCGCGTATCAATCCTACGAACTCCTCATTTTCCACCACCGGAAGTTCCTGTACATGGCATTGGTACATTTGTTCCAGAACATAATCTACCCTGTCAGACAACCGGATCTGAGGTAGTTGTTCGTAGGATAAATTATTTACTAACATAGTGCCTTTTTTATTATAAGACTAAAATCTTCAGGCTTCTGTTGCAATCGCGGAGTGTTTTTTTAGGAAATTAAATAATATCCGGTTGAATTCGTCGGGAACTTCCATCATGGGGGCGTGGCCACATTTGTCTATAAAATGCAGTTCGCTATTGGGCAACAACTTATGAAACTCCTCGGCTACAAAGGGAGGCGTTACATTGTCGTTTTTTCCCCATATCAATAGGGCCGGAATTTGAATATTTTGTAATTCCTTTTCAAGATTGTTGCGGATAGCACTTTTGGCTAGTGCAATAATCTTGATAACCTTGAGGCGATTGTTGGTGATGGAAAAAACCTCGTCTACCAACTCTTCGGTAGCCATAGCCGGGTCATAGAAAGTATACTCTGTTTTTTTGCGAATATATTCCCTATCGCCTCTTTTGGGGTAGCTATCCCCCATGGCACTTTCAAAGAGTCCTGAGCTACCTGTAAGGGTTACCGTTTTCACACGATTTTTGTTTTCGTATTTCAACAGGTATACTAGCCCTACGTGGCCGCCCAATGAGTTACCTAGTAGATGAATATTTTTATAGTCCCTCAGTTCGATAAACTTGTGCAGATACTTGGCTAAACCGCTTACGCTGGTATGCAAAATATCCATATCCAACAGCGGAAGCATTGGAACAACTACCTTATTATAACGCTTAAAGAAATGAATAAGCTCGGTAAAGTTGCTCAATGCACCAAAAAGACCATGCAACAACACGAGGGGTTGTCCTTCTCCTTCCTCAATAAAACTGAATTTGTCGTGTTGTTTTATTTCGTATTGCATCTATAGTATCATTATCGCTGCTAATATATTGATTTTAATAATTGCTACACCAATTACTAATTTTTTTGTCCGAAGCAGCTAAAATAGACATTAGCGCCCAAACATGCGTTCTATCTGTTCTTTTTTAAACTCCAGATAAATGGGATTGCCATTAGGAGCAATATTGTATACAGAGCAGGCAAAAAGATTTTTTAGTAATTGTCTCATTTCCTGTTCGGTAAGTCGGGTACCGGTTTTTACTGCACGTTGTCGGGCCAGCGAGCGAATCAGTTTTTCTCTTTGGCTGAGTTTAAGCTCACTGTTGAAATGTTTGTATTGCTCGATGGTAAAATCGATAATCTGTTTTTCTTGGCCCGGCTCCAAGTCGGCAGGGGTACCTTGGATTACAAAACTATTTTTCCCAAACGGCTCTATAAGATAACCCAAAATTTTGAAATGTGGCAGCAATTCGTTGAGAATGACGGCATCGCTGGGCGTAATATCCAATGTGATAGGAAACATACTCCTTTGTACCGTAATGGGTTGCTGCTCCGAGGCTAGACTCATCTGTTCGTACAATACTCTTTCATGTGCTGCTTGCTGATTTACCAGCAAAAAGCTTTCCGTGGTGGGAAAAAGGATATACGACTGTAGTACTTGTGCCAATTCCGTATTTTCATCCACAGTAAAACCCGAACTAATTGGGGGGCTGATGAATGTGGGTGCGGAGTTTTCTTCTTGATGGTCGAAAAAAACAGGCTTTTTTTGAATAGGCTCGTAAAAATCTTTCCAGTGCTTTAGCTCCGAGGCGGAAGGTCTGTCGATAAAATGAGCCTGATTTTTTTGCGTAAACCCTTTATAAAGCGGCGAAGTTGTGACGATTTCTTTTTTGTCCTGTGTAAAAGGTTGTGATACCGAAGGTAGTTGCTGAATAGAGGCGTCTAGATCAAAATCAAGCGTAGGCGTGATACTGAACTGTGCTAGCGCATGTTTTACGGCTGCTTGCACAAAGGCGTATACAATTTTTTCGTCCTCAAATTTTATTTCCTGTTTGGTCGGATGCACGTTTACATCTACCTGACTAGGATCAATATCGATAAACAGCACATACATGGGAAAACTGTCTGCCGGAATCATTTCCTGATAGGCCGACATCACCGCATGATTCAAATAAGCACTTTTGATGAAGCGGTTGTTGACGAAGAAATATTGATCGCCCCGTGTCTTTTTAGCGGTTTCGGGTTTGCCCACAAAACCGTGAATATTCATATAGTCTGTTTCTTCGTTTACAGCCACCAGTTTGGCATTGTAGCTATTACCTAGCAGTTGTACGATACGCTGCTTCAGGCTGCCTTTTTCCAGATAAAACAGTTCTTGTCCGTTAGAAGTAAGTGTAAACCGAATTTCAGGAAAGGCCATGGCTACCCTTGTAAACTCCTCTACAATGTGCCGCATTTCGGCCGCATTGCTTTTTAGAAAGTTGCGTCGAGCCGGAATATTGAAGAACAGGTTTTTCATGGCAATATTGGTGCCTTTGGGTGTGGCTACCGGTTCCTGCCTTTGTACCACGCTGTTTTCAACTTCTAGTAAAGTACCGGCCTCGTCTTCTTCGCGACGCGTTTTAAGGGTAACTTGAGCTACGGCTGCAATAGAAGCCAATGCCTCGCCCCGAAATCCCATTGTTTTGATATGAAACAGATCGTCGATGTTCTTAATCTTGGAGGTAGCATGCCGTTCAAAACACATACGAGCATCGGTTTCGCTCATGCCGCAACCATTGTCAATAACCTGCAATAAGGTTTTGCCGGCTTCGGATACAATCAGCTTTATTTCCGTAGCGCCTGCATCTACAGCATTCTCCAATAGCTCTTTTACTGCACTGGCAGGGCGTTGAATCACCTCGCCGGCAGCGATTTGATTGGCAATATTATCGGGTAATAAAACGATTTTGTCAGACAATGTCTTTACAATTTTGAACAGACGAAGGTACGAGGAAAATACAAAAGCGAAAACCTTCTGCAGCAAGTTTTAAATGAATTGTAAGAAAAAGTACAGAGAATACATTTAGCGATAAAAATATTACTCTATACAGAAAAGAAATCTAAAAAAATTTTCTTGCCTAACGATCCTTATAATTTTTTGACACATGTCGCTAGACGTGTTGAAATAGTAGAATGTACTCTGCATTTCCTCTCATTTTATAAATATTAGGCGTTACATTTGTAATGCACCTATAAAATAGTAATGATGAAAAAGTTTGGTTTGTTTTTGCTGGCTACAGCCTGTTCTTTTTTTTCCTATGCACAAAATGATGCCGCAGCTCATAAGTGGGTGGAAGAAACCTATAAGAAATTGACCAATGAAGAACGCATCGCCCAACTGATTATTATTAGGGCTTATTCCAATAAAGGGGTAGAGCCTAATGTAGTTAACAGTATTAAGAAATATAACGTAGGTTCAATTTGCTTTTTTCAGGGAGGTCCGGTAAGACAGGCAAAACTGACCAATTATTATCAGAGCATTGCCAAAACTCCTATTCTTATTACTATCGATGGTGAGTACGGTTTAGGTATGCGTCTAGACAGTGTTACACAATATCCTTATGCTATGACGCTAGGTGCCGTCGCTGATCCTTCGCTGGTATATCGTACAGGTAAAGCCATCGGTGCGCAGCACAAACGTCTAGGAGTGCATGTAGACTATGCTCCAGTAGTAGATATTAATAATAATCCCAATAATCCTGTTATCGGCTTTCGCTCATTTGGAGAAGATAAATATCGTGTTGCCAAAATGGGTGTGGCTTATATGAAGGGAATGCAGGATGCCGGCATTATGGCTTGTGCCAAGCATTTTCCCGGACATGGTGATGTAGATGTAGACTCACACTTGGATTTACCAGTGATTAATAAATCGCGTGCCGAACTAGACGATATGGAGCTGTATCCTTTCCGTGAAATGATTAAGGCTGGCGTACAAAGTGTAATGGTAGGGCATCTTTCTGTACCTTCTATTGAAAAAGGAAAAAACCGTGCTACCTCTATTTCGGCTAATGCTGTAAACGGTATTCTCAGAAACGAATTAGGCTTTACCGGGCTTACTTTTACCGATGCCCTAGAGATGAAAGGTGTGGCAAAATTCTTTCCTGGTGGCACCATTGCCGTGGAGGCGCTGATTGCCGGTAATGATATGCTATGCCTGCCCGAAAGTGTAGAAGGAACGATTAATGCAGTGAAAGAAGCTATCAAGCAGAAACGCCTTTCTTGGAAAGACATTGAAGCTAAAGTAAAGAAAGTATTGAGGGCAAAATATAATTTAGGCTTGGCTCATCAGCAGCCCGTAGTGCTGGACAATTTGCTAGCAGACCTAAATGCAGAAACCAATGCTATCAGACAGGAAGTGGCCAAAAACGCTTTGACACTATTGAAACTTACCAATACTACTACCTTCAGAAATGAGTTTTTCTCTTGGCCTTTAAAGAAGGATCGTAAGATTGCTTATGTGGGATTCGGTACAAAGGAAAACAAAGCTCTGGGGGAGCGTTTGAAAAAAGATTTTAATGCTGATGTGTTTTATATCAAATACAACGAGCCTGCTAGTAAAGGAGGCATGGTGGTAAAAGCAATTGAGGAAGGGAAGTATGATGATGTGATCATCGGTTTTCATGATCTTACCTTGAGAAATACCAAGAACAACAATTATGGCATCACTCAGGAAGCACTGAAAAGCTGGTATGCATTGAATAAAACCAATGCTATTACTCTGGTGTTTGGTAACCCACTGGCCATAAATAGCCTCTGTGGAGCCCAATCTTTAGTAGTATGTTATGAAGATGATGATATCTTTCAAAATGTAGCGGCAGACTGGCTTCGCGGCGACTTTGTCGCTCAGGGGTCGTTGCCGATGAGTGTGTGTGCCTATAAAGCCGGCGATGGAAAAATTATTACAAATCCCGAAACGGCAATATTAGAGCCTATAGGCGACGAGCGTTTTGCTGAAGTTGATTCGCTGGCACAAGCTGGCATCAATAGAAGAGCTTTTCCCGGATGTGTAATACTTGCTGCCAAAGACGGCAAGATTGTTTATCACAAAGCTTTCGGAAACTATGAGTTCGAAAATGCTCCTGCTATGCAGCTCCACAGTATTTTTGATCTGGCTTCGGTTACTAAAATATCGGCAGTAACGGTATCCATCATGAAACTGGTGGAAGAGGGAAAGGTAGATTTAAAAAAAAAGCTGAAGGACTATCTACCGTTTACTCGAAAAACGAACAAAGCAGATCTGACTCTGGAAAACATATTGCTGCATCAGGCCGGTATGGTACCTTTCATTCCTTTTTATAAAGCCACCCTTGATGAGGATGGCAATCCTAGAACTGATCTTTATCGTTCTGCTCCGGAGCCCGGGTTTACCACACCTGTAGCTAGAAACCTTTACATACGCGACGACTGGAAGGATACCATCTGGGCGAGTATCTTGCAAAGTCCTGTTGTACCACAGGGTAGAAAGTACGAATATAGCGATAACGATTTTTGGTTTCTGGGAAAAATTGTGGAAACCGTATCCGGAAAGGCATTGGAAGAATACGTTCGGGATAATTTTTATATTCCGTTGCACATGACTACTACAGGGTATCGCCCTTTGGAACGTTTTCCTCTCGAACGAATTGTACCTACCGAAATAGAGTATGGTTTTCGCAATCAATTGATTCATGGCACAGTACATGATGAAGGCGCAGCTTTGGGAGGTGGTGTTGCTGGTCATGCAGGTTTGTTTTCCAGTGCATACGATCTTGGTAAACTGTATCAGATGTTATTGAACGGAGGAGAGCTGAACGGCCGTCGTTTTCTGAAATGGGAAACCATACAAAATTTTACGGCTTATCGTAGCAGCATCAGCCGCAGAGGCTATGGTTTTGACAAGCCCGAAAAAGATAATGACACTCGCCAACGTCCCTATCCAAGCCAGCTAGCCTCACCACAAACTTATGGGCATACAGGGTTTACCGGCACTTGTGTATGGGTAGATCCTAAGTATAACATCCTTTATGTTTTCCTTTCCAATAGAGTGTATCCTTCACGCAATAGCCAAGGCCTAGTTATCGATGGTAAAGATATTCGCGGCCAAATTCAGGATGCTATTTATCGGGCACTTGGTGTAACAGGAATATCCTAAGTTATTATAGGATGACAGATGAACAAGAGCCCTGCCATAAAGATACTTGCTGCTATTATTATTGTATGTATTATCGGCAGCTGTAGGCAGCATACTCGTCATGTGGAGCCTGCATTTTATTACTGGAAAAGCCAGTTTCAGCTATCTGGATTTGAAAGACTTCGTCTCGACAGCTTGCAGGTAAGTACACTTTACGTGAAGTTATTTGATGTGGTGTGGGATGAGCTTGCACAAAGGGCTTCGCCCGTTGCAAAGCTTGTAGTAAGGGATACCGGTTTTCTTAAAAATATCAATATTATTCCTACGGTATTTATCACCAATGAGGTTTTTTATAAGCTGGATAGTACTGCAATTCGAGTGCTGGCGCGTAATGTCACTTCGCTCATAAAAAAATATCAGCAACTGTACCGATTGACTACTTTTAAAGAAGTGCAAATGGACTGCGACTGGACTACTACCACTAGGCGCAAGTATTTTTATTTTTTAGAGGAAATAAAGCGGGAGTACTCAGAGCCGGAGCTATCTGCTACCATACGTCTACATCAGGTAAAATACACCGGCTCTGCGGGGATTCCTCCGGTACAGAAAGGTTTGTTGATGTGCTATAATATGGGTACACTACAGCAGAGCGATGCGGTGAATTCCATTATTAGTGTAAAGGAGTTTCAGCAATATGCAGGAGCTATAGATACATATCCTTTACCGTTAGATATTGGTCTTCCACTTTTCGATTGGTATGTGCTGTTTCGCGATAACAAATATGCCGGACTCTTTATGTCTATCAAACCTTCATTATTAAGCCGGTTTCGTCAAACAGATAAAAACCTTTTCGAAGTAATAGAAGATACGCTAGTGGATGGGCGACGATTGAAAGTCGGCGATAGGCTACGTTATGAAAACAGCAATATTGAAACCGTGCAGGCCGTTGCCTCCTTGCTAAATAAAAAATTGAAAGCTTCCCGATTACGTGTGGTACTGTATCATTGCGATTCAGTAACTTTAAGTAAATATCCATCGCATGAGCTGGAAAGTATTTACCGCAGTATGCAGCATTATTAGTGCTGCGTTGATATCTGTTCCTCAGAATATCATCGGATGCGGAGGCGGCATAGATCCCTATGATTATTATATCAGCTTTTTTAACCAATACGCTACATCACAAATTCGCTATAGACCTTTCTTTTATACGAATGAACTGTTTTTGTTCGATTATAACGAGCCGGTAAATACGCAAGAAACGCTGGTAAAGGAATGGGTATCATTTACGGGTAATACAGTGCCTGAGAAAGATGTGAGAGCTTTCATCATGAAATTTCCTGCAAAAGACATTCATACCCTGTATTATCATATTGAAAGAAAAACGCCCCCGACGCTTCCTGATTCAATTAGTCGCAATGGTATGTCGCAATTTTTCCTCAAGAAAAAAGACTTGGAAGCGCTCGGATATATTTTGTATGCGAAAAAAGTAGAGCCTCATGTATTGCCTACAGATGAGTGGGAACCGGTAACGCGCGATAGTATTACTATGGACAAGCTTATCAAAAACGGATTGCAACTATATAAAGTGGCAAAAACAGATTTGTTCAGGTTGAAATATGGTTATCAGATTGTCCGACTCGCGCATTACAATAATCATTATCAGGATGCCATTAGATACTATGATGAACTGGTGGCGGGCAATCCCGAGAAGAGCATCCTGCAGCCCATGAGCCTTGCTTTAAAGGCGGGAGCTTTGTTCCGATTGAAACAGCATAAAGAGTCGGCTTATCTCTTTTCCAAAGCCTTTCACATGAGCCCGGTGAAAATAGTTTCTAATTATTACGGTTTTAACTGGGCTGTGGTCAAGGAGGCGGACAGAGCATCATATCTATCATTGTGTGGCAACGATAGGGAAAAAGCAGAGATGCTTTCGTTGTTTGCGCTGCAGACACCTGAACCAGATTTGAATACACTGAAATCCATTTATCGTCTTTGGCCATCGACTGATATATTTTCTACGCTTGTAGTAAGAGAAATCAACAAATATGAAGAAGATTACCTAACGCCGCGCATGAGCAAGGAATACGAGGATCAGTTAAACGGCATTTATTATTATTACTACTACTATTACACCCCAGCCGAGCGCGATAGTCTTTTACATATCAGACAAGAACCTTTAAGAGATTTTGTGAACTTTCTGCAGCACATTGCAACAGAGAAAAAGGTGAAGGACCCGGCGCTCATGTATCTGGCTGCCGCGCATGGAGCGTATATGCTGAAGGATTTTGCTACTGCTAGATCACTATTAACCAAAGCAGGACAAATGTCTTTGTCTCCTCGCTTGAAAGACCAATGGATGCTTACCAATCTGCTGGTAACTATTAGTCAGCAGGAAGTCATAGATGCGGCTTTTGAGGCCAATATACTGCCCTCAATAAAATGGTTGTATGAAAAAGCTTCAGAAGGAACGCGAAGAACTTCCGAGGGGGTGTTGTTGTATGAAAGCAACTCCGAACCCGCACAATGGTATCGCTTTTACAGAAACTTGATGATGGATGTGCTGGCTAAAAGATATGAAGCACAGGGCGATCGTGTAAAAACTTTGTTGGCCATGGGCTCCTCTGAAAGTCTGGGTATTGCAGGGTATAAGAGTGCCATCAGCTATTTGCGTAATTCTTTTGATAGCCCGCAAGCTGAAAAGCTTTATGATTTTTTGAGCGGTAAACAGTTTACGCCATATGAAGCATTTCTGGTAGCTAACAATACTATAAAGCTTGCCGATGTTCAGGAGTTTGTAGGTACGGCTTATTTGCGCGAATATCATTACGATAAAGCCGTGAGCTGGCTGCAGCAGCTGCCTCAGCAAAGAATTATTGAGAAAAATCCGTTTATCGATTTATGGTTTGACAGGGAAGAGCGTCTGCCCGGAGATACGGTAACCACTACTCAACTCGCTTACGCCCTTGAAATGAAAAAGCTACATGAGCTTGCTAAAACTGATAAAGCCAATGCAGCACAACATCTGTACAAAATTGCATTAGGACTTTACAATGTAACTTACTACGGCTATGCCTGGAATCTGGTGGAATATTTTCGCAGTGGTTCAGATGGCTATTTCGTTCCCCCAAATGCTACTCCTTTTCAGCGGGAGTACTACACGGCTGCTACGGCCGAATCTTATTTTAAAAAAGCACTGGAGGCCAGTGCAGATCCCGAGTTTAAAGCCAAATGCTTGTTTATGATGGCGCGCTGCAGTCAGAAACAGGTGGCAAAACCGCGTTATGGAGATTACGCGGATTACGATACATATGAAAAGCTAACTGATCGATATTATTTTGATTTCATGAATAATAAATATTACAGCTTATTGAAATCCCAATACGGGCAAACCGCATTTTATAAGGAGGCGTTGACGCGCTGTTCCTATCTTAGAGATTTTGTGGGGAAATAAAAATTTTTCTATACTTTTGCCCTCCTCTTAAGCAAAAGTTCTTTTTTAGAATTTGCCGTTTTTCGGCATCGGTCCTATAGCTCAGCCGGTTAGAGCACCTGACTCATAATCAGGGGGTCCCTGGTTCGAGCCCAGGTGGGACCACGATGGAAAGCCCCAGCGTTTGTTGGGGCTTTTTTTATGGATGTAGGCTATTATGACTTATGATATTCTCTAAATCAGCAGTGAGGGTACATCGGTTTTACTCAGACGCCATGAGAGGCAAGACTTCAGCATCATAATAATACCTTTTATGCCCAATCATTTACGGCCAACATACAAGAAGGGAAGCTTTTCTTTTTCAATCGTATGAGATATCTTCAGTCAAATCTTAAAGATAGAGGAGCATATTAAGCGCATTAAACGCAGAAAGTATCTTCCGAGTTTGCAGCGATAATTATAATAACCATTCTAGGCAACTTCAAACGATGGGATAACTTTATCCTTGGCCTCACAAGCCAAACTTTCCTGTATAATTCACGCAGGAAAATTAAAAGGTTTATTATTAAGATAATCGCTCGCTAACGAAGTCTTTTTTCACACGTACATTTCTTTACATCGAGATGATGAAAATAGGAGAGGCTATATTCTTCAAGGGCTAATAATAATTTATTGAAAGCCTTGAGAAGGGCTGTATTATATTTGCTGCCAAAATATCCATTATGTATACGATTATAGATTATTCTATATATACAGCCAAGGCAGAGCTTCCTTATAATATAGCCGATGCTACGCATACGCTTACCGAACTTTCCTTTATCGTATTGCGCATACAGGTATCGAATGGAGTTATTGGTGAGTCGTATTTGCTGAGCTTTCAATACAGTCCGGAGGCCATTGTTGGGGCATTAAAAGATATTGGAAGTCTCGTTGTAGGTGAGCAAGTTCATGATACCATTAAAGTTTTGAAAAAAGCAGATGAGGCGAGTGAATACTTTGGCAAAGAAGGTATAAATCGCTGGGCACAAGGAGCATTTAATATTGCAATGTGGGATGCTTGGGGTAAAATACTGGGTCAGCCGATATGGAAATTGTGGGGTGTATCGGTAAATAAAGTGCCTGTATACGGAAGTGGAGGTTGGTTGTCTTATTCGATTGAGGAGCTGATAGCAGAGGTGAAGGCTTATAAAGATAGAGGTTTTAAAGCTGTAAAAATAAAAGTTGGTAAGCCAGACTGGAGAGAAGACCTAGAAAGGTTGCGACTGGTGAGGGAGGCTGTCGGAAATAATGTAGATATTATGATGGATGCCAATCAGGGTATGACGGTGTCCAATGCTTTATTGCTGGCAAGAGCTGCCCGCGATCTAAATATTCAGTGGTTTGAAGAACCCATAGACCATACAGACTTTCAGGGATATCAGTTTTTGCGAAACCAAGCAGGAATTTCTTTAGCTATGGGTGAGCGGGAATACTCGATGGTTCCGCTACGTGAGCTATTAATAAGAAATGCCATTGATATATGGCAACCCGACATCCTTCGTTTGGGAGGGGTAGAAGGTTGGAAAGCAAGTGCTGCACTGGCACAGAGTTACGGCATCCCTGTTTTGCCACATTATTATAAAGACTATGATGTTCCTCTTTTGTGTACTATACCTAATGGGGTAGGAGCCGAATCGTTTGATTGGATAGATCCGCTTATTGATTACCCTCTGGAAATTAGCAATGGTATGGCAAAGCCTCGTACAGAACCGGGATGGGGTTTTCAATTTAAAGATCAATTCTTGACCCAAATATTTAAGTATCGTGAATAAGCTTGAGCTACTTTTCTCATTAAAAGGAATTACCATTATTGTAACCGGTGCATCAAGTGGGCTGGGACTAGATCAGGCTATTACACTGGCCGAATGTGGTGCGAGGGTATATGCCCTTAGTCGTACTGGGAACATCAAAACAAGGCAGGAAAGAGAAATACCGGATAATCTGATATTTAAGAAACTCGATGTAACGGATAGAAGTGAAGTAAGCGCTGTTTTCAAAGAAATAGGCGACCAGCATGGTATTGATGTGCTGGTTAATAATGCAGGTATTACCAAAAGGACGAGAGCAGAACACGTCACTGCAGAAGATTGGGAAGCCATTCATCGGGTAAATACCGATGCTGTATTTTATTGTTGTCAGGCAGCTTATCCCTATTTGAAGAAATCCAAACATGTGGGGCGCATCATTAATATCTCCTCCATGGCTTCTTATCTGGGCTTTTCAGAAGTAGTTCCTTATAATTCAAGTAAATCGGCCGTATTAGGTATTACGCGTGGCCTAGCCGTTGAATGGAGTGCAGACAATATCTTGGTAAATTCTGTGTCGCCTGGCTGGTTTCCTTCTGAAATGAACCTGCAGGTAATGGATGCGGACAGAAAAGAAAAAATTTTATCACGGATGCCTTTGCATCGTTTTGGCAAGCCTATCGAATTGTCTGCAATGATTTGTTTTCTAGCTTCTCCATCCGCTACTTATATTACCGGTCAAGATTTCAGTGTAGATGGTGGGGCACTTGCTTTTGGATACTAAAGTAAATCATTATTAAGCAGCAATAGTATAGACTCTTTTATTAGCATTTCTACATCTTTTCTGTATAGTATCCCCCAATCTTCTCGAATGTTACTGGCTGCTCCGCAAATAACCCCATTATGCCGAAGTTTCTGTAGAATAATTCTTGATGAATGTGGGCTTGAGAACGACTTACAGACGTTTCTACTATCTGCCGTGACCACGGTATGGATGAGAGTAATATCTTTTATAATAGTCTATGTGTTTTTATTTATAATGTTGTAATAGCGCCGTCTTTTCACGCCTTCTTGGAGAACCATAGGAGAGTTGGAGTATGCCCCTTTGCTTTTTTAATTTATAGCTGAAAAATCTTTATGAATTTTTGATAGGAAAATGGAAGCTCGACTATCAATCAGAGCAAGAACCGGGTGATGCTGTGTAGTAATCAATCGAATAATAAAATGGATGCTTTACTGAATTAATTATGAGCAATTGTATTAAACATTCGAGACATCTTTTTTAATTCAGAAAAAGAAGAAAGATTTTAATAGTCAGCTCTCTGGCGTTCGTTTTGCTTATGAACTTCTATTTTTACTACAAATCTGAGTTGCATTTTAAGTTCTTTTTTGCGAGTATATAAAAAAGAAGATAAGGGAGGCTTTCATAAGATTAACGGGGTGCTTTTATGTAAATAAAAAATGCGTAGAAAAGTTCATCCATGAAAGTGAAGGAATATAAAATATTTACATGCAGCCCCCACCGTGCAAACGTTAGCACAGTAATTTGTCTTGTAAAAGTTTTTTTGCCCCTACGATTTCTGCTATCTTTCAATTTGATCTGGATTGCCTGAAGAATAGCCATCCAACCTCTGTATTGCTTTGTTAAATCGATAATTTTTGAGTCATGAAAATTCTGAAAATCGGGATACTGACGATTTTTTTAAATCTTTTCGTTGGCGCCCTCGCGCAGGATGTGAGTCTAAAACTGCAAAAATCTATAAAACTTACGGAAGCAGCCCGTTTACAACGGTGGCAGCAACTGAAACAACCCGTGTGGGTTGGTTTTGGTACTACGGCTATTCGTTATCAACAAGACATTCCTCCGCTGGAAACGCTTCAAAACAGCTGGAGCGCAGCGGCATGGAAGAATGAAAAAGTTCACACACAAATTGTAGTGGCTTCAAAAAAGAAACTGGAGCGCATGAGCATATCCACAGAAGATTTAGTGCATACTACCGGACATCGTATTCAAAGTGAAAATATCACAGTGGGATTTGTGCAATACGTGCTGACTGATGAATTCGGCAATGGATGCGGACGCCGTAAGTCAATGGATTTTGATTCTTCGTGGGTGGCAGATATTATCAATACCGAGCTTACACAGATTGCGGTAGCAAGTTATAATACACAACCTATATGGATATCGATAAAAATTCCGCACAATGCACGGAACGGGAAGTACAGCGGTTTCATTACCGTAAAAGCCGATAAAGATTATCGCTTACCGATTACTATAAACGTTATCAATCGAACATTGCCTTCGCCACAGGACTGGTCGTTCAGATTGGATTATTGGCAACATCCGGCAGCCATTGCACGCGTGCATCAGGTGCCGCTTTGGAGTGATAAGCATTTTGAGTTGATGCGTAAATATTATACCATGCTCGCAGAGGCCGGCCAAAAGATTATTACGGCAAGCATTGTAGAGGAACCCTGGAATCATCAAACCTATGATGATTTTCCGAGTTTGATTCAATGGACTAAAAAAGCTGATGGTACGTGGAAGTACGATTACTCTCTGTTTGATAAATATGTTGCTTTTGTGATGAGCTGCGGTATCAACAAGCAGATTAATTGTTATAGCATGGTTCCATGGAAAATAGCTTTTAAGTATTATGACGAAGCTTTACAAAAAGATACTGTCTTCACTGGTAAAATCGGCACTCCCGAATACAACGAGTTCTGGCGCAACATGCTTACCGATTTTACTGCTCATTTAAAAGCAAAGGGATGGTTTAACATTACTACCATTGCCATGGATGAACGTCCGATGGAGTCCATGCAAGCAGTGATTAGATTATTAAAGTCCATCGACCCCGAATGGAAGGTTTCGCTGGCCGGAGATTATCATGCCGAAATTGAAAAAGACATTTTCGATTACTGCATTGCTTCTAAATGGCAATATCCGGAGGAAATACTGAGAAGCCGTAAACAACAAGGTAAAGCGAGTACTTGGTATGTATGTTGTACTGAAAAGTACCCCAACATGTTTACTTTTTCACCGCCTGATGAAGCGGTATGGGCAGGTTGGTACACGGCGGCTACTCGTATGGATGGATTTCTGAGATGGGCTTTTAATAGCTGGACCAGAAGTCCACTTACCGATAGTCGGTTCATCACCTGGCCGGCGGGCGATACTTATCAGGTTTATCCCGGTCCACTTACTTCTATTCGTTTTGAAAAATTGATAGAAGGTATACAGGATTTTGAAAAAATCAATCAACTTCGAAAAATGTATCAGCAGCACGGCGAAACAACGAAATTAAACCAACTGGAAGCTGCTTTGCAAACTTTCAAAATAGAACGATTATCAAAAGAATCGTCCCGACAGATGATAGAGCATTACAAGCATTTGTTAAATGAATAAATTAATATCTGACAGATCCTATACCCTGAAAAATTAGAATGGTAACTATATACGTGTTGGGACAAACAGATTATGAAATAAGCCACTTAAAATAGTGGCTTTATTTTTACTACTTCTTTTCAGTCTTTTTTACTCCCTTTCCAGTCGTGCTAATCTTCACCATATCTTCAAATGAGCCTTCAAACTTTACTTTAGGCTCGTAAGTTTCTGCACGTTTTTTAGGAGCTTTCTTTTTTGCTGCTTTTGCCTTAATAATTCCTTAATATTGGTTGGGGGTAAAAAAGGCTGATAGGTTAATAAATTAACGTGTGGTAAAGCGCAGAACCTCCTTCATCTATATTCATTTATTCACTTCTTTTAACTCGTTAATCTTAAGCTAACATTGGCGTTACAATTTGGTAATATGGCCGTAATAATGTGTTAACACAGCATGTTCACCTTTGCAGCAAATTTAAAGTGTGAAAAGAATTTTACTCGGCTTGTTTTTGTTAGTACTCGTTGTTTTTGCAACCGCCGGTCAGGCGCAAGGCCCCGTTAAGTTTAGCGGACAAGTGAAAGATACAGTTTCTGCAACACCCGTCGCCGGCGCTACCTTGACGATAACAGGCGCTGGCACTTTCAATACGCAAACAGATAGCCTGGGGCGTTTTGTTTTCAACATACCTGCCGGTAATTACAACCTGTCCGTTTCCAATGTTGGCTACGTAACTTATACTGAAGCAGTGGTAATAAACAATCAGGACAATGCTTTTAAAGAAATAAACCTTATAAAAGATAATAAGACCCTGCAGGGAATTGTTGTTACTTCAAAAGTCAATCGGGAGTCGGAAACCAGGCTGCTTACCGAGCAAAAAAAGGCGGTAGTAGCGATACAATCTATCGGAGCGCAGGAGCTTTCGCGAAAAGGTATCAGCAATGCTGAAACCGGCGTTACAAAAATTTCAGGTGTTTCTAAACAGGATGGATTAAAGAATGTATTTGTGCGCGGATTGGGCGATCGTTATAATTCCACTACGCTTAACGGGTTTGCCATTCCTTCCGAAGACCCGGAGTTTAAGAATATTTCACTGAGCTTTTTCACCAACGATATGATCCAATCCATAGGGGTAAACAAAGTATTTACAGCTTCTATGAATGGTGATGTGGGCGGCGCACTTATTGATATAAGATCTAAAGAACTTACAGGCAGGTCTGAACTACAGGTAAGCCTGTCATCCTCCATAAACAGCCAGGTACCGGGTAGCAGCTTTTATCTTCCGGACGGTGTGAATAAGCTTGGATATTCTTTTGCCTCCAAAGGACCCGCCCAAAAAGACCAACAATTCATTACAGATTATTCCGCCTTTAACACTTCGCTTGATCCTATAAAGAAAAGCACACCGATCAATAGCAGTATTGCCATTTCCGGCGGGAAAAAATTCTCGAACCGGCATAGCTTTTATCTTGTCGGTGCCATGAACAATACTTTTCAATACGAGGAAGGCGTAACACGCTTTATTACTGCAACCAATCCTCAGGATCCATACAGGGATTTAACCTATCAGCAATCCGAAAGAAATGTTTCTCATCTTTTAATGGGCAATCTGCAACTCAATTTTGAAAAAGGAAAACTGTTTTATAATTCTATGTATATGCATACAGGATCGGCATATGCGGCAGATTTTTATGGTAAAGAATCCGAAATTTTTCAGGTAGCACAGGACTATAACTATGAGGGGCTTATCAGGCGTCTGCAAATCAATGATAATACTCTTTTTATTAATCAGTTGATGTGGAGCGGAAACTTTTCTGACAGGTTAACCTATAATATAGGAGCCGGCGTCAACTACATATCCGGCGAAGAGCCTGATCGCAGAATACTAATGTTTCCTTCCATTGGCAACGGAATGGTACAACTGGCGGCAGGAGAAGGCAGAAACCAGCGGTTTAACAGCATGATAACCGAAACAGCTGTGCTGCCCAAAGTAAATGTTCAGTATAAACTTTTACCTAACAGTGAAAAGGTTTCTTATGTTGAATTAGGGTATGATGGAAGAATCAGTTCTAAAGATTTTTCAGCGCCGATATACAATCTTATATGGGCCGGAGGACAAGCCAATTCCCCTAAGTTTGACCGGAATAACATAGAACTTGATCAATATTTTAATCAGGAAAACTTAACCAATGGCTCTTTCCGCGTTGAACATTTCAATGATAAATACGATGTTAAGCGAAACAACCATGGAGCTTATATTGACCTGGTGCATCAGCTAAACGGCAAACTCACTTTGAACGCCGGGCTAAGAGCCGACAATATTTTTACCAAAATTAATTACGAAGTAAACCGCGGAGTAAATATAGGCTCAAACACCATCGAAGGATTCTTCTTTTCGCCCAGTTTAAATGCAAAGTATGAACTAAACAGCGAGCATCAGTTAAGAGCAGGTGTAAGCCGCACGTTTACGCTGCCGCAGGATAAGGAAATATCTCCTTTTATTTATTTGGGTATTGATGGAAACGAGAATGGTAATCCTAACCTGGAAGTTTCTACTAATTACAACTTTGACCTTAAATGGGACTGGTATATTTCTAATAGTGAAATGCTGACTTTAAACGGATTTTATAAATACATCGTGGATCCTATAGCCAGGGTGGATCAGGGCAATTCTGCAGGGTTAAGAACTTATGATAACGTATCTGATAACGCTGTTGCTGCCGGTGTGGAACTTGAGCTGCGCAAGCAAATACTGTCGCTTGCATCCAACAAACACCGCTTTAGTTTAGGCATGAACGGATCCTATATTTATACAAACGTAAAGCTGGACCCACAATTTTTTGTACAAAACACATCGTCTCAGCTCGAAGGAGCAGCACCCTATATTTTAAATGCCGATGTAACGCATAATCTGACAACGGATAAATTAAAGATGACCTCCACGCTGGTGTTTAATTATTTAAGCGACAAAGTGCATACCATAGGTACACGTGGGTATAACAACCTTATTGAAGAAAGTGTATCTACCTTGGATTTTGTAAGCCTGATAAACGTTAATAAACATTTAGGGTTCAGTTTTAAAGCAAAAAACTTATTAAACCCCGATTATAAACTTACCAGGAAAGGTGCTACAGAAACGAATATCCCCGCGGCGATAATACGCAGTTATAAGAAAGGTATGACATTCGATTTAGGGGTATCCTACAAATTTTAGTGCATTTCACCAGTGTGCCTGTTTAAATAACAATGATTCATTTTTAATTTTTTGGAAATTATATTTTAAATCAAGGGTTAACAATTTGTTCATGGTGTGATAACATTCTGTTGTTATACCTGTGATAATTTCGCCCAATAAAACGTAAATTATGAAAAGAATTCTCTTGAGCGTGGCTGTTGCAGCCTTATTCTTAGTATCGTGTGATAAGGACAACGACGATCCTACTCCAAAGCCAACTGCAGAAAACCTGAGTGGAAATATCTCTACAGATATGACGCTGGATGCGAGTATTACATACACATTAACAGGTACTGTGAAAATATTGAACGGCGGTAAACTCAGAATTCCTGCCGGCACCGTTATTAAAGCTGAAAAAGGGTTTGACAAATATATCCTTGTAGAGCAGGGTGGTCAGATATTTGTAAATGGTACGGCCGATAAACCTGTAAAAATGACTTCTGCTGCTGCAACTCCTGCTCCCGGCGACTGGGGCGGCTTAATTATCAACGGTAAAGCAAAAATTTCCGGTCCTTCAGGTACAACGCCTACCGGTACTACCGAAATCAACCCTGAAGTGCCTTACGGAGGCAGCGATGATGCTGATAATTCCGGTACGCTACAATATTTGATTTTGGAATACACCGGTGCAAAATCTTCTGCTAATATTGAACACAATGGTTTAACGCTTAACGCCGTGGGCAGCGGTACAATAATCGAAAACATTTACATACCTTATACTGCTGATGATGGTATAGAATTTTTTGGAGGTACTGTAAACGTAAAAAATTTACTGGTTGTAAATTCTGATGATGATATGTTTGATGGAACACAAGGCTGGCGCGGTACATTGGACAATGCTTATGGTGTTTGGGGAACAACATTTACAAGTGACGAAGAAGATCCTCGTGGTATAGAGTTTGACGGCAACTTAGATGGTAATACTCCCGCAGATATAAACCAGTCTAACGGTACTTTCAAAAACATTACCATTGTAAGCAAAGCGGCAAATATTGAAATGCAGGATGCCGTTAAAATAAGAAGAGGCGCCACAGCCACTATTACTAATCTTTTGATTAAAGGCACTAAATTTACAGACCTTATTGACCTGACAGATGGAAAAGGTACTGCTAACGTGGCAACCAATATCTCGTACAAAAAAGATGTTACTACGATATCAGGTAAAGAACTGAATAATACCGGCGTAACTGGTGCTACTGTAACTGCTAATACAACTAATACAGGCGCTAATACTTCAGTATTTGCCTGGACAGGGTTTACTGATTTCTAAATGAAGCTGTATCATATTTATAAAAAGAGTGGTCATAAAAGATCACTCTTTTTTTATAGATAGTTTTCTTATAAGCATATAAAGGAGCTGTATCAAAAGTTCAACTGGAACATTTGCCTGGAAATAGGTGAGCATTCCTGTTCAATGACTATTTTCTTCGGCTTTTCCGTTTTCCCCGCTATAAATATCTTTTGCCCCAACCTCTTTTTGCGCTATAACTTCATATTGCCAACTGTTGCACTTTTTAACAGAAGATCGTTATATAGAGAAAATGATTACAAGATGTATTTAAGAACAATTTTTGCTACTATTCATTGTATCTTGTAAAAAGCGGTCCCGGAGAGGACTTCGGATAGGCGTGAGGCAGAAGAGATTGCCGCAAAAAAAAATATTCTTGAGTTTTTTACGCTATGGGAAGTTGGAGGAGGCTGGACTCCTGTTAAAACCGGAATGAAATTGGGTATGAAATGACTATTGCTTTAAACCGTGACCAGTCCTTTATTAAACAAATTAAAACCGGGTCAGGTATCATTATACTTAACGGTGATTTTAAAGATACCACTATCAACAACCTTCCTTTTGTAGTACTGCATTTTCAAAATCTGTCCGATTCAGGAATACCAGCTACTGTCAGCTATCATTTAATACAGGCTTACGGAAATATTTATGATGACCGGGAATTGTTAGAACGGAGTGGCGTAGATAGTAGTGGGCTTGTATCATCCCCGTTCTCGATCGATGGCGCATATTTTTCTTACCGTAAAGAAAAATAGTATTTTTATACTGAAAAGCCGGTAATATACAGAAGAGGAGAGTTATAGGTGTTGGGGTATATAGACATACACGATCGATGATTGCTGTTGTGCATACTTTAAAGGGATTTCACCCACTTTCAGCTCCTCCTCCTGTGGTGTAGGCTCGCAAAACGTGTATTGTTCGCCATTATAAGCTATAGTAGTTCCGATCGGAGTATCAAATTTTACGGCAACAGTTACATGTTCAGGATATGCCACCACTATCATAGGTAGATTGTACAGCTCCTTTACTAAAAAATAAAACAAGCTCACGCGGTCTTCACAATCGCTGTTTTCGGCCAGCAAAGTTTGTTCCGGCGTAAATCTTCTGTCTGTGCCATAGGCTTTTGTATCCGGCTCGTAAACGAAGGCATAGCGTACAAAATGCAATAAATAATCAATACCATCCGTAGTGCTAAGCGCCTTCACTTTGTTTTTAAGCAGAGGCAGCAGCGATTCTTTTGTTTCTTCGCTTACCGGCACATTCAGCCGCATATCATAGTCTACCACCGGGTAATTTTTGAATATCGTTTTTACATTGGGATTTACTTTTATCCTGAAAAAATATTCATTATGAGGCATGCTGAAATTGAGCTTTTTGACCACATAATCGTTTTTACTGAAATGGGGCAGTTTGGATATTCTGTAGGAAAACGCTTTCAGCGGAATATCAGGATCCTGTTGCAGGGAAAGCTCTTCAAACTCTTCTCTTTCAAAATCAAATTGCCCGTCGTAATCGTGGTAATTGATGCAGATATAGGCTTTATTATTTCTTACCCTGAATAACATGTTATAGATATTGTCATCCGACTGTATGAAAAAAACGATTTTAGAAGGATTAATGGCAAGTATAGGATCGTACCCTGATCTATACATCAGGAAGAATTTGTACAGTGTGTACTGCCAGTAGTTTTTTGTTTTAGGACTTAAAGTTTCGGCAATACGGCGTACCAGTTGGTAGTACATCCAATCATCTGGCTGTTGTGTCAGCCTGTAGGTGGCCAGCGCTTTAAAAACTTCCGTAAAATCGGCGTTATCCATTAGCGATATAAACCGGCCAGCATTTGCCCCGCTGCGGTCGTTATCATTAAACTGCTGAAACATGCTTTTATTAACACTGTATTGCACCGGAGCTCCATAAAAATCAAAAGCAATAAGCTTTGGCTCTTTTTGCGCTGCTGTAATATATATACTTGTCAGTAATAACCATATGGTGCAAACACCCTTTATCATTTTCTATAAAGTTACAAAGGATAACAATTATTTAATATTAAATTTTGGGGCAGACATAAAAGTCATCGGCATTTTCTCCGAAGGCACTTTTTTAAATGTTAAAACTGCTGTTGCAATAAAACCATTAGCGGACGGAAACGTCTATAAAAAACGATCAAAAAGGAGAAACAGTAACCGAAGAGTTGACTATACCTAAAAACAACTGGAAAATTATAAAAACCAGTAGCGAACAGGATAAGCATACAGCCCTGATGTCCATCGATGAAAACAAGCAAACGTGGTGGCATTCGAGGACTTCAGGAAATGGACATTATATCACTATTGATTTAGGGGCATCTTATTCTTTAAAAGCATTTGCCTATACGCCACAGCAAGTGCATGCACAGGGTATGATGGCAAAAGGTGTAGTGGAAGTAAGTGAAGATGGAAGAACATGGGCTACGGCCGATAGTTTTGAATTCGGCAATCTGATTAATGATCCCAGTACCAGGAAACATATATTTAGCCAAGTCGTAACTGCTCGTTATGTGCGTATTACCGCCACGGAAATTGCTGGTGGCGATAACACATTGGCAATTGCCGAACTCGACTTTTTTGAAAAATAAAATTTAGCAAGAATCGGATTTTATAATTGTTGTGGTATGCTGACCTTTGCATTAAAGTATCTGAACCATGGATGTTCAATCTCATATAAATTATCAAAGGATAGCTGAGGCGATACAGTATCTGCGAGAGAATTTTAAATCACAGCCCAATCTCAATGAAGTGGCAGCAAAAGTGCACCTCAGCCCTTCTCATTTTCAGCGGTTGTTCACCGAATGGGCAGGTACCAGTCCCAAGAAATTTTTACAGTATATCAGTGTAGAATATGCCAAGAAAATACTGCAAGAACAACAGGCTAGCCTGGTGGATACGGCTATAGCAACCGGACTTTCCAGCACCAGTCGTTTGCACGACTTATTTGTAAATATCGAAGGCATGACTCCCGCCGAATATAAAAACGGAGGAGCACAGCTTGTCATAAATTATAGCTTTGCCGAAACCCCTTTCGGTAAAGTAATTGTGGCATCTACACATAAAGGGGTTTGTTATATGGCATTTGAGGAGGATGAAAAAAAATCCTT
This sequence comes from Niabella digestorum, assembly GCF_036409055.1. Taxonomy (NCBI): domain Bacteria; kingdom Pseudomonadati; phylum Bacteroidota; class Chitinophagia; order Chitinophagales; family Chitinophagaceae; genus Niabella; species Niabella digestorum. Next base: position 203,289 of record NZ_JAZGLY010000004.1, on the reverse strand, counting down.
CGAAAGGCTTAAAAGCAAGTTCCCCAACGCTACTTATCAAAAGCAGACAGATGTCTTGCAACAGAACGCTTTGTCGGTTTTTCATAGCGATTGGAGCAAATTGCATGAAGTAAAATTACATCTGCGCGGTACCGGTTTTCAGTTAAAAGTATGGGAAAGCTTGCTCAAAATACCCATGGGCACTTTGGCCACATATGGTACCATTGCGCAACAGATAGGCAACCCTCATGCCTCGCGCGCTGTAGGTACTGCCGTAGGGAGCAATCCTGTAGCTTTTCTCATCCCCTGTCATCGCGTGATTCGCTCTTCAGGTGTTTTAGGCAATTATATGTGGGGCGCAACCCGAAAAGCAGCTATTATTGGCTGGGAACAATCCAAAACCAATGAACCGCAACATGAAGCTATTTGAAGGAAACTATACCCATGAAAACATTTTGCCAAAAGAAGGCTTGGTGCGGTATTACGGCACTGTACTTTCAAAGCCGGAAGCCGACAAATATTATCAGCAATTATTGCAAAACATAGCATGGAAGCATGATGAAGCTGTTATTTACGGAAAGCGCATTGTTACTAAACGCAAAGTAGCTTGGTATGGTTCGGAGCCTTTTGCCTATACCTACTCCAAAACCACAAAATATGCGCTTCCTTGGACAGCAGAGCTGCAAGCATTAAAAACTTTAGTAGAAGCCATCACCCACGAAACCTATAATTCTTGCTTGCTGAATTTGTATCACAATGGTGAAGAAGGAATGAGCTGGCATCGCGATGCAGAAAAGGACTTAAAAAAAGATGGAGCTATTGCTTCGCTGAGTTTAGGCGCCCCACGCCGATTCGATTTTAAACATATTCAAACAGGAGAACAAAGAAGTTTGATTTTAGAACATGGAAGTTTACTGGTAATGGCCGGCCCTACACAAACCTATTGGCTGCATCGGCTTCCTGTAACTAAAAAAGTAACTACACCACGCATTAATCTAACATTTCGAACGATTGAATAACCTTCTTTCCTCAAATTAAGCTTACTCCCCACTGAATTTAAGTATCTTTATGCGTCTGTAGCAGTGATGGAAAAGTATTCTTTCTATCACACGCATAACAAATTTATTATTTGATTGTTTTTTATTTATGGCTTCATCGGAAAAGAATAAAAAAACATTATCGGCTCAGCAGCGCGATGAGCTGATAAGTCTATTAAAGGCAAGATTCGAAACCAATATGAGCCGACATAAAGGACTGAAATGGGAACAGGTGCAGGAAAGGCTGGAAAAGAATACTGAGAAGCTGGCTATATTGTATGAAATGGAAATTACGGGTGGGAAACCGGATGTTGTAAAATATGATAAGAAAACAGATGCTTACATATTTTACGACTGTGCTGCGGAAAGTCCCGATGGGCGGAGGAGTCTGTGTTACGATCGTGCAGCGCTTAGCTCCCGAAAGGCCAACAAGCCTCAAGGAAGTGCTGTGGAGTTAGCCGAATCTATGGGAATTGAAATACTGACCGAGGAACAATATCGCGAGCTACAAAAGCTAGGCAAATTTGACCAAAAAACTTCGAGCTGGATTAAAACCCCTCCGGAAATCCGTTATCTCGGAGGTGCCTTGTTCTGCGACCGTCGTTATGACAAAGTGTTTACCTATCATAATGGAGCAGCATCCTATTACAGTTCTCGCGGATTCAGAGGATGGATAAATGTATGATTATGAAAAATTGAGTTTGCAAGCATTGTTTAGTGGATTTTTCAAATTCCCTGCGGACAGCTACTTTTGCACGGCCGCTATAATGCTTGGCAAAGAGAATTAAAAGATAAACGATATTATGCAAAAGAATAATAACAGTAAGAAGCCCGAACCTACCATACTATTTATATTTGGCGGCAGCGGCGATTTGAATCAGCGTAAATTAACTCCGGCTTTGTTTAATCTGAGTATAGATGGCTTTATGCCGGAAAAGTTTGCCATTATTGGCACCGGGCGCACCGATTACGGCAATGAAAAATTTCGCGAACATTTATTAGGCGGTATAAAAAAGTTTTCCCGTCGTAAGGAGAATCCTCCGGGTAGCTGGGAAAGTTTTTCTGCGCATATTTCTTATCTGCGGATGGATGTAGATCGCCCCGAGTCTTATCTGCCCATCAAACAAATCATTGCCGATTATGAAGCAGAGTGGGGACTGTCGGCACATGTAATTTTCTACCTAGCGGTAGCTCCGCAGCTGGTTCCGGAAATTACCACTAATTTGTATAATCTACAGCTGAATAAAGAGAAAGAAAAACTGCGCATTGTAGTAGAGAAGCCTTTCGGACATGATTTGAAGAGCGCGCAGGAACTCAACAAGCTGCTCACAGATATGTTTGATGAAAGTCAGATTTATCGCATCGATCATTATCTGGGGAAGGAAACCGTACAAAACATTCTGGCATTTCGTTTTGCCAATGCCCTGTTCGAACCTATATGGAATCGTAACTATATCGACCATGTACAGATTACCGCAGCCGAAACTGTAGGTGTAGAAGACAGGGGCGGGTATTATGAGCGATCTGGTGCTTTGAGAGATATGGTACAAAACCATATTCTGCAACTGTTGTGTATGGTAGCCATGGAAGCGCCCGTATCATTTGAAGCGGATGAAATCAGAAATAAAAAAACCGATGTTCTCAACGCCATTCGTCGGATAAAAAAAGAAGAAGTTCAGCAATACGCCGTACGCGGTCAGTATTCCGCTGGCTGGATACAGGGCAAACAAGTAAAAGCCTACCGCGAAGAAAAAGGCGTAGATCCGCAATCTCCGGTAGAAACCTTTGCTGCTGTAAAGTTTTATATCGATAACTGGCGCTGGCAGGGCGTTCCGTTTTATGTGCGTACTGGTAAATATTTGAAAGAAAAAACCACTCTTATTACCATACAATTTAAGGATGCGCCTAAATATGCATTTCCACCCGAAGCTTCAGAAACTTGGCGCGCCAACAGGCTTACCATGAGCATTCAGCCCGAAATGGATATCCGGCTCCGTTTTCAGGCCAAACGTCCAGGCCAGACCATGTCGCTGAATCCGGTAAACATGGTGTTCAATTATAAAGACACTTATCACGAAGAACAGCCGGAGTCTTACGAAACATTGCTGCTGGATGCTATGATTGGTAATCCTACACAGTATATGCGCGGTGATCAGGTGGAGATAGCTTGGCGTGTAATCGAGCCTATTTTGGAGACATGGGAACAACGACCTCCGGTAGATTTCCCCAATTATGCGCCCGGAAGCTGGGGACCGGAAGATGCCGAGGCATTGATTGCCAGAGATGGCAGGAACTGGATTATGTTGCCGCCCCGACAATAAGAGGTCTTCACAACAGTTGTAATAACATATACGAGCTTCAGAACCCCTTCGTTCCGAAGCTCTTTTTTGCAGCAAAATGCTAAAATTTTTAGTATTTTTGGTATATGGCAGTGGTGTCTTTTCGAAGAAACGCAAATTCGTTGCATGGAAATGGCCGTTCATTGATTATGTATATAGATATGAACAGCTATTTTGCCAGCTGCGAGCAGCAGCTGCAGCCGCATTTGCGCGGAAAGCCCATTGGTGTATGTCCCTACGAGGGGCCGAATGCGGTGGTCATTGCCGCTTCGCGGGAAGCTAAGGCTATGGGTATCAAAACGGGCATGCATGCATCCGAGTGCAAAGCTCTCTGTCCCGATTTCATCATGGTACCCACACGACCCTTTTATTATCGCCGCATTCATGTAGAGATTATGAATATTTTGCGTTCTTATTGCGATGCAAAACATGTGATCCCCAAAAGCATTGATGAAGCTATTGTGGACCTCACGCATTATACTTACGTATATAAAGATGTAATGGCCTTGGCCCAACAAATTAAAGAGGATATTCGTACAAAAATCGGTACTTACATAACTTGCTCTATAGGTATTGCTGCCAATGTGTTCTATGCCAAGCTTGCTACGGAAATTCAAAAACCCGATGGATTGATTCATATTACACCGGAGAATGTAGATGGCTATCTGAGCCACTTAAAGCTTACGGATATTCCCGGCATCGGTGAGCGTAGCGCGCAGCGTTTGAATCGAGCAGGAGTTTATACCACCATAGCACTACGCAACGCCTCGGAATCGTTGTTGCGAAAAGTGTTTGGAGGTGTGGTAGGCAACTATTGGTATTATCGGTTGCACTTTAAGGAAGTAGATCTCTATACTTCGGACTATAAGCATATGAGTGCGATGCGCAGCCTTTCTTTAAAAAACCGCTCCAGTTATGAAGCTTTACGCTCTATGCTGATTTCGTTGTGTACTTGGCTGGAACAACGAATGGTAAAACAGAATGTTTTTTGCCGCGAACTTAGTTTTTACGCTCATTATTACAATGCACCCGAGTGGAAAGTACATATTAAACTGCTTCAGCCCCTGCAGGATGCGATGGAGATGCTTCAATATATAGAACATCGTATCAGCGAATATGAAAAATATGGTGGCTTGAGAGTATTGCGTAATGATATGATGGATATGGGTGTTGTAGTTGGTAATTTTATAGCTTCGGATGAAGTGCAGTATGGTCTTTTCGATAATAAAATGCAGGCGGACAGATTACGAAAAGTAATGTATACCATCAAAGATCAGTACGGAAAAAATATGGTGCGCAAAGCTTCTGAAACAATTGAATCCGGCCAAATGAAGGATGCGATTGGTTTTGGCTCTGTAAAGGATTTATATCAGAGCATTGATGATAAGATGTTCAATAATTTTTTATTAGAAGAAGATAAAGAAATGCTGGGTTAGGCTTCATCAGCTTTTAAGAAGCTATTCTACTATTTTACGGTTTACTTTTTCTTTTTAAGCAAAATAATTATTGTAGTTTTACTTATAAAGCCTTATTCACCACTTCTTATATGCAATATTATACGGTTATTCTTATCATCATGTCGCTGATGTTAGGAGCATCGGCTTTTGCGGAGAAACTTAAAATACCTTCCCCTATATTTTTAATTGTAGTAGGCATGGTCTTGGGTTTTATTCCTGCAATGCCTCTGGTGGATTTGAATCCAGAAGTTGTCATGCTTTTGTTTCTGCCTCCATTATTGTACGATGCGGCTTTTAATATCTCATTCAAGGATTTTCGTACACATATTAGTACGATTAGCACATTGGCAATAGGATTAGTATTTATTACCACGGCAGGCATTGCCATTGTAGCATATTGTCTGATACCTTCTCTTACCTGGCCTGTAGCATTTGTATTAGGGGCCACACTTTCTGCAACAGATGCGGTGGCTGCAATAGGCATTACTAAAGGGTTAGGATTATCGCACAGAACGGTTTCTATACTGGAGGGAGAAAGCTTGGTGAATGATGCTTCGGCGTTAGTAGCTTATCGATTTGCAGTAGCCGCCGTAACGGGCGTTGCCTTTGTGTGGTGGGATGCATTGCTGGATTTTGTATTGGTATTGACGGGAGGTTTTTTGATAGGGCGGATTATTTCAAAACTACTGGAAAAAGTATTGTATTATTTCCGGGATAACGATATGTTGGTCATCAGCCTCACTTTGCTGATGCCCTTTGTTACTTATTTGGTAGCGGAACATTTTGATGTATCGGGTGTGATTGCTGTTGTGGTACTAGGTTTACAGATGTCACGTTTAAGTAAGTCTAATTTCCCGGAAGCATTAAAACAACGCTCTCGTCATTTTTGGGATGTTATAATCTTCCTCCTGAATGGCCTGATATTCGTGTTGATAGGGTTGGAGTTTCCTTGGATATTAAGAAAAATACATGAAACGCATATCTGGCATTATATCGGTATTGCAGCCATCATTACCGTAGCTACTTTCATTATTCGTTGGGCACATGTGTATTTGCAGCAACGTAGTTTGCGCAAGTCCTATATGGGTAAATATCGCTGGCGTCGTGTAAGTAAAGATGCATTGCTAGATTCTCAAACCAGTTTGATAATCGCTTGGGCTGGCATGCGTGGTATTGTTTCTTTGGCTATAGCATTGGGATTGCCACTATATCTAGATAATGATGCTCCTTTCCCAATGCGGAATGAAATTATTTTTATTGCTATTTCTGTAGTGTTGCTTTCTTTATTGGGACAGGGCATCACTCTGCCTTGGGTGGTGAAGAAAGCGCGTGAATGGAATAAACCGACCGTAGTAAGTGAAGAACGATACGAATTGGAATAAGCATATATAAAAAAAGAATAGTGCTTGTACAAGCACTATTCTTTTGTATAATAATTATTCTTAATTAATCTCTTCTTCCCAGATAAATCATAATATATTGAACCAAGGTTACTACGGCTGCCAAGGCGGCCACCACATAAGTAGTTGCAGCCCATTTTAAAGCATCTTTAGCCATGGGGTATTCTTGAGTAGTAGTAACATTGGTCCCCTGCAACCAAGCGAGAGCTCTTCGGCTGGCATCAAACTCCACCGGTAAGGTTATTACACTAAACAATACGGTCACAGCCATCAGTAGGATTCCAATCAGCAATAAAGTGGTATTTCCAGAAGCGGCCATCACTAGACCGGCTAACAATACCCAGTTTACAATCATGGAACAAAATTGTACCGCTGGTACCAATTTACTACGCATTTCCAGTGGTGTATAAGCTGTAGCATGCTGTATCGCATGTCCACATTCGTGAGCAGCCACAGCTGCTGCCGAAACGCTTCTACCTTCGTATACTTCAGGACTCAGATTTACCGTTTTTTTAGTAGGGTCATAGTGGTCGGTAAGAAAGCCGGGTGTGGAAATTACCTGAACATCATATATGCCATTTTCACGCAGCATTTTTTCGGCTATCTCCTTGCCACTCATCCCATTAGATAACGGAATGCGGGCGTACTTATTAAACTTACTCTTCAGAATCATGGATACAACCATACTGATTCCCACAAAAATCATCGATACTAGGAAAATTGATGGAGTCATAGTACAAACAGAATTTTAACTTTTGATAATCAAATAAGACGCCACACGCAAATTACATTAAAAATGCGACTTTTTGTCATGCAACGAATTAATTTAAGAGATTTTTAGCCAAAACGGTATTATTTGTTAATAGATGAAAATCAATTTTTTGTGAGCGTTATCGGCCTTTTTTCTAAAGCAATTTGAGGCAGACTGAAGCTGAAAAGGGAGAATTTCATTTTTTAATCTTAATCTCAATTTGTACCTTAGTAGCAGAATTTAATGGGTTAGTAAGTAAAAGGGCCGAGCGTTAGCGAGGCCTTTTTACTTTTAGCAGCTTTCTATGTAAGGGAAAACAATAGCGCCATTTTCTTTTATATATATCCTTCCTTATTGTCTTTATTGATAATTGAATTGTGGGGACTTCTTTACTTTCCTTCCTGTGTGATATTTATCTTTTTAAATCTGTCAGATCTTAAACGTTGTTCTCTTTTTATTAGATAAGTTTCAGTCTTTCTTAATTCCCTCAGGCAACAAATCCTTCAATACCTACCCTATTCGTTAATTTTGTTGGATGAGTAAAATAAAGAAATCATTCTTTTGTCAAAACTGTGGATATGAAAGTGTGAAATGGTTGGGGCAATGTCCGGCTTGTGGAACATGGAATAGTTTTGTGGAAGAAGTCATTGAAAAGACCAACGGAAAACAAAACTGGAGCGACTATACATCATCTACTAAAAATCGTACAAGCAAAGCTGTTTCTTTATCTGAAGTTACAAGTAGCGAAGAAAAACGTATTATCACTCCAGATACAGAACTAAATAGAGTTTTGGGAGGAGGCATTGTTGCCGGCAGTATTACACTGGTAGCCGGCGAGCCAGGAATCGGAAAAAGCACCCTGTTTTTACAGAATGGCTTATTACTCTCGAACTATAAAGTACTTTATATAAGTGGCGAAGAAAGTGAGCAACAAATAAAGATGCGGGCCGACCGTTTATTCAATGGCAATGCATCCTTGGATAAAAATCATTTCTTTTTGCTTACAGAAACTTCTACACAGGTTATTTTTCAGGAAATCAAGAAGCTAAAGCCTGATATTGTTATTGTGGATTCGGTGCAGACGTTACAATCGCCCTTGATCGATTCTTCGCAGGGCAGCATCTCTCAGATTAAAGAATGTGCTGGAGAATTTCAACGGTATGCCAAAGAAACCAACACCCCTGTATTTCTCATAGGACATATTACCAAAGAAGGAGGTATCGCCGGCCCTAAGATACTGGAACATATGGTAGATGTGGTGTTGCAGTTTGAAGGCGACCGGCATTATGCTTACCGTATTCTGCGTACACTTAAAAATCGCTTTGGCAGCACTAGCGAATTGGGTATTTATGAAATGACCGACAAAGGAATGCGTGGAGTTACCAATCCCAGCGAAATACTTATTACGCAAAAAGAAGAGCAATTAAGCGGTATTGCCATTGCAGCCACCATAGAAGGTGCTCGACCATTGTTGATAGAAGTGCAATCGTTAGTGACACAGTCTGTTTATGGGACACCACAACGTACGGTTACTGGGTTCGACTTACGCAGACTTCAGTTGCTGCTGGCAGTGTTGGAAAAACGTGGCGGCTTTCATTTCGGTGTAAAAGATGTATTTTTAAATATAGCCGGAGGCATTAAGGTAGAGGACCCTTCCATCGATCTTGCGGTATTATGTGCTTTATTATCTTCATACGAAGATGTACCGCTCCCGCAGAACATCTGTTTTGCCGGAGAAGTGGGTTTGAGTGGCGAAATAAGGGCAGTGCATAAGGTGGACCAGCGCATTGCTGAAGCCGAAAAGCTGGGATTTGAAAAAATCATTGTATCCAAATATAACCAATCGATACGCCAAAATCAGGCAAAGTTTAATATAGAAGTAGTAGCAATGGGACGAGTGGAAGAAATCTATCAATATCTATTTTAGATACTTCCACAAACGTGTTGTGAAAATTTGTAGACTATGAAAACGCTGATGCGCACCATTGGCGATGCAGTGTTGCATCTTATTTATCCGCACATCTGTGCCGGTTGTGGTACAGATACGCTGCCTTCGGGAAGCAGGTTATGTATTAAATGCCTACATCAATTGCCAGTAACCCACTTTGAAGTTCAAATTAACAATCCTGTGGAGAAAATCCTGGCAGGTAGAGTACGATTTGAGCGGGCTACGGCACAGTTTTATTTTCATAAGAACGCTTCATTGCAGCGCATGATGCATCAGTTTAAATACAGAGGAATCAAAGATATTGGTCATCAGTTAGGGACAATAATGGGGCATCAACTTTTGCATAGCGGGCGCTTTGATGATATAGATATTTTGATTCCAATGCCGCTTCATGAAAGCCGGGAGCGTAAAAGAGGGTACAACCAGGCAAAAGTATTATGTGATGCCATTGCTCAGGTGTTAAATAAACCTGTTATTGAGAATGCAGTACAACGTGTAGTAGCTACGGATACTCAAACAAAGAAAGATCGGATAGCACGCTGGCAAAATATGTCCAAGAAATTTAGTCTTATAAATGCTGCTGTTTTGGAAGGTAAACATGTATTGCTGGTAGATGATGTGATTACTACAGGGGCCACTATAGAAGCCTGCGCCGAGGCGCTGTATACAGCAAAAGGAGTGCAACTAAGTATTGCAACTTTATGCTATGCATCATATATTTAAAAAATGGGATTTGTTTCCTAACTTTATAATCTCAACTTCACCGCTTCTTAGGTAAGAGGCTAAAGATAATTTTTATGAAAACCGTACTTGTTTGTTTGTTATTAGCCGGCACCCTGTTTATCGCAAGGTCGATATATGATTTTAAAGTGGATGGTCTTACCGGGGGCACTATCAATTTTGCAGATTTTAAAGGAAAAAAAATTCTGATCGTCAATACAGCTAGCAAATGTGGCCTTACTCCGCAGTATGAAGAGCTGGAACTGTTGTATAAAAAGCATAAAGACAAACTGGTGGTGGTAGGATTTCCTGCGAATAACTTCCGCGAGCAGGAGCCTGGTACTAATGAGGAGATCGCGGAGTTTTGTAAAAAGAACTACGGCGTTACTTTTCCTATGGCTGCTAAGATTTCTGTAAAAGGAAATGATATAGCACCCATCTATAAATATTTGATAGAAGAGGCAAAGAAAAAAAAATTGGAAAACCCAGTTACTTGGAATTTTGGCAAGTTCTTAATTAACGAAAAGGGTGAGTTAATTGCCACTTTTTCTCCAAGAACCAAACCTATGAGTAAGGATATTCTGAAGTATTTAAACTAAATATTCAGAGCCTTTAAGAAAAACCCCGATAATCTATACCTAAAAACTAAAATGCATAAATCTATGCGTACCTACACTTTTTAAGAACGGAGAATAAAATCTTCAGAAGGGTGTATGGCACTAAGGCAACTATTAAAGAGCATAAACATATATACATGAAAAAAGGCACACTGTTTCTTTTACTGTTTACCTTTTTATACCAGACTGCGTGGGTTCAAAATAAATACGTTTGGAAAGAAGGTAAATCCGGCAATTACACGTATAAGTATGTGGAAGGCGATCCATTGAATGTTCGTATCTACACTTTATCCAATGGTCTTACGGTTATGTTGAGTCCCAATAAAAAGGAGCCTCGCATTACCTATCGTATGGCCGTAAGAGCCGGTAGTAATACCGATCCCAAGGATCATACGGGATTGGCACACTATCTAGAGCATATGCTCTTTAAAGGAACCGATAAGTTTGGTTCGCTTGATTGGGCTAAAGAAAAACCGCTTCTAGACAGTATTGATGCACTTTACGAGCTGTACAATCATACCACAGATTCGGCAAAGCGCAAAGCTATATACAAACAAATCGACGAAGTATCGGGGCGAGCTGCTAAATATGCCATAGCTAATGAATATGATAAAATGATGAAAGCTATGGGATCGCAGGGTACCAATGCACATACATGGGTGGAGGAAACTGTTTACGATGAGGATATTCCTTCCAACGCGGTAGATCGTCTACTTGCTGTACAGGCAGAACGCTTCCGCAATCCCATACTTCGTATTTTCCATACCGAGTTGGAAGCTGTGTATGAAGAAAAAAATCGCACACTGGATAATGACTCCTGGAAAGTATCGGAAGCGGTGCACGCGGGACTTTTTCCTACTCATAACTACGGGCAGCAAACCACCATTGGCACTATTGAGCATCTGAAAAATCCCTCGTTAAAAGCCATTAGAGAATACTATCAACAATACTATGTGCCCAATAATATGGCTGTGATTATGGCCGGAGATTTTGACCCGGATGAGTTGATCAAGAAAATTGATAAGGCCTTCAGCTATATGAGGCCGAAGCCTGTAAAAGAATATAACCCCGGTCCTGAGCAGCCTATAAAAGGGCCAGTGATAAAAGAAGTATTTGGTCCCAGCGCAGAAAACTTGACCATTGCTTTTCGAACCGGGCCATACGGTACTAGAGAAGATCTGCTTATAAAAGCCATCGATCGTATACTGGCTAATGGTAAAGCCGGACTGCTGGATCTTAATCTTAATAAGCAACAAAAAGTACTGGGAGCAGGCTGCGGTATTCGTCAATACAAAGATTATGGAGTATTCACTTTCTATGCATCACCCAAACAAGGGCAGACCTTAGACGAAGTAAAAGCCTTACTGCTCGCACAGATTGACTCGATAAAGCAAGGTAAGTTCGATGATAAGCTTTTAGATGCCATAATTGCCAACTATAAGCTTAGCGAACTTGAGGCTCAGGACTACAATGTATATCGTACCAGCTTAATGGTGGATAATTTTATTAAAACCAAAGGAAGCGGATGGAATATTCGTGTGGCAGAGCTGGATGAAATGAAGCGAATAACTAAAAAAGAAATTGTTGATTACGCTAATCAATTCTTCAGAGACGATAATTATGTAGTAATTTATAAAAGAAAAGGGGAGGATAAAAGTATCGTAAAGGTAGAAAAACCGCCTATTACTCCTGTTGAAACCAATCCGGATAAGCAATCCGACTTTTTGAAGCAAATCAATAGTATGCCCCTTTCATCTATTACTCCTAGATGGCTGGATTTTAATGTCGATTTGCAGAAAGGGCAGATAGACGATATGGAGCTCCTGTATGTACCTAATAAGCAAAACAGTCTTTTCGATCTGTATTTTCGGTACGAAATGGGAAGCTGGAATAACAAGAAACTGCCCATTGCATTGAGCTATTTGCAATATTTGGGTACAGATAAGTATTCTGCGGAAGAGATTACTAAAGAGTTTTATCAACTAGCTTCTAATTTTTCGGTAAGAAGCGGAACAGAGGATTCTTACATACAGCTAAGCGGCCTGAACGAGAATTTTGAAAAATCGCTGCAGTTATTAGAGCATCTTATCAGAAACTGTAAACCCAATGAACAGGCGCTCGCTGAGCTGAAGAATCGCCTGCAGAAATCTCGTGCTAATGCCAAAACCAATAAGAGTAGCATTTTACAAGGTTTGAACAATTACGCATTATATGGACCTTCAAATCCATTTAATTATACATTAAGTGATGAGGAGCTAAATAATCTTACCGCTGAAGAATTGGTACAAATTATACATAGCCTACCCAGCTTCAAGCCGCAAGTGATGTATTATGGCCCTATGTCTACCGCTGATTTGACGGCACATATTAGAAAAGCTCATCCCAAACCTGCATCATGGGCTACAGTACCACCTAAAGCAAAATTCACTCGTGCAGAGCAAACTGAGAATAAAGTATTTCTGGCTTATTACGACATGGTGCAGGCCGAAATGACTTGGGTGCGCAATTTGGCTCCTTATGATTTTAATAAAGAGGCGGTAGTGGATTTGTTCAATAATTATTTCGGATACGGTATGGGTTCGTTGGTATTCCGTACCATTCGGGAATCCAAAGCATTGGCCTATTCTACATATGCACGTGTAACAACACCTTCCAAAAAAGAAGACCCCTATTATATAGTGGCCTATGTGGGTAGCCAGGCTGATAAATTGCCAGAAGCGGTAAATGCAATGAATGAGTTATTAAATCAGCTTCCGGAAAATGAAAAGTCTTTTGAGGATGGGCGTGTCAGTGCTTTAAAAGATATTGAAACGGAGCGTATTCAAAAGACCGACATTCTGTTCTCTTATCTGGCTACCAAGCGTAAAGGTCTTAATGATGATCCTCGCAAGGCAAAATACGAGAAGCTAAAAAAATTAAAATTTGAGGACATCAAATCGTTCCACAACAATTATCTGGCTAATAAACCATATAGCTTTGCTATCATCGGAAGCGAAAAAAACATGAGGCCTGAGGAACTTTCAAAATATGGAACTGTGAAAGTGGTAAGTTTGGAAGAACTCTTTGGATATTAATAAAAAGTAATGTGAAAATGTTAACGGCCCTTTGCTTTAAGCAAAGGGCCGTTCTTTTATGGGGACAACTAAGCTGAATACTATTAAACCACATAGGTGGTAGAAGCTGTATCCCCGCCTCTTCCTGTCCAGTTGGTGTGGAAGAATTGACCTCGGGGCTGATCTACTCTTTCATAAGTGTGAGCTCCGAAATAATCACGCTGTGCTTGCAACAGGTTGGCTGGCAGTCTTTCTGCGCGATAGCCGTCATAGTAGTTAATGGCAGCGCTCAGACAAGGAACCGGAATGCCGTTTAACATAGCTGTTGCAGTAACAGTTCTTAAACCTTCCTGACAAGCTTGCATTTTTTCGGAGAAATAAGGATCGAGCAATAAGTTTACCAAATTGGGATCCTTATCAAATGCTTCTTTGATGTTGCCCAAGAAGCGCGAACGAATGATACAGCCACCTCTCCACATCAGGGCAATATTGCCGTAATTCAGTTCCCAGCCATATTCTTTGGCGGCAGCACGCATCATCTGGTAGCCCTGTGCGTAGGAGATGATTTTGGCGGAATATAATGCATCACGTAACTGTTCTATGAATTTTTTCTTATCACCGGTAAATGTTGGTTTTGGACCAGCCGTAAGCACTTTAGATGCTGCAACGCGTTCGTCTTTGATTGCAGACAAACATCTTGCAAAAACTGATTCGGTAATTAATGTGAGGGGAATGCCTAGCTCCAGAGCTACGGTTCCGGTCCACTTACCGGTGCCTTTTTGTCCTGCTGTATCTAGGATTTTATCAATAAGCGGTTCTCCGTTTTCTTTATATGCTAAAATATCACGGGTGATTTCAATAAGATAACTGTCAAGCTCGCCTTCATTCCACTCCTTAAACACTTCATGCATTTCATCGGTCGACATGCCTAAAAGGTCTTTCATGATTTGATATACTTCACAAATCAGCTGCATATCGCCATATTCAATACCATTATGTACCATTTTCACGAAATGTCCTGCACCACCGTCTCCTACCCAGTCACAGCAAGGAGATCCGTCATTAACTTTAGCCGCGATGCCTTGAAAGATAGTTTTTACCTCAGGCCATGCGTTTTTAGAGCCGCCGGGCATGATGGAGGGCCCCAGCAAAGCACCTTCCTCACCGCCCGATACTCCGGTACCGATGAAGTATAAGCCTTTGCTTTCTACATACTTCACCCTTCTTTCGGTATCGGGGAAGTGAGAGTTGCCTCCGTCTATGATAATATCACCTTTTTCAAGATGTGGTAATAGCAAGTCGATAAAATCATCTACGGGCTTGCCGGCTTTTACCATTAGCATAATTTTACGTGGTGTTTTCAGTGAGGCTACTAGCTCCTCTATGGAATGAGCTCCTTGTATGTTTTTTCCTTTAGCTCTTCCGTTTATGAAGTTGTCAACTTTATCTACTGTACGATTGTAGGCAGTAACGCGAAAACCCTTGCTTTCCATATTCAAAATAAGGTTTTCACCCATTACTGCCAGGCCTATAACACCTATATCTGATAATTGCGCCATAGTTTGAAGAGGTTAAATGTGATATAAAATTTTTTATCAATAAAAATAAAGTGCTCAAACTTACATGAAATTTTTCATCTTAACTTACAGCCTAAAACAATTTCGGCATGCTGACCCAATATTTACCACCGATAAATTTGATCTTTATGCGACAGATTTTAATATGTTTAATTCTGTATATAACAATGACTACTGGTTGTACATCTAAACAACAGGCAGATCTTTTTGTTTACAATGCCACCATATACACCGTTGATCCTGCTTTTAGCAAGGTGTCGGCTATGGTGATAAAAGACGGAAAGATTCTTGCAACTGGCGATAAGGATAAGCTTCAGCATCAGTATGAGTGCAAGGAAATGCTGGACGCAAAAGGAAAGTACATTTATCCTGGATTTATCGATGCCCACGCGCATTTTATTGGGTATGCACAATCTTTAATAGGAATTGATTTGGTAGGCACCCAAAGCTGGGATGAAGTACTGCAGAGGGTTGTAAATCTTGCGGACACTCAGGATAAAAATAGTTGGATTATAGGGCGAGGGTGGGATCAGAACGACTGGCAAGAAAAAGAGTTTCCTACTAATGAAAAGTTGAATGAACTATTTCCCGATAGACCGGTTTATCTTATACGGATAGATGGGCATGCCGCAATTGCAAATAACAAGGCTCTGGAAATAGCGGGCATACAGCCGGGAGATACGATTAGTGGCGGTTCTTTTTTAACCCATCAGGATAAGCTCACGGGTGTTCTGATTGATAATGCGATGGATAAAGTGGTGGCCCATATACCCGAACCTACTACGATTCAGCTGGAGCGCGCATTGCTGCGCGCGCAGCAGAATTGTTTTTCTGTAGGCTTAACAACCTTGCATGATTGCGGATTAAATTATGAAACAATAGAAGCGATCAAGTCTTTGCAAGATAAGCGTACGGTAAAAATCAGACTGTATGCGTTACTCAGCGATAATAAAAAGAATTATGATTATTTGTTGCGCAACGGCATTATTAAAACTTCCCACTTGCATGTAAGAGGATTTAAACTATTCTCCGACGGAGCTTTGGGATCGCGGGGTGCCAGTCTTCTGGAGGATTACAGTGACCAGCCGGGATGGAAAGGATTTTTATTGAGTAATGCAGAACATTTTGATTCCATTGCAGCATTGATTGCCCAACATAATTGGCAGATGTGTACCCATGCTATCGGCGATAATGGAAACAGAATGATGTTGCAGATTTATGCTAAGTATCTTAAAGGGAAGAACGATCTCCGCTGGCGTATTGAGCATGCCCAGGTGGTAAATAAAGACGATTTTCACTATTTTGGAGATTATAATATTGTTCCCTCTGTACAACCTACGCACGCTACTTCCGATATGTATTGGGCGGGTGACAGATTAGGAGTAGAAAGATTAAAGAGCGCTTATGCCTATAAACAACTATTGGAACAAAATGGCTGGATTCCGCTAGGCACCGATTTCCCGGTGGAAGATATTTCTCCCTTCAAAACCTTTTACGCCGCTGTAGTACGCAAAGATGCACAGGGTTTTCCTGAGACCGGTTTTCAAAAAGAGAATGCTTTAACCCGAGAGCAGGCTTTGCGTGGCATGACAATATGGGCTGCAAAGGCCGCATTTGAAGAAAACGAAAAAGGAAGTTTAGAGCCCGGAAAGGTTGCCGATTTTGTGATACTGGATAACGACCTGATGCATGTTCCAGAGCATGAACTATTACAGTTAAGAGTTTGGCGCACTTATTTGGGCGGTGCTATGGTGTATTCTCGATAATATTATTGTTTTTTTAGTAAAACGATATAAGTAGGGAAATGATCGCTGTATCCACCGCGATACACATCCCCATTGTAAGAACGTTTGGGATACCCTTTGTATCTGCCTGTATTCTCAATCAGGTAATCGGCTTTAAAAATATTGTTCTTGTAAAAGAAAAAACCTTGTCTCTTTTTGTCTAAGAATGAAGAAGAAATAATAATCTGATCGAACAAACTCCAAGCATCTTGATAGGCAAGAGTACCTATTCCTTTTTTGTACAGCGTAACCCAAGGATTGAACAACTCATCCTGCTGGAGTTTATTGACTTCACCCCCTGCCTTAAGTCCCTTTGTAATACTGTTATTATTAGGATCATCATTTAAGTCGCCCATCACTACAATTTTGGAGTCTGGATTGATAATGAGCAAAGAGTCGATAATATACCGAACGGTGCGCGCTGCAGCCATACGCGCCGGGGCGGATCGTTTTTCTCCGCCTGCTCGGCTGGGCCAGTGATTGACAAAAACATGAATCGGCTCTCCATCAAGCTTGCCTTTCACCCAAAGAATATCTCGTGTAAATATTGCCTCTTTCGATCCTTCAGGGATTTTTACAAAAAGTGGGCGACTTTTCTCCACTTTAAAATATTTCGGATTGTATAAAAGTGCCACATCAACTCCCCGTGCATCGCGCGAGTCGTAATGTACATATTTGTAGTTGCGAGATGCAATAAGAGGATGACGGACAAAAGTGTCTAATACAAATTTGTTTTCAATTTCAGCAACACCTAGAAGTGCCGGCCCATCGGGATTAATATCTCTACCTATTTGAGATACTACTGTAGCTAGTTTGTTTAGCTTATCATTAAACACCTGGCTTGTATAAGCTTTGCTACCACTAGGTGTAAATGCTATATCATCATGGCTACCATGAAAGATAGTATCATAAAAGTTTTCGAAATTGTAAAATGCAATGACAGCAGATTTATAAGCACTTTGTGCAGGCAGCAAAATGGCGCGAAAGCCAATTATCAAAAGCAATAATCCTTTTTTCATGTATGATTTATTTTTTTATACAAAATTATTTATATTTGTGTTAGTGGCTTATAACTACATTAGGAGTTTAATAGTTGATTTTCTCTTACCCTATGAATAACATCAGCTATGATTAAACACCTGTTATCAACGTGCGTGCTGCTTTTGTTTTTATACCCATGCCCTGCACAAATTACTCCTGCAGTGGACAGTGTATGGATTGTGGATTCTGCCTATCAGGATATTAGAAGCGAGTTGCAAGAACATATTCCTACTATTACTTTAAGTGATGAAGAAATGGAGGAAGGAGGAAATGCTACAGTGTCTTCCATTTTGACAGCCGGACGAGATCCTTTTCTTGCAGCGGCTGCATTTAATTTCAGTGTACTTCGCTTTAGACTGAGAGGTTATGAAAGCCACGGCGACGCCATTTTTATTAATGGAATTGAATTCAACGGCTTGGAAAATGGTTATGTGCCTTATTCTTTATGGGGAGGACTAAATAATGTCATGCGGATGCAGCAAAATGCATACGGATTACAAGCCAATGAATTCACTTTTGGTGCGCTAGCTTTAAATACCAATGTGGATTTGCGAGCTGCAGCTCAGCGAGTACAGACTCAAATTGGATATGCACTTTCGAATCGCAATTATAGACATCGTGTTACTCTTAATCATGCCAGCGGATTTAATAAAAAAGGCTGGGCATACAGCTTTGCACTAACTGGTCGCTATGCTCCCGAAGGATATATTCCTGGAACTTATTATGAAAGTGCCTCTTATTATGTTGCGGTAGATAAACGTATAAACCCACGCAATACTTTTTCATTTATTGCATTTGGCGCCCCTACTGAAGTAGGACGGCAGGGCGCATCTGTACAGGAAGCAATGAACCTTGCAGGAACAAATTACTACAATCCTTCCTGGGGCTGGCAAGGCAGCAAAAAACGTAATGCTAATGTGCTACAGGGTTTTCAGCCTGTGTTTATCGCAATGTATGAACATCGGCCTCATGAAAAAGTACACTGGCTTACCAACGTGGCTTATTTATTTGGCAAGAGAAAAACCAGCGCATTGGATTGGTATAATGCTCCTGATCCACGTCCTGATTATTATCGTTACTTGCCCAGCTATTATATGCAGGACAACCCAGCTCTGTATGTATCCTTATATTCTTTCTTTATTAACAATCCTGATGCACTCCAGATTCAATGGGAAAAACTTTATGAAGCTAATCGAGGAAATTTGCGCACCATTCCTGATGTAGAGGGTATACCGGGCAATGATATTACTGGTAATCGCTCCGTGTATATTTTATCCAATCGTGTAAACGACCAACAACGCATAATTGCCAATACGATATATAATTTAAAACTCAGTAGTATTAGTACTTTTACCGGAGGCGCCAGTTATCAGCAACAGATAAATCATTATTATCAGGAAGTAAAGGATCTGCTAGGCGGTGATTTCTGGGTAAATATTAATCAGTTTGCCGAACGGGATTATCCCAACAATATCGACGTGGTGCAACATGACTTGGATCGTCCTAATCGTCTTGTAAAGGAAGGGGAACAATATGGGTATAATTACAAGATAACACTTAGTCAGGCTGCGCTTTGGGCACAACTACTTTTTGTTTTTAAAAAACTCGATGTATTTGCCGCCGGAAAAATTTCCCAAACTGCTTTTTTTCGTACGGGTTTTAATCGCAATGGTCTTTTTCCGGAATCTTCTTACGGAAAGTCTTCGGTACAAAATTTTTTTAATCCAGCAGTAAAGGCGGGTGTTACATATAAGATGAATGGCCGCAATTATTTTTTCATTAACGGAACTTACAGAACCATACCACCCTTTTTTGAAAATGCCTACATATCGCAACGTACTAGAAATGATGTACAAGAAGGCTTGAAAAGCGAAACGATTATTTCGGGAGAAGCCGGATATAAATTGAGTGCTCCTCGTGTAAAACTGAGTATTACGGGATATTATACAAAAAACACTGATGGGGTGGATGTGCTTTCGTTTTATCACGACCAATATCAGAGCTTTGTCAATTATGCTTTAAGTGGAATTGACAAAGTTTATTTTGGGGGAGAGCTTGGGGCAGAGATTAAGTTGAGCTCTACTGTAAGCTTTAATGGAGCGGCGTCGGTAGGGAGTTATTATTACGACAGCCGTCCCCGTGCCATTATTACTGCCGATAATAGTGCTGCAATGTTGGGTAAGCAGACCATTTATTTAAAAAACTATCGTATTGCCTCCTCTCCTCAACAAGCATATAGCGCCGGATTCTTCTATCGTTCTCCAAAGTTCTGGTATGCAAGTATTACGGCGAATTATTTTCAGAATATGTGGTTATCCCTCAATCCTATTCGTAGAACGGCTGAAGCGATTGCTGATACGGAGCCGGATAATCCCGTGTCGGAAGCTATTAAACAAAGCATATTAGCGCAAGAACGCTTTGAGGATGTTTTTACGATAGATCTTTTTGGGGGATGGAATAAACTGCTTCATAGGAAATATTACATCAAGAATCGTCGTACCTATCTTTTGTTTACAGTGGGAGTAAATAATCTGCTTAATAATAGAAACCTTAAATCCGGAGGCTTTGAACAGCTACGGCTAGACTTCGAAGAGAAAAACGTTAATAAGTTTCCGCCTAAATATTACTATGCATACGGGATTAACTTTTTTGCCAGTATCGGTTTGAGGTTTTAATAAAACGTATCACTATGAAAAAACTTTCTTTTAATAAAAAAGCAATAGGATTGCTAGGATGTCTTTTACTGATCATTGCATCCTGTAATCGAAAATTTGATGTTCCTCCATCTAATGCTGATCCGGAAATAGATGTGACAATGACGATTATGGAATTAAAAGCACGCTATACGGCAATAGGCGACTTTAAACGCATTGATGAGGATGAAATTATTTCGGGTGTAGTAATTGCAGATGATGCATCGGGCAACTTTTATAAACAAGTCGTTATTCAAGACGAAACAGGAGGACTCCCTGTGCTGTTGGAGGGAAACAATCTGTACACACAATTTCCGGTGGGTCGTCGTATTTTTCTAAAGCTAAAAGGACTGATGCTGGGTGATTATGGCGGTACCATTCAACTCGGCATTGATTCTTCACGATCGGACGACGGCCGTTTTCTAAATCTGACCGGTATTCCTCAAGCCATGTTTGATCAGTATATTATTAAAGGCTCGTTTCATAATACCATCATACCTAAAGTTGTAAAGCCTTCTGATTTTACAAAAAGTTTGAATGATCCGTTGTTGAGTACGCTAGTGCAAATAGAAAATGCGGAGTTTAAAGATGCCGATATTAATAAAACTTATGCAGATCCTTCTAAAAACACCAGCGCGATAAATTTTACAATTAATACTTGCGATAGACAAAGTATCGTGTTGCGCAACAGTAGTTATGCTCGCTTTGCAGGAATAAATGTTCCGGATGGAAATGGTGTGCTGATTGGGGTGCCCTCGGTATTTAATGGCACGCTACAAATCTTTATTCGGGATACAGCAGATGTACAGTTTTCGGGAATACGTTGTAGTGGTCAAGCACCTATACCTACCTTAATGACTATTGAAGAAGTAAAAGCGTTTGCTGGAGGCGACTCTTCTATTCCTGCGGGTGTTTATATCAAAGGAGTTGTAGTATCTGATACAAAAAATGAAGCAGCAGGAAACTATCGTTTGCAAGATGCAACAGGAGCTATTCAAATACGTTTTGCTAATGCAAGTGTAAACCCTAACGCCTCTTTGGGCGATTCATTAACAGTAACGGTGGGAGGGCTGTCGCTAAGCACATTCAACGGTGGTTTGCAGATTAGTGGTGTGACAGTATCCGAAAAATCAGGAGCAGGTATTATTACACCTAAATCGACTACCATATCGGAAATAATAGCTAATAACCGCACTTGGGAATCATCGGTAGTAACCATAAATAATGTTTTCATTACAATACTCGAAACGAATAGCACCGGTACCAACTATCTGATAACAGACGCCACCGGATCGCTAAAGTCTTTTGTGAGAAATACGGCAGAAATTGTAATGCCCGCTTCGGCAGAGCGTATTACGGGTTATGTGTCCATCTACCAATCTACACCTGATGCAGCATTGGAAACACAACTTACATTACGCCGTCAAGAGGATATTGAAGGCGGTTTTGGAGGAGCTTTTGCTGCAGTGTATACTTTTAACGATGTTACTAACACTTCGGGAGCAGCTGATCCTACTCCCTCACCAGCTGTAGATGGATTGATGTTCGGTTCCTTTACTGCTGTAGGTGTTAGTGCTAACTCTTCAGCAAGCGGAAGATTTTCTTTCACGGGATGGCCATTGGGAGCTACAAATGGTTCGGATAACTTTACAGGAAACCTTGATACTACACGCTATTACGAGGTGACCATTACTCCCGCTGTAGGGAGACAAATGGATCTTTATAAAATTGCCTTTACGTTACAGCGTTCGGGAACCGGTGTAAGACAGGTCGCCGTTCGATCCAGTATAAACGGATTTGCCGATAATTTGCCTGTAGCTATTGATCCACCTAATAGTAATTTAACCGTGGTGGACGAAAAGGTTGTTCAAATAAGCGATGCGGCCACTACTGCGCAGAATGGATGTGTTGTAGTTTTAGATGCTACGTATACCAATATTACCACAGCAGTCACCTTTAGATTTTATGGTTTTAATGCGGAAAGCAGTGGTGGAACATTTAGTATTGATAATGTTCGTATGGAGGGGGTGGTGAAATAAATACTTTAGTGGGCCGTTCTCCTAAGGTGCGGGTTAACAAAGGCTGCTTGCCAAAGGGCAATGCGGCCTTTTTGGTTAATGCTTTTGGGTGTACCTTCGCACGGTTTAAGATGAATACGAAGATCTCCTGGCTGTTAACCGGCCTGTTATTTACCATATTGTGGTCCTCTGCGGCAACTGCAACGAAAATTGCGTTGTTGGATGCCCAACCTTTGGTTGTTGCTGTATGCAGATTTGGCATTGCCGCATTGCTGATGCTTTTTATAGCACATGGTATATTACGACAAAAGTTACCCAATCGTATAGAACTAAAACAATTAGCCATATACGGTTTACTGAACATCACTATCTATCTGGGCATTTATGTTATAGCTATGAAGGAAGTGACAGCGAGTATTGGGGCGTTAACCATAGCGGCAAGTCCGGTATTTATCAGTTTTCTATCGGTATTTGTGTTGAAGAAGCCAATCAGCGTTCAAGTGTTATTGGCATTGCTCATTTGTTTGTTCGGTTTTGTTGTTGTAGCCTGGCCGTTGTTTGACGGGGTATCGGTTACCGTAAAGGGATTGATTTTACTTGTTAGTTGTATGTTTTCCTATTCGGCAGGGACAATTTATTTCTCGTCTAAGAAATGGGACGGACTGCATTTGCTCACTATTAACGGCTGGCAGACATTATTGGGCGGTATATTTTTATTTCCGATAATGTTGATTACTTATAAGTCAGGGGCCAATCATTTTGATAAAAACTTCTGGATTGGTATCATTTGGTTGGCTACACTGGTTTCGGTGGGGGCGGTATGGCTTTGGCTGAAGCTGATTAAAGAAGATGCTGTAAAAGCCGGATTATGGTTATTCCTCTGTCCTATATTTGGTATTATTATAGCTGCCATTTTAGTAAAAGATCGCATTAGCTGGCACACCTTTGCAGGCGTGGCTTTAGTATTGTCAGGGCTAGCACTAAGTCAGTATGAAAAAAGAACAGAAACACCCATGGAATAAACCTGCAATTCTATACTATATTTGTTTTTAATTACGATTCGATATTCAATAAACGCTATTACATCACCTTGCAGACGAAGAAGAACATATACTTTTTATCGGACTTTCATTTGGGTGCACCTTCATATGAAGCAAGTCGAATTAGAGAAAAAAAGATAGTGGCGTTTCTAAATGAAATAGCCGATGGTGCTTCCGAAGTATTTTTGGTGGGGGATATGTTTGACTTTTGGTATGAGTATAAATACGTAGTCCCAAAGGGTTATTTACGTTTGTTAGGGAAACTGGCCGATTTGTCTGATGTAGGTGTAAAGCTTCATTTTTTTGTGGGCAATCACGATATGTGGGTGAGCAGTTATTTTCAGCAAGAGCTTGGTATGGCGGTTTATTTTGAACCGAAAGAATTTGAATGGAGCGGTAAAAAATTTTTAATCGGCCATGGAGATGGTTTAGGTCCGGGAGATAAGGGGTATAAGCGCTTGAAAAAAGTATTTCGCAATCCTGTGAGTCAATGGTTGTTTGGTGTACTGCCTCCACAAATAGGCATTGGCATAGCCAATTATATGAGTAAAAGAAGTCGTATTAAAACCGGTAGCTCCGAAGATGTGTTTTTGGGTGAGGACAAGGAATGGTTGGTTCAATATTGTAAAAGCAAGTTGGCTGAAAAACCCTACGATTATTTTATATTTGGTCATAGACATCTTCCGATAGATTTTAAGTTGAGTGAGCAAAGTCGTTATATCAATCTGGGAGACTGGATTAAGTTTTTTACATATGCGGTTTTTGATCATGAAGATGTGCACTTGCTGACATATCATAGTGATCCGTCTAAAATCAACCGTAATTATTGAAAAACGCACTTTACATATTACTCTTTTGTTTGTTCAGTATCTACTGCTTTGCGCAACAGTTTCCGGGAGGGCAAAAAATAAAAACTATTCCCGGCAACTATGTTTCTTTCTCCATCGATAATCTGGATAACATTTATCTGGTAAGTACTTCTAATCAGCTTAAGAAGCTAAGTGCCGTAGGCGATGAGGTTTCGGTGTTTAATGAGATTAAAAAATTTGGAGAAGTAACATGGGTAGATGTTTCTAATCCGGTAAGATTATTGCTTTACTACAAAGGTTTTTCTTCTATTGTATTATTGGATGGTATGCTAAACCAACGAGCAGCAATAGATCTGCGTCGGAAAAATCTTTTTAATGTTTCGGCCATAAGCTTGTCTTACGATAATAAAATATGGCTATACGATGAGATGGATAACAAGCTGAAGAAAATAGATGAGGAGGGGAATGTAATTTTTGCAACAGCGGATTTTAGACAGCTTTTTGATAAGGCCCTTAGTCCTATAAGAATATTCGATCAAAGTCAATACGTTTATCTTTATGACTCACTGCAGGGTATTTATGTTTTTGACTATTACGGTACCTATAAAAGTAAGATAGATATTGTTCGCTGGCAGCATGTATCTGTTAGTGATAAAATTATTTATGGTACTTATGATGGAAAATTATGTCAATACAATACTGCTACGCTGAAACTATCAGAGTGGCCAATTCCCGAGGCTTTTCGAGGATACAAACAGATTTTCAAAAAGAATAATAAACTGTATGCTTTGGGAAATGATGGCTTAGAAATTTATCTACTTAACGAAACCGCTTCTTTTTGATAAATTATTTAAGGTTTTCTCAGTACCCATATTACATTAGAAGTATATTTTGTATGATCTATGCGTTGTATTGCTATTTGCTTGTTTTTAGCAATATTTTCAATGCTTTTGCCTGATAGATAGTAAAGCGCATGTGTGGTTTTATTGAATGAAAATATTTTGGTAGACAGTTGCTCTGTGAGTTGGGTTCCTTTGTGTTTTCTTTTCAGGTCAATATCTCCATCGCGTATGATGAGTACACCGTTAGGCAACAGCGCGTCAATAGCTTTTTCAATCACTTGTTGTTGTTGTTCGGGATGGAGATAATGCAGTACATCACTTATGATGATGCCGTTGTATTTATCCAACTTAAATGCGGCAATGTCTTCACAGACAAAGTTTACATCTTCTGTTCTACTGAAACAGTGTTGTGCTGTATCTATTTTTTCTTCGTCATAATCTACTCCTGTAAATTTTCTTTTACCTTGACTGGCCCAATGCAAGATATAACTCATAAAACCATAACCACAACCCAGATCCAGAAATGTTCCTTCTTCCGGTAGTAATTCATGGAAAGGTTGGTAATAGTTTTCCAGTCTTAATTTTACTTTGAGATACCATTCCAGTACAGGGCCTTTGTAGATATAATTGAAGAATAAATGTTCTTTGAAATATTCAGGCTGCTCCAATTCTTTAGTTAAAGCTTCATGTTGTTGTTTAAAATATCGAGAGATAGATTTTGTTCTTTCTTGATAAGTGTTGCCCCAAGTACGGTCTTCATAGCTGATGCGGGGTAGATATTTAGCAGTAATAGGGCCATTTTTCAGCAAATAATCTCCTTTTGTCATGGTGTACCCTAACCCATGAAAAAGAATCGGAACAATATCCAGTTTTAACTGTTCGGCAAGATAAAAAGCCCCTTTATGGAAACGTTTCATCGGTGGATGTGACGTGCGGGTTCCTTCGGGAAATACAGCTATGGAATAACCTTGTTCTACTTGTTTGCTCAATAGATCTATACTGTTCTCTATACCGTTAGCAACCGGGTAAAAATCTGCCATCTTAACCGCCCATCCAAATACCGGTGATTTCCACACCCAATTATTGGTTAATAAAATAAGTTTGGGATTAAGCATGGCCATTTGCAAAATGTCTAGAAAAGATTGATGATTGGCTATTACAACAGCAGGTTTCTCAAATTTTTCGTTATACGGATTGATTTGCCGTTTTCTAAAATTGCCCATGATATAGAGCACAGACATACAGAACTTCGAAAGCAAATAGTGATATACTGCTTTACCCTTTTTTCTTCCCAGGAGGTTAAGCTTGATAAGAAAAATACCGATGATAGTAAGTAATATGCTTACAAAACCAAAATAGCAAAAGGAAAAAACAGAGCGGCTCCAACTCCAAATAGTCCACGGATGGAAACCTTTTTGTATACGATTCTTGATAACTATTGAAAAGAAAAACGGAATCAATATTTGCGCCATCAATACCACACACAAAATGCCAGTAACGGAAATAAAAGCAATGGAGCGTAACGCAGGATGTTGGGCGAATATGAGTACACCTAATCCCGTAATAGTAGTAATGGCAGAAAGTAATATAGATGATTTATAGGCAGCTAGATTCTTTTTGCCTGTTTTGTACTCATTCAATAAACCGTCCATTACAAACAGGCTATAATCATCTCCCAAACCGAATATTAATGCGGAGATGATAATATTTACAATGTTGAATTGAATGTTGCAGATAGCCATAATACCCAATATCCAAATCCAGCTAAATAGCATGGGGATAAAGGTCATCAGCATCAGTTCTATTCTTCCATAAGTGAACAGCAATACTCCAGCAACAATTAAGGAAACTATCCATGCGATGCGATTGAAATCTTCATTCACAATTTCTGTCAATCTTTCGGTAAGGTACTGTCTATCTAAAACTGTGACATGAGGTAATTGTTCCAGTTGGGAGATGGTCTTTGATTTGTATTGCTCCGGAACCTTTACTAAAGTGACGACCGAGGCCAGTTCTTCTTTCTCCGAAATATAATCATCCAAAAAACTATTGCGCAGGCTTTGCAATTGAGAAAACTGTATTGGCTGGTAATCTTTTTCAATCAGTGCTCTGAAATTATTAATACCATCTTCAGTAAAGCCGTTTTTTGGTGCTAGCGAAGTAAGCTCTTGCAGTACTGCCTGTTTTTTAGAATCACTCCAGAATGTTTTCCATTGTTGTATTCTTTGCTGCTGCAGGGTTGCAGACACAAAAAGATTGGCCACTCCCGAGCTACTGTAAACGATGCCCTCGTTTTTAAGAGTATGTATATGCTGCTGCAGGGCTTCGTTCTTCTGCAACGCTTCATTTAGGTCATTTCCTTCGCTTACTATGTAAATAGATTTTAAGGCAGCACCACTAATACTGTTAAGTTTGTTTTCTGCTGCTTTAACTTTCTCGGACATGTAATTCAGCTGCGTCATATCGGGCTCAAAAGATACTTTACCAGCAAATCGGTAAAGAATAATAGTAATAATGAAAATCGCAGCAACCAACCATTTATTATGCTCAAAACGAATGGAGGAAATCTTGTCGAGCCAGGTAGGACGAGGCGTAGCATTATATTTATGGGTAGTAATAAAATGCGGTAGGAATATTAGAGAGCATAGGGCGGCGCCAATCAAACTAAAACCACCAAACAACCCCAAGTCCTTCAACATGTCTGAAGTGGCATATTGCAGACTAAAGAACCCCAGAATAGTTGTTGCGCTTCCGATGGTTAACGGGAATGAAAGATCGGCAATAACCTTTCTTAGATCTCCGGTATGGCGATAATGATTAATAACATGCAATGAATAGTTGACCGCAATTCCCAGCACCAGCGAACCGGTGCCCAACGCAATGACTGAAATACTACCCTTTATAAAACAAATAGCAGCCAGCGCCAGCGAGGCTCCATATACCACCGGCACCAAAATGAGCAAGGGCGCTCTTTTCTTTCTGAAGTAAAAACCCAAAAATAAAACGATTAACAGTACGGTGATGCCCTGAGTTAATAGCGTGTCTTGTCTTAATTGTGCAGCATTGCTCTGCGATACTACTGCTGCTCCAAAATATTTTGTATCGATATTACCAAACTGCGATTGTGACAGTGAGTCCGTGATGCGATCTATAATTGAGAAAAAATCTTTATTAGCTCCGGTGTTTCCGGCAGGATAAGCCGGAGTGATAAAGAGTAGTATTGTTTTTTTATCTCGTGTGACGAAATGATTGTTGTGTAAAGTAAAATTATCTTCGTATTGTAGTTGCTGTAGTTTCTTTAATGCTAGAAAAGAAATACCCGAAGGATCATTGAGTACAACATTCTTTATAGGTGCAGGACCGGGAATACTTAATATAGAACTACTTCGAGCTAGTGATTTGGTTAGCTCGGGTGCTTGTAGTAGTGTATCTATTTTTTTATAATCATCTTCTGTAAGAAAAACCGGAAGATGATGCTGCATGGTTTCAAAAAGAGTATACGTGAAATCCTCGTCAATTTTATAGCGTAGATTTTTGATGTAGGTACTTGCTTGGTGTTGCAATGCTTCTGCAAATGCATCGGCATAAGCAACCAAGCTATCAGGCTGTGTGGCGGCAGTGTCTTTTACGGAAGCCATCACTACTAGCTTGTCTGCAAATTTGGAATTCTCAAAAATCTGGGTAAGTTTTTCCGTTTTATGATCTTTCGGAAGAATGGCGTAAATATCCTCTACGAATTTAATTCTGGAAGCAAAGAAAATAAAAACTGCCAGTGTAGAAAAAAAGGAGCAGTAAAGAGCAGTCTTGTTCTTTCTAAAAAAATCAAATATCGATGTAAATATCTTTTGCATATAGCCGTTGCTTGAAGTCCGATGGTGTGAGCAATCCTAATACTGCCGTGTTAAGAATAAGTACGCTTTTTTAATTTGCGGACTTTCAAAAATAAAAATGTAATCAACCCAAACAGTATTCCGATTATGATGGCAAGAACCATGCTTCCGTAAATATACTGTTCTATATTCAGCCAAATTTTGGTAAGTGTCAACTCCTTGTTGAAAGAAATGTCTACCGCTCTGCCCCCCATAAAGGGTTTGCCTAGTTTATAACTTAGGAAAACGATAACGGGAATCAAAGGTGGAATGCTAATGTGCACAGCGAGTACAAATAAGGCTTTATTCAGTCTAAACAGATGTGCCAGCGCAATGCCTACTAGTAATTGAAATCCCCATATGGGTACAATACCCATAAAGCCTCCAAAGGCTGTGGAACAGGCTTTTACGATATCGGGCTCTCCGGGTTTTAGCAACAAATTTTTAAGTTCTTGTCGCCAGTTTTGCTTGGTAAACCGACGAAAGAAATTGCGTGGCCAAATGTAGCAAAAGCAGATGGTTACCAAAACTGTATTTACAATACTGATACGTGTAAAATCTTTAAAAGGCCTGAAATGCGAAATCCTTTCGTCTTTTGGAGGGTAGTATACAGTGATGGGTACCGATACTACCTTTACTCCTGCCCATGCAAGCCGCACAATCACTTCAATTTCGAACTCATATTTGCGCGTAAAGAACTTCATTTTTTTTAGAGCCTGGAGCGGGTACAATCTATAACCCGTTTGAGTATCGGGTAGCGCAATGCCCGTTTCCACCTTATACCAGAAATTGCTGAACTTATTGCCAAAGCTACTTTTTCCGGGAACATTGTCTGCTGTATCCATATTGCGCGCTCCCATAATCAGTGCCGGTCCTTCTTCTTGGAGTTTATGAATAAAAACCGGAAGATCTTTGGCAAAATGCTGCCCATCGGAGTCAATAGTAACGGCATAATCGTATTGCAGCTCTAGCGCTTTTTTGAAGCCGGTGCGCAATGCCATTCCTTTCCCTGCATTGGGGGTATAGGATACAATAGTAATATTGTCAAATTCTCTGAGAATTTGTTCCGTATTATCAGTAGAGCCGTCGTTTACAACAATTACATTATGTGTGTATTGCAATACATCGCAGATAACAGATTGAATGGTTCTGGCGTTATTATATGTAGGAATAATAACGCAGACCCTTAAATTATTAAAGGTATTTCTGATATCCTGATAATATGTAGATGGAGCTATCTTTTCCAAGCTCCAAAAATAAAGCTTGCAAAAGTATAAAACTAAAAAGTATATCGCACCGCCACCCCTAAGGTGCCTATCTGAAGCGGTGAAAATGAATCCGGAGCAGATAAGTAAACGGTCGGTCGCCAGTCTGCTGTAAGATTGAGCGGTGTATTTTTAAACTTGTAGTCAATGCCGCATGTTCCGAACAAGCCAGCACCGAATCCTTCATAAAAATTGTTTTTAGAAAAAATATGAAATAAGATTAAACCACCGCCGGCAAACCAACGTAGATGTTCATTTGTAGCAGTTTCAATATCTACATGATACTGATAAGCGCCTGCCAAGCTGATACCGGGAGAAAAACTTTGCCCCGAAGTGCCAGGTACATACATGTTGCGACCGCCAAATCCTAGGTTGAACTCTAATGCATCGTGATTAGCTAAAAAGCTTTTATAAGATAATGCTAGCACATCATAACCTATATAGGTGTTGAACCGAACACCTACAGCATTTTTGTAACCATTTTGAGCACAGAGAAAATTTGTTAATAACAAAAACAGTGCAACCGGCAGAAGAGTTTTCTTCATCTTCATAATAATGGAGTGTTTTTGTATTTAAGGGGCTAATGTAAAATATCCCACAAGGGGAATATTTAATACAATGTTTAATAGAGGGCCAGTGTGCTTTTCACACTCTT
The DNA here is from genome assembly GCF_036409055.1 of Niabella digestorum. Classification (NCBI taxonomy): domain Bacteria; kingdom Pseudomonadati; phylum Bacteroidota; class Chitinophagia; order Chitinophagales; family Chitinophagaceae; genus Niabella; species Niabella digestorum. The sequence goes on along the minus strand of NZ_JAZGLY010000004.1, from coordinate 172,395 downwards.
CAGTAAATAAAAAATACTTTTATTTTATAAATTTACGCATTTTTTAAAATGAATTATTGGAAATTACTTGTAACTGTTTTTTTCTTTTTTCTGATAAATAATCCTACATTAGAGGCTCAGGGATTGGATCGGACAAATTTGTATAAAGCGTTGGAAACAGGACAATCTGAAGCGATTGATCATCAATTGTCAGTGTTGAAAGATATAAAAGGAAACGACAAAACTGCTTTTGAGGGCGCTTTACTGATGCGTAAGTCTGCTTTATTAAAAGTTCCGGCTCAAAAGCTGAATACGTTTAAGCAGGGGCACAGACAACTGGAATTGGCAATCCGGGCAGAACCCAAAAATGTGGAATATCGTTTCTTAAGGTTGATGATTCAGGAGCATGCACCTAAAATGCTTCATTACAAGGGGAATTTATTAGAGGATAGTCAACTAATTGCTAAGGGGTTCAAATCTTTACAACCAACATTAAAAGCTATTGTATTGAATTATAGCAAAACCTCAAAAGCTCTGCCAGAAAGCTCTTTAAAATAATGGATAAGAATGTATTAGCAGTTTATTATACCCAGTCGGGGCAGTTAAAGCAAATATTAGATAATTTTGTGCAGCCTTTTATAGACGCTGGACATACAGTGGAGTTTTTGGAAATAAAACCCACAAAACCATTTCCTTTTCCTTGGCCGATAGCCGATTTTTTTGATACAGTTCCGGAATCCGTAGAGGTAATTCCTACTTCGTTACAGCCTTGGGAAACAAAGCGCAATCAATACGATTTGGTGATTTTGGGTTGGCAACCGTGGAACTTATCGCCCAGCATTCCTTTTAATTCCATCATGCAGGATGAGAAGTTCAAGGCAATTATTAAGGATACCCCAGTTATTACCATCAGCGGGTGTCGCAATATGTGGATTAATGCTCAGGAAAAAAATAAAAAACTGATCCATGCGGCAGGCGCACGTCTGGTAGGAAATATTGCACTGGTCGACAGACATCTCAATCATTTGAGCTATGTAACGATATTTCACTGGTTAGGTACTGGACGTAAAGACAGAAAATGGGGGATATTTCCCAAACCTGGTGTATCTGATGAAGATATTCGGGGTGCATCGCGGTTTGGTGAGGTTGTGAAGGATTTTCTTCAGAAAAATAGCTGGGATGGGCTTCAGGAGAGCTTGCTGCAACTAGGTGCGGCTCGTGTCAAATATTCCCTAATGTTTATTGAGCGTAAGGCAGGAAAGATTTTTCAGAAATGGGTGAACATCATTAATAAATACCCTCAGAAAAGGAAAAAAATACTTGTACTATATAAATATTATCTTGCCATTGCATTACTGGTAGCATCACCCATAATATTATTGGTAGATTTATTATTTTTCAGGGCATTTTTACAAAAAAGAATCAAGAGGCAAATGGAATATTATAGAGGCGTTGCTTATCATCCTGAAATTCACGCGTAAAGCTGTTGTTTTTTTATTTTAATTATTTGTTATTCGTAAATCAGTTATATTGGGCGGTGAAATAAAGGAGTTTTCTTGCCTAAATTTCATTCCTGATTATTTTAAAAGAGAAAAAAGAGTATGTCATTAAACGAAGTCTATATTACCCGTACCTCACATTATTTTCCTAACCAACCTGTAGGAAATGAGGAGATGGAAGAGTATCTGGGGTACATCAACGGAAAACCCTCCAAGTCGCGTAGAATTGTATTAAGAAACAATGGGATTACTAACAGATATTATGCTTTGGAGAAAGGTGGAAAGGTTACCCATACCAATGCCCAACTCACTGCAGAAGCTATAAAGGAACTTTTTAAAGACGACCCAGAAGGGTTCAAATCGGTAGATGTGTTGGCTTGTGGTACATCCTCACCCGATCAGATCATGCCCTCGCATGCAGTAATGGTGCATGGTTGGTTGCCTGAATTAGGTAAGCTGGAAGTAGTTTCCCCAAGCGGTGTATGTTGCGCCGGTATGCATGCATTAAAGTACGCTTACATGGCGGTGAAAACCGGAGACGCCCAGCATGCTATCGCTACCGGTTCGGAGAGATTTTCTGCTTCTTTAGTCGCCCACCAGTTCGAGGATGAAGTGCATAAGTTGGAAGAGTTGGAGCAAAATCCATATATCAGCTTTGATAAAGAGTTTTTACGTTGGATGCTGTCTGATGGTGCATCCGCCTTCTTGTTAAGCAATAAACCTAATCCGGAAGGATTAAGCTTAAAAGTGGAGTGGATAGAAGGACTTTCCTATGCCGATGATATGGAGCCCTGTATGTATTGTGGTGCTGAGAAGTTAGAAGACGGTACGCTGAAAAGCTATCTGGAATTTACACACGAAGAGCTGGGCGAAAAATCCATCATGAGTATTAAGCAGGATGTCAAGCTGCTAAGTCCCAATATCGTTCCGTTGGGAGGACGCCCACTGCCCGAGCTTTTCGAAAGAAGAGGGCTTAATCCGGATGATATTACCTGGTACTGTCCACACATGAGCAGCAACTTCTTTAGAGATAAGATTTACGAAGAGCATTTGAAATTAGGCCATCATATACCTTACGAAAAATGGTTCGTGAATTTGAGCTATGTAGGAAATGTGGGGGCCGCATCGGTATACCTAATGGTGGATGAACTGCTGCATAGTGGAAAATTGAAGAAAGGCGATAAAATATTTTTACTCGTTCCCGAAAGTTCAAGATTCAGCTATATGTATGCGCTACTTACCGTAGTATAAAGGCATATAACAATATTTAGAAAAGGTGGAGGCTTACAGCTTTCACCTTTTCTATTAGTAGGAGAAAACCTTAAATTCGTAGGAGAAAAGCAGGTTTGTTAAAGAATTGCTTTCTGAAATACAGTAAAATGAAAAAAGAGGAAATACCGCAGGACAACGGAGCATTGGGGCGTATTGCCAAAGAGGTTACCTACGTCATTGATGAAACAGGTAATTACACTATTGGTAAAAGCACAGGCTGGGAAGTAAAAACCGAAGCGTTAAATGTGGCCTGGAGTGAGGTAGAGAAGAAGATTGAAGCGGCACGCCAAAAAGTATTGAATGGCGAGGCTAGTCCTATCTTGTATTTCATGGAAAAAAAGATAATGGATATTTCTATTTTATCTTCCTATACCGGTTTCTGGAAATGGACCGTAAAGCGTCATCTAAAACCTTCTGTATTTAAAAAGCTATCAGATCAAAAGCTTCAGAAATATGCGGAAATATTTGAAATAAGTATTGATGAACTGAAAAATCCATTTGGGAAATAATTGTTGTGCCGAATGGAGCTTTGTTCATAGCTTTACCGCTTCTTAAGCATTAAAAAACTTACAGCAATTTTGGAAACAAGTCATCAAGCACATCATACTGAAGAATCTTTGGATAACCTGCATAGTGGTTTTCATCATATGCAGGCGGCGCATTGTGAAAATGGCGTTACAACGGCATTACTAAAGCATTACGGTATTCATAAGCTTACCGAGCCCTTGGTTTTTGGTATTGGATCCGGATTGTTTTACATTCAATTGCCTTTTATGAAGGTAAACGGAGGTCCGGCGATTTCCTTTCGTACCATGCCTGGACTGATTTTTAAAAGAACCTGTACAGCGTTAGGTGTTCCTGTTACACGTAAGAAATATACTTCTCCACAGAAAGCTATGCAGGAACTGGATGAACGTCTGGCACAGGGTAAGCCTACTGCGTGTCAGGTAGGAGTGTTTTATCTAACTTATTTCCCAAAGGAATATCGCTTCCATTTCAACGCTCATAATTTGATAGTTGTAGACAAGCAAGGCGATAACTATATCATTAGCGATCCCATCATGGAAACCTTGGTTTCCATGACCAGTTACGAATTACAGCGTGTGCGTTTTGCCAAGGGCGCATTTGCACCACGCGGGCAGATGTATTATCCGGGGGATAACCTAACCGAAGCTACTGATGAGCAGATTCGTAATGGTATTATTAAAGGCATTAAACGTAACTGTCGCGATATGCTGCTGATTCCCGGCTCCTTTGCCGGTGCAAAGGGTATTGCATACACCGGACGGCAGATAAAAAAATGGAAAAATAAACTCGGTGATGACAAAGCGCGCGCTTATTTGGCCCAGCTCGTGCGTATGCAAGAAGAAATTGGCACCGGGGGTGGTGGATTTCGTTTTATTTACGGGGCTTTTTTGCAACAAGCCCATGCTTATCTTCCTATCGACGAGTTACTCGATGTGTCACAACAAATTACTGTTACCGGCGATAAATGGAGGGGTGCTGCTATACAGGCTGCTGGTATTTATAAAGGACGCCTCGGCTCTCAAGCAGACTACGACGATATGGGAAACCGACTCATCGAAATTGCCGAACTGGAGAAAAAAGCCTTTAAAAACTTGCAAAATGCAATTAAAAAGGCAAAATCTTTAGTTTAGTATAGATGGAGTAGCGTCAAGTATCTTACCGATCGTTTCCGATAAAACATCTGATTATTGTTTTGGCGCATCCTGCGAAGAACTGTTTCTTCCAATTGTTTTCATTTGTATTAAATCAACCAGGAATGAGAATCCCATGGCAAAGTAAATATAGCCTTTGGGAATTTTTATTTCGAAGCCTTCAGCAATCAGTGTAAAGCCAATCAGCATCAAAAAGCAAAGCGCCAGCACTTTGAAGGACGGATGCCTACTGATGAAGGATGCGATAGGTTTAGACGCCACCAACATAATGCCTACTGTTACAATAACGGCGGTGTACATAATCCACAACTCATTTACCATACCTACCGCGGTAATAATGGAGTCGATGGAGAAAACCACATCCAGTATGATGATTTCTGACAGAAATTTTCCGAAGCTACCCGATTTTATCTGAGTGGGTGCATTAGGATTTTCCTGTTCGGTCTTATGATAAATTTCTTTAGTGCTTTTATACAATAGGAAAATACCTCCTGCAATCAGAATGAGCTCTTTCCCTGTAAATGGCATTCCGAAGAGGATGAACAATGTTTTATCCAACTTCAGAATCCAAGAAATGATGGCCAGCAAAATGAGGCGCATTACCATTGCCAAACCTATACCCCATAGACGCAGTTTGTTACGTTGTTGTTCAGGTAGTTTATCTGCAAGGATGGAAATGAAAATAATATTGTCTATTCCTAGCACTACTTCAAGCGCAATCAACGTAATAAGTGGAATAATAGCGTCAGCCATACAGAATACATTACGTTAATAATTATCGTAGTCAATATTTTCAATAAGCATGCCTGGTTGTAGTAGAACGGTTTTTATGCCCAGTTTTTCTGCATTGGGAAGATTGCCGATTGTATCATCTACAAAAATCGTTTCTTCGGCTTTAATACCTGCATCGTTCAGCACAAATTCATAAGCATCAGTGTTAGGTTTACGTAACCCGATGCCATGCGAGTAATAGGCCTTAGTAAAGAAGCTTTCCAGCGATGGATAAGATGTTTCTTTGCGAAGCTGTGCTGAGAAATAATCGTAATGAATGGCATTGGTATTGCTCAACAGATATAAGTTGTATCGTTCTTTTAGTTCTGTAAGAAATTGCAGACTACTTAATCGGTAATTTAATAGCAAGGCATTCCAAGCATCTCTTATCTGCTCATCGGTAATAGGTTGCGGAGCTTGATTTTTTATCTGTTTATAAAATTCTTGAGGAGTGATTTTTCCTGTTTCTAGATTTTGAAAAAGCGCATTAGCATGATGTTGCGAAAACATGTCGTCGAAATTGCTAAATCCCAACGCTTCAAAAGCTTCAAAAGTTTTTTTGAAATCTATATTGTAGATAACACCTCCAAAGTCGTAAATAATATTCTTAATCATAAAACGAAGATAAGGCAAATGCGTTTGGTGGATTGTTGAATCTATGTTAATGCGCTTCCAGCCAGTTTTCTCCTTCGCCACATTCTGCTATTACCGGTACTCCATGAGGTAGATTTAATGCAGTTTGCATATTTTCAATAACCAGCGGCTTTAGTTCATTCACTTCATCTTTTCGAGCATCAAACACTAATTCGTCATGCACTTGCAAAATCATTTTGCTTTTCATACCTGCCTTTTTCATTGCTGCATGTATTTTTTGCATTGCCAGTTTAATCATGTCTGCTGCGGTACCTTGTATAGGAGAGTTGATGGCATTGCGCTCGGCAAAGCCTCGTACCGTAAAGTTGCTGGAGTTGATATCTTTTAGCCAGCGCTTTCTTCCCATTAGTGTTTGTACATATCCGTGTTCGCGCGCGAAATTGATGGTATCGTCCATATAGCGCTGAATACCGGAAAATTCTTTTTTATAACTATCAATGATGGCTTTAGCCTCGGTTCTTGAAATGCCTAAGTTATCCGCCAACCCAAAAGCGCCTTGACCATAAATAATTCCGAAATTGACGCTCTTAGCTTTGTAGCGCATTTCTTTGGTAACTTTTTCTGGCGACACATTAAATACTTTAGCAGCCGTGGCTGTGTGAATATCGGAGCCGCTTTTAAAAGCAGCTACCATGTTTTCATCGCCACTAATACCAGCCACAATGCGCAACTCTATCTGGGAGTAGTCTGCCGAAAGTAGTATGTGATTTTTATCGCGTGGAATAAAAGCTTTTCTTATTTCTCTTCCTCTGTCTGTGCGCACCGGAATATTTTGCAGATTGGGATTATTGCTAGCCAACCTTCCCGTAACGGCTACCGCTTGGCCGTAAGTAGTATGTACGCGTCCGGTTTTAGGATTGATCAGTTGTGGTAAGGCATCCACATAGGTGGATTTTAGTTTGGTCAATTCTCGATAGGCAATAATTTCTTCAGCAATGCTGTGTCCTTTGGCCGCCAGTTTTTGAAGGACCTCTTCGCCGGTTTGGTACTGACCTGTTTTAGTTTTTTTTGCCGAAGCATCTAGTTTCAGTTTTTCAAACAAAACTTCTCCCAGTTGTTTGGGCGATGCCAGATTAAAACGCACGCCGGCTATTTCAAACACTTTTCTTTCTGCCTCTGCCGCCGCTTTTTCCAGCTCTAGCGAATAGGCTTTTAAAAATCCTTCATCAATGCGCACGCCTTCGTATTCCATATCCATCAGCACTGGTACCAAAGGATTTTCCACTTCATGAAAAACACGCTCTACTTCTTTTTTCTTGAGCAAGGGAGTGAAGACATTTTTCAGCTGCAGGGTGATATCGGCATCTTCTGCAGCGTAGTCTTTAATCTTTTCCAGCTCCACCTCTCGCATACTTTTTTGATGTTTGCCTTTTTTGCCGATGAGTTCTTCAATATGTATAGGTTCGTAACCCAGATATTTGGCACTAAGCTGATCCATACCGCGTTTACCATCGGGCTCTATAACGTAATGCGCCAACATAGTATCAAAGAGTTTTCCGGCAAACTCTACTCCGTACCATTTCATGATGAGGAGGTCGTATTTCAAATTCTGCCCTACCCAGGTTTTTGAAGGATCTTCGAATAAAGGTTTGAATGCTTCAATAAGCTGTTCTGTTTCCTTACGCTCTGGAGGGCAGGGTACCCAATAAGCCATTCCAGGCATAACCGAAAAGCTCATCCCTACCAGCTCTGCAAGGTTGGCGTCGATATCCGTTGTTTCGGTATCAAAGCATATTTCGTCGTACTTGCTTAATTCTTGAACCAGCGATTGTACAGCTTCTTGTCCGATGACGGCTTTGTAATCGTGGGGTACATCGGTAATTTTTTTCAAAGAGGAAAAGGCAGGAGCGTCAGCTTCCTCTTCCATTACAGGTGTAGCTGGGGCTGCGCTTGTTTCTCCCCCAATAATATTTCCAAATAAATCTATCTGTACACCTTTACTTGTAGTACTGGATATGGTAGACTCGGTAGGCGCCGTAACTTCTTCACCCAACAATCTTTTGCCCAGGGTTTTGAATTCCAGCTCTGCAAATATTTCTCTCAGTACCTCTTTATTCCATTCCTTTACCCGAAAGGTTTCTTCATGAAAATCGATGGGTACATCGGTAATAATGGTGGCTAACTTTTTGGATAATATCGCCAAATCTTTTCCTTCTTGTACTTTCCGTCCTAATGCTCCCTTGATATGTTCGGCATTGGCCAGCACGTTTTCCAATGTACCATATTCGGCCAATAATTTGGCAGCTGTTTTTTCACCTACACCTGGAATACCGGGAATATTATCCACTGCATCACCCATGAGCCCTAACACATCAATCACCTGCGAAACGTTTTGAATATTCCATTTTGCACAAACCTCTTCGGGCCCTAATATCTCTGCTTCACTACCTTGATACCCCGGTTTGTAAATTTTGATTTTATCCGTTACCAGCTGGCCATAGTCTTTATCGGATGTTACCATAAATACTTCAAACCCCTGTTCTGCGGCCTTCTTGGCTAAGGTGCCGATAACATCATCGGCTTCATATCCGTCTTTTTCTACACAGGGAATATTAAAGCCTTCAATTATGCGTTTGATATCCGGCACGGCAATCAATATATCTTCAGGTGTTTCTTGGCGGTTTGCTTTATAATCAGCATAATCGGTATGACGTTCGGTCGGTTCATGCGTATCAAAGCAAACAGCCATGTGCGAAGGCTTTTGTTTATTGAGCAATTCCACCAATGTGTTGGTGAAACCAAATTGGGCGTTGGTATTTTTATTCTTACTGGTAATACGCGGACTACGAATTAAAGCATAGTAAGCCCGGAATACCAGTGCATAGGCATCTAATAAAAACAGCTTTTTTTCCATATCTGCTAAGGTAGTGAGATTTGTGCTTCAGGCCGGATACAAATGGTGTTTTGTATAGATTTTATGATACAGGCTGTAGTGCTTCTATCAGCGTAATTGTGTCACTCACTTTATTTGTGGTGCATACCTCATCACAAAAAGGCGGCTCGTATATACGAGCCGCCATGCTTCCAAAAATCATGAAAAAATAGAAGACTGTTATTGCTTAACATCAAATCTGTCCAGATTCATCACTTTGTACCATGCCGCAATAAAGTCTTTCACAAATTTTTCTTTTGCATCATCGCAGGCATATACTTCAGCTACAGCTCTCAGTTCAGAGTTAGAGCCAAAAACAAGATCTGCACGTGTTCCGGTCCAACGTAATTCGCCTGTCTTACGGTCAAATCCTTGATACAATTCTCTGTGAGAGCCTTCTACCACTTTCCATTCAGTAGCCATATCCAACAGATTTACGAAGAAATCGTTGGATAGTACGCCTACACGATCAGTGAAGACACCGTTTTGAGAGCCGTCGGTATTGGTACCTAGTACGCGTAAACCACCTATTAATACAGTCATTTCAGGAATGGTAAGTGTCAATAGCTGTGCTCTGTCGATAAGGGCTGCTTCTGTAGAGAATGGGGTATATCCTTTTTTAAAATTGCGGAATCCATCTACTTTTGGCTCTAGGAAGGAGAAGGCCCATTCATCGGTTTGTTCTTGTGAGGCATCGCCGCGGCCTGGCAGGAAAGGCACCTTGAAGTCGAATCCTGCAGCTTGAATCGCTTTTTCCAACCCTACATTGCCTGCCAGCACAATGATGTCGGCAAGAGAAATATCGATACCGGCGTTATTGACATCGGTTTTTACGATTTCCAATGCTTCGAGTACTTTGTTCAGCAATGCGGGATTATTTACCTCCCAGTTACGTTGTGGTGCCAGACGTATGCGGGCACCGTTGGCACCACCGCGTTTATCAGATCCACGGAAAGTAGAAGCCGACGCCCAGGCTGTAAATACCATTTCAGAAACGCTTAAGCCTGTAGCTTCTATACGGGCTTTTACTTTGTTAATTTCATCTTCAGTCAGGTTGTAATTGCCTGCGGGTACAGGGTCCTGCCAGATTAAATCTTCTTCCGGTACTTCGGGACCTAGATAGCGCGATTTTGGACCCATATCGCGGTGTGTCAATTTGAACCAAGCTTTGGCAAAGGCATCGGCAAATTCATCCGGATGTTCAAGATAACGACGTGCAATTTTTTCGTATATGGGATCGTAACGCAGCGCTAGGTCGGTAGTAAGCATGGTAGGTTTTACCTTTTTGTTAGGGTCGTGTGCATGTGGAATGATTTCTCCCACATTTTTTGCAACCCATTGATGCGCTCCGGCAGGAGATTTGGTTAGCTCCCATTCAAAACCAAACAGATAACTTAAGTATAAATTAGACCATTCGGTGGGTTTGCTGGTCCAGGTTACTTCCAGTCCGGAGGTAATAGTATCGCCTCCTTTACCGGTACCATAGGTGCTTTTCCATCCCAAGCCTTGTTCTTCAAGGTCGGCAGCTTCGGGTTCTTTGCCTACATGATCGGCAGGGCCGGCACCATGCGTTTTTCCGAAGGTATGACCACCTGCAATTAAGGCAACGGTTTCTTCATCAGTCATACCCATTCTGGTAAAAGTGTCACGGATGTCTTTGGCAGAAGCCACAGGGTCAGGATTGCCATCGGGTCCCTCAGGGTTTACATAAATCAGTCCCATTTGCACGGCTGCCAATGGGTTTTCTAGGTTTCTGGAATGTATCTTTCCGTCTGCATCATCCTCCGACACTAGTACGCCTTCACCTTCAACGCCTGCTGAGCCATGGGCGTATCTTTTGTCGCCTCCCAGCCAGGTAGTTTCAGAACCCCAGTATACGTCTTGATCGGCTTCCCAGGTATCTTCACGCCCTCCACCGAAACCAAAAGTTTTTAGTCCCATTGATTCTAAAGCTACATTACCGGCAAGAATCATAAGATCTGCCCAGGAAAGCTTGCGTCCATATTTTTGTTTTACCGGCCAAAGCAATCTTCTGGCTTTATCAAGGTTTACGTTATCGGGCCAACTATTGAGTGGGGCAAAGCGTTGTTGTCCGCGACCACCGCCGCCGCGGCCGTCTTGGATACGATAGGTTCCGGCACTGTGCCATGCCATACGGATGATTAAGGGTCCGTAATGACCGAAGTCGGCAGGCCACCAGTCTTGAGATGTGGTGAGTACTTGCTTAATGTCTTCTTTTACGGCATTTAAATCTAATGATTGAAAGGCTTCGGCGTAGTTGAAGTCTTTATCCATAGGATCGGATAACGAAGAATGTTGCCGAAGAATGTGTAATCTTAATTGATCAGGCCACCAGTCTTTATTTTGTGTTCCAGTGCCTGCAACACCTTTGTCCATGCTTCCGTTGTGGAAGAGACATTTGCTGATGTCATTTGCATTTTTTTCCATTGTTGAACATTTATGTATGTGCAAACAAACTTAGAACAATAGTTCTATAAGAAAAATCGATTAATTCTATTTTGCTATAAGTATTATCTATGAAGATGTATCTATAAGTTTATAGAAAGGGTTGGATATTGACGTTTTTTAAAGAATATTTATATATCATTGCAACTTATTATAACCTATAGGAAATATGTATATCTGCTGGGCGTTTATACTATTGCCTTATCCTATTTAGCCTAATGTTTAATGGATAAACAAAATGACTAACAAAAGGACCTCTCCAATTAAAGAAGTATGGTGTCAAAATATTAAAATGGAGTTAATGTTTCCCTCGGTGTTGCGCTCCTGATGTTTGTTACGTTCCATAATGTGGAAAGATTTTTGCTGAATGGTAATGTCGTTTAATAAGATTGATTAATCATTAAATCAGAAGCGTACCCAGTAATGGCGATGAAAAAAATAAAAAGTACTTCTTTAGTTATATCCACCTACAATTGGCCCGCAGCCTTGAGGCTTTGTTTGCAAAGTGTTATGAACCAATCTGAGTTACCTGATGAGGTAATTATCGCAGATGATGGTTCGGGGTCTGAAACCAGAGAGTTGATCGAGTCTTTTCAAGAAAAATTCCCTGTGCCATTAATGCATGTATGGCATGAGGATAAAGGGTTTAGAAAAACTGTTATTCTTAATAAGGCCATCAAACAAGCTTCGGGAGCGTATATTATTCAGGTTGATGGCGACGTAATTCTGCATAAGAACTTTATTGCTGATCATATTTTTCTAGCCGAAGAAAATTGTTTTGTACGTGGTTCGAGGGGTATGCTCACTCCCGATAAAACAAAGCAGCTCATTAACGGTAATGCGGAGGCTAGGCTCCACAGCTTATCGTCGGGTATTTTAAATAAAATGAATGTGCTTCGATGCAAGTGGTTGGCCCCTGTTATTGCGAGAAAAAGCCTTTCTTCCAAATCCGTAAGAGGCAGCAATCTTGCATTTTGGAGAAAGGATTTTGAAATGGTGAATGGATATAATAATAATCTTATTGGCTGGGGACATGAGGATGAAGAACTGGCAACAAGATTTACGAATAAAGGTATATACAAAAAGGTGGTAAAACTGGCTGCTGTGCAATATCACTTACATCATAAGGAGGCCTGTCGAAAGAACGAGCCGCTCCATGCAGAATTTGTATTGCGTATAAGAAGAATAAATACCATATATTGCGCTAACGGACTTAATCAAATTTAATCGCAATAATGGCAACAGCGGCAAACCAGGCTAATATATCACTGATTGTCTCTACTTATAACTGGCCCGAAGCCTTGCGTCTTTGTCTGATGAGTATTCGGGCACAATCCATGTTACCTAAGGAAGTTATCATTGCTGATGATGGTTCTGGAAAAGCTACAGAGCAATTAATTGATGAGTTCCGTAAAGACTTTCCTATACCGCTGATACATGTATGGCAGGAAGACAAAGGCTTTCAGCTAGCACGTATCCGTAACAAGGCTTTTGCAAAAGCTTCGGGCGATTACATTGTACAGATTGACGGCGATTTGATACTACATAAAAGGTTTATTAAAGATCATTTCGATTTTAAAAGAGAAAATTGCTTTGTTACGGGTAGTAGGGTAATAATGTCGCCCGAACTGTCTGAAAGGCTTTTGAAGAAAAAAGATATTAAGGTTTCTGTTTTAAGCAAGGGAATTACCAATGTATTTAATGGCTTGCGTATTCCATTTCTTTCCCGTTTAATGCATGGTTACAGGCAAAACGACATTATGTATGTACGAGGCTGTAATATGGCTTTCTGGAAGAAGGATCTTATTACTGTAAACGGATATGATGAGTCTTTTGTAGGTTGGGGGCGCGAAGACAATGATATTGCTGTGAGGTTGAATAACGCCGGTGTACAGAAACGTACCATGAAATACGCCGGAGTAGTATTTCATATTTATCACCCTATGAAGTCACGCGCTGATCTGGAAAAAAATGACTACCTGCTACGAAAAGCAGTGGAGGAGGGAACGATTCTTTCCTCGTTGGGAATAAGCCAATATCTTTAAGAAGTTTGAGTAATTCCAAATATATTATCCAGCCGTTGATAAGCTTGTTCCTTTGCAAAGAATAAATCGAAGGTGGCCGATGCCATATGGCTTTGACGCTCGTAAAAAGCCGTATCATGCAACAATTGTTGGATAGCGGATGCAAACTGCGTGGCATCATTCGTTGCAATGCAACCATTATTTACTTTATTTAACAAACCATCCAGTCCTCTGTGATTACATACAATAGGCAGACCAAAGGATAATGCCTCTACCACTTTTATCTTAATACCGGTTCCCGATAACATAGGGCATATGGCTACTTTCGCCTGAGTGTAATAATCAGCCAAATCGTCTACAAACAATATTTTTTCTACGTTAGGGTAGTCATCAATATAACGTATAATCTTACCAATTACACAAATTTTTATATCTGATGGTAACAATGGATACACCTGTTTGAAGAACCACTCTGCTGATAGCTGATTATGTCTGATATCGCTCGCCACATAAATGATATCGTATTTTTTATCCTTGAAATCACGTCGTACAGAAGGTTTGTCCAACATAGTTTGTACAAGGCGCACATCATTTTTACAAAACTGACTGAATATATAATGTTCTTCGGTAGATACGGTCCATATCATATCAAACCACGATAATCTTCTCATTTCTTCTTTAAACGATGCGCCAATGTCAAAGTTTTTATGATGCTGATGTTGGGAAGTAAAGAAATCGTGCGTATCAATAATTGTGGTAGCACCTTTTAAATAAGGATTATTATGAATTAACGATGCACAAGTTACGTAGTTGATCAGCACGAAATCGTAACTGTTTTTTTTTAAAATATTATCGAATTGTTTTTGATAATAACGTGTAATGTGGTCGTATATGGGGGCTTTATAAAAGCCAGCCTTCTTTTTTATGAAGAATTCGGGAAGTTTATGAGAAAGAAAATAACGTAATATATTTTTTTTTGAAGGTTTACGGTCTAGCACAAATAACCTGTCTGCAAGTCCTGTTTGTTGAAAAGTGGCTATATCGCTATCAGACCACATACCCCATTCTCGATCACTCACAAAATCCACAGCGATGTCTCTTTCTTTAAAATATTGCAAAAGTTGTAGGCTCCATGTCTTATTGCCATGATTTTTGCTTAAAGGGTTGTCAAGCATCTGGTACAGGACTCTCTTATTGCTCATGCGCCAAAGTTAGCCATGAATAAGACATTTCACAGTCTGAAATGCTGATAAAGATGTTAATTTATTGATTGTTGAAAAACACAAGTTATTTGTGTTGCATTTGCTCATTATATTACGTTATATACTAGTGTTTGTGTTTGATGATTCCATGAAAGGTATTAAAATTTTGTATTTTTTCCCATATCCTATTGTAAATAGAAATCACGGGAACGTTACACGCGCGATTCAGTTTTTACAATATTTTGAAGCCCGTAAAAACCATATCAGTGTTGACTTCGTGACGGAAGAGCATAATTATGTAACGGATGAGAAAGAAAAGATGGAGCTTCTTTTCCCGGGGCTTCGTACATTCTTTTTGCAACGTAAGCACGATAAAAGCAACTATTTAAGATATCTTATTAAGGGAAAAATTCCGCATATTATTAATAAACGCCAACAGAAAAAGTTTCATACACATATTCCCTCTGAAGTAACGCATCGTGCCCGACAACAGTTTGATGAAATTCTGAAAGCCAATAGTTATGATGTGATTATCATCAGCTATGTGTTTTGGGCTTCACTAATACGAAATAATCCATACATCGGAAAGGCAAAGCTGGTGATGGATACACATGATTTAATGACCGGTCAGTATAAAAGCAGGGAAGGTTTTCGGTTGGGGGCTACATTTGAAGAGGAGATGAATATCTTGAATGAATTTCATGAAACCTGGTCTATCTCCACTGATGAACTGTATTTATTTTCGCAGTTTGCACCAAAATCAAAACACTTCTTTGTGCCGGTGATGTTTGAAAAAAAGCCGGTGGCAGTAAGTGAAGACAAACCCTACGACCTCATTTATGTAGCCAGCGATAACCCTTGCAACCAGAAATCGGCGAAGTGGTTTTTTGAAAAGGTATATCCCTTACTTCCTCAACATCTAAAGATTTGTGTTATCGGCGGCATCGTAAAGTTTATTCCCGACTTACCTAATGTACACAAAGTGTTTTTTGCCGAAACATTGGATACTTACTATCAGCAAAGTAAGATTGCCATATGTCCTATGCTGGAAGGCACTGGTGTAAAAGTGAAAGTGGTGGAAGCTTTTTCCTTCGGGCTACCTGTTGTATGCACGCTAAGAGGGCTGGACGGGTTGCCTGCGAAAAAACACAACGGCTGTCTGATGGCAGCGGATGAAGCCGCATTTGTGAAACATATTCTCAATCTGCTGGAAGATGCGACACTTTATAATAGAGTGCGCGAGGAAGGGATCGCTATGATCGAAAAGTATTTCGATAAAGAATCGGTATATCGGGAATTGGATGAAATATTAGGAATTGCTTAAGTTGCATAACGGAATGAGCGCTTAAAAAGCCATTACTTTTGCACTATGACCAATTTTATTCCCATTTTTCCGTTGCAACTGGTAGTGTTCCCAGGTGAGCATCTGAACCTTCATATATTCGAACCGCGTTATCAGCAGCTCATTACAGAGTGCTATCAAGCAAAAAAGCCGTTTGGAATACCGGTTGTTATTGATAAAAAAATACAGGATTATGGCTCACTGATACATGTACAGGAGATTGTAAAGATCTACCCCAATGGGGAGATGGATATAAAAACCACAGCAGAAAAAGTTTTTCGTGTTCTGGAAGTAATCCCCTCGGTGCCGGAAAAATTATATTCAGGTGCTATCGTTAACTATTTGCCCAATGATTGGGAGGGCAGCAAGTCTATGATGAAAACACTCATTCAGCGGATGAGGGACTTTCATGCTAGATTGCAGGTGGAAAAACAGTTTTACAAAAGCGAAGAAGAGCTCACCTCATTCGATATTGCCCATCATTCGGGACTTACTTTGTGGCAGGAGTACGAGCTATTGCAGCTTACCAGCGAACGTCAGCGCCAGGAGTATTTAAAAAAGCATTTTGAAGCGCTTCCGGCTATTGAAGAAGCTCAAAAAATCAGAGAAAAAATTCAAATGAATGGCCATTTCAGATATACAGATGGGTTTGAAGTAAAATGAGTAATTGAAAACTTTACCTTCTGATTTTCAACTTTTCTACCTACTTTCACGTCATGTCCGTTACTATTTGTTTTGATTTTGGAAACACCCGCAAGAAGGCCGCCATTTTCGAAAACAGCGAAATTGTAAAGGTGCTGAACTTGCAGGATGATGCGTCTGCAACTATCGAATCCCTCATAACTACTTATAAACCAGACAATTCTATTTTATCCTCTGTAGTACAGCACAACCCTGAAATAGAGGATATTCTGAAAAGAAATACCCGATTTCACTTGCTCGACCATACTTCAAAGCTGCCCTTTACTACGCCGGCCAAGCATCCTGAAACTATTGGTGCCGATAGGTTGGCTTTGCTGGCTGCCGGTGTGCATTTTTTTCCGGGAAAAAACTTATTATTGATTAGTCTTGGAACCTGTATTACCTTAAACTTTATCAATAAATACAAAGAGTTTTTGGGAGGTTCTATCTCTCCGGGGCTGGAGATGAGGCTCAAGGCTTTAAATCATTATACTGCCAAGCTGCCTTACACACCTCCCAGAGCTGATGTTCCCCTCATTGGTTATGATACGGATTCCAATATTCTGTCGGGTGTGATCTTGGGAATGGCTTATGAGCTGGACGGATTTATAAACGAGTATAAGGCTCGGTTTAGCAACTTTAACGTGGTATTAACCGGTGGCGATGTGCAACATTTGGCATCACACATTAAAAACAGGATATTTGCCGACCCTGATTTAATATTTAAAGGCTTATATGCTATTAGTGAGATTAACAATGCTTAGGAAATTACGCTGTTCTAAAAGCCAGGCATTAGCGGTTCTTAGCACTTTGCTTTTTTATAATGCACTGGCGCAGGACAATTCGCCATATTCAAGATACGGACTGGGAAACCAAGTACCTACCACCAATGTGGCTAATCGGGGTATGGGGGGTGTAGCTGCTGCTTATAATGATGCTTATACCGTAAACTATGCCAACCCGGCGAGTTATGCCTTCTTTTCTTCTTTTCAGGAAACTAATTCCCGAAAGTTAAGTTCAGGAAGGGTAGCGTTTAATATTGGAGCCGACCTTCAAAGCCGCACTCTTACAGACAGAGATGCGCAGTCGAAATTCAGTTCTCCCAATATTCTTTTTAGCCATGTTATGATGGGAGTTCCTGTGCGAAAGAACTGGGGATTGGCGTTCGGATTACGTCCGCTTACCAGCATCAATTATAAAATACAGAATACAGGGGTGATGCGCGATCCCAATACCAACTTGCCCATCGACTCCTTTACTACGGTATATGAAGGGCAAGGAGGCGTATATCTAGCTTCTTTGGGAACCGCAGTGAAATTTAAAACCGGAAAATCGCAATATTTAAGCTTAGGAGTGAACGGAGGTTATATGTTTGGCCACCGTGATTACAGCACCCGACTTTCATTTATCAACGACTCCATCAGATATTCCAGTGCCAATTACGAGAATAAAACTTCAATTGGCGGACTATATTTTGATGCAGGGCTGCAGTATCACTTTAAAGCAGGCGAGGATTTGTATGTAGGGTTAGGTGCTTACGGTAATTGGAAACAAAAAATCAACACCTCCCGCAATTTTGTAGCCGAAACATATACTTATAACCCTAATCTGGGTAATGTACCGATTGATACAGCTTATTCCTCCAGCAATATCAAGAGCAATATTCTATATCCCTCCAGTATTACCGGAGGATTTACGATACAGAAACTACCAGGCATCGATGCCAATGAGGCGGGGTGGATCGTAGGAGCAGATTTTACCTATAATAATTGGAAGGAGTTTAGAAGCGAAGGACAAATTGATACCGCTGTAAAAAGCAATTGGCAGGCCAAAGTAGGTGCTGAGTTTCACCCGATACCCAAGAAAAGCTACCTGAGTCGTACGCTGTATCGAGTGGGTTTCTTTACGGGGCCGGATTACATCTATTTGAGACAAAAGACCCTGCCTACACTAGGAGTTTCTGTGGGAGTAGGATTGCCTATTGCCAATTACAGTCCTCAAGCACGCTATCAGGCCAGCATGGTTAATCTAAGTTTTGAATTTATAAAGCGCGGTAATAACGATAATATTTTAAAAGAAAATTTATACCGCTTGTCGCTAGGTTTTTCCCTTACTGATCTGTGGTTTATCGGAAAAACTAAGTATTTCGAGGATTAAGCAATGCGCTTATTGTATCTTAGCACCAACTTTAACAGCATAGCCTTGAGATACTTTTTCATTTTTTTGGGTGCATTGTTGATGCTTTCGTGCGAAAACAGCGAGAGCGATATTCAGGCGCTTAATAGAAGATCTGTTCAAAAAGATGAAGCTCGGAAAGTGGAAAGCTTTTTATCTCAGGGGGGACAGGTAAAAGCCCGTCTTATCACTCCTGTAATGCTGCGTGTGAATGCCGATACTCCGTATGTAGAATTTCCTCAATCGCTTCATGTAGATTTTTATAACGATAGCAAAATTGTTGAAACACGACTGGATAGCAAATACGGTAAATACTATGAAAAACTGAATAAGGTTTACCTGCGTGATAGTGTGGTAGTGGTGAGCATCAAGGGCGATACGCTTCTCTGCGAAGATTTATGGTGGGATCAGAACAAAGAAATATTTTACACCGACCTTCCCGTATTGCTGAAATCTCCTGCGCAATATATTCCGGCCAAAGACGGACTGGAGGCGACACAAGACTTTAAGAAGATTACTTTCAAAACTGTTCATGACAGCCGTCTCGTAACCGAGGAAGGCACATTGCCATAAACAAATTTTCAAGCTAACTATAGAAAACATGTCTCTAAAAAACAAAACGGCGCTAATTACCGGTGCCAGCCGGGGTATTGGAAGAGCCATTGCCTTGCGTTTAGCCCAGGAAGGCGTCAATATCGTAATTGCCGCTAAATCTGTGGCCGAAAATGAAAGACTTGGGGGTACCATTTTTTCCGTTGCTCAAGAACTGGAAGCCATAGGAGCTAGAGCCCTACCCGTACAATGTGATATACGTAATGAATCGATGATAAATGACTGCGTAGCAAAAGCTGTGGAAACTTTTGGTGGGATTGATATTGTAGTGAATAACGCTTCAGCTATATCGCTGACGGGTACGGAAGAAACGCCACTGAAGCGGTTCGACCTGATGCATGATATAAATGTTCGGGGAACATTTTTAGTGACTCAGGCTTGCCTGTCTTATTTGAAAAAATCCGATCACGCCCATATTTTAACGCTGTCACCTCCTGTCAATATCAAATCTCAATGGTTGGCTCCTCATGTAGCCTATACCATTAGTAAGTATAGCATGAGTATGATGGCCTTAGGCTGGGCTGAGGAATTTAAAAATATCTCCATCGCATCCAATGCATTATGGCCCCGTACCACTATTGATACCGCTGCGGTACGCAACTTATTGGGCGGTGAAAAACTAGCTCACATGAGCCGTAAACCCACTATTATGGCCGATGCGGCGTTCTTCATTTTGCAACAGCCTCCTGCAGAGTGTACGGGAAACTGCTTTATCGATGAGGAAGTGCTGCGACAAAACGGCATTACCAATTTTGAGGAGTATGCGGTAGTGAAAGGAGCCTCGTTGTATAATGACTTATTTATAGATGCACACCCTAAAAGCGAATAAAATGGCAAAAGCGCGCAAAACTGGTTAATAAATTGATAAAAGATTGGAGAAAGCTATCTATAGTAGAATTTTGATTTTATCTTTGTCCTTTATAATTTTGCCCAAGGGAAGCCCTTGACTATAGGGAGATGCATTAATTTTGTATTTTTCGTCATACTAAGGCTGGAAAAAAGTCTGTTTTAACCATCGATCACAAATGGTTGAAACAGCTTTTTTATTTCTATACTATACCTATTGGGGTTCTTGGGTATTGATTTTTACCTCTTCGTACAAATAATCTTTACGTTTCAGTTCAAAATTTCGTCCCAAATAAAGTTTGCGTACTTGTTCATTGGCAGCGAGCTCTTCGGCAGTACCTTTTTCGAAAATTTTTCCATCAATCAGCAAATAAGCTCTGTCGCAAATGGAAAGTGTTTCGTTTACGTTATGGTCAGTAATAAGTATGCCGATATTTTTATATTTCAAGCGGGCAACAATGCTTTGGATGTCCTCCACGGCAATGGGGTCGATTCCGGCAAATGGCTCATCAAGTAAAATAAATTTAGGATTTACGGCTAGTGCGCGAGCAATCTCCGTACGTCTTCTTTCTCCCCCGCTCAATACATCCCCATTGCTTTTACGAACATGCTCCAGACGGAACTCCGCAATCAGTTCTTCCAATTTTTTCTTCTGTTCTTCTTTACTCAGTTTGGTCATCTCCAGTACTGCCGCAATATTATCTTCTACGCTCAGTTTTCTGAAAACAGAAGCTTCCTGTGGCAGATAGCCGATGCCCATCTGCGCACGTTTGTACATAGGCAATTTGGTAATGTTCTCATCATTCAGGAATACATCACCTTCATCTGGCTTAATCAACCCCACTACCTGATAAAAGGAAGTAGTTTTTCCGGCTCCGTTAGGACCTAACAATCCCACGATTTCTCCCTGATGCACTTCAAAGGATACGTTGTTTACAACGGTGCGTTGCCCGTAACGTTTCACCAGATTTTGAGTTCGAATTGTCATTTGCATGGGTTACAAAAGTAACATGCTAATTTGATAATTAGTCAAACAACAGCTGTTAAAATAAAGCGACTTTTTAGTTAGGAGCATGACGATTGCATTTTAAGAATCTCTTCCACATAAGTGCGATCGTTCGAAAGACGCGGAACTTTGTGCTGTCCACCCAATTTGCCTTTTTGTTGCAGCCATTTGTTGAAGCTACCTTTAGGTATATTGTGGACAACGGGCATGGATAGTGCTATGTTTTTATAACGTTTGGCTTCGTAATCGCTGTTAGTGTTTTGTAATGCAGTATCTAGTTCTTTAACGAATGCATCAAAGTTGTCGGGCTCTTTTTCAAATTCGATCAGCCACTCATGGGCTCCACTAGAGTCGTTGGAGAAGTAGACGGGTGCAGCTGTATAATCATTTACAATGGCGCCTGTTTTTTGGCAAGCAATGCTAATGGCCTTATCACTGTTATCAACAATCACCTCTTCGCCAAAAGCGTTGATATAATGTTTGATCCTTCCGCTTACTATAATCTTATAGGGATTTAACGAAACAAAGCGGATGGTGTCGCCCAGCAGATAGCGCCATAGCCCTCCATTGGTACTAATGACAAGTGCATAGTTAGTATTCAGGTCTACATCTTTCAACCCAATTGTTTGAGGATCATTTTTGCCATATTCACTCATAGGCATAAACTCCAGAAAGATGCCATGATCTGTAAAGAGTAACATGCCTTCATCACCAGGTTTTTCTTGGGCGGCAAAAAAACCTTCGCTGGCGTTGTAGGTTTCCAAATAATGAATTGGTTTTCCTATCAGGGTGTGAAATTGTTCCTTGTAGGGTGTAAACGATACACCTCCGTGAATATACAACTCTAGAGAGGGCCATACTTCCGCTATAGTCTTTTTGCCGGTTAGCTCCAATAAGCGTTTAAATAAAATCAACGTCCACGTAGGCACACCACTAATGGATGTTACATTTTCGTGCATGGTTTGCCGAGCCATTTTTTCCAATTTTTCCTCCCATTTATCCATTAGCGCTATGTCCAAATCCGGTGTGCGGAGCCAATTACCCCAAAATGGGCTGTTCTGTAACAGTACGGCACTTAAGTCGCCATAGCGTGCTTCATCGTTAAGCGGATTGATATTGTGGCTGCCACCCAATACCAGTCCCTTTCCCGTAAGCATATTGCTCTGTGGGTTGAACATATAATATATGGTCAACACGTCTTTAGCCGCTTTATAATGGCAATCCCCCAAACATTCTTCACTTACTGGAATGAATTTGCTCTTATCACTGGTAGTGCCACTGCTTTTGGCGAACCAATAGATAGGGCTATTCCATAAAACATTCTGCTCGCCTTGCATAATTCTTTCAATGTAAGGCTTCAGATCGTCGTATTCATTGATGGGAACAGCTTTTTTAAAATCCCTGATATTATAAATGTGATTGAATCCATGCTTACGGCCAAATTCGGTATACTGGGCTGATGTAACCAAATTTTGTATAACCTCTCTTTGCGAATCAATAGGATGACTACGCCAGGCTTCAATACGCCAGTGCCGCAAGCGAGCAAGGGATGATATTGCCGGACTTAATAGTGCCATGAGTATCGCAATATTAATGCATAAAACTAAACATTAGAAATGAAAAACTATTGAGCTATAATTTAATAAATCGTAACGCCAATATTTAAATAAATGAAAGAAATTTAAATCCTTTTTTATAAAATTTAACCTCCCTAGCGACTATAATCGACATGTACAAAAAAATGCTGAAAATTAGATTTTTGTTAAAAAAAAACCATAATAGAGGATAATGTTAGTAATTTTCTAACTGCTGGCTGTAATAATTTAATATTTATGAATTGTTTTGATTTTTGCGAAAAATGATTAGATTTGATTTCGAAATATTTCGATTTTTGTAAAACGAAATTGATCGATGCAACACTTATTAAATAGAGAGGAAATATTAAAAAGGCTTGCTCAAAATCAAGAGAACTGGGATGTTTTTGTAATTGGCGGAGGGGCCACTGGCCTAGGTGTTGCATTGGATGCGGTTTCTAGAGGATATAAAACTTTGCTTGTAGAACAAGCGGACTTTGCGAAGGGTACCTCTAGTAGAAGTACCAAGCTGGTACATGGTGGTGTAAGATACTTGGCCCAGGGCGATGTAAAATTAGTGCGTGAAGCATGTATCGAAAGAGGGCTACTGCAGAAGAATGCTCCGCATCTGGTAAAGAATCAAACTTTCGTAATACCGATATATAATTTCTGGGATAGAATAAAATATACGATTGGCTTAAAAGTTTACGATTGGATTGCCGGTAGATTGTCGTTAGGGAAATCTATATTTATTTCCAGAGAGGCAACGATAAATGCTTTACCCGGTGTAAAACAGGAAGGGTTGATTGGCGGGGTGTTATATCATGATGGTCAGTTTGATGATTCACGCCTAGCGATCAATTTGGCGCAGAGTATTGCAGAGAACGGAGGTGTGGTAGTGAATTACATGAAAGTAGTGGGTCTTCGAAAAGACGATAGCGGCTTCATGTCTGGGGCCACTATGGTGGATGTAGAATCGGGGCAAACTTACAGTGTAAAGGCTAAGGCTGTTGTGAACGCCACTGGGGTATTTGTAGATGGTATTTTAAAGATGGACGATCCGGATGCAGAACCCACCGTAGTTGCAAGCCAGGGAATACATGTTGTCGTTGATAAAAAGTTTTTACCATCGCAGCATGCGCTCATGATTCCCGAAACCAGTGACGGACGTGTATTGTTTGCAGTGCCCTGGCATAATGAGGTGGTAATCGGAACTACTGATACGCCGGTAGGAGAACCTAGTCTGGAACCAAAGGCGTTGGAAAAAGAAATCGACTTTGTGTTGCAAACGGCTGCAGGATATCTAACCCAACCCCCTACACGGAAAGATGTATTGAGTGTGTTTGCAGGGCTTAGGCCACTTGCTGCCCCGCAGAAAGGTTCTCAGAAAACTAAAGAAATTTCGAGAAGCCATAAGATAGTAGTCTCTCCGTCGAACCTGTTTACTATTATCGGTGGTAAATGGACCACCTTCAGGAAGATGGGAGAAGATATGGTGGATGCCATAGAAAAACAGTTAGGCTGGCCGCATAAGAAAAGCCAAACGAGTCATCAGAAGATTCACGGATTTGTAGAGCAAATCAATTGGGATGACCCTCTTTACTACTATGGTAGCGATATGCCATTATTGAAAAACAACATAAATGGTACGGCCAATAACTGGTTAAGTGAAAGTTTGAAAATTCATGAAATGCAGGTGCGCTGGGCAGTGCGTAATGAAATGGCTCGGACTGTAGAAGATGTTTTGGCCAGAAGAACCAGGGCTTTGTTGCTGGACGCTAAAGAAAGCGTACGCATCTGCCGGAAGGTTGCTGAAATAATTGCCAGTGAATTAGGAAGAAGTAACGATTGGAAGGAGAAACAGATTAACGATTATGAAACGCTTGCGAAAGAGTATCAGTTAAGTTAATTGACACAACGATTGCTGTTTACATCAGCTGATTATTTTATTGTTATCGATAAATGATAATATCGTTAAGAATGTTTGGCTTGCTTTCCGGAGAAAGGTAAAATTCTTTTTTTGCGAAAAACTTAAATCAAATAGCAATGATTCTTTTTCTAAAAACTGCAGTGAGAAAGGCCAGATTGGCTCTTTTATTGCAATTGCTTGTTATGCTGTCGGCAGTTGCTTTTGCCCAGCAAAGAACAATAACTGGTGTGGTTATAGGCAGCGATGATAAACAGCCTTTACCCAATATCAGCGTTCAAGTGCAGGGAACTTCGCGGGGCGTAATGACTCGTGAAAATGGTTCATTTACTATTCAGGCCAGTACAGGCGAAACGCTGGTATTTACCGGTGTGGGGTACAAAGCCCTGAATATAGTATTAAAGAATGAATCTAATCTTTCCATAACACTCGAGCGTGATGCCGGAAGTATGGAAAATGTAGTAGTAACCGCTTTGGGTATTACCCGACAAGAAAAATCCTTGGGTTACGCTCTTACCAAAATTGATAGCTCACAGCTTACCGAAGCGGTGGCTTCCAACTGGACTGATGCGCTTTCCGGTAAAGTAGCGGGATTGGACATGGTACGCTCCGGCTCTGGTCCTGCAGGCTCCAACAAAATTATTTTGCGTGGTGAAAACAACCTTACCGGTGAAAATGAAGCGCTGATTGTAGTGGATGGAGTGGTTATTAATAACAGTAGTGGACGTCGTTCGGCCAATGCGTCAGACAACGTATACGCTACTAACAGTGATAACCTACCTGCAGACTATGGTAGCTCACTCAACGACCTTAACCCTCAAGATATCGAAAGTGTTTCGGTGTTGAAAGGTCCGGCTGCGGCAGCGTTGTATGGACAAAGAGGCGCCAATGGTGCTATTATCATTACCACCAAATCTGCAGCAACCAAGAAAAAGGGTCAGTTGAGCGTTCGCTTTACTTCAAATGGTTCTTTAGAATCTGTTAACCGCTATCCCGATCTTCAGTATGAATATGGTCAAGGTCTGGGAGGTGCTGTTTATTATTCTTACGGAGCTAGTGAAGACGGTTCTAGCACCAGCGGTACCAGTTCTGCATATGGTCCTCGTTTTAATGGACAATATTTCTATCAGTACGATCCTGTAACACAGGCTAGGGGAACAGAAAGAACACCATGGATACCCTACGATAATATCAACGATTTCTGGAATGTAGGAAATAACCTGTCTAACAACCTCACTCTTGATGGTAAATTCGGAACCACTTCACTTCGCTTGTCTGGTGGTCTTCAAAATAACTCATGGATTGTTCCGAATACCGGTTTTGTGAGAAAGTCATTAGCGTTATCATCTACTACAGATATTACTAAAAAAATAAAATTCTCCATTAAGGCCAACTACGGTAACAGAAAGAGTGACAACTTGCCAGCTGCGGGTTATGGTAACCAGTCATTGATGTATTGGTATATCTTCTGGCAACCGAATGCTGACCTCAACTGGTTGAAAAATTACTGGGAAATCGGTAACGAGTATAAAAAAATCGAATACCCCTATAGTTCATTCCCAGAGAATCCTTATGCTATCGTAAATGAATTTATCAACAAAACCAACAGACATAATGCTACCGGAAGTGCTCAAATCAACTATCAAATAACTCCGGAGTTAAGCTTCATGCTGCGTGGTAATATTGACTGGATGAAAGATAACCGCGAGCAGGATCGTCCATATGATGCCGGTTCGCGCTTGCCTTATGGTTCTGTGAGAAAGCAGGATATTCGTAGCTGGGAAAAGAGCTTTGACTTCCTGTTCCGATATAATAAGGACATAAAAAAAGACCTGAACTTGGGTTTAACTTTCGGGGGTAGCCAGCTGAGAAACGAGTACAACAAGTCGGATGTAAGAGCTGATGGTTTGCATATGCCTGATTCCTTATTGATTCGTTTGCCTGATTCCGTACTTACATCTCCTTATCCGGCAATCTACGATTATAAATATGCCATGCATAATTTGGTATATATTCCGGATACCAGCCGATATCAGATCAATAGCTTGTACGGTATTGTTAACTTAAGTTATAAGGACTATCTATTTGTAGAACTTACCGGAAGAAACGACTGGAATAGTGTGTTGGCAACAGCCAAAAGAACGGATAATGTAGGATTCTTCTATCCTTCTATTAATACTAGCTTTGTGCTGTCTGATGTTGCTAAACTGCCTTCTTATATTAACTATGCAAAGATTAGAGCATCACTGGCTCAGGTAGGTAGTGGTTCTACCACTCCTTATCGCACGGCATATACTTATCCGTTGGCACGTAATGGTACCTATCCTGACAGTGCTTTAATAAACCCTCGAATTTTGCCTAATGAAAACTTAAAACCACTGAAGACTACCACTTTTGAACTGGGTACGGAAATACAAATGTTCAAAAGAAGATTAAGTCTGGACGTGGCAGTATACTGGGGCAAAACCAACAATCAGATTCTTACTAGAACCGTTGACCGCTCATCAGGATACGATGCGGCTGTAATCAATGCCGGTCAGGTAAATAACAGCGGTGTGGAAGTAGCAATTAACGGTAAGCCTATTGTAAGGAAAAACGGCATTAATTGGACAATGTTTGCCACATTCTCTACCAATAGAAACAAAATTGTTTCCATGCCGGATAGTGCGGTATTGTTAAGAGCTGGACAAATAGCCAGCGGCCAGATTGTAGCTTCGATAGGCGGTAGTATGGGCGATGTGTATGGCTTAGGATATCAGCGTAGTCCGGATGGACAGGTAATCTACGATCCTACTACCGGATTCCCTAAAGTTACCGAGGAAATCATCTACTTAGGAAATACCACTCCTAGATACAAAATGAGCTTGGGTAATACGCTAAGCTATAGGGGACTTAGCTTGAAAGTATTGTTCGATGCACAATTGGGAGCTGTTTCTTACTCCTTGACACACTACAAGATGGTGGAACAGGGTAAGCTGAAGGTAACATTACCCGGACGCTATAACGGTATAATCGGTAATGGTGTGTTGGAGGTATTTGATGCTGATGGTAACGTAGTAGGATACAGAAAGAATGATGTGGTAGCTATAGACATCGATGAGTATTACAGATATCACATGGGAGCCTATAATGCAGAGGGTAGCGTATTTAAAACAGATTTTCTCAAATTCCGAGAAGCTAGCCTGATATACAGTCTCAGACCCAAATTATTGAAGAAGATTGGACTGAAATCTGCGTCAGTAGGTATCTACGGTCGAAACTTGTTTATTTGGTCTCCATGGCCCATGTTTGATCCTGAGTTTGGTACACTTAGCGGTACTGATATTGTTAGAGGTTTTGAAGTGGGGCAATTCCCATCTACCCGCACTGTAGGTTTTAATTTATCCATTGGACTTTAATCTTTAAAGAGATGAAAAAGAAATTATTTATAAGCAGCATGATGGTGTTGATGCTATCAACATTGTATTCATGTAAAAAAGGGTTTATAGAATTAAATATCGACCCTATTAACATTCTGCACACTTCTCCGGATCGATTACTAACTCCGGCTTTAGTAGACGGTATATGGCCCGGAATGAATCGTAACCGCAACTTTAACAACGAGCTTATGCAGGTTACGGTAAACATGAGTGATGGTGATAATACTGTGTTCAGATACGCCTTCAGGTCCAATGTATCGGATTATTTGTGGAACAACTGGTATGTGTATCTGAATAACTTCAGAGATATTTACAACAAAGCCAGCGAGCCAGATCAACTTAACAAATCTTATCAGGGTATTGCACTGATTTGCGAATCATGGCTCTTTGCCAACCTTACAGATACTTATGGCGATATTCCTTATTTTGAGGCGCTACAAGGTAGAGACGGTAATGTGCAGCCAAAATTTGACAGACAAAAGGATATCTATTTAGATCTTTTCAGAAAACTGGAAGAAGCAAATCAACTATTGGCAGAAAATCAAGAAATCAAAGCTTCCAGTGATCCGGTATATGAAGGGGATATTCACAAATGGAGAAAATTCGGAAACTCCTTGTATCTACGCTTGTTGCTGCGCATCTCAGGTAAAGCCGAAGTGCAAGCTGATTGTATTGCAAAAATTAAGGAAATTGTAACAAATCCCGCCCAATATCCCATTTTTGAAAGCAATGCAGATTGTGCAAACATTTTATGGAACGGAGGACAAGACACTACTGATCCGTTCACTAACCCTTATCTGGTAAATGTAAGAGCTCAGGACTTCAGAGCTCCGGCTATCTGTAGCTTCTTTATTGATCCACTAGTGGCCTGGACCGACCCACGATTAGTGTCAGGAACTCCTTACGGTCATGGTAACATTGGACGACTGGGTATTGCTCAAGCCTCAGGTGGGGGATGGGCTGGTGTTTCCAGTGGCTATCTGCCTGGACAGGGAGAGCCTAAGGGTTGTTATTTCCAAAGCTATGATAATACCAGCACAGGAGGTGAGCGCTCCTTACAGCAAAACCGCCTGACCGGAATTATTATGCAATATTCAGAAGTTCAATTTATCTTAGCAGAAGCTTGCTTAAAGGAGTGGATAGAAGGAGATCCCAAAGACTATCTGTATCGGGGAATTGCAGCTGCCATCAACTACTGGGTGCCTAACTTCCCTGAAAGCCCCACATCAACTAACTTTAATACATATTTGGGTACTTTGTCTGAAGGTGGTTATTTGTGGGATGATAATGCTTCTTTTGAAGACAAAATGGAGTTGATTCACAAACAGAAATATTATGCGTTATTCCTTACCGATCTGCAACAATGGTTTGAGTATAGACGTACCGGTCACCCGATTTTACCAAAGGGTCCCGGTTTGCAAAACGGAGGTGTAATGCCGGCTCGTATGGTATACCCGGTATATGTACAATCGGCCAATCCTACCAATTATAGAGAAGCCGTACAGGCTCAGGGGCCCGATCAAATCAATACCGAGGTTTGGTGGCAAAGAAAACCCTAATTGTATCAACAATAAAAAAATATTGAGATGAAATCTTTATTGAAACTACTTTTATTAATCTGTATCGCCGCCGCCATAAACGGTTGTAAAAAAGGCGGGTACGGTAACTATCCGGGAGGTGTGCCTTATGATGTAGTTGCACTACTGGATGTGCGCACTATCTACCACGGAGAGGACGTGACCCTTACTAGGGATCTGATGTTTGGAGGTTCGAAAATAGGTGTAGTGGTAATATCAGATCATGCCGAGGGTAATCTTCCTCCAGGTTTATTGGTGGTTCAGGACAGCCGACGTCTGGATCTGTTAAGAGGTATCTCTATTGAGCTCGGACCGGCTGCAGCAAATTATAAGCCCGGTGATTCTTTGCTGATTGATGTTTTAGGAGGAGTACTTACTCGTAAGGATGGGATATTGATGATCACGGGTCTTTCCGAGTCCCATATTGCTAAAAAAGGCAGGGGAGTAATTAATGTAAATACCGTCAATATTGCTCAACTGCTGGCCAAACCGGAGGATTACGAAAGTACGCTGTGTATTCTAAACAAGTCAAGCTTTAATCCAGCTCCACAACCCGGTGATGTTATCAGTGGTGCAAAAGTTATTAATGATGGCTTTGCCAACGTAACCCTGTATACTGATCCTGGTGTGAGCTATGCTAATATGGCTCCTTACGGTCTTGGAGCCTATGTGGTGATACCTTTCGGTAAGCCAGATGGCTCACTTGAAGTACGTACGCGCAACGCAGATGATATGCTGAACATGGGATCTTCTGCGCAGGATATTCTGATTACCGGCATTATGGCAGACCCTAAAGGCAGTGATGGTGGTCAGGAATATGTACAGTTGATGGCTACCAAGGATATTGATTTTTCTGTAACTCCTTATAGTATTGTAGTGTGCAATAATGCGGGAGCTTCAACTCCGGCTCTGGATGCCGGCTGGGCTACCGGTGGGCAGCGCACTATTAAGTGGAATATCACCTCAGGGGTAGTGCCTAAAGGTAAATTCTTCTATTTCGGATTCCAAGGTAGAAAAATTAACGGTAATGCAGGTACCCCCTTCCCTCCGGATGCAATTTTCATTCAAAAAACGTATAGTACCTCCAGCGGATCTACCAACGCAGGCGATGGCGGCTTAGTGCGTCCTAGCAATTTCGGAACTTCAGGTCCTTTTGCTAATAGTGGTAACGCCTCCGGTGTAGCTATATTTAAAGGAACCACTGTTACTGAGCAGTCAGTTCCTGTGGATGTATTGTTTATCGCATCAGGGGGAGGAGCTTCTATTTACGATCCTTCTCTGAACCCGCCTCGCGGCTACAGAATTTGTAACAACGACTGGTACTCTATGTACTCTGTTGTGATAAATCCTGAAACTTATAAACCGGAAACCATTCCTTACTTATACTATCGCTCTCCAGGTAACACTACATTTATGCCGTATGCGACTAATGAACGGCACCCAACCGCAGCTACCGATGCCAGCCTGTTTAATATGATGGGTGGTGTGTATAATGTGACATTGGGTAGATGGACTACTGCTCGTAAACAAACAGTAGTAGAGCTGTTCCAGGTTGAAACAGACGGATTCCCACCGGCTACTATTGACGATATCGAAAAGCATCCAAATGTAACTAGACTGGAAGAATAAAACTAATGGAATGGCATTTGTGCTAAAAGGGAGACGATTCATCGTTATATGGCTACTAAACTGCATGGCTTTCGCGGTATATGCGCAAAAGGGATTTGACTCCCAGGCGCACCGCGGAGGCCGCGGTTTAATGCCTGAGAATACCATTCCAGCTATGTTGGATGCCATAGATCGCGGCATTACTACGCTGGAGATGGATTTGCAGCTTACAGCAGACCGTAAAGTGATAGTATCGCATGACCCTACCTTTAACAGTAATTTTGTTACATCCCCGCAGGGAGATACTCTTACACGTGAGGCTGCTCGCAAAATAGTATTGTATCAGCTGACATACGACTCCATTAAGAAATACGATGTAGGGCTGAAGTTCAATCCTGAATTTCCACGTCAAAAGAAAATGAAGGCGTCAAAGCCTTTACTTTCTGACTTACTAGAGGAAACGGAGGCCTATGCTAAGAAAAAAATAGGACCGTATATTACAATATTGAAATAAAATCACGTCCCGCTTCAGATGGAAAATACTATCCTGATTTGGAGACCTTTATCGATCTGGCAATGGATGTGATCAATAAGAAGAAGATCGCTGACCGAGTGGTAATACAAACTTTTGATACACGCGCACTGCATATTTTGCATCGCAAATATCCTCAATACGCATTATCGTATTTGATAGACGCAAAAGAAAAACGCTCTGTTGATGAATTGATAAAATCACTAGGTTTTATACCTGCCGCACTAAGCCCTCACTATAGTATTGTAACCGATAACATGATAAAGGATTGTCGTAAGAGGGGCATGCGTATTATACCATGGACGGTGAATGATCTGGATGAAATGAAAAGGCTGAAAGCGATGGGAGTAGATGGAATTATTAGCGACTATTCTGATTTGTTTGCTCAGTTGTAAATTTTTATCTTGAGAAACGAATGACTATTAGAATAGATATTTTAATTGCGATTAGCTTGTATTCACTAACAAGAGCCAGTATATTGGCCAAATAACCGATTGATATGTCAAAATATATTCTATCTTTTGATGCAGGTACTACTAGTTCGCGTGCCATAGTATTTGATAAGACAGGTAATATTGTTGCTGTTGCTCAAAAAGAATTTACACAGATATTTCCTCAGCCCGGTTGGGTAGAGCATAATGCTAATGAAATATGGAGTACACAAATTGGTGTTGCTGCAGAGGCCATTACAAAAGCTGGTATAGCACCTACTGATATTGCCGCTATAGGTATTACTAATCAGCGCGAAACCGCAGTAGTATGGGATCGTAATACATCGGAGCCTATATATAATGCTATTGTTTGGCAAGACCGACGTACCAGCGACTATTGTGATCAATTAAAGGCTGATGGTACTGCCGCTATCATCAAAGAAAAAACCGGCCTGGTTACCGATGCTTATTTTTCCGGTACAAAAGTCAAATGGATTCTGGATAATGTAGAAGGGGCTCGCGCCAAAGCGGAAAAAGGCGAGCTCTGCTTTGGTACTATTGATACTTGGCTTTTATGGAAGCTTACCAATGGTCAGGTACATGCCACCGATGTAACCAATGCATCACGCACCATGATTTTCAATATTCATACTCTGGATTGGGATGATGAATTGTTGAAGATTATGAATATTCCGCGTAATATGCTGCCCGAAGTGCGCTCCAGCAGCGAAGTATACGGACATACACAACAGTTGCTAACATCTGCGCAAATACCGGTTGCCGGTATTGCAGGAGATCAGCAATCGGCACTATTCGGTCAAATGTGTATACACGAAGGCATGGTGAAGAATACTTATGGTACCGGATGCTTTATGCTGATGAATACCGGTACTAAACCTGTAGAGTCTAAAAATAATCTACTTACTACCATCGCCTGGAAAATTAATAATAAAGTGTATTACGCACTGGAAGGAAGCGTGTTTATTGCGGGTGCTGTGGTACAATGGTTACGCGACGGACTGAAACTTATTCAGAAATCTTCCGATGTAGAAGCTTTGACAGCTACAGAAAATGATAATGGAGGCGTGTATATGGTACCGGCATTTACAGGCTTGGGCGCGCCTTACTGGAATCAGCATGCTCGAGGAATTATTGTAGGCCTTACCAGAGGCTCCAGCGACGGGCATATAGCACGTGCCGCTGTTGAAAGCATAGCATACCAAACTATGGATGTATTGAAGGCAATGGAGTCTGATGCAGGCATTACCATTAAAGAGGTGCGCGTGGATGGGGGCGCTACTATCAATAATTACCTCATGCAGTTTCAATCCAATCTTCTGAATACAAAAGTGGTAAGACCCACTGTTACTGAAACTACGGCGTTGGGAGCGGCTTATTTAGCAGGTCTGGCCACCGGTTTTTGGAAGGATATCAATGAAGTGCAGGCTTACTGGAAAGAAGAGCGTGTGTTTGAACCCAGCATGAAAGACGAAGTACGAGCTACATTACAGAAAGAATGGGCCCGTGCTATTAAAGCCGCACAAGCTTGGGCAGAGTAAGAAATCGCTGCGATGCTTTTGGCAATTGGATAATTAGTTCCTTAACCTTTAAATGCTCCATATGAATATTTTTACCAGTGAATTAATCGGCACCGCCATACTTATTCTGTTAGGTAATGGTGTGGTAGCTAACGTACTGCTAAATAAAACAAAAGGCAATAATGGCGGATGGATTGTGATAACTTTTGGATGGGCCATGGCTGTGTTTGCGGGAGTGTTTATTACGTCCGCGCATAGTGGAGGACATCTTAATCCAGCTGTTACTATTGCCATGGCTTATTTAGGAAAAATAAGCGCTTCTTCTGTAGGCCAGTATATAGCCGGGCAAATGCTGGGTGCTATGTTAGGCTCCTTGCTAGTATGGCTGTCTTACAAACAGCATTATGAGCAAACGGAGGATACTGGTGCTAAGCTGGCAACTTTTAGTACCGGCCCCGCAATTCGCAACCCTATCAATAATCTGATTACCGAAGCCATTGGAACCTTTGTATTGATATTCGGAGCACTGTTTTTGTCCGCACCGGCCAGCAGTGTGGGTTCGTTAGAGGCGTTACCTGTGGCTTTGATTGTATTAGCTATAGGTTTAAGCTTGGGTGGTCCTACCGGATATGCTATCAATCCGGCAAGAGACTTAGGTCCTCGTATCATGCATGCTATTTTACCACTTGGTAAAAAAGGAAGCAGCGATTGGTCTTATAGCTGGATTCCCGTTCTGGGTCCAATTATTGGAGGATTATTAGCTGCGATAGTTTTTGATTTATTAGTATAAGAAACTTTTTGTGGTAGTATACTCTCGGGCATTATTTTCTCAACGATAATTCGGAACCAGGAGTATAAAATGATGAGGTGTAGTCTGAATGTCAGGCTACACCTCATTTATTTTGCATATTCCCATGCTGCTACTTCATTGGTATTAATAATAGATGTTGGGGGAAACTTGCCAAAGCACACATGGCCCCCTTTCATGCTCGATAAGCTCGTTACCCAAATGTGCATGATAGATAAAATAATAAGGCCTTACGGGGCCTACATGTAATGTCCATTTCAATTTTCAATTAGTCCAATATGATTAAAGTATATCCTGCTGTAAATCATTTTTATCTTGTCAAAGCTTCTTAAATAAAATATAAAACCTTATACGATATTTCTTCTTACAGTATTTTTCATCCTATATTTGTGCTGCTCATGGGGTGCCTTAATATAACGGGCTGAGATTATACCCAAAGAACCTGATCCAGGTAATGCTGGCGTAGGGAGTTGAAGTATCTTCTGTCTATTATATTATCCAGACATCCCTGTGAGTTGTCTATAACAACAGGGAATTATGAGCATTCAGCATTGGATTTCTCTTTTTTGGGAGCAGCTTAAAGCCGTACCATTATTGGAATGGATTGGCGTGAGCTTTGGTGTGGCCGAAGTATTGTTGGCTAAAGCTAATAAAGTATGGTTATATCCTTGTGGCATTATTGCCGTACTTATCTCCATTTATATTTTTTTTCATGCCGGGTTGTATGCCGAAAGTGCATTACATGTCTATTATTTTGTGATGAGCGTGTACGGCTGGTGGCGCTGGCAGAAAGGGAATAATGCTTTAACACATATTACTCGTGCCAATCGATCGGATTGGCTTGTGACTACAGGAATTGTAGTGGTTGCATTTTTTGTGCTGTATTTTGTACTTATACAGTTTACTGATTCTACCGTTCCGATTTTTGATTCGTGGGTGAGTGCCACTGCTTGGGCTGGAATGTGGTTGCTTGCAAAACGCAAGATAGAAAATTGGATATTGCTCAATATCAGTAATGCTTTTGCCATACCGCTTTTGATTTATAAAGAATTGCCTCTGTATGCCCTACTAACATTGTTTCTTTTTATTGTAGCTATACTGGGTTATAGAGATTGGAGTAGGATTTTGAAAAAACAAAAACAAGTTCATGAGTTTAGTTTTGAATAAGGAAGAAGTCGCTCATTTGAGAACATTATGTCAGAAATCTGAGAAAGCAGGCGCTTTAACCCCCGCGCTTTTAAATATCATTTATGAGAGGCAATGGTTTAAACTTTTCGTGCCTAAACACTTGAATGGTTTGGAGCTGAGTCTTCCTGAGGCATTGCGTGTTGAGGAAGCCTTGGCTTACGTGGACGGAAGTCTGGGCTGGACCGTAACCCTTTGTGCAGGAGCCAACCTGTTTGTAGGATATATTGAAGAAGATACTGGCGCCAAAATTTTCAGTAAAAAAAATGTATGCCTAGGAGGAAGTGGTGCCGTGAACGGCGTTGCCCGCCTGGTGAAGAATGGATATATCATCAATGGATGTTGGAAATATGCTACAGGGGCTCCACATCTTACTCATTTTACAGCTAATTGTATTATTGAAAAAGACGGCAAAACTGTACTTACAGAGCAAGGGCAACCATTGGTACGTTCTTTCTTCTTTAAGAAAAACGAGGTAGAGGTTTTGGAAGACTGGAATACTATAGGCCTCAGGGCTACAGCCAGCCATAGCTTTAGGGTTAAAGATCTCAAGGTAAAACCTGAGCGAAGTTTTATTATCGATACCGCGCATACTACATTGAAGCATGATATTTACCACTATCCATTTATGTCTTTTGCAGAAACCACCATTGCTGTAAATACCTTGGGTATGGTAAATCATTTACTGGAAGAGACCAACAACATATTACTGCAGAGGTTCGAACTTAATCGAATTAATAAATTGCAGTTCAAGGAGGCGAAAACAATCCTTCGGGTCCATCAGCAAAAAATCAATAAGCTTGCGACTGATTTTTATAAAATAGCTGATCATTCTTGGGCAGAACTACTGCAGAAAGGAAGATTGAGGCAATCACGTTTGCTCAGTGTACGGCATAAAAGTCGCCTTTTAGTACAAACCTGTAGACAGGCTGCTGCAGAAATATTACCTTATTGCGGATTATTTGCAGCCAACGAAAATACGGAGGTCAACAAAATATTTAGAGATATATTTACAGCTAGCCAGCATGGGCTTTTGACTTTCTCTACATACCGTTAGATGCAAATCGTTTGGCCAACTTCTTAATGTCTTCGGCTATACGACTGATGAATAAAAACTGATCGGCAACGGGTTTAAAGGTGGTCAGCATCTTTCGCGTTTCCGTATCAATGATCCCTTGTTGTAATTCTCTTCTTCGTTTTTCGATCAGTTCGTTCAGTTCGTGTTTCAGCTCCATTGGAGCATCATTATGTTTTGATTCCTGAATTTCTTTCCCTTTGTTTTCGATTAAGGAGATAGACTCATTAAGATCGGCGATGATATCGTTCTTGATGGCACTAAAATCCTCATGAGGAAATACATTAGAAAATCCTTTAGTCATGGCTGCCAAGGAAACAATGTGCGAGTTGAGGGTGTAGACGAGCACCACCATCTGGTGGATGCGTTTAATATCGCCCTGTTTGCTCTTAGGTTCGTTCATCATCCGGGTAAACCCTCCGGACAAGTTAGCCTGCTCAATGAACGCATCTTTTCTCCGGATATTATAATCTCTTTCATTTAACTGCCCTGTGGCAAAAATTCCGGCCACAGTTTCGAAATAAGCTTTGGTGGCAATAAGTGCTTTTACCATATAAGTACTGATTTGTCTTCTTTCCCAAGAAGGTACCAGTACATACGCCGCCGTAAGCGCAATAATCGATCCAACAGTAGTATCAATCAGTCTACTTTTGAAAATTTCATAAAAACGATGGCTGTTTAGCAGATAAAAATAGATCATCACATAAGCGGTCATGAATATTACGCTTACCAGATATCGGGTACGCATGAAGCTATAGGTGATGATCATCAGCACAATCATGGCAGCAAACTTGCCATTTTGTGTGGGAATAATAAACAATAATCCTAGTCCTATTAAAGCTCCTATAAAAGTACCTATCAGTCTGTGATAGTTTCTTTGTCGGGTTACACTATAAGTGGGTTTTAAAATTACAATGATGGTTAGCAAAACCCAGTAGCTATACTGCAATTTAAGCGCATGCGCTACGATATAACCCAGCAGACAGGCTATGGTAACACGGATAGAATGACGAAAAGTATTGGACTTTAAAGAGAGATTCTCTTTTAGAGTTTGAATATTCAAATCCGTCTTGTTAACGAAATATTGATAATCGTCGGATAACTTGTACTTCTGAACTTTTTTGATGTCATATCGAGTATAATGATGCAGGGTGTATATGCGCAATGTAATATCTTCTACCGACTGTAATAGTTTGCGCATGTTTACGATGGCGTCGAATGACTCGGGCTTTCGGTAATCATTGGCAAAATTTTCAAATCGCTCTTTAAGCACTCTTAATTCGTTGTTCAGCCTTCTGGATGCGCGTGTAGGCCTTCCACTTTGTACAGCTAAGCCGATAAGATGCAGTTCATCCACAATTACATCAATCACACGCCTGAAATCTTCTAGAATGCCACTTTCATCAAAGCGTTTATGCATGGACTGGTAATTGTAAAACGTAGCAGCAGCTTTTTCAAAAAGGTCAATCGATTCTAAAAAGATTACTAATAAGGTTCTGCTGGTAATGGTAGACTCTTTGACAATGCTGCGGCTTTTGAACATCATCTCACGCAGTAGACTTTGCTTGTCTTCAATCTGCTGCTGCTGTTCCATTAATCGCTTATATATGCTGTCATAATCAGCATTTTTATCATAAAACAGCGCCCGAGTAGCAAAATAATCTCCTATGGAAATAATACAATCCCCAAGCGCCTGTTGTATTACTTTATAAGGCCTTACACCGAACAAAGCCAAACTCAGTATCATATACCAGCAACCGCCGGCTACTAATGTGACACTGTGCATTAATACCTGGGAGTTTTCCATGTGGAGATCCAGATTAATCACCATAATAAGCATACCCGCAAATCCCACGGCATTGACACGAGCCCCATACACTCCGATCATGCTGAGCATAAAACAAAAAAGCAAAATTTCGAAGCCCAGTAGTATATGGTACTGATTGATAAATCCGGTTATAAGAGATATCAGGAAGATGAGTCCTATCGACGCCAACATACCATTTCGCCGTTGGCCGATGGGGCCGGGAATATCCGAAGTACTTACGGCTAGTGCTCCCAGTGAAAGGATTAATCCCGTCTGAAGCCTATCAAAATAATTACACACAATAACAGGGAGCGTAATACCAATGGTAATACGAATAGCCTCATTAAAATAGTAGCTGTTGACAAACTTGCGATATTCTTTTATATAGTCCACCGGTCAAAAAAATGATCAGTTATTCTAAGTTAAAAAGTTCGCCGATAATGTAGCTCCGATCCCGGGTGTTTCAGGAACCTCTATCACGCCTTTATCTTTATATCGGATACCTCCTTCCACCGGGTCTTCATTAAACATAAGGGCTGTGTCAAAATCGTAATACACAATATTGTCGCTGCATAAGGCTAGATGGGCAAATGCACTCATCGCAATACGTGATTCCAAAAAAGCACCTATCTGAATTTCCATATTAGCAGCCTCGGCAAGCTGTATCATTTGTAAAGCTTTAAAGATACCTCCGCTTTTTCCCAGTTTGATGTTGATACGGTCACAAGCTTTCAGGTCTATTAGTCTTTTCACATCGTGGGAATCACAACAGCTTTCATCGCTCATGATAGGAATAGGACTCTGCTTTCTAAGTTCGGGCAACTTCATAAAATCCCAGCGTGGTAAAGGTTCTTCGCAGTGTTGAATATTGAAGGGCTCCATCGCTTTAAGCGCCTCCACCGCTTCCTCAAACTGCCAACCTTGGTTGGCGTCGATTCTCAGGGGAATATCATAGCCTACTGCCTCTCTGATTGCTCTGATCCGTTCTACATCTGCTGCCCCGCCTTTGCCTATTTTAACTTTAATTACGGGGAAGCCAGCTTCCTTAATTTTTAGCGCGTCGGCAGCCATTTGTGCGGCATCACCCACACTAACGGTATAATCAGTGGCAATTGTTTTGTTTTTTCTTCCTCCTAGATATTGGTACAATGGTTTTCCTGCTTGCTGTGCAGCAATATCGTAAAGCGCCATATCAAAGGCACTTTT
The DNA here is from genome assembly GCF_036409055.1 of Niabella digestorum. Classification (NCBI taxonomy): domain Bacteria; kingdom Pseudomonadati; phylum Bacteroidota; class Chitinophagia; order Chitinophagales; family Chitinophagaceae; genus Niabella; species Niabella digestorum. The sequence goes on along the minus strand of NZ_JAZGLY010000004.1, from coordinate 132,628 downwards.
GATGCTGTTATTTCCATATATCAAACCATCCAGCTCATTAATGCGCTCTTCTATCTGCAAGGCATCTTTGCCTAGCCATAGTTTTTCAAAATACTTTCCTACAACCAGGCCAGTGTCGGCGCTCTCTCCGTTAATGCTCATGAAAGGGCTACACTCTCCCCATCCGGTAATACCTTCAGTCGTATGTATTACTACTACTACATTGTCGGCACTATATAGAGGTCCCAGAGAGATAACAAAGGGTTTTTTTAGGGGAATGGAAATTTTATGTAGCTCAATACCGGTGATGATGGCTGATTTCTGCATGCTCTAAAAATACATAATAACTGACGAATAATATTCGAAAGATTGACCTTAATACATAAATAATTTTTACTGCAAATTGCAATTGCAATATATTCGCACAGCATTTCTGAAAACTATGAGTCTTCCTGCAAAGTACTTAAAGGTGAAAACCTCCACTATTCCTAACGCTGGTAAGGGGTTGTTTGTATTGGTAGATGTACCAAAGGGAACGATTATCACCGAGTATGTAGGACGTAAAACAACCTGGGCCGAGGTTGAAGACGATGTGGATAATCCTTATATTTACTATATTGACGACGATCATGTAATAGATGCTAAGGATGATGTAAAATCTTTCGGCCGCTATGCTAATGATGCTCAGGGACTCACTCGTGTACCTGGCCTGAGAAACAACGCTATTTATTACGAAGATGGCGACCGGGTTTTTATAAAAGCAGCCAAAGATATTCCTGCCGGTAGTGAAGTATTAGTACCCTATGGCAAGGATTATTGGCGGCAAGTGAAGGAAAATATAAAAATCGAACAGGCAGAGCAGAAGAAGAAAGCTTCCAAGAAACAACGCTAAACACAGCTCAACACATATTCTCATCTGAGCTTTATACTTCCCGACCTATCTTTGCCCTAAATATTCGGAAGTGGAGAAAAGTAATTTTGTTGATCAGATACGTATTTTTTGTCGCAGCGGACATGGCGGTGCGGGCATCAAACATTTCTTAAGAGATAAGTTTAACTCGAAGGGGGGACCTGATGGTGGCGACGGTGGTCGCGGCGGTCATATTATATTACGAGGAAACAGAAACCTGTGGACATTGCTGCACCTGCGTTATCACAAAAATGTTTTGGCCGAAGACGGCGAAAACGGCGGCCACAACAATCGTACCGGACGCAACGGAAAAGATATTATACTGGAAGTGCCGTTAGGTACTATAGCCATGGATGAAGAAACCGGCGAAAAGGAGGCAGAAATACTGGAAGACGGGCAGGAGGTAATATGGTTGCCTGGAGGTAAGGGCGGATGGGGCAATACACATTTTGCTACTGCAACCAATCAGGCTCCTGAATATGCACAGCCGGGATTACCCGGTGTAGAGGGTTGGAAAATTTTGGAGCTAAAAGTATTGGCCGATGTAGGGCTGGTAGGCTTTCCAAATGCGGGCAAATCTACGCTCTTATCTGTTATAACCGCAGCCAAACCTAAAATTGCAGATTATGCATTTACCACTATTACCCCTAATTTGGGAATTGTACAGTATAGAGATGGAAGAAGCTTTTGTATGGCCGACCTGCCGGGTATTATCGAAGGTGCAGCCGAAGGACGAGGCTTGGGACATCGGTTTCTAAGACATATAGAGCGCAATCCCGTTTTGCTCTTTCTCATACCGGCAGATAGTTCCGACCATCGTAAAGAGTTTGAAGTGCTTTTGAACGAGCTAGAACAATACAATCCAGAACTGCTGCATAAGGAAATGTTGATAGCTATTAGTAAGAGCGATATGCTGGATGATGAACTTCGCGAAGCAATTAGTAAAGAAATGCCGGAGCACATTCCTCACATGTTTATTTCTTCTGTTACACAAACCGGTCTCACCGAATTGAAAGATGCATTGTGGAAGGCGCTGAATAAGAAAGAAGCGGAGCTTTAATTTTCTTAATATGCAATTTAACTATCATGTGCATGACAGTACATGATAGTTAAATAATTGTACCTCTTAACTTTAATCCTTACAATTGTTTGCCTGAGATGGAGATTGCTAATTCCATGTGCTTATCGTAAATGGAGCGTATGAAAAACCTAGGGAGTGCAAACTATGCCTTACCTATGTTTCCCATGACTGTTTAAACCATCGTAATATGAAACGAACCCTTTTATTATGCACACTTAGCTTGTCGTTATTGACAGGTTATGCGCAGTTATCTGTTAATCATCTTTTGACGGAGAACCTTAAAAATCCCATAGGGCTTGGAGAAACACAACCCCGCTTTAGTTGGCAGATTCAATCCAAAATAAGGAATACTCGACAAACTGCCTATGAAATAAAAGTATTGGAGGGAAAACAAGTAATATGGAGTTCAGGTAAAGTACAGTCCGACTCTTCCGTACATGTAGCATATAAAGGGAGCCCTTTGCGTTCCGATACACGATATGAATGGCAGGTAAAAGTATGGGACAATCATGGAAAAACATCTGCCTGGAGTGCGCCGGCCTATTTTCATATCGGATTATTAGATACTCTTGAATGGAAGGCAGAGTGGATTCAGGCGGCATTTAATGAAACGCCAGAAAATCGTCCGGCACCACTACTGCGAAAAGAATTTACGCTTAATAAAAAAGTAAAGTCTGCTACAGCATACATTACATCCCATGGTCTGTATGAAGCCTACTTGAACGGTCAGCGGATTGGGGAATATTGGCTCACTCCCGGATGGACCTCTTACAATAAGCGCTTACAATATCAGGCCTATGATGTAACTGGCTTACTACAAAACAATAAAAACGCTATAGGTGTGATGCTGGGCAATGGGTGGTATCGCAGCATATTGGGCTGGAGGAACAATGGAGATCTTTACGGTAATAAACTGGCACTGCTCCTACAAATCAACATTACATACACCGATGGCAGTAAGGAGATTGTAGCTACAGATGGTACCTGGAAATCGGCTATCAGCGAAATTCTTTATTCCCAAATCTATAATGGAGAGATTATTGATGCCCGCAACAAAAAAGAAGGATGGACAAAATCGGGATATAACGATGCGGCCTGGTACGGTGTAAATGTGTTGAAAGAGTCGAAAAGTGTGCTGATTGCCACCGTAAATGAACCTGTAAAAAAGCAGGAAACCTTCAAGCCTATAAAGATATTTACCACTCCGGCAGGTGAGCAGGTAATCGACTTTGGACAAAACTTGGTAGGCTGGGTAAAATTGAAAGTAAAAGGAAAGCCAGGCGATCGCATTGTGCTTTCGCATGCAGAGGTTCTCGATAAAAAAGGTAATTTTTATATTGAGAATCTGCGAGCTGCTAAGGCCCAAGCTGTATATATATTAAAAGGCGAAGGAGAAGAAACCTTTCATCCTTACTTTACCTGGTACGGGTTCAGATACGTGAAGGTAGAAGGTTATCCGGGTGAATTGAGGCCCGAAAATTTCGAAGCTGTTGCCTTGTATTCGGATATGGAAACTACAGGAACTTTTACCACTTCTCATCCGCTTATCAATCAGCTGCAGCATAATATTCAATGGGGGCAAAGAGGTAACTTTTTGGATGTTCCTACCGATTGTCCTCAGCGCGATGAAAGATTGGGTTGGGCCGGTGATGCGCAAGCATTTTCACGCACGGCTGCCTTTAATATGAACGTTAATAACTTCTTTGCAAAATGGCTTAAAGATGTAGAAGCCGATCAGATAGACGGAAGAGTGCCCCAAGTAATACCCAATGTATTGGGCAATAATGCCAACAGTGCGGGCTGGGGCGATGCCGCTACCATTGTGCCATGGAATATGTATTTGGCTTATGGCGACAAGCGTATTTTGGAAAGACAATATAACAGTATGAAGGCTTATGTGGAAAGTATACGTCGTACAGCCAAGGACGATCTTTGGAACTCTGGATGGCATTATGGCGATTGGTTATTCTACAGACCTTTTGATGACAATGACGGCAAAAGTGCTGTTACCGATAAATATCTTATAGCACAGTGTTTTTATGCGCATTCTACTCAATTGCTGATTAATACAGCTCGGCTTTTAAACAAGCAGGAAGATGTCGCCGAATATTCACAGTTGCTGGATCGTATTAAGAAAGCGTTCAATCGTGAATATGTTACACCCAGTGGCAGACTAGTTTCTAGTACGCAAACTGCCTATGTGCTGGCACTGCAATTTGACATGCTGCCGCAAGAGCTCCGTCAGCAGGCAGCAAAACGCTTAGTGCAAAATATTGAGAGCTACAATAATCATCTTACCACAGGATTTCTGGGAACGCCCTATCTCTGTCATGTGCTAACCAAGTTTGGATATGACAGTGTTGCTTATAAGCTGCTATTGCAGGAAACTTACCCTTCGTGGTTATATCCGGTGAAGATGGGTGCTACCACTATCTGGGAAAGATGGGATGGTATCAAACCCGATAGTACTTTCCAGAATCCAGGTATGAACTCATTCAACCACTATGCTTACGGTGCTATTGGAGACTGGATGTATAGAAAAATGGCCGGAATAGATACTTATGAAGATGGAGTAGGCTATAAGCACATTCAAATTAAGCCACATGTGGGAGATAAGTTTACATATGTATCTGCATCCTTGAAAACCTATTATGGTACCGTAAGCAGCACTTGGAAAAGTGAGAATGGCAAGTTTATACTTACTATTGAGATACCGGTAAACACTAAAGCCACCATTTTAATTCCTGCAGCAGAGGTAGCTGCCATTACCGAAAGTGGCAAGTCGCTGAACGACGTATCTGACGTTGAAGTTGTAGGTAAAGAAGATAATTATGTGGTAGTGAAAACTGGTTCGGGACTCTATAGTTTCGAAACTAATGATATAACAGGGAAGTGACGAGCTAAGTAGTTTAACTGAACGCGAAAATCATAAGAAGAAGGGTTGGCTATTATGGTCCAACCCATCTTGTTTTTGGATATGATGTTATTGTTCTAATTTTTTTCTCAACTCTTCGATTTCTTTCTGTTTACGCTCCAGTTCTTTTAAAAGCTCCTGCTTCTTAATATCTTCTACAGAAGGACTTTGATCGTATTTATATACGTGTGTTGAGGAATCGTCTACAGCTGGTGGAGCCGGAGGTGGAGGTGGTAATGGTTTTGCATATAATTTATGGTTGGGTTCATTATTATTAATGCCTTTCCATCTATAGTTTTCTTTATTGGTATCGTAAGATGTTTCAGAATCATCATCAGTAGCAGTGCTTTTTAATATACCATCGCTCTGCATGATATAATCTGTATTGACGCGCAAGGATCTAAAGTTGTTATACACCAGCTTGAATTTTCTATTCCATCGCCGGTTGTTATTGTGGTTGATGTCCACTTTACTTAATTTACTAAATACCGATTCGTCTATATAAATCTTTTTACCCACGGGAACCTTTACTTGTACTGTAGCACTTTGAAATCTGTATTTACTATTTTTATCGACAGCAATACCCGGAGCCAGATCTATAATACTATCGTGTATAGACAAATCATACTTGATGTGTTTAGCGCGCTCTACAGCATCAGTCTTATCTTTTCCAATCGCATTTTTGATGATGTTGATATGGAATAAGCTATCATCGCTTTTTTTAAAGTCGAAGCTTACAGTAGAGATCATTAAAGTATCATTGTGAATACTAATGCCCTCCAGATGGCCGGTGGGTGTATTCAGCCAACCAAAGTTGCCTTCGTACCTCAGCTTGGGTTCAGTCACTGTAAAGATAAGTCGGTCGCCAGACGGAGTGGATGCAAATGCTGTTTCTTCCACAGCTTCGGTTTTCCTAAAATCGCGGGAGATATTAGCAAAGAAAAACATCATGCAAATCCAGCCAATGGCCCATAAACCGCTGAAGGTCCATTTCAAATAATCCCCCGGTGTATGTATGTTAAAGATTCTTCTGCATAACCATACTACTAAGCCCGCCGCCGGCGCTCCTATAAACAATATTAAAGATGCCCATGCCAGCCATTTTTGAGTATCACTGGTCCATAAAAAGTCCTGAAAAGGTTCAAACGCTACTCCACTGAAAAGAAACGCTAGGAAGATGACCATGAGTGTGATGGCAATAATGCTTACCATCAAGATGAAAAAACCTTTAATAATCATGGAGAGCACATATCCTAGCCCTTGGCCACCTCTGCGTGCTGTATAAGCAAATTGTTTCTGGGCTCTTTGTCCGAATCTTTCTGCAGAATCTTTTACCTCATTGCCCCAGTTTTTCAAACGCTCATTTACATCTCCCATGGAGTTCTGTATGTTTTGCTTGATAGTATTAATGTCGATATGCTCGCCTCGCATCTCCATTTTTTGATATGGAGTGGTAGCTTCGGGTAAAATGATCCACAATACGATGTAAAGAAAAATAAAGGTACCGGTGAGACCACTGAACAATAGGGGAAATAGATGGTGACTTCCATGCCATCCAAAGGCATTAATGCCCTGCAAAAAACTTAGCATAGCTGGTATAGCCAATACCCAGCGCACAATACTGGGGTTGATATTGAAGTAAGCACTAATACCACTGGCCACGCCTCCCAACCATTTATTGTCAGGATCGCGGTACATTCTTTTGCCTTTGTACACGTCCATGCTTCGAGCTGGCAGAATTACCCACAGCACCAGATAAATAAAAATGCCTGTTCCAAAACCACCAAAGGAAACAATGGCAAAGATTATCCGCACTAATGTAGGGTCAATATTTAACCAGTTGGCAATACCGCTACATACGCCCCCCAATATTTTATTATTTTGATCTCTATATAGGCGACGTTTTTCTCCAAAAGAAAAATCAGATTCCTGCTCCTTTGTGCCGGTGTTTTTGGTGGCATTCGCATCAAAATCTTCCGGTCGGCCTAGTGTGGCAATCAGTTCCTCCACGTCAGCCTCAGTGATATGCGGGGCTCCGTTCTTCAGTTTTTCCTGCATCAGCTCGGCGAAGCGAGCTTCAATATCTGCCACAATCTCCTCTTTGCCTTCCTCGTTCTGAAAGTACTGTCGAAGGCTATCCATATAAGATACCACTTTTTCGTATGCGGTATCTTCTATAGCGATATTGCTGCCTCCGAATGTTACGTTTATTACTTGCTTCATTTTTGGTGGTTTTATTTATGAATGGGTCAGCGTATTTACGGCTGCTGAAAGTTCATCCCAAGTTTGTTTTAATTCTTTATAAAATTCGTGACCTTTTTCCGTTAGTGAAAAATATTTTCTGGGAGGTCCTCCTGAGCTTTCTTTCCAGCGATAAGTAACCATTTCTGCGTTTTTTAATCGTGTCAGTAAAGGATATAATGTGCCTTCCAGAATAGACAAGCCTGCATGCTTCATTCTCTCTGCTATCTCACTGGGGTAAAGCTCTTCTCTCTTTATGATGGAGAGTATACAATATTCTAATACCCCCTTTCGCATCTGGCTTTGTGTGTTTTCGATATTCATAAAGACTACTGATGTATAACAAAGATACCTGCAATCGTTAGTAGTGGGCAATACAAAGTACTTTGTGTGGCACAAAAACTCGGTGAATGGCATAAAAGCAAGGGCGAATAACTGCAAGCTGAAGAATTGATTGTATGTTTACAGTTCACAAACCAGTTTTTAACACAAATATTGCAGCATATGAAAGTGTTTGTTACAAAAGCAATCCCTGAAGTTGGCATCAACCTGATGAAAGAAGCCGGCATTGAAGTAACGGTACATGTTGACGACAGACCGCTGCACTCAGAGGAGATGATTGCTGTATGTCAACAATATGATGCAATGATGAGTGTAGGGTTTAATAAAATAGATGCGCATTTTCTGGAGCGGTGCCGACATCTTAAAGTTATTTCTCTTTTTGCTGTAGGATATGATAATGTAGATATACCCATGGCTACGCAATTGAAAATACCGGTGGGTAATACTCCCGATGTGTTGAGCCGGGCTACTGCCGATACTGCATTTCTGCTTATGTTGGCTGTAAGTAGAAAGGCTTTTTATAATTACAGAAAAATATTGGATGGTAAATGGAAGGGATTTGAGCCTGTAGCGGATTTAGGAATTGAGTTATACGGAAAAACGTTAGGCATTTTCGGACTAGGAAAAATTGGATTTGAAATGGCTCAAAAGTGTAAGGCTGCTTATGGCATGAACATCATCTATCATAATCGCAATCGCAATCTGCATGCAGAAGAGGTTTTGGAAGCAAGGTACGTGAGCTATGATGAGTTGTTGGCCGAAAGTGATGTGTTGTCGCTTCATGCCAATCTTTCCGAATCGAATAAAGAGATTTTTAATAAAGGAGCATTTGCAAAAATGAAGCCCACGGCAATCTTTATCAATACCGCCCGCGGTGCTTTACACAACGAAGCGGATTTGAAAGAGGCGTTGGAAAAAGGCCTCATTTGGGGTGCCGGGCTAGACGTTACCAATCCCGAGCCGATGGATCCTTCTAACCCTTTATTAATGATGCCTAATGTATGTATCTTGCCACATATAGGTTCGGCCACTCAGGAGACACGCGATGGTATGGCTATAATGGCTGCCAAAAATGTAATAGCAGGATTAAAAGGAGAAAAACTTCCTACTATCGTCAACCCCGAAGTGTATGAAGGATAGCACCTTATTGAAAAGAAATGATATGTTGATATGGAACCAATCGATATAAAATCTTTACCCCAGCTCGATGCTGAAGAAATTCGCGTACTAGGTGCCTTGATGGAAAAATCAAGAACTACACCCGAGTATTATCCGATGACATTAAACGGACTCACTGCCGCCTGTAATCAGAAAACCTCCAGAAATCCTGTGGTTAATTATGATGAGCAAACTGTAGCGCTTTGCCTGGACAGACTGAAGCGTAAAAATCTAGTATCAACTGTTACGGGAGGCACCAGTCGGGTTGTAAAGTACAAACACAATATTGCGGTAAACTACGAATTCGCTCCGGATGAAATAGCTGTGCTGTGCCTATTATTTCTGAGAGGACCGCTTACTCCCGGCGAAATCAATAGTAATTCCGGTAGGTTATACGAGTTTGAAGGATTGGCTGAAGTACACAGTGTTCTTGAAAAATTGGCTACTGCTCCCGTACCGTTTGTGAAACAACTGGAGCGGCAACCCGGACAGAAAGAAGCTCGCTTCATGCATCTCTTCGGTGAGGCATCAGTTGTGGAAAGCTATATAAAAAATACTCCTGTTGTTGCAACGGCAGCTAATAGTCTTGAAGAACGATTAACTACAGTAGAACAGGAGCTGGCAGCTTTAAAAGCTGAGTTTTATGATTTATTAAAAGAGTTGAAAGGGTAAATTTATTCCCATGCCGGTCTTTTCGGTAGCCAGGGCATATCCGGCACTTTGGCAGGTTCGCGATAGTAATTGTTTCGAAGCGAATCGTTCCAGCCGTTGGGATTGCTTTTGAATACGCGACTGCTGTAGTACACACTGCCATGTATACCCGGCGTACTGCGTACAATTTTAATCTGATCGGGCAATTGGGTAGGCTTTTTCCAGTTGGCACTGTTCTCCAGCGCACGATAGATGCCATGTCCTATGTATACATGTCGTCCGAAGCTGTGTGCCGCCCACCAGCTTACCATTTTTTCGAAGGGAATGAGTGGATCGTTGATCTCGCGATATAACTGCGGCGTTACATAATCGATCCAGCCCTTGCGCAGCCATAATAAGATATCTGCATATAGATTATCATAATTAGTAAGTCCTGCTTTGGTATCGCTGCCTTGCGTATCATCCTTCAGATTGCGCCAGACTGCAAAGGGACTGATACCGAATTTTACATAGGGCTTAACGGATTTGATGGCGATATTGATATGTTTAATAATTGAGTCCACATTGCTTCTGCGCCAGTCGGCTTTACTGAGTGTGGTGCCAGATGCCCGATAATCATGATCATCTGGAAAATCCTTACCGCCTACAGGGTAAGGATAAAAATAATCATCCATGTGAATGGCATCTACGTCATATCTTCTTACAATATCTTTAATTACGTTTACCACAAACTGCTGTACTTCCTTGTTGGCCGGGTTGAAGTAACGAGTATTTCCGTAAGTAACATACCAGTGTGGGTTCTTTCTAATATTGTTTTCAGGGGCAATAGAAGATTTACCTATCGAAAATTCCGCACGATAGGGATTCAACCAAGCATGAAATTCCATGCCCCTTTTGTGAGCTTCTTTAATCATGAAAGCAAGCGGGTCGTAAAAAGGAACAGGGGCTCGGCCTTGTACTCCTGTAAGCCATTGGCTCCACGGTTCGTGAGGAGAAGGGAAAAAAGCATCACCGCTAGGGCGCACCTGTACAATTACAGCGTTCATGCCGTTGCGCTGGTGCAAATCTAATTGACGAATGTACTCTGCCTTTTGAGCTTCTGCACTGGCATTTTGAGGAGGCCAGTCGATATTCATCACAGTGGCAATCCAAACCCCTCTGAATTCGGAGTGGGGTTGCGCGTAGAGAAAATGTACCAAAAGGGCTGAACAAAGTAATAGGACTGTTTTACGATTAAGCATAATCGCAAAAATAGCCAGTTGCTCCCAATGAAATCAGGATTTGGAATTAATTTTATCCAGTAGCTTATTTAGCTGGTTTACTTCTCTTTCCGTTAGTGCATTTAAATATACCGCCAAGCTGTTGTCCACATTGTCCAATTTCTGAAGCAACTTCAATCCTTTGGCCGTGATGCGCACTTCTACCAAACGGTTATCGGCATGACAGATTTTTTTCGTAACCAGTTTTTTTAACAGAAGCCGATCAACAATACGACTGGTGTCGCTCATCTTATCAACCATCCGCTCTCTTATTTGTTGAGTGGATAGTGGTGTAGGATTGCTGCCTCGTAAAATGCGTAGTATATTGTACTGTTGCGAGGTAAGATCGTGTTTTTTAAATTGATGATTGAGGAAAAACTCCAGATTGCGACATGTGTATATTAAATTTAGAGCAAGCTTCTGATAGGGGTTAGTGAATTTAGTTTGTTGGATTTTTTGTTCAATAGTCATAGATGATATCTTTTTTATTCCTACTAAAGGGAGGGGACTAATGTAGGTTAAATATAGATATTTCCTGATATAGTTTTGTTGTTGTAGGTAAAGAATTGCGGCAGGTTATTTGCAGGTTTATGAACAAAATTGATATATAATGAAGTATCATCAGCTTGGTAAATCGGATATTGAGGCTTCTGTGATAGGCTTTGGATGTATGTCTCTGTTGAAAAGCTCTCGCCAGGAGGCAGAGGCATTGATACATCGCGCTCTGGATGCAGGCGTAAATTATTTTGATACTGCCGACCTTTATGATAAGGGAGAGAATGAGCAGCTCATTGGACGCTTGCTGAAACCTGTGCGTGATAAGGTGATTATTGCTACCAAGGTAGGTAACCAATGGCGAGAAGATGGGAGTGGTTGGGACTGGAATCCACGCAAATCTTATATACTCAGTGCAGTGGAAAAAAGCTTATCCAGACTGAATACGGATTATATCGATTTGTACCAACTTCATGGAGGAACTATAGAAGATCCTATTGAAGAAACTATTGAAGCTTTTGAGCAGCTGGTGCAGGAAGGGAAAATACGTTATTATGGTATTTCTAGTATAAGGCCCAATGTGATTCGCAAGTACGCGGCGCTATCTAATATTCAGAGTGTAATGATTCAATATAGTGTGCTGGACCGTCGGCCGGAGGAAGAAATGCTGCAATTACTGGAACAACACCATATTAGCATAGTTGCACGGGGCGTTCTGGCGCAGGGACTACTGGTAGACAAACCGGCTAAAGACTATCAAGGACATACCGCCGCAGGTGTGGCACAGGTTCAGCAAACCATGAATAGCCTGTTACAAGAAGGTTACAATAAAACCGCATTGGCATTACACTATGTCTTAAGGTCCGCGGTGCTGGCCTCGGCGGTCATCGGCTTCCGAACACTGCATCAGCTAGAGGATGTGCTGGGGGCTTTAGAGATGGTGGTGCCCGCCGAAATTCTGGAAAAATTGGGTCATCAAGTGCCTGCAAAGCAGTATACAGACCATCGTTTATAAAAAATTTTTTGCAGGTGTTGGAAATGAATTAGAAAAACCCTTATTTTTGCTGCCCCGAAAGGGAAGGCGATATTCCTCCTTAGCTCAGCTGGTTAGAGCATCTGACTGTTAATCAGAGGGTCGCTGGTTCAAGTCCAGCAGGGGGAGCGATGATAATCAGGCAGTTACATATGTATGTGACTGCTTTTTTTGTGTCAGCTAGGCTGAATTAACAACTAACTCAACGCTCTAAAACAGGGACTCTTTAAAATATTTTCTAGGCGCTCCTTTCCTAATTGGCTTTAAGATTTCCATGCTGATATTCTCTGAATATGAACCTCTTATTGCTGTCTTAGAGATTGTCATCTGCTAAATTTTCGTAAAAAATTACATTAATAAACCCTAAAATTTATCTTTTTTGTACTTTTGACTTTTCAATTAAAAAAGTCAAATAGTAAAAAGTTTAAATGGAAACACGCAAAGAGCAAATCATTCAGGCTGCTATCAAGCGGTTTGGTCATTTTGGTTATCAGAAGACCACGCTTTCCGAACTGGCCGATGATTTACATATTACAAAAGCTAACCTCTATTACTATTACGCCGATAAACTGGCCATTTTTAAGGATGTAGTACGGGCTATTGTGGAGGAGGTTTTTATGAACGAGCAGGTCATTATAGCAGCTTATGAAGGTGGTTTTATGCAAACCTTTTTTGCGGTACTGGACGCCCGCGCCGCTATGCATAAGAAGTATGTAATGTTTCAAACCCATGAAATGGAAGAGGTGGTAAAAGGCGGTGGTTTAAAAGATGTGATGAAGGAAATATCGGACAAAGATGTGCAAAGTATTCACTCGTTAATTACGAAAGGTATCGAAAGCGGGGAGATTGCTTTGAAAGATCCTGTGGATGCAAGTAATAAAATCGCTGAAATCTTGAGAAGTATTTCAATAGCACATAAACTGGAAGATTACCTGACACACTTGCCCAATCCCGAAAAGATTGACAGCGTGCTCGTGTGTCAGAAACAAATGCTAGAATTCATTTTTGAAGGAAAATTTTTAACTCGTTAGTTGATTATGAATCTAAAACGCGTGATGATTTTGCTGGCTGTGATTTTTTCCGTGCCAGCAGTGGAAGCTCAGGAAGTCCTTACCCTAAAACAGGCTATTCAATATGCCTTGGAGCACAAAGCAGAAGCTCAAAAAGCTAAACTGGATGTAGAAAATGCACAGTACTTGATTGACGAAACTAAGGCTAGTGCACTACCTCAAATTACCGGATCTGGGGGGCTTACTTACAATCCGCTTCTACAACAAAGCGCCCTTCCCGGCGAATTGATTGGGCGTCCGGGTGAAATCGTGATGGTTTCTTTCGGACAGAAATGGCAGACCAACTCAGTGGTAACAGTAAATCAGCAGCTGTTTAACCAGTCGGTTTTCACCGGACTGAAGGCTGCTCGTACTACCCGAGAGTTTTATCAGATTAATAAAGAGCTTACCGATGAGCAATTGATAGAAAAAGTAGCTAATGCTTATTATCAAGTATTTCAATTGCAATTGCAAAAACAAACGGTGCAAACCAATCTCGAAAATACCCGAAAAACCGGAGCGGTGATTAAGGGTTTGGTAGATGCAGGCCTAGCCCGGAAGATAGATCTGGACCGAACTAATGTGGCGATTAACAACCTGGAAGCCACATTGCAGCAAATCCAAAACTCACTTACGTTGACGGAGAATGCCCTAAAGTTCGCAATCGGTATGGACATGGATAAGGAAGTTGTGTTGCCTGAGGAAACATTCGACATTAATGCAAGCATACTGATGCAAAGCGGTAATGTAAACGACCGTACCGAAATTAAAGTGCTCGAAAAACAAATTGAACTGCTCACATTAAACAAGCAGGCCAAGAAGGCTGCCTACTATCCTACCTTAAGCTTCAACGGTAGTTTGGGGTATCTGAATATGGGTTCCAGCTTTCCCATATTTGCTAATTCCGATAAGGTAAAGGGGTCACCCTATTCCTCATTAGGATTGAACCTGTCCATACCTATTTTCAATGGTGGTGCAACCCGTGCTCGTATTAATCAGGCGGAGGTGGATTTGAAAAAAGCCAAGGTACAGATGGAGGATACCAAATTGGCACTGAGCCTGGCTAATGAAAACGCAAGGGCTCAAATCAAAAATAGCCTGCTCACTGTAGATGCTAATCGTAGAAATGTACAGATGGCAAAAGAAGTGCTGGATAATACCAAGAACAACTATAAGCACGGTCTGGCTACACTTACGGAAGTACTGGATGCCGAAAATGCATATGCCGATGCGCAGAATAATTTGAATACATCATTACTGAATTATAAGATTGCTGAAATACAGTTCATCAAAGCCAACGGAAATTTAAAATCATTATTAAACGACTAATAGTCCAAATAGATATGAAGAGCAAGAAAAAATCCATCGTAAGAGTATTCGTTACCCTAGCAGTAATGGTAGGCGTGTTGCTGGGTATTATGAGTATCCTCAACAAAAACAAAGCTGCCAACCAAGCGGCTACTGCTGAAGTGGCTAAAACTAACCCCGCCGTAGCAGTGCGCGTAGATACTGCTGCAGTAAGAAAATTAGATATTAGCCATACTGCCAACGGAATTTTTATTCCTAAGCAGGAAGTAAGTGTGGGGGCTGAAACCGGCGGAAGAATCGTAAGTGTGTCGGTGAAGGAAGGAGACTTTGTGAAGGCAGGACAGACACTGGCCATTATCGAAGGTAATAAGCAAAACGTAAATGTGGCTAATGCACAGGCGAACCTAGAGAACGCCAAAATGAATTTGGAGCGTTATGAAGCTGCATTTGCAACAGGCGGTGTTACACAGCAACAGCTGGATGCTATGCGCTTGCAGTACGAATCAGCTTTGAATAATTTAAAGTCTGCTAAACTGATTGCAGGGGATGTAGCTATACGCACATCAGTATCGGGTATTGTAAATGCCCGAAAAATAGAACCCGGCAGTTATGTTAATCCAGGAACGATTGCTTTTGACATCGTAAATATCAGTTCTGTAAAACTTAGAGTACATGTAGATGAAAAGAATGTCATCAACCTGAAAGTGGGACAACCCGTTCAGGTAACCGTAAGTGTAATTCCTGATAAAACATTTACCGGAAGAATCACTTTCATAGCACCTAAGGCTGAAGGCGGATTGAACTTCCCGGTAGAGGTGGAAATTCCCAATCCTAGCAATGAACTGCGTGCCGGTATGTATGGTACCGCTCACTTTGGCAAAGGACAGATGGAAGACGTATTGGTAGTGCCGCGTGCCGCTTTTGTAGGTAGTGTAAGCGATAACAAAGTATTTGTGGTTGAAAACGGCAAGGCGGTGGAACGTAAGGTTCAGTCTGGAAGAAGCTTTGGCGATTACATCGAAATTATTGATGGTATTAAAGCCGATGAACAAGTGATTGTTTCAGGTCAGGTAAATCTATTTAATAATACGCCGATACAGATTATTAAGTAAGTGTTCGAAAAATTGATGATTCATCGCTGGAAAATTTAAACAATGAAAATATCTGAGATTTCTATAAAACGGCCCAGTGTTATTATTGTGTTGTTTATCATACTAACGCTGGGTGGTATCTTTTCCTACACTCAGTTGGGATACGAGTTGGTGCCTAAGTTTGAGGTAAACGTAATTACCATTCAGACCGTGTATCCCGGTGCTTCTCCTACTGAGGTGGAAACATCCGTGACGAAGAAGATAGAAGATGCGGTCTCCTCTTTGGAAAGTATTAAAAAGATCGAATCCAAATCGTTGGAGAATGTTTCGCTGGTAATGATTACGCTGAATGCCGGTGCTGATGTGAACTTTTTGCTCACGGAAGCGCAACGTAAAATCAATACCGTGTTGAATGATTTGCCGGATGATGTAGATGCGCCCACACTCTCCAAGTTCTCTTTCGATGATGTAGCCATCATGAGTTTATCAGTAACATCTAATCTTACTGAAAGAGAATTGTATGATCTGTTAGATAATAAAATTCAGCCGGTATTTGCTCGCATCAATGGGGTGGCCAAAGTAGATTTAATTGGTGGAGAACAGCGCGAAATTCAAATTAGTGTTGATCCGGATAAGCTGCAGGGGTACGGGTTGTCTATAAATCAAGTACAGCAGATTGTTGCTGCATCTAACCTCGATTTTCCTACCGGGAATGTAGCTACACGCGAAAACAGAACTACGATTCGTCTGGCCGGTAAGCTGGTCGAGCTGGAGGAACTGCGAAATCTTCCGATAACGACACCAAGTGGAGCCACTATATTCCTTAAAGACGTAGCTGATGTGCAGGATGGCGTGAAGGAGATAGAAAAAATTGCTCGCGTAAATCAGGAGAATACTATATTGCTACAGGTGTTTAAGCAGTCAGATGCCAATGCCGTAGCCGTATCGGAAGCGGTACAAAAAACCATCGGCCAAATTGAGAAAGACTATTCTATATACGGCGTAAAGATCAATATCGCCAACGATACGTCAAGGTTTACGTTGAATGCTGCCAACAATGTTATTCACGACCTAATGCTTGCGATTGTGCTGGTAGGGTTTATTATGCTCTTCTTCCTACACAGTCTGCGCAATGCTGCTATTACTATGGTGGCTATTCCGCTATCGCTAATTGCAACTTTCATCGGATTGAAGTTAATGGGATATACTCTTAACCTGATGTCGTTGCTGGGACTTTCCTTGGTGGTAGGTATTCTGGTGGATGATGCCATTGTGGTGATTGAAAATATTCACCGTCACATGGAGATGGGTAAAAATAAAGTGCGTGCTGCATATGACGGTGCTAAGGAAATTGGCTTCACGGTTACTGCTATTACTATGGTAATTATTGTGGTGTTCCTACCTATTGCACTGTCCACAGGGTTGGTGGCTAACATTCTGGCTCAATTCTGTGTAACCGTGGTGATATCTACCTCCTTGTCACTGCTCGTATCGTTTACCGTCGTGCCCTGGTTGTACTCTCGCTTCGGTAAGCTGGAGTTAATCAGTGAGAAATCATTGCTGGGGAAAATCATTCACGGATTTGAGAGAGGATTAAAATCCTTTACGCATTGGGTATCGGGAATTTTAAAATGGTCATTGCGTTCGCGCTTGAATAAAATACTCACACTGCTGGTTGCATTGATATTATTCTTCGCTTCGGTATCGCTGGTAGGTAATGGATATATAGGAAGCGATTTCTTCCCGGCCAACGATAGAGGGGAGTTTTATGTGCAGTTTGAATTGCCAAAAGATGCATCTATCGAAAAGACAAATGAACTGACTCGAAGGGCTGAGAACTATATCCGTCAAAAACCCGAGGTAGAGGATATGATTACCATGGTAGGACAGGCATCGGACGGATTGATTTCAACTACTGGTACGCGTTATAAAGCAGAAATACACGTAAAGTTGAAAAAAAGTTACAAGGGAAATTCGAAGGTATACTCAGCAGTACTGAAGCGTGAACTGGAAAATGTATTGGTGGATGCCAAAATTAAAACAGTAAATGTGGGATTGATGGGTGCCGAACAAGCACCATTGCAAATGACCTTTATAGGACCTTCTGTGCAGGATGCTGAAGAGATGGCCGTAAAAGCGGCAGACCTCTTAAGAACCATCCCTGGTGCTACAGGTGTAAAGCTTACCTCTGAATCAGGAAATCCGGAGATAACCGTAAAAGTGGACCGTGATAAAATGACGGCACTTGGATTGAACATCGCTACAGTGGGGATGGCTATGCAAACGGCATTTTCTGGTAACACCGATAATAAGTTTACCATCGGTGATAATGAATATGATATCAATATTCGATTTGCAGAATCCGCTCGTGCGAATATTGATAATGTAAAATCATTGAAATTCTTAAACAATCAGGGTATTCCTATTGCGCTGGAACAATTTGCTGAAGTAGGGTATGGCTCCGGTCCTACTTTGTTGGAGCGCCGCGATAAATCTCCGGCAGTATCTGTACAAGGGCAGGTAATAGGTGTACCACTAGGTACTGTAGCTGCACAATGGGAAGAAAAAATAAAACAGCTGGATAAAAAACCAGGAGTAGTGTATATCTGGGGTGGAACGATGGAGAATCAGCAGGAAGGATTTGGAACACTGGGAGTAGCACTTATTGCTGCGATTCTGTTGGTGTATTTGGTGATGGTAGTATTATACGATAGCTTCCTGACACCTTTTATTATTATCTTCTCGGTGCCACTATCATTTATAGGAGCATTATTATTCCTGGCTCTGGCTAATCAATCACTGAACATCTTTACCATTTTAGGTATTATCATGCTGATTGGTTTGGTAACCAAGAACGCTATCCTGTTGGTAGACTTCGCCAATCATCGTAAAGAGCAGGGCGATAATACCCATGATGCTCTGGTAGCAGCCAATCAGGCGCGTTTGCGTCCTATCCTTATGACAACTATTGCGATGGTAATTGGTATGGTGCCTATTGCCATTGCTCAGGGTGATGGTGCGGATGTAAACAGAGGGTTGGCCATTGTGATTATCGGAGGGTTATTATCTTCTTTATTCCTTACGCTGGTTGTAGTGCCGGTTGTTTACTCTATCTTCGATAGTTTGAAACGCCGTTTTGGTAAGGAAAAGAAAGTGGATTATGCCGCTGAAATGGTAGCAGATTATGTACCTCTGGATACACACAGCACACACTAACATGAGATAATAATCAATTTTATCTAGCAATTAGCTTTATTGAAACGCTCCCGGTTATTCGGGGGCGTTTTTTTACTTACGAATACTGGTTTTGTATTAAGATCACTCATAAAATCTGTTAAAAAGATATGAATAAAATTAAATGGCATTCTTCTTGTATAATACAAGTTGGATGCATTCTTAACAAGCTTAAATAAGGTTTATTTGTCAGTATGGATTTAAAAGATTATCTTCATATGAATTAGAGCTAATCATTTGTCTGAATTTCATATTCCGCTCCTTATTATTTAGGCTGTAAGAATTGTCCTCCTTTTTAGTAGTTCAGCTCATAAGAAGATGTCCTCTATAGGATAAATGTATTTCCTAAACTCTTAAAAACATTTATATGCTGAAAATATTAAGTGCTGACAAGGAGGTCATATCTGCCAATATACATTTTACCGCAGATGCCATTATATTGTTGAATAATTATATAACTAACGGAAAAGATATTCTCTTGGAAGAATGGGAATGGTATCAGGAATTGCGCAGCGGCGTAATGTGTTATATTATTACCAATCTAAAGCAGCAAGATTCCTCACTGTAAATTATATTTTAAATATTATAGTCCTCTTGGTTCAAGACAGTAGTGTGAAATATTAGCTTTTATTTTGAAAGCTATAAAATTCCGCAGTCAATTATCTCTCAACTTTTTTATTTTAAACTTTAAATATTTATTTATGCCTCAAAGAAAAGCACCTGCAAAAAAAATAGCTGCAAAGAAAGATGCCGCACAAGAATTATTAGAATTTTTTGAAGACGGACTTAAAGATATGTATTGGGCAGAAAAAGCCCTTTTAAAAGCATTGCCTTTGATGAAAGTTAATGCTTCCTCGGCAAAATTGAAAACTGCCATTGATGACCACATTGCCGAAACCCAACAGCATGTGACACGATTGGAAGAAGTGTTTGCAATACTAGGTAAGAAAGCCAAAGCTGAAAAGTGTGACGCTATGGATGGGTTGCTAAAGGAAGGAAAAAGTATTCTTAAAGAAACTGAGCCGGGAGCAGTAAGAGACGCGGGTATCATTGCTGCCAGTCAAAAGGTAGAGCATTATGAAATTGCAACTTATGGTACACTGGCCACTTATGCTAGTCAATTAGGTCATAAAGATGCTGTCAGTTTATTAAAATCAACTTTACAGGAAGAAAAGAATTGCGACAAGTTGCTTTCTAAGATTGCTGTATCGGAAGTGAACATAAAAGCTAAGTAGCAAATCTAATTTAGTTAATAAAGTCTTCAGGGAATAATTCTTTTTTGTACCTTTGCACTCGCAAGGTCCAAAGTGTTATTCCTTGAAGTATTTATATAAAATAGCAACAGTATTTGTAATGGTCATTATGCTTATCAGTGTAATGAGAAATACCGTGCTGTATGCAGTTTATGAATATAACAAGGCTTTTTTTATTGATCTTTTTTGTGTAAATAAGAATCGACCTCAATTGCAATGCAACGGTCATTGTAAGCTGGCACAGATGCAACGTGAAGAAACTGAGCAGAAAGCCAGTGAGATGCTGAAACAATTGCAGTTTGAAACAGTTGTTTTTTGCTCTGTACGTATTGTGTCTATTGAGACTCAGTTGCCGTTTGATAAAAAATATAATTATTCGTTATATCGAAGCCCTCTCTATTCTTTTCTCTATACAACTGCTGTTGTAAAGCCTCCGGAATCTTCTCTCTCTATACAGGCATAATTTATTCATTCATCTTATAGCATTGGCGTTATAGTTTGTGCTGTACTATGTGTTTTAGGTATTTATTACCCATGCTATACGGAACTGCTTTTCGTATACGTTGCCAAAACACTGGAGTGTTGCGGTTATCGGATTATTACCATTGCCGAATGAATAAATAATGCTAGTACGTTGACCTGACGCTTTATTACACAATTCTCTTGATTGATTTTCTTTATGAAGAATGGAATACTCATCTCAGGTGTAGTATGCCTGTTGCTATTGTCTTGTACCAAGGCTAAGACGGACTATGAAGCGGAGAGAAATGCAGAGGTGCCGGTATATTATGATTTCAAGGAAGCGGCTTTATTGCATACTGATAATTACGTAGTGCATATTGAAGCTTTGAACGGTAAATTTTATAAAGGATATAATCCGATTCGCGTAAGAATTGCTGATACTTCGAATGACCAAACTGGCCAGATTTCGAGCATTGCTTTTTTCCCTTTTAAAGAAAATAGTGATGGCTCTCGGATATCCTGTCCGCATCAATATCACTTGCAATATCATTCTGATAGTAATTATTTTTCAGGATATGTAGTGTTTGTAGACGAGGATCGTCCTAATGAAAGCTCGCAGCTTTATGTAAGCTTTACTACTGATAATAAATCACATTATGCAAGCGGAAAGGTGAAAGTGCTGGAGCAACCTAATAAAAATTTAGGCATGACGGCTTTTGTTGGGAATGATGATATAAAATATCTTATTGCGCTCGTATCTCCATACAAACCGAAAGTGGGAGAAAACGATCTAGTAGCTGGGATATATCAATGTAAAACAATTGATTCTTCCTCGGTTGATAGTTTTCCTTTTCCTGTACAGTACTATTATACTGAAGTGACGGGATACAAGCTGCTTTTAGATCCCCGTATGCCTGAGCCTTCGATGGGAAATCATTCTTCGCCTAATAATGAGGATTTAATACAGCTGGACGACGGATTGTATCATGGTGTGGTGAACTATACTATGACAGGCAATTGGACGCTGAATTTTATATTACTCAATCCATCTGGGAATGTAGTAAAGGGAATGGAAGTTTCTAAAGATTTCACCCCCGGTGTGGAAGGCGCGAAAAGTGAACTACATATTGACATTTTATTCTGATATTTCATGAAGGCCCTACATATTGCTTTAGTGATATTAATAATTACGACGGGTATTAAGGCTCAGGAGCCTGCGCAGGATGATACAACAAGGGTGCTGGAGGAGATTAAAATAAAAGCTGCTAAAAGAAATATACATGCAGATATAAAACAGTCCACATCTATTGATGAGTATCTGGCTGCTTCCGAGCAAGTAAGTTTTATTAAGCGAGGAGCTTACGCGTGGGAGCCCCTGTTGAACAATATGACAATAGAGCGGTCCTCCATTACTATAGATGGTATGCACATATTTGGAGCCTGTACCGATAAAATGGATCCTGTATCTACCTATTTGGAGAGTAATAATCTGTCATCGATTGATATTCGTTCAGGGCAGGAAGGAAATATGCATGGTGCTACAATAGGTGGTAACATTGATTTTAAAAGAAAAGTAACACCATTTGGTCTTTTGAAAAAGTGGAGCGGGATCTATCAAACGGGTGTAGAGTGGAATAATAAGCAGGTGTTTAATTTATTAAACTTATCCTATTCTGGAAAACGATTTGTGACGGATGGAAGCATAGCCTATCGGAAAGCCGGAAACTATTATGATGGAAATCAGGAGGAGGTTCAACATTCTCAGTACAGCAAGCTGAATGCTTCGGCCGGCCTGGCTTATAAAACATCGGAACTGTCTTCTATTAGACTGGATGCCATATTTGATGTAGCCAAAGATGTAGGTTATCCGGCACTTCCAATGGATTTATGGCTTTCTAGAGCAATCATTACTTCTGCCACTTACAAGCAGTTATTTGAGAAGGGTAGCATCAGATCTTGGAATACAAAGCTATACTTTAACGCAGTAGAGCATTATATGGATGATACGAAGCGTCCTGAAAACTTAGTACATATGGATATGCCGGGATGGAGTACAACTTATGGGATGGTTTCTAATCTTCAGCTGGAGCATAGAAAGCTAGTTTCGAATATACAGTTTAATGGATACAATAATCTATCGATTGCCGAGATGCGTATGTATCCTCAAGATAGAAGTAAGCGAACTATGTTTGCCTATAGCTGGCCTTGGGTAACGACGACATACGGAGGGGTCTCTGTAAATAATGTATGGATGCGGTCGGAGAATACGATGCTACGCTTTGGAGCTTCGTTAGGATATCATTACAATTATTCGCGTTATGTGGAGTTTAACAGAATCTTTTATCCACATGCTTCCCAAAAGAATAAGCGAATATTGACAGGTTTACATGTAGGATATGAAAAGAAGTTTAATGCTTTTGATTTCTCTTTAGGTGCTGGATACGGCCAACGGGCTCCTTCGGTTTCGGAAGGGTATGGCTATTACATCTACAATAGTTTTGACAGGTATGATTATGTAGGTAATCCTAATTTGAAAAATGAAATATCTTATGAAGTTAACGCCGGTGTAGGTTTTCAAAAGGAAGAATTACATCTTTCTATTAAGACAAATTATTTCCATATCCGCAATTATATAGTGGGCAAAGTATTGAGTATTGGCAGTCCTATGAATTATCAGTCCGTGGGGGTAAAGGCCTACTCTTCATTGAAGTATGCACGTATTTTCAATGCAACTGCACATCTGCGTTATGATATCTGGAAACATCTGCATTGGGAAAGCAGCATGACCTATGCACGTGCTACCGATAATACAGGTACCAATTTGCCATTTATAAGACCGCTTCATTATAATACTTCTCTGATGTGGATGCGTCACCATTTTCATATCAAAACAATGTTGCAGGGAGATTTTGCACATGTCAATTATAGTCCCGAGTATGGAGAGCGTAGTAAGCCTGCATATATGATCTGGAACATTGCCGCTGATTACGCTTTTGCATTACATGATATCAATGCTGTGATACAACTAGGAGTAGAAAATCTGCTAAATAAGCAGTATTCCACTTATGCTGATTGGGGGAATATTCCCAGAATGGGAAGAAATCTTTTTATGTCATTGAAACTTGCATTATAAGAGCAGAAAGATTGTTTAACGAACAAAATAATATTAGCCATGAAAAATTATAAAATGAAATTCTTGATAGCACTGCCATTGCTGCTGTTGTTAGCGTGTAGTAAAAAGGATGCGATTGTTGCTAATGATGTAAGGTTGCATTTTGTGAATACATTTAAAAATACTCCCATTGTTTTAGGAGATGCTAGCTCGGGGCTTGCTACAATCAACACATCCAAGGAAGGACAGCAGCATGGATTTACTGAAATTAAATATGTAGTAAGTAATATTCGATTAGTTAAAATCGATGGTACAGAAATACCTTATTATATTAATGATCTTGATAAAGGTGCAGCTGTTATCAATCATGCCAAACCCGAAACGAATGAGTTTGTTTTATATGATATTCCGTCCGGAACGTATAAACAACTGAAATTTGGACTAGGTGTAAAAAGCGAGTTGAACACAATAGATCAGGTGAGATTCCCTAAGTTTTACGCAGCTGCCGGAGCCAACGATACCGAAATGATGTGGGAATGGGGTACCGGATATCGCTTTGCAAAGCTGGAAGGATTTTATGATGTCGATCATAAAAAGTTGTCTATTCACACTGGCAGCACTATTGAAGGAGAAGAAGGAGCTTATACACAAGGTGTAGATGCATACAGGGATATCGAGCTCGATTTGCCTGTTGCTGCGGTAGTAGGTAACGCCGCTCCAATAATTACTATAAAAGCTGATTTCGATAAACTTTTAAGTGGAAACATTCATACAATCAAGCTCAGCTCCGGAACCGGCATGGATGATAATGCTACTCCCAACAGGCATACATCTGTACAGATGATGCGATTTGTCGAAAACATGGGAGGAAACGGAACTACCGATAAAATGGGGATGTTTTCCGTGACTACTGTTGAACAATAAGCTATATCATGCTGTAGGCATCATGCCAGCAGCATTTTCTAATGTGTGAATAATATTTGCAGGATGAGGCAATTGCTTATAGTTTTTGGTGTGTTATTATGCCTTTGGTGTTGTTCCAAGAACAAACCTGATGCTGATGACGATAATCCCTATATCAAATTACCTATCCCGGATTATTTTCCTGACTTTAATACTTATGTTGTGGCTAATAGGCCTACAAAGTACGGTGTAATATTGGGCGAGCGTTTATTTAATGATAAGAGATTTAGCGTAGATAATTCGATATCCTGTGCCAGCTGCCATAAGCCTGAAAATGCTTTTGCCGACAATAATACTAAGGCAATAGGTGTGTATGGAAGAGTGGGATTACGCAATGTACCGCCTATTCAAAATATGGCCTTCATGAAGTTCTATAATTGGGATGGTAGTATTCTGCAATTGGAAAAGCAGCCACTTATACCTATTATCACAAAAGAAGAAATGAATTCGTCGATTGTGGAAGTTATCAATAAGATTCAGAATGATACGGATTATCAACATCTGTTTCGTAAAACATATGGAGATACTTCTGTAACGCCTGATCGAATATATAAAAGTATTGCACAATATCTATACACCCTGATTTCTGCAAATAGTAAATATGATAAAGTGATGCGTAATGAGGCTATGTTCACAGCGATTGAAGCGAGAGGATATCATGTATTTCAACAGAAGTGTGAAAGCTGTCATAGTACTGTGCTGTTTACCGATCAAAGTTTTAGAAATGTTGGTTTCCCCATAAATCCTAATGAGAATGAAACAGGCCGGGCTAGAGTGACAAAGGATATGAAGGATTTTATGAGTTTCAGAGTTCCCTCTTTGCGAAATGTAGAATATACGGCACCCTATGGAAGTTTTGGACAGTTCCCAACTTTAAGGAGCGTATTAGATTATTTTGATGGCGGCGTTCTGGACACTGAAAATCTGGATCCCTTTTTAAAAAATAATAACAGGCGCATACCATTGACGGAGCAGGAAAAGGAAGAACTTATTGCTTTTTTGAAAACATTAAGCGATCCTGGATTCATAACAAAGACACAGTAGCGTCGAGATATTTTTACATTCAATGATATATTGCAAGAAAAGATCTCCTTATTGAGCTGAGTTGCGAGTGATATAGTAATATTCTATATAGTTTTGATAAAATTGTACATGTGCGCGACCACCGTATTTAGTAAGTTTGTGAAGAATTGCTTGTAATTTGTCAGTATGGAAAATTTACCTTTTGTAGATCTTTTGGTGATTGCGGTTTATATGCTTGCTATGGTATATATAGGATATGTTTTTTCTAAAAGAAATAAGACAGAATCGCAGTTTACCAAGGCTTCAGGGAGGATTCCAGGTTGGGCAATAGGCCTTTCGTTATACGCTACATTTTTGAGCAGTAATACTTTCATCGGAGTTCCCGGAAAAGCATTTGGCTCTAACTGGAATGCTTTTGCTTTTAGTTTGTCTATGCCGATAGCAGCGCTTATTGCAGCAAAGTATTTTGTTCCTTTTTATCGTAATACAGGAGAGGTTTCGGCGTATACTAATCTCGAAAGAAGATTTGGTCCTTGGGCACGTACTTATGCCGTGATATGTTTTATTCTAACACAGATTGCGCGAATGGGCTCAATCTTTTTTGGTCTGTCGCTTACATTGCAAGCATTGACTGGATTTGATATTAAAACCATCATGCTGATTACCGGTATTTGTATTGTGTTATATACGGTAATGGGTGGTATTGAGGCGGTAATTTGGACAGAAGTCATACAAGCTATTTTGATCACAGTAGGCGCCTTATTGATTCTATATTTACCAATACAGCATATTGAAGGCGGTATTGGTAAGATTTTCGAAATCGGTATGACGGATAAAAAATTCAGTTTAGGCAGTTGGAAGTTTGGTTTTACTACTTCTACATTTTGGGTAGTGCTGGTATATGGATTTTTCATCAATCTGAACAATTTTGGAATGGATCAGAACTACGTGCAACGATATCACACGGCTAGCACTTCTCGTGGAGCTACAAAATCCATTTGGCTTTGTGTATGGATGTATATTCCAATATCATTATTGTTTTTTGTTATCGGCAGCTGTTTGTATGCGTATTATCAAACCAATCCCGCCTTGTTGGAACCGATAAAAATTCAAGCTGCTGCGGAGCGATTAGGTAATAATGTTGCTTCTGGCGAAATCGCAGCTTTGGCACAAACTTTAAAACCTGAGGATTATGGAGACAAGGTAATGCCGCATTTTATGGTAACTATGTTGCCTGGGGGAATATTGGGCCTGATTATTTCAGCTATACTTTCGGCTGGGATGAGTACCATTAGCTCGGGAATGAATGCTTCTGCTACTGTATTCTCAGAAGATATTTACAAAAGATATTTTAGAAGAAAAACCACTGATAAAGAAGGGCTTCGTTTATTACATATTGCCACTGTAGTATTTGGTTTGCTCGGTATGTTTGCAGGTGTGTTAATGATAGGCATTAAAAGTGTATTGGATATTTGGTGGCAACTCTCAGGCATTTTTGCCGGAGGTATGCTTGGATTGTTTTTATTAGGAATAGCATCCAAGCAAACGAATAATCAGGCGGCATTTATTGCAACGCTTGTTGGTATATTGGTTATTTTATGGATGACTTTTTCTTATTTGATTCCCGATCAATACTCCTTCCTGCGAAATCCGCTGCATGCTAATATGATTATTGTAGTAGGTACGTTGGTGATATTTTTGGTAGGGATCGTGATGGGGAATACTAAGAAAAGTTAGTGAGATGCTTCCCTAGTAATATATTACTTGTCACCAATCGTTTGATGTTTTCATTCTGTTTTTCCCACATACCAATTGATATATTTCAGAAAACTTAATGAATGTAGAAAGGTATTTCGTACATTCGATGTGATAAATTTAGAGACCTCTTACATATGGCTTGCTTATAGACCTATAAGCTAACGATGGCTGCTATTGCTATGAAGTATATCCTATTTTCAAAGATCAGGAAAACCCCGTCATTTTTAGTGCTTTGCCTATTCGCTGCAATGATTGCATCAGCACAAGGTACGGGTAATACCCTTTTTAGGCAACTTTCAGTAAACGATGGCTTATCGCATAGCGATGTAACTGCGATGGTACAAGATCATTCCGGTTTTCTTTGGTTCGGTACTCATAATGGATTAAATAAGTATGATGGCAAAACGGTACAAGTTTTTAAAAATATTCCCGGCGACACCAGCAGCCTTCCTAATAACCGCATTACCGTAATACTTCCCGATGGAGATGGTCACCTTTGGATAGGAACAGAGTGACAGGGTTTAAGTATTTATAATGAAAAATTTGAAAAGTTTACACGAGTATCACTTTTCGCAAGCAACAAATCTGCAGAAGTTGCATGGATTAGTGGTATATGCATTGATGACAAAGGAACAGTGTGGGTAGCTACCAAGCGAGGCGATTTATTCGCAATGGAGATTCGTAATGAAAAAGTGAAAATTAAGAGTCATATTTTGGTTCGTGCGGCAAATAATAAACCGCTTATTATTAATTCAATGATATATGGAGCTACACGTTACTTATGGTTAGCTACCAACAAAGGAATATATATTTACAACATATCTTCTAAATCCTTTTCCAAAGTTCCGGCGTCAAACAACGATATAAGTGTGGGAAAAATAATGCTAGATAATAACGGCATTTTATGGGCCGGACGAAAGGATGGCGTCTTTCGGCTGGAGGGGTGGAATCAAGCAGGACTTCTGCCTGTATTTAAGAAAGTGCAGCTGCCAGAAGCAATTACACAAGTTGAGTCGCTTTTCCAAGATCGAAGAGGTTCCATATGGGTGGGTACGCTCAAAAACGGTGTATTTCGCCTCACTATGCCTTTTTCCGCTTTAAATAATGGTCCTCAGTGGAAGGCAGAACATGTAATAAAACAGATTAATAATACAAGTTTCATCGGAAGTATTATTAATATTAAATGTTTTTTTGAAGATAAATATGGAGTACTTTGGATTGGTACAGCTGGAGGAGGGGCTATCTATACTAATCTAAAAACTCCTAAGAATGTATGGGATGCATCAGGAAAGAATGCAACCTACAAAGATAGACCAGATAAGAGTAAACCTTTCTTTGCAGTATTTAATACCGGAATTACCCACATGAGCAGAGTGGCTACCCGCACCACAGAAGGCCGTTCTTCTAGAAGTGTTCCTATGGATAAGGTTATTGTACCTCCTTATATACCTGATTTGCCTGAGGTGCGTGATGATATTTCTTGGAACATGGATGCCGTAAAACGCATGGATGCTTGGGTTGGACAGCAGCTTAAAGAACTTGAACAAAGCGGTGAAGCTGATAATACTATTATTTTCTTTTATGCCGATCATGGAGGAACCGTGCCGCGCGGTAAGGCTTACGTCTATGAGACTGGAACATTGGTGCCGTTCATCGTTTATTTTCCTCCGCGTTGGAAACATCTGGCCGGAACAACCATACCGTCGGTAAGTGATCGTCTCGTTTCATTTGTCGATTTAGCGCCTACTGTATTAAGTCTTTGTAACGTCTCCATTCCTGATTTTATGGTGGGAGCTCCTTTCTTAGGCAAAGCTGCCAATGATGCTCAAAACCTGCGTCAATATATTTTTACGTTTCGTGCTAATCAAGGCGATACTTATGCGCCATCGCGCGCTATAACCGACGGACGTTATAAACTCATCTGGAACTATCAGAGCGCATATCCCAATGGTACACGGCAAGATTATCAATGGCAAATGCCGGCCCAACAGGCATGGGATAAAGCTTTTATGGCAGGAACAATAAAAAACCCTTTGCATCTTAAATTTTGGGAACCTGTAGAAACTTTTGAATTATACGATATTCAGAAGGACTCTTTAGAAACAACAAACCTAGCTTCATTACCTGCATATAAGGATGCGCTGAATACTTTGAAAAAGGCATTACAGTCAATGTTGCGAGAGCAAAAGGATCTAGGATTTATTCCTCGAGAATATAGACGTGTGCTGCAAAAAGAGGGTGCTTTGTATGATGTTGTTAGAAAAGCTAAGATTGATGTATCAAAAGAGATCAGCGCAGCAGAAATTGCATCATTAAAAGACCCCAAGCAGCTAGCAACATTGCTACAATTTCTGAGTGATAAAGATCCGGTAGTGCAGTATTGGGGAGCAAGTGGTATTTGTGGATTGGCTAAGATAGGATTAATAAAAAATGTTCCTAAAGCTGCTACAAATGTATTGCAGGATACCTCTGTGATTCCTGAAGTGAAATGTATGCTTGCCGAAGCTATGGTTTATGCCGGAGATACCCAGCGTGGCCTTGATTATTTGCTTCAACAATTGAAGGACGGTTTTGGTCCAGCAGCAGCTTGTCTGCAAAATGTTGGCGTTAAAGCCACACCGTTGGTAAAAGAACTACAACAGTTACTGACTTTAAAATCGCAACCACCCAAACTGAAATTTTATATTCGATCAATATTGATTAATTGCGGTGTATTACCTTATGATCGTTTGTATGATGCAAATGAGAAAATAGAATCTTAGCTATGCGACAATTGACTTGCAATATATATTGGAAACTTTTAGCAGTCTGTGCATTTTTATTGGTGATAACTCCGATAAATAAATGCCACGCACAACGCGCTGGAGGTTCCCATACCTTGAACTTTGATTTTGATTGGCGTTTTCATCTCGGAGATATAGCTGGGGCTTCAGAAATGTCTTATGATGATGCTTCATGGCGTCAGCTTGATTTACCGCATGATTGGAGCATCGAGCAGCCGTTCGACCTAGATAATCCTTCAGGATGGCGTGGGGGGTATCTACCCGGTGGTATAGGTTGGTATCGCAAAACCTTTGAATGGAAAAAGCAGAAGGACTCCCATGTAATGATTCAATTCGATGGCGTTTACATGAACAGCGAGGTATGGATAAATGGTCATTATCTTGGTAAACGTCCTTATGGATATATTAGCTTCGAGTATGATATTACGCCATATTTAAAAACAGGGAAGAATGTTATTGCTGTAAAAGCAGATAATAGCAGACTACCTAGCGGTAGATGGTATACCGGTTCCGGGATTTATCGTCATGTATGGTTGCGCGTCACAGGAGCGATTTATATTCCGCAGTGGGGCACTTATATTACTACTTCTAATGTTTCGCCTCAAAAAGCGGATGTTCATATTCAAACAGAAATACAGAACAAGTCTAATGTAGCACGCGTAATTAGATTGCAGACGGATATCTTCTCATCTGATAATAAAAAAGTGCTGACTCAATCTGAACGCGTAACTGTAGATACGGGATTAACCAATTGGCGCCAGAAAATGGTTTTACCTAATCCGCGCTACTGGTCGCCCGAAACACCTGAAATATATAAAGTAGTACACCGAATTATTTATTCCGATAATAAAGAAGAATCATATATATCCTACTTTGGTGTACGTACTATTGAAGTGAATGCTAAAGATGGGTTCGTATTAAATGGAAGAAGAATAAAGCTGAATGGTGTCTGTAATCACCATGATGCAGGTCCTGTAGGCGCAGCAGTTCCGGAAGATGTATTGTATCGACGTTTGAAGTTATTAAAAGCAATGGGTTGCAATGCTATCAGAACAACTCACAATCCCGCAGCACCTGAGCTTTACGCAATGTGTGATACGTTGGGCATAATGGTACTCGATGAAGCGTTTGACGGGTGGGATAAACCTAAAGCTCCGTATGATTATGGATTATATTTTAAAGAATGGTGGAAAAAAGATCTTACTGATTTTATCAAGCGCGATCGTAATCATCCTTCTATCATTATGTGGAGCATCGGCAACGAAGTGCCTAGATTCAATGTAGAACTGCAAAAGCACCTAGTTGAAGTAGTGAAAAGTTTAGATACTACGCGTCCTGTAACACAGGCCCGAAGCGGTGAGGGCCGGTATGTAGACGTTGTCGGCTTTAATGGCGAAGGAGAAATGCCCGGTGTACTAGAAACTTTTCACCAACAACATCCCGATAAACCCTTATTAGGAACCGAAATAACACATACCTTACAAACCCGTGGTGTTTACTATGCTCGTACATCCTATCGCACACGGGATTTCCCTGCCCCTTGGGAAGAAGGTGTAAAATGGGAAGATTTTAAGTCGAAAGTTTTTCCAATACCGGATTTATCTGAGAAGGAGGTATTTAAGAAGCAGTCGATTTTTTATCAATCTTCGTATGATAATGCAATTGTACGTATTGGAGTGAGAGATCAACATAATCGTACCGAGGCCTTTCCTTTTTTTATAGGTACCTTTAGATGGTCAGGTTTTGATTATTTGGGTGAAGCTGCTATTCAACCGGCACGTACTGCCAATTTTGGAATATTGGATTTATGTGGTTTTCCAAAGGATCATTATTACTTGTATCAAAGTTTATGGTCGTCTACTCCTATGGTGCATTTATTGCCTCATTGGACACATCCCGGAATGGAAGGCGTAACAATACCTGTAGTGGCGTATTCTAATGCACCCGAAGTGGAGCTATTATTGAATAAACGTTCTCTGGGAGTGCAAACAATGGACATGTCAAGACAATTGGTATGGATGGTGCCATATGAACCCGGCACTTTGGAGGCTGTTGCACGTAAGGATGGGAAAATAGTAGCTAAAACCAGTGTGACTACTGCAGGTGCTCCTGCAGCTATCCGACTTATTCCGGATAAACAACAAGTTGTTGCCGACAAACGTAGTGTTATTCATGTGGAAGTGCAAATTACCGATGCCCAAGGAATAATGGTTCCTGAAGCAAATAACCTGGTAAAGTTTAAGTTGAAAGGTCCCGGAAAAATAATAGGCGTTGAAAATGGCGATATCATCGACTTTTCCTCAATGAAAGCTGAAGAGCGGAAAGCATTTAAGGGGAAATGTTTGGTTATGATTCAGACTACTCTTGAGCCGGGTAATATAGAGCTTACTGCAACCTCAGATGGTTTGAAAAGTCAGACAATAACATTTTCTTCCCTTTCAAAAAGCAACAAAAAGTAAAATACTAATAATGCGGAAGTATCTGTTTTTGACTCTTTGTGTATTACAATTTCTGATAACAAATGCTCAGAATAACGTAAAGGAAGTTGTGTATAAGACTGTTGATACAACACAACTGATAATGAAATTATATTATCCTGATGATTTTAAGCCCGAACAAAAACGATCGGCTATTATTTTCTTTTTTGGAGGAGGTTGGGTAGGCGGCACGATAGATCAGTTTAAGCATCAAGCACTTTATTTAGCCTCCCGAGGCATGATAGCTATAACTGCCGATTATAGGGTGAGAAGCCGTCATCATACAACCCCTTTTGAATGCGTTAAAGACGGTAGGTCGGCTATTCGTTATTTAAGAAAGCATGCGGCAGAATTGGGTATAGATCCTGACCGCATAGTTGCCGCCGGTGGATCTGCCGGAGGACATGTAGCGGCAGCTACTGATCTTATAGAAATTGATGAAGCTACTGACGATATAAGCATTAGCGCGCGTCCTAATGCATTGGTACTATTTAACCCCGTATTTAATAATGGTCCGGATAATTATGGTTACAAGATATTTGGAGACGACTATGTGCGCATTTCTCCTTACCATAATATCAAGAAGGGAGCCGCCCCTACCATTGTTTTTTTAGGAACTAAGGATAAACATATCCCTGTAAAAACAGCAGAAGACTATCAGAAAAAAATGCGTGCAATAGGGAATAGGTGTGATTTATTCTTATATGCGGATCAACCCCATGGTTTTTTTAATTACAGAGAAAAGGGAAATAAATACTATGAGGAGACGCTTATGGTAACTACACGATTCCTTATAGAACTGGGATTTCTTCCCGCCAACAAATGATAACAGTGGTAAAGGAATAATTTGTGAGAAAGAAATAATAAACTCTGTAAAGCAACTTCTTACCATTGAAATAATTCCAAAATGAGAATCATATTCACTTTTCTATTAGGCTTAGCAACGATTGTTTTATCCGCACAAAACACTACAAAGCCAAATATTGTATTGATTTATGCCGATGATATTGGTATCGGCGACTTTTCCTGCTATGGAGCAATTGCCGTTAAAACACCTAATACCGACAGGCTTGCCAAAGAGGGTATTCAATTTATGAATGCGCATTCGGTGGCCTCTACCTGTACGCCATCGCGCTATAGTCTCTTTACAGGCGAATATGCATGGCGCCGAAAAGGAACAGGTATTGCAGCCGGTGATGCCGGAATGATTATCAAACCGCATCGGTACACATTGGCAAAAATGTTCAAACAGGCCGGATATGTTACGGCTGCGGTAGGAAAATGGCATCTGGGATTGGGAGAGGAAACCGGTAAACAAGATTGGAATGGTCTTATTACGCCAGGACCTAAAGAAATTGGGTTTGACTACTCTTATATCATGGCGGCTACCGGCGACCGTGTACCATGCGTGTATGTGGAAAATCAACGAGTAGTAAATCTTGATCCTAAAGATTCTATTCAGGTGAGTTATGTGAAGAACTTTCCCGGCGAACCTACAGGAAAGGATAATCCTGAACTCTTGACCAAATTGAAGCCAAGTCACGGACACGATATGAGCATTGTAAACGGCATTTCCAGAATCGGATATATGAAAGGAGGTAAGTCGGCGCTTTGGGAGGATGAATCCATTGCAGACAGTATCACCACCCATGCCGTGCAGTTTATTGAGCAAAACAAGTCAAAACCTTTCTTTTTGTACTTTGGAACAAATGATATCCATGTACCACGCTATCCGCATCCTCGATTTGTAGGGAAAACCGATATGGGACCAAGAGGAGATGCCATTGTTCAGTTTGATTACTCAGTAGGGGAAGTTATCAAGGCGCTGGAAAGATGCGGTATCAGAGAAAATACCATTATCATTCTTACAAGCGATAACGGCCCCGTTGTGGATGATGGCTATCAAGACGAGGCAGTGCAGCGGCTCAAAAATCATAAACCTTGGGGACCATATCGCGGAGGCAAGTATAGCAATTTTGAAGCAGGCACAAGGGTACCCTTTATCGTGAACTGGGGCAATAAGCTTATTCCCCAAAAGTCCGAAGCATTAGTATCGCAAATAGATATGCTGGCATCTATGGCTCGATTGACAGGAGTGGATATATCTTCTGTGAAAGAACTGGATAGTGAGGATCAGCTGGATGCTTGGCTCGGACGTGACCGCAAGGGAAGAGAATATGTTATCGGTTTTGGTGGATCATTAACGGTACTAACACATGACTGGAAATATATAGAGCCTAATAAAGGACGCGTTTATAATCCGCTCACCAATACGGAGTTGGGTAATAATAGTGTGGAACAGTTATATGATATGCGTAAGGATAGAGGGGAGTATGATAATGTAGCGGAAGAGAACAAGATTATCGTAGGAATGATGAAAGAAATTTTACGAAAGGAAAAAGCAAAGGGAGTAGGTATGGACTTATAACCTACTCCCTTTTGCTCAAACTATAAACCCGAATTTATCTGCTGATATATTTTTTATAAATACTATAAAGCACTTTCTTGTCGTAATCCGTTAGTGATTTTGAAGTATCGTTTTGGATGTAGTGAGCTTTAAAGGCCCCAATTGCTGCGGCGGGATTACTAATATCATATCCGATGACACGCAGAGCCATAATGGGGTTGAAATCTGCCGGAGGTGTTTGTAAATTGTAAGGATCGTACCAGTAACCAAATCCGGCATCAGCCAATCTCTTCCATGGGAAATACTTACTGGGATCCTGCTTTCTTCCAGGCGCTATATCTCCATGCCCGATAAAATTGGCCTGTGGAATTCCATATTGTTCTTTAAGATGGCCTAATAATTTTATCAAGGCTGTAATTTGAGCATCAGGATAAGGTTCGTTTCCATTGTTGTCAATCTCTATACCCAGACTACACGAATTCATGTCCGTTACGCCTCCCCAGCGACTGTTGCCGGCGTGCCAAGCCCGAACATAATCATTCAACATTTGATATACTGTGCCGTCGCGTCCTACCACATAATGTGCACTGGTTTGGGTGCGCGATATAGAAAACGTAAATAAAGTTTGCTCTGCAGAATTTTGTGCGGTATGATGCAGAATTACAAAATTGGGTTTTCTGATATTAAAATTCACCGATGCATACCAAGGTGCATTTACAGCCGGATTCTTCTTTTGTGAAGGGTTGAGGCTTATTTGCTTAATGATTTCATCAATATTCTTTTCGTAAGTAGGTTTGGCATAATATTGTATGCTATCTGTTATGAACTTATAATACTCACGGGATCTATATGGTAGCTGGGATGAATTAGTTGCTGTTATTGGTGGAGGTGTATATGTAGGTTGTGGCCTTTCAAGCCTGCTATTCGTATTGGGTTCTTCTGTTGGACGATTATTACGGGTTATCTGTTCAGGTCTTTTAAAAACTGTTTGATTTTGCTGAGGGGCAGGACTAGTTTTCTCTACCGGCTGCTGTTGTGGAGTTTTTTGGGTAAGGACATTTGTTTTTTTCGGCACTGAACTACCACAGGCACACAAAAAAATCGTAAGAATAGCCGGTAATACTTTTTTTATAAACATTCTGTAATAGTCTTTCTTTGTTACTGTTCCTTTAACTTTTCTTAAATTAGTCCTAAGATATATCCGTTCTTAATGTGAAATTAACGAAAAACATCGTAACGGTATAACCGATAAACAAAATTGCGAAATAATAGAGAATATTTTAAGATTTCATTAATGCAATCTCCCCATAAAAAACACAATTTATGAAAGCACAATTTGGCATGATCGGATTAGGCACTATGGGCCGCAATCTGGTCTTGAATATTGCAGATCACGGCTTTGCCGCATGTGGCTATGATCGCAATGAAGAGCAAGCGCAAAGATTGATAGCTGAAGCAGGCTCTCGTCCGGTAACAGTAGCTACTTCATCGGAGGATTTGCTGAACCAATTGCAAACACCAAGAATTGTCATGCTTCTGGTACCCGCAGGAAAAGTAGTCGATTTGATAATCGAAGAATTATTACCCAATCTGGAGAAAGGAGATATTCTAATCGACGGAGGTAATTCGCATTATGTCGATACACAAAGGCGCTTTGACATTTTAAAAGACTCCGGAGTGCATTTTATAGGCATGGGTGTTTCCGGCGGTGAAAGCGGTGCTCGTTTCGGTCCCAGTATGATGCCCGGCGGAAATAAACAAAGTTATGAACAGGTGAAAGAAATTCTAGAGGCTATTGCTGCTCGCTACAACGGTGAGCCTTGTGTGGCTTATATGGGAAATGGAGCTGCAGGTCATTACATAAAAATGGTGCATAACGGAATTGAGTATGCTATAATGCAAATGATCAGCGAAGTGTACGGTCTGCTCAAAAAAATGGGATTGTCAAATGAAGCATTACATGATCTGTTTAGTGCTTGGAACGAAGGCGAGTTACAATCCTTTCTAGTAGAGATAACAGCCCGGATATTTAAAACAAAAGACCCCGAGATCGGCAACGACCTAGTAGATATGATTCTCGACAGAGCCCAGCAGAAAGGTACCGGCCTATGGACTTCACAAAGTGCACTGGAGTTGAGCGTGCCGACACCTACTATTGATGTTTCCGTCACGCAAAGATACCTCTCGGCTTTAAAGGAAGATAGGGTGCAACTCGCTCCTTTGTATCAACATACTTACACGCCTGATGTGGATCTAGAAGTATTAAAGAATGATTGTAAAAATGCACTTCATTTTGGTTGCATAATGGCTTATGCACAGGGATTATCATTACTAGCAGCAGCCTCCCAAGCACATCAGTATGCTATTGATATACCCACAGTAATAAAAGTGTGGCGAGCGGGTTGCATTATCCGATCCGCTTTGTTGAACCAATTGTATGAAGCTTATGAAAAAGATGCGAATCTTAAAACCGTAATTGGTTCGGATCTGTTTGTGCCCTTACTTACCGAAACTCGAAAAGGATTGGTAAACTTTCTTAAATCTAGTATGGATGTAGGGCTACCAGCGGCAGCACTTGCATCGGCTTTGTACTATTTTGATGCCTATGTTCAAGAACGTCTTCCGGCTAATTTAATACAGGCACAGAGAGATTACTTCGGTGCGCACACCTACGAAAGAATAGATCAACCGGGTAGCTTTCATACGGATTGGAATGTGTAAAATAAAGCATACATGATGTTCTCGCTCATACCTAAATTATTATTACATGAATTTGAAAAACACACCTGCTAACATTGTTATTTTCGGAGGCTTTGGAGATTTAGCCTGGCGCAAACTGATCCCGGCTTTTTATAACCTTTTTATTCATGATTATATGCCTAAACAGTTTGCTATATATGCCGTACATTACCAGGGATTGCCCGAAGGTGCATATGAAAAGCATATGCTCGAGGGCGTGAATTTATTTTCTCGGTCAGGCAAGGCCAAAAAGGAAGAATGGAAACGCTTTACTGATCACTTATACTTTTTTCAAGGCGATTTTACCCTTGAAGATACTTACACACGTCTTAAAGAAAAGCTTGAAGCCAACGATGCAGAATGGAAAACGAGGGCTACAAGGCTTTTCTATTATTCTGTAGCGCCTAATTTTATCGAAACCATATCCTCATTTATATCGCAGTTCAATATTGCTGATAACAGACAAAAAGATCGCCTAGTAATAGAAAAGCCTTTCGGAACAGACCTCGCTTCAGCACGCGCATTGAATGAGCTGTTGAATAAATTGTTTTATGAAGATCAGATTTATCGTATAGACCATTATTTGGGTAAAGAAGTGGTTCAAAATATTGTAGCCTTCAGATTTGCGAATCATATATTCGAACCCTTATGGAATAATAAGTACATAGAACAAATTCAGATTAGTGTTACAGAAACGGTAAGTGTAGGAACGAGAGGTAGTTACTATGATAAAAGCGGGGCATTGCGTGATATGGTGCAGAACCATATGTTGCAGCTGCTTTCCTTGGTAGCCATGGATTGTCCGGGTAATTATGATGCTGAAAGCATTCGTCATCAGAAAGTGAAAGTGCTAAAGAAAGTGAGACCTTTTAACTCCGCCAGTGTGGCCCAACATGTGGTGAGGGCGCAATATACCAAAGGGGTTGTAAACGGAAAGCCTCAAGTAGGTTATAAGGAAGAGAATAATGTTTCTCGTAAATCTACTACCGAAACTTACGTATCTTTAAAATTGTATATTGATAATACAAGGTGGAAAGGAGTGCCTTTTTATCTGCGTACAGGAAAGTGTATGGATAAACAAGCTTCTGAAATTGTAGTGCAGTTTAAGGATACTCCGTACAAGATTTTTAAGGATGATGTTGTGCCCAACCGTCTTATAATCAGTATTCAACCTCGACAGCGCATCAGTCTGCTTTTTGAAGGGAAGGTGCCGGGATTAGAAATGAAGCTGATGCCGCTCGAAATGGACTTCAGCTATAAAAGGTCTTTTACAGATGAAGCACCGGAGGCTTACGAAACTTTATTGCTGGATGCCTTACATGGCGACGCTACGCAGTTTATTCGTGCAGATCAGGTAGAAACGGCATGGGCTATTGTCATGCCCATTCTGGATAATTGGGTAAAAGATAGCAGTGATATGAAAAAATACAAAGCTGGTAGCAGTGGACCTGTAGAAGCGGAGAATCTTTTTTCCGACGGAAAGGTAAAATGGCTTTCTTTGCCGGAAGAAATACTAGAACAACCAAAAAGTAGAAATAAAAATAAGAGATGAAACATTTAAAGTTAGTTTGGGAAAACGCAGAAGCACTGAGTGTAGCCGCTGCGCATTATTTTGTCGAAAGGTGTGCAAAGCATATTGCAGAAAAAGGAAGTTTTTCCGTATCGCTTTCGGGAGGCAGTACGCCTAAGCGATTGTATCAATTGCTGGCTACCCCAGCATTCTCACGAAACATAGACTGGAAAAAAGTTTTTCTTTTCTGGGGTGATGAACGTTTTG
Organism: Niabella digestorum; assembly: GCF_036409055.1. NCBI lineage: Bacteria > Pseudomonadati > Bacteroidota > Chitinophagia > Chitinophagales > Chitinophagaceae > Niabella > Niabella digestorum. Next base: position 93,129 of record NZ_JAZGLY010000004.1, on the reverse strand, counting down.
TACCTCACACACATGAGGAGAGCAATTATAAAATGGTGAAGGAGGCTTTACTGGATCATGTAAAAATCCCTAAGAAAAATGTATTTGCCGTTCCTACCAAAGGCGAAGCAAAAGATTGTGCCCTCCAGTATGAAAAAACTATTCAACAGGTTTTAGGCAAACAAATGCAGATAGACCTTACACTACTCGGCATGGGAGATGATGGACATACTTCTTCATTATTTCCAGGAACGGATGTACTGAGCGAAAAGAAGAGATTTATAAAAGAAGTGTGGGTAGAAAGCAAACAAACCTTCCGCATCAGTTCTACTTATCGTTTTATCAATAACAGTAAGGAAGTTATGTTTTTAGTAGCAGGTGCGGCTAAAGCTCCTGTACTGAAGTATATATTTGCCAAAAATGCTAAGGCAAAATACCCCGTGCAAGACGTAAATCTGAAAAAAGGAAATGCCATCTGGATGCTGGATGAAGCGGCAGCAGGGCTAATATAGCGGATTAAAAAACTGCTCCGGGAACTTAATCCTGGAGCAGTTTATTAATAGCTTGGTGAATTTTTTCAAATTCAAAGACCGCAATGGCTTGTTCCATTAATTCTCTGATTTCCGCATTACAAAGATTATATATAGATCCTTCGTGCGGATTTTTAACTTCTAATTGTTCCGGAGCTTGATAAGTACCGTCTTCCACGGAACGCCCCACTTGAACATATGCATCTCTAAAAGGCACTCCCTGCATTACCAGCTGATTCACTAGATCTACAGTAAACAGATATTTGTATTTTTCATCCTTCAACAGGTCTTCTTTGATCTCAATATGGCTCAGCATTAAGCCTGCCATATCGATACAGTCTTTCAGCGTTTTAAATGCCGGGAATAAATGCTCTTTTAGTAATTGTAAATCGCGATGATAACCCGAGGGTAGATTGGTGGTCATCATGCTGATTTCATTAGGCAAGGCCTTGATGCGATTGCAATAAGACCTGATGAGTTCAAAGACATCGGGATTTTTTTTATGTGGCATGATGCTACTACCTGTGGTAAGTTCGGCGGGAAAGCTTACAAAACTAAAATTTTGGTTCAGGTATAGCGTCATATCCATACTCAAGCGTGCCAAGGTATCCGCTACGTTGGCTAATGCTTGTGCTACAATTCTTTCTGCCTTGCCGCGTCCCATTTGGGCATATACTACATTATAATTGAGTGATGCGAAGCCTAGCAGCTCGGTAGTCATACGGCGATTGATAGGGAAGGAAGATCCGTACCCCGCTGCAGAGCCTAAGGGGTTGCGATTGACTACATCAAAAGCCGCTTTCAATGTTGTAACATCATCTACCAAACTTTCGGCATAAGCACCAAACCACAAACCAAATGAAGAAGGCATGGCCAATTGCAGGTGGGTATAACCCGGATATAAGTGGTTTTTGTATTTTTCACTTTGAGCCTGTAGCAATTCGAATAATGAAAAAATGGATTTTACCAACAATTCAATTTCGCTACGTAAAAACAGCTTGATATCTACCAGTACCTGGTCATTACGGCTGCGTGCACTATGTATTTTCTTGCCGGCATCACCCAGTTTTTGGGTGAGCAATAATTCTACTTGCGAATGGATATCTTCAACCTGAGCATCCAGCTTAAAGTTGCCGGCTTGAATATCTCTGTAAATTTCTTTTAAGGCTGATTGAAGTTTTTTTAGGTCATCTTTGGGTAGAAGTCCTACCGACTCCAACATTTGTATATGCGCCAACGATCCTATTACATCGAAGGGCGCTAAATACATATCCATTTCACGATCCTTCCCTACGGTGAAGACTTCTACTTCCTTAAGTGCTTGTATATCTTTCTGCCAGAGTTTCATAACTTGAACTTGTATACCGACGTAAAGCTAAATGCTTATTGTCTGAGGTTGTTTATGGAAAACGTTCTTTTTATTTTGTAAAGGTATAAAGTTGCCAACAATGCTGCTAAGCTATTTATTGGTTTAGTGTCAATCGAATCAGTTCAATGTATTCCTTTATGCCCTGTTCTATTTCTGCTAAATAAATAAATTCATCTGCGGTATGACTTCTGGCACTGTCTCCCGGACCTATTTTAAGAGCAGGGAAAGGCATCAGTGCTTTGTCCGATGTAGTGGGCGATCCGTAATAAGTTTTCCCCATCGCCAATCCGGCTTTTACTACCGGATGATCCAATGAGATGGATGTTGAGCGTAAACGCGTAGAACGAGGCTGCACCTCACTTTGTACATTTTGACGTATCTCCGCGAGTACTTCTTCGAAAGTATAGAGCTCATTAACCCGTACATCTACCACATACTTGCAAATAGCGGGCACTACATTATGCGCTTTATTCTCGGTTTCGATGACGGTTACCGACATTTTATTGGGCCCCAACAACGAAGAAACCTTACTGAACTGGTAGTTCTGAAACCATTCAATGTCTTTCAAAGCTTTGTAAATGGCATTTTCGCCTTCGTTACGGGCTGCATGTCCAGCCTTGCCGCGGCTGGTGCAATCCAATACCATTAGACCACGTTCTGCTACGGCCATCTGCATGCCGGTAGGTTCTCCTACTATTGCGAAGTCTATGGCCGGTAAATCCTTGATTAAGCTTTCAACACCGTTATAACCCGAAATTTCTTCTTCCGCGCTTGCGGCCAGAATAATGTTATAAGTTAAATCTTCTTTATCGTAGAAATATTTAAATGCTGCAATGAGCGAAACTAAACACCCTCCTGCATCATTACTTCCTAATCCGAATAATTTACCATCTTTCTCAATAGGAGTAAAAGGATCTAAAGTATAATGAGAGTTGGGTTTTACTGTATCGTGATGAGAGTTCAACAACATGGTTGGCTTAGCAGAATCGAAGTGTTTATTCCGCGCTACAATGTTGTTGCCGTAGCGTGAGGTAGTAACTCCCCACTGCTCAAGATGCGATTTAATGATAGTGGCGGTCTGATCTTCTTCCTTACTAAAAGAAGGAGTTTGAATCAGCTGCTGTAATAAGTCTACGGCTTGTTGATATAATTCTTTCTCAAAACTCATTATTGAGTAATTAAAGTTCCTTCGGTGGAGGTGGTTGTATTTTTAATTAAATCCTTAGCGTCTCCAATTAGTACTTCGCTCACTCCGGCATCTATGGCAGCAAAAGCGTTATCAATTTTGGGCAAGATACCCTCAAATAACTTGTTTTCATTGAGCAGTTGCTGATATTTTTCTTTATTGATGTTTCGAATGACCGAATTGTCGTCGTTAACGTCTTCCAGCACGCCTTTCTTTTCAAAGCAATAAATGAGTCGTACTTTGTAAAATTGAGATAGGCTCACTGCTATCGCAGAAGCAATAGTGTCGGCATTGGTATTTAAAATATGTCCTTGTTCGTCATGCGTGAGCGGCGCAAAAACAGGAGTAAAGCCCTTTTCCAGCAAATGTTTGAGATTATCGGCTTGTAGCTGCTGTACATCAATATCTCCTACCCAACCAAAATCTACCGGTGAATCGTTGATGATTTTTACAGGGCGTTTTGTAGCGGGAATAATGTTGGCATCGGCGCCGGTTAAACCAATGGCGTTGGTGCGCAGTGCTTGCAGTTGGGCTACTATTTTTTTATTCACCAAACCACCGTATACCATCGTTACCACATCTATAGTGTTATCATCGGTAATACGGCGTCCATTAATGTATTTCGATTCAATACCTAATTGTTCTCCTATTTTAGTGGCAATTTTTCCTCCGCCGTGTACCAATATTTTAGGAGCGTTAACGGCAGCAAAATCTTTCAAGAAGGCAGCAAGCGCGGTTTCGTTATCAATCACATTGCCGCCGATTTTTATGACAAAAAGTGTTTCTTGCTGTGTATTTACATTCATTCCCGAACTCATCATTATACTTTTATCATGAATGATTTCATGAGGCTTTACAAGTTTAATTGTGGGCTAAATCTTTATTGAAGTTGTAACAACTCTGACAGTACAGCTTGTGCAGCCCATACACGATTGCCGGCTTCCTGCGTTACAATACTATTGGGACCATCCAATACCGCACCGCTGAGTTCTACATTACGACGCACGGGTAGACAGTGCATTACTTTAGCATTATTGGTCAGTTGTAGTTTTTCGGGTGTTAACATCCATTCCGGATCACTATTATAAATCTTACCGTAATCGTTATAAGTGCTCCAATTTTTTACATACACATAATCAGCGTCTTTCAGTGCTTCGTTTTGGTCGTAAATAATGGGAGCGTTTCCGGTAAATTGCTTGTCAAGTTCGTAGTCTTTGGGATGTGTAACTACAAAGTCTACCTCGTTCCAAGCGTTCATCCATTGTGCAAAGCTATTGGCTACACACTGGGGTAAGGGTTTTACGTGTGGAGCCCAGGTTAGCACTACTTTAGGACGCTTACCTTCATTAAAGGGAGTATAAGTTTCTTTTATGGTCACCACATCGGTCAAGCTCTGCAAGGGGTGAAGCGTTGCACTTTCCAAGCTCACTACGGGTAGGCCGGAGTATTTTATAAACTGATTAATATAAAGCTCACTGTAATCGTCTTCTTTATTCACCAGTGAAGGGAAGGTACGAATAGCCAGAATGTCGAAGTACTTTCCGAAGATGGGTGCGGCATCTTTGATGTGTTCTACGGTTTTTCCGTTCATGATAGCATCTTCTTCGAATTCCAACTGCCAACCCTCACTCCCTACGTTGAATACAATAGCTTCCATCCCCAGATTCTGCGCTGCAATTTGCGTACTTAATCGGGTGCGCATGCTCGGGTTTAGAAATAAGCAGCCAATACGTTTATTTTCTCCCAGTTGTTTGTCGATAAAAGGATTGGCTTTGTAGTGTAATGCCTTATCTGCAAGGGCATTAATATCAGTAACGTCGTGTGCGCTGATGAAAGTATTGCTTTTTAGTAATGACATTTTCTAAATACAATTTCAATAGGTGATGTATAAAGCTCGATTTGGTGTAAAATTACCATTCAATTATATAAATATGGTTCGCTGGTGCAGCGAACCATATTGTATTCTTTGCAGATATATTGCCGATGATGAAATCTGCTTTGCTATATATCAATAGAAATCTATGCTTGCGCTGTTGCTGCTTCTTTGAGCGCGGCGATTTCTTTTTTAAGTGCGTCAATGAACTGCTGGGCATCCTTTTGTTTCAATGCCAAAGAAGGTAATAAACGAATGACATTAGGCTTGGCTTCGCCGGTAAATATTCTTTGATTGGTCAACAGGTTTTTTCTCAGTGGTGCCAATTCTTCCGGTACATCAAAGCCTATCATTAATCCTCTGCCGCGAACATTTTTTAGTTCGGGAATTGCCTTTAATTCATTTTGTAAATAGGTGCCCACTTCGGCCGCATTTTCCATGAGCTTTTCTTGCTGCATTACTTCCAGAACGGCCAATGCCGCTGCGCAGGCCAGGTGATTACCTCCGAAAGTAGTGCCCAGTTGAAAATGCTTGGGCTTAATGTGCGGGGCAAGAATAATAGCACCGATGGGGAATCCGTTGCCCATGCCTTTTGCCATAGAATAGATATCGGCATTTACGCCGGCATAATCATGGCTGAAAAACTTACCGGATCGACCGTAACCACACTGTACGGCATCTGCAATAAATACCGCACCATATTGATCGCACAAACGGCGGATAAGTTGCAGGAAGGATTCTGTAGCAACATTAATACCTCCAACTCCCTGAATGCCTTCGATGATTACAGCAGCAATTTCATTGCCATGCTTCGTAAAATGTGCTTCCAAAGCTGCTTCATCATTAAACGGCAGAAAAGTTACATTGTCTGTTTCGTTCACAGGTGCCACGTAGTTTTTATTATCGGTGACCGATACAGCTAAAGACGTGCGCCCATGAAAGGCTTTGGAAAACGCAACTACTTTCTTACGTCCCGTATGGAACGAAGCCATCTTCAGTGCATTCTCGTTGGCTTCGGCACCTGAGTTGCACAGGAACAATTGATAGTCTTCCTTGCCGGATACTTCTCCCAATTTTTTAGCCAATTCTACCTGCAAAGGATTCTGAACGGAATTGGAGTAAAAAGCTACTTTCTCCAGCTGATCTTCTATTCGTCGTACCCAGTGCGGATGTGTGTGTCCGATGCTAATTACAGCGTGTCCACCGTAAAGGTCTAAATACTGATTGCCATCACTATCCCATACATAAGAATCTTTAGCTTTAACGATAGTGACATTGTTGAGCGGGTAAACGTCGAATAGATTCATCTTTTTAATTTGGAAAGAATGAAAAAATGCCCCTGATTAGTGGGGCACAAAATTACTAAAATATTGTTGGGCAAGCCGAAAATAATGTGAGTGATTAGTTAAGCATGCCAGGTTCTTTTTCGATGACGACATTTGGCTGTTGCTCCAGTGCTTGCCATCCTCCTATTACTACCCGCAAATTGTGAAATTCATGACGCTTAAGCAATGATGCAGCCAGAAATACTTCTTCGTCATTATTGCCTACTATATAAATATTATCGTGATCATCAATAGCAGAGAGACGCACCACATCGGTCATATCGGCCAGCGGCAGGTTGACAGACTCTTTTAGATGGCCACTGGCAAAGGTTAAAGGCGACCTGATGTCCATAATAACTAAGTTATCATCGTAAGGAAGATCCATCATGAGTTCATCTGCTTCTACATCTATGATAACATCTATGGGGTTTTGGGCATCCAGCCAAGATGCAAAACCGTGCTCCAGAAAACCAGCAATATTTTTAAACCCGGCATCCTGAATTAGCTTTAGGCTACTATCTTTTTCTTCGGGATAGCATACAACTAGTAAAGGCTCCTTTCCTTTAAAGAATTCGTAGTAGTCCTTGAACTTGATTCCTGATGCAACAAGAATACTATCTTTTATAAAGCCCTGTTTGAAATCCTTTACATCCCTAAGATCTACTATAGTGCAGCCTTGTGCAATATATTCCGCAAAAACATTCGCTGTAAGGGCTTGCATTTTTAAAAAGTATAATTTAATTAAGCTAATAACTCGTTTACAAATTTGTTCAGCTGCTTCATACGTTCCGTATTTACGGTGTAGTAAATAAACTTGCCGTTTCGCTCTGTTTTTACAAAGTCGGCTTTGCGCAAAATAGCTAGATGCTGAGATGCAACCGATTGCTCAATGCGTAATTTGACATAAATCTCTGTAACAGTTATTTTTTCCTGACTATCAATCAGTTTCAATATCTGCTGCCTGAGCTTGTGGTTGAAGGCACGAAGAATTAGCGCAGCTTTTTTCACAGCTAGTGTGTCTACTGTCAGTTGCTCTTCAGACTCATTTTTTTGCGTAAAAGCGATTTGATAGTTGCTCATTATAACCTATATGTTTAGGGGTTAGGGGATAAAAATAAAACTATATTTCGATATGTTAATATTTACGTGAATACATTTTTAATTGCCTGCTATATATGCATCCTTGACGTAGTAAGGCTGCTCATACGCAACATCCGCGAACTTTTTTTCATTATACAATCGAGTGGACAGCGGAATCATGTCATATGCATCGATATTCTTATATATAAAGCTAGCGTGATTATTTTCGATAATAGGTTCCAATTTCCGGGCTCCATTGCCTGTAAAAAGAATATGATGTGCACTGAGGGTGTCTGCGAAACTCTCCGCAGTTAAAATTGTTGCAAAAGGCTCCCTGTAAATATCCATATTTTTTTTAAATAATGCTGTAAACACCTCCATGCGGCGGGCATCAATCATAGGACAAATCAGTTCTTTTGCTGCTCCAGCCACAGCATAGGCCATGATTTCCAATGTATTAATGCAGATTAAAGGAACATTTAAAGCATAACACAATCCTTTTGCCGTAGCCAAGCCTACACGCAAACCGGTATAGGAACCGGGACCGTTACTTACTGCAATAGCACTAAGCTGTTGAGCTTGTAAATCGCTTTTTTTTAAGGCATTGTGTATAGCGTCGTGGAGCCATCCGGCTAGCGAATTACGCTCTTCATTTTTATCGAAAGCGATTACATCTTTGCCCCTGCAAATACAAAATGATCCCTGATCTACAGATGTATCGATATTTAATATTATCATTATACAAAAGAAATGAATAAAATCGATTGATTGAACTCTATATATAAATTTTTTTCTATAACGCAAACTATTGGGTAGAAGTTTATCTTCGTGCAAGAGAAATCTTAAAAATTTTTTAAATAGCTATGGAAAAATCTATTATAAACACCTCTGCAGCTCCGGCACCTATCGGTCCCTATAATCAGGCTGTTTTCGCTGGTGATACACTCTATATTTCCGGACAAATATGCTTGGATGCCGAAACCGGTGAACTTAAAAATGGCTCTTTAGAAGAAGAAACCCATCAGTGTATGAAAAACCTGAAAGCGATATTGAATGCAGCGGGATTGGGATTTGAAAATGTGGTGAAATCGACCATATTTATTACTGATATGAAGCAATTTTCGACCATAAATGAAGTTTATGGCCAATATTTCTCTGATAATTTCCCAGCACGAGAAACGGTTCAAGTGGCTGCGCTGCCGAAATTCGTGAATGTAGAAATCAGCATGATTGCCGTTCGGTAAGCCTATATCTCAGGAAGCATAAGCCGTCTTCTTTTGGAATAAATTCTTATAGCTACAACCAGCACTACACAAATAACAAGATCGAGATTGGTGGTGGTGCTGAGGTATTTGTTGAGAAGTATAAAAATAATACCTCCTATAGCGCAGGCGGTGGCATACAATTCACCCCTGCGCAAAAGCACGGGAGGGTAGCCGCAAAAGATATCAGCAATCAGTCCGCCAAAGGTGGCTGTTATTACACCCATAATTAGGCTATAAAGCTCATTAGCCCCGTTCTGAATTGCTACTTCGATTCCTGCCGCGGTGAATAATCCCAGCCCAATAGCGTCTGTAAAAAATATAGTACGGCGGAAATTATTCAATCGATCTTTTACCAGAAAAGTAACGGTTGTGCCTGCAAATACCAGTGTAAAAGCCAGATTATCGTTGAGCCAAGTAAGGGGTCTTACTCCCAGTAATAAATCTCTCAAGGTTCCACCTCCATAAGCCGAAACAAAAGCTACTACCAGTCCGCCGAATACATCAAGACGAGCTCCGCGCGCTTTAAACGCTCCGGCAAGGGCAAATACAAATATTCCCAGATAGGTTATTACCGAAAGAAATGTCACTAAGCAAAGTTATACGCTCCGTGGATATTTATTTAGATTTGTGTAAATACTGATTCCAATGAAATATAACACCTTACTGATTGATGTGGAAAACGACATCTGCACGATAACCATCCATCGCCCCGAAAAGCTCAATGCTTTAAATGCCGAGGTATTGAAGGAGCTAGACCTGGCAATTGACGAAGTAATGCAATCCTCAGATATTCGCTCGGCGATCATTACGGGTAGTGGAGAAAAGGCTTTTGTAGCCGGTGCCGATATTTCGGAGTTTGCATCTTTAGATGCAGCAAGCGGAGAAGCGTATGCAAGAAGAGGGCAGTCGTTGTTTGAGAAAATAGAAAACAGTTCTAAAATAATAGTAGCTGCCGTGAATGGTTTTGCATTAGGAGGCGGTTGCGAGCTAGCTATGGCTTGTCACTTTCGAGTTGCAAGTGATAATGCTAAGTTTGGGCAGCCCGAAGTAAATCTGGGGCTGATACCGGGATTTGGAGGTACACAAAGACTTACGCAGCTGATAGGCAAGGGACGCGCGCTGGAACTGCTTGTAACGGGAAATATGATAGATGCTATTACGGCATTTAACTATGGATTAGTAAATCATGTAGTGTCGCGTGAGGAGTTATTGCTTAAAGCAAAATCAATACTAGCCGTTGTAAACGCTAAAGCGCCACTGGCTGTGGCTCGTTGTATTACGGCTGTTCAGCATGCTTACGAAGGAAATAAGCAAGGCTACAGTTATGAAGCCCGGGAGTTTGGCAAACTGCTTACTACAACCGATGCCAAAGAAGGTACCTCCGCATTTTTGGAAAAAAGAAAAGCTTTTTTTCAGGGTAAATAATTACTATACAATTTGTTCCCATTTACTCTTCATGTGTAAAGCATAAAGCACCTAAAAATGGAATAGGATTTGCATCTGTATTATTTAAAAGCACAACTAATGATGCCAATCCGCAATAATGGGTGCTATTGCTTTACTTTGGAAACTATCGATACCGTCGATATTTTCACTAAAGTGATGTACAAGCAGCTCATTGTACATAGTTTAAATCATTTTATCGACAGCAAGGGGCTGGTAGTGTATGGATGGTGCCTTATGACCAATAAATTATATGTGATTTGTGAGGCACAAACCAATAATTCTATCAAGGAAATAAAAGAACGTTTTGTAGAATTTACCCGCGAAAAAATAGTTGAAGCCGTAAAAGAAGAAGATACTCCACGCAATCAATGGATACTAAGGCATTTTCAAAACCTTACTTCTCCCTTGGGTAATACATCGGTATTATCATGCTGGGGTGAGGTAAGAACGATAGCCCAAATTAATCTTCGTCATCCCAATATCATGGCGGAGCATCTGGAGTATATACATATATTACCCGTAAAGGAAAGAATTGTTCAATACCCTGCCGATTATATCTATAGTTCGGCAAGAGACTATGTTGGGTTACCCGGCCTTGTTAAAGTCACCAAGCCCGCAGCCGTAGAGCAGGAATTATATGAAATAGAAAGTCGCAAAAGTGGATTTAGAAGAAGTTACAATTATTAAGGTCGCTACTCTTATTCATTTTATCCCTCGAGTCGTTCCTTCTACTATCCATTCCTATGCCCTGCATGCATGTACTATATTTGTAGTGTAGTAAAAATCTGTATTCATAGTATATGGCTCGTAGAAGGCGAGATGCAAATTATAATGGTCTGAAGTTGATAGCCGTGACGCTTTTTATAGGCCTATTAGTTATATGGGTTCTACGCTGGGATCATGCTCGCAGGGTGAAGTTTGCGCACTATGAAGCCTTTGGCATTGACTTACCGGTTCTTTATTCCATACATGGAATTGATGTTTCCCGCTATCAGAAGGAGATTCGCTGGAATATGGTAAAAGCAATGAATGTTGAAGGTGTAAGGATTGAATTTGCTTTTATGAAGGCTACAGAAGGTGAAGGACTCACCGATAGGTATTTTAAATACAATTGGAGACAAGCTAAAAAGCAGAAGATTACACGAGGAGCGTATCATTTTTTTCTGCCGGGGCAAGACCCAATTAAGCAGGCCAAACATTTTATCTCACGTGTAAAACTCGAGAAAGGCGATTTGCCACCTGTGCTGGATGCCGAACAAGCAGGCGTTTTACCTGTGAATGTATATCGCGCAAAGATCAGACAGTGGTTGCAAATGGTAGAAGCACATTATAAAGTAAAACCTATTATTTATACAAGCGCCGAGTTTTATAAAAAATATATGGGGCCTGAGTTTGATGAATATCCTTTGTGGGTGGCACATTATTATGAACGGAAAAGTCCACGTATCAATCGTACGTGGACTTTCTGGCAACATAATGACCGTGGGAATGTAAACGGTATTAATGCTTTTGTGGATTTTAATGTTTTTAATGGCGACTCGGCCACCTTTCAACAATTGTTATTGAAGTAATTTTTTACTTTCTCATAGGATAAAATGAAAGGCCAATGGAGAATATGAAGTTGCGAGATTCCACATTGTAGGTTTCGATATCGGGATAATCGACATATCTGCCTTTCTTAGTTCGTGAAGTAAATGGGTCCGATGCAAAGTTGAAACCAAAATCCAGTTTTAACCACTCATTGTTTCTAAAACCCGTTTGTAATAATACCGATGGTTCGAACAGTCCGAAAGTATGATTGCGGGCATGCTCATAACCTAATGAAATTTCTTCTTCGGTGGTATAATTGGTTTTAATATTGTTTAACTTTAATAAAGAAAATTTGGGAGCTATCGCCATGCGTAGATAATCGTTGAAGAAGAAGTTGAAGGAAGGAGTAAGATAGTATTTAATTAAATCTGCTTTGTAAGAGCGATATCTGGCTGCATCGTAAGGTAGCCCATTATCATCCGAAGACATACTTCCGAATCCCACACCCAACACACCGTTAAAGAAAACTTTTTCACTTTGCCCTATGGGTGTGAAAAAGCCAGCCCCAATGTCAAACATGCGCCTGTGATAGTTTACTTTACTGCGTGAACTAATTTTTAGGTCGTCATTATCGTACTTATCTTGTTCACGGCGATACATAGCGCCTGCTGTAATCATGAAGTGGTTGGTTACGGCTACGGCAGCCTGTCCGTCAAAACCCAATGAATGATCCAATGTTTCTCCCGTATCATTGTCATCAATCTTGCTGAATATTTTTGCGGGGTTACCAGCTCCTGCCACAGAAAATTTAAAATCTCCCTGTTCTTTAAAAAAAGCTGCATTGTGTACGGCCGGAGAATTGATGTAGCGCGGGTTAGAGCAAGAGGTAAAGAAAATTACAGCTGTTAAAACGAATAATACGTGATTCAGCAAAAAACGCCTTATGTTGTTCATGGTTAATGGTTTTACACATGCAAAGAAAAGAATAAATATATGAAATCAAGGAACCCAAATGATTGAGCAGTCCTGAAAAGCTCAAGGGCTTAAATCCATTCGCCGGCACCTTCTCTAATTACTTCAAAGCTATCATCAACACAGTTTACAATGGTAGAGGGTACACTACCGCCGATTCCACCATCAATTACAATATCTACAATGTTCTTATATTTTTCATAAATCAGTTCGGGATCGGTATAGTCTTCCACAAACTCTCCGGGCAAAGAAGTACTGAGTATAGGATGTCCCAATTCTCTTACAAGAGTTAAAGCTATTTTATTGTCAGGCACACGAAGACCGATGGTGTCTTTTTTGCTTTGCAGAATTTTCGGAACCTGTTTGCTAGCCGGTAAAATAAAAGTATAGGGACCGGGTAAGCATTCCTTGAGTTTACGGTAAGTGGTATTGGAAATTTGACGGGCAAAATCGCTGAGATGACTCAGATCACTACACACAAATGATAGCTGTGCTTTTTTAGGGTCGATATGTTTGATGCGGCAGATTTCTTGAACGGCTTTCACCTGATAAATATCACAGCCCAATCCGTAGATAGTATCTGTAGGATATACAATGATGCCTCCTCTTTTCAGCACATCAACTACCTGTTGTATCAGACGGTCCTGGGGATTTTGTGGATGAATGCGTAACAACATATCGCAAAATTTGCCAATGTTAAAAGGATAGAGGATAAATGGTCTTAGTCCTGTTAACTATAACAGCTAACTTTATGCCACTTCCCAGGTTTCCTTGCCACGCAACAGTGCATTTAAGTCCGGAGCTTTGCGGGCAATGGCATCTTCAATCTGCAGGGCCATCATTTCTTCATAGCAAGGTCTGTCTACAGCATAAAATACCCCAAAGGGTCTGGGTAAATGCCCATCCACGTGCGGATCATCAAAAATACGCGTGAGGATTTGTGCTTTGTAAAGGTCTTGCTCATCATGAATCCACAAATCATCGGCACTGTAATTTTCTCCCAAGGTGACTACTACGGGTTTAAGTCCGTCCAAGCGAATACCTTTGTTTCTTTCGGCACCGAAAATCAAGGGCTGGCCATGTTCTAGGAATAAGGTTTCATCGGCCTTAGTTGATTTTTCGGTGAAGATTTCGAATGCTCCGTCGTTAAAGATGTTGCAGTTTTGATAGATTTCAAGGAAAGAGGCTCCTTTGTGCTGATGAGAACGTATCAGCATCGCTTGGAGGTGCTTGGGGTCGCGATCCATGCTGCGAGCCACAAACGTAGCGTTTGCTCCCAGTGCTAGTGCTGCAGGATTAAAGGGATGGTCAATACTTCCAAACGGCGTTGATTTGGTAATTTTATGCTCCTCAGAGGTGGGGGAGTATTGCCCTTTAGTCAATCCATATATCTGATTGTTGAATATCAACAGATTTACATCTAGGTTGCGGCGCAGCAGGTGAATAGTATGGTTACCACCGATGCTCAATCCGTCGCCGTCACCGCTTACAATCCACACGCTCAGTTCGGGGCGCGACGCTTTCAAGCCTGTAGCAATGGCCGTAGCACGCCCGTGAATCGAGTGCATACCATATGTATTCATATAGTAAGGAAAACGGCTGCTACAACCGATTCCTGAAATAAATACAATATTCTCCTTTGGTATGCCGAGATTCGGCATAATTCTTTGTACTTGAGCTAAAATGGAATAGTCTCCACAGCCAGGGCACCAGCGTACTTCCTGGTCGGTAGCAAAATCCTTGGCTGTTAATGTAGGTGCTAAAACTTCTGACATCTTAATTAAATCGCGTGCAAAGGTACGACTAAAAAAAGTATTGTTTCTTATATTGACATTTGTATGACTTTTTGAGTATTTTGCCGTATGAGGAAGCATAAACTACCTATGGCCATCCTGCTCATATGCGGTTTCATTGCATTGGGGTTCGTAAACAGTTCTAAAGAACGGAATCTGAAAGTATTACCCGCCGATATCAGCGATGAGCGATTGGACAGCCTAATGCAAACCTATAATAAAGGCCTAGGGGTGACCTGTGACTTTTGCCATGTACATGAAATCCAAAACGGTGATACGATTTGGAATTTCGCTTCGGATGATCATCCTGTGAAGGAAGAGGCGCGCCGTATGATACGCCTGACCATTGATATCAATAAAACTTATTTTAATTATGACCCGAAGATGCACCCTGCGTATTTAAACAAGGTGAGTTGCAACTCCTGTCATAGAGGTAATGCTTATCCGGAGGAATAGCTTACAGGAAATATTTTTCTGCTTCAATCATTGCATGGGCAATTCTTCTACGCGCATCTTTTGTATTTACCGGATCAGCTTTGGTGAAGCGTTTGAGACCCATTAAAATCATGCGTTGTTCGTCGCCTTCGGCAAAAGCATTGATGGCGTCTTTTCCTTTTTTATTGAGTTTATCGGCCGCATCATATAAAAATGTACGCATAATGTCGATATAAACCGATGCATGGGCTTCACCTTTTGCTTCTACTATCTTCATTACGCGTAACAGTACGCTCTCGGCATGGAAGGTTTCAATAGCCATATCGGCTATGTTCATCAGTATTTCCTGTTCGTTTTCGATTTGCATCATCAGCTTTTGCACTGCGGCGCCGGCCACCATCAGTATGGCTTTTTTGAAATTGGCGATTAACTTTTGTTCGGCGGCAAAAAGGCCTTCATCCTCTGCGCCGAAATCGGGAATACTCATGAGTTCGCTCTGCACTTGCATGGCTGGACCCATTAAATTCAAGCGTCCTTTCATGGCACGCTTCAACGTCATGTCCAGAATAAGTAGACGATTGATTTCATTGGTGCCTTCATAAATTCGGTTAATACGGCTGTCTCGATAAGCGCGAGAGATGTTGTATTCGGCACTAAATCCATTACCGCCATGGATTTGCACGCCTTCGTCAACTACGAAGTCCAGCAATTCACTACCGTATACCTTCAGGATAGCGCATTCTATGGCATATTCTTCCGCAGCACCTAGTAAGGCTTCGTTAAACGGTTTACCTTCGGCAAGAAGTTGTTTTTCCAGATTGTCAATCCATTTAGCGGTACGATAAAGGGCCGATTCGGCCGCAAAGATGCGAATAGCCATTTCGGCGATTTTATGTTGGATAGCACCAAAGTTGGCAATGGGCTGTTTAAACTGTTCGCGGGTTTTGGCATATGCTACGCTGGTTTGAAACGCTTTTTTGGCGCCACCTAAAGCCGCTGCACATAATTTGAGTCTGCCGATATTAAGAATATTGAAAGCAATTTTATGGCCTTTGCCAATTTCACCCAATACGTTTTCCACAGGCACTTTCGCATCTTGGAAATATAATTGCACAGTGGAAGAGCCTTTAATGCCCATTTTTTGTTCTTCGGAGCCTTGAGTAAAACCCTCCGTATCGCGTTCTACAATAAAGCCGGTGAATTTATCGCCGTCAATCTTTGCAAATACAGTATATACTTGTGCAAAACCTCCATTGGTAATCCAGCACTTCTGTCCGTTGAGAATATAATATTTACCGTCCTCACTCAGTTTTGCAACGGTTTTGGAGCTGAGGGCATCACTGCCCGCATTAGGCTCTGTCAAACCGTATGCACCGGCCCATTCGCCCGTAAGTAACTTAGGAAGATATTTTTGCTTTTGCTCTTCGTTTCCAAAGTAAAGAATGGGTAATGTGCCAATTCCTGTATGTGCTGCAATGGCAACGGAGAAAGAATGTCCTGCACCTAGATACTCGTTAATAATGGTCGAAGTGACAAAATCTTTTCCTAGCCCGCCGTATTCTTCAGGGAAAGAGGCTGCTAGCAGTCCCTGTTCGCCAGCCTTTTGCACCAAAGAGGCCATCAGGCCTTCTTTCATACTATCAATTTCATCCAGTCTGGTCAATATCTCCGTTTCTAGAAACTGAGTACACATGTCGCGAATCATCAGTTCTTCTTCATTAAAGTCTTCACAGGTATAGGTGGCAGCTGGCTGAGATGTTGTGATGAGCCATTCAGCTCCTTTTATAGGGGCAGTGTTTTCTGTAGTGGTACTCATGATGAAGTTTTTTTATTGTGATGAACAATATGCATGAAATATAGATCAGAAGCTACTTCAGGTTTTCGTATACCTGTTTCAATACCACTTTACACACTTCAATATGGGCGGCACTGACTCCTTCTAGTGCTTCATCTACTGTTTCAGCGGCAAGCTTGTAACAGATGTCCTGCAGGTTTTTTGCTTTTTCGGTAAGTACAATCAGGTTTTTACGCCTGTCCGTAGCAGCTGTAATGCGCTTCACTAGTCCTGCTTTCTCCAAATTGTCTACCAGTCGTGTCATGCTCGGCTTGTCTCGAAAAGTAGCCTTACAAAGCTCTTGCTGACTTATGCCATCTTCTTTCCATAAGTGATACAGTACGCTCCATTGTTCTATAGTAACATTTACGCCAGCATTATTAAACTTCTTTTGCAATCGTCGGGCAATGGCTGTGCTGGCAACACCTGTTATGAAGCTGTATAGCTCACTTTTCTTAAATTGGTTGTTTGGCATATAGTTGTTTTAGCAACTAATTAAAGTTAATAACATTTCCTTACAGCAAAAAGCGAAACTTGATTTATTGATTTTGCTTAAGAATCTGCCTTCTTTGAAATGTGTTAGGATGCCGAATTATTACCGTATACCTTTAGTTTTGTAGAGATGATATACTGGGTAGGCATTATATGGTTGTTATTTGTGTTTTATGCTGTTGTAATATTTTATTACAATCGTGTATGGCGTAAAGTGAAGGATTTTGTACCAGCAAATGCAGCTCAGGGTGTTCGCTTTTCGGTGATTATTCCGGCGAGAAATGAAGAAAAGAACATAGGGCGATTACTCGAAAGCCTAAATCGGCAGACATACCCCCGAGAGTTTTTTGAGGTAATTGTGGTAGATGACCATTCGACCGACAAAACAGCTGAAATCGTTCGCAGTTTCGAACATGTTAGACTTATTCAATTACAGGACGATGGCATCAATTCTTATAAAAAGAAAGCCATAGAAACCGGAATTGCAGGGGCCAACAATGAATGGATTGTATGTACCGATGCCGATTGTAAGGTGCCACTCCAGTGGCTACAAACATTTGCATCTTTCATCGTCGAAAAAAATCCTGTATTTATTGCTGCGCCTGTAACTTTTTTTCCCTTTGCCTCCGAACAGAATAAAATACTACATACTTTTCAAACCCTTGATTTCTTGACCCTTCAGGGCATTACGGCCGCATCCGTATCAGCACGTAAGCATAACATGTGCAATGGAGCCAATCTCGCGTATAAACGACAGGTGTTTTATGAAGTGAATGGTTTTAGGGGTATCGATAATATTGCATCGGGAGACGATATGTTGCTGATGCATAAAGTATGGAAGCAGTATCCCGATGGGGTTCATTATCTGAAATCAGAGCGTGCTATAGTGGAAACCGAGACGGCCCCCACATGGAAAGCATTCTTTAATCAGCGTATACGATGGGCCAGTAAGACGAAAAACTATGATGACAAAAGAATTATTGTAGTACTAGTATTAGTTTACTTGTTTAACTTGTCTTTTCTGATACTGCTGTGTGCTTCCTTTTTCAATCCTTTTTATTTGTATGTGCTGATTGTTTTATGGATATTGAAAACTGCAGTGGAGTTTCCTTTTGTGACAGCCGTAAGTAAATTTTTCGGTCATGAAAATTTGATGAGATCCTTTTTCATTTTTCAACCCCTCCATATCGCATATACAATTATTGCTGGTTTTTTAGGAAGTTTTGGAAAATACGAATGGAAAGGACGAAAGGTGAGGTGATATTTTTTAAAGATGGATGCACAGCGAACGGCAATTTGAAATACATTTGGCATAATGAGGAGTTTTTTCAATAGTCCCACATGGCGAAGGCTTAAAAAAAACAAAGGAGCTCTCGGGGGGCTGATTGTTATCATTATTTCCGTAATCGTTGCAGTTTTCTGCTATTTCATAGCACCGGATGCATCTCCGTATGCTAACAGAATTATTTTGGAAATAGGCGGACAAAAGCCCGGATTTGAGAAACCTTTTCTGTTGGTTAGAAAAGAAAAGCCCCAACAGGTGAGTTTTTTCAAAAGATTGGTGTATGGTAAGCCCGATGTATACGATTATATTCCTATCAATAGTTTTTCCGAAACGAAAGATAGCGTTATTGCATTTAGGTATATAGATGAAGATGTAAGTGAACGAATAAGCTACGCCAAAGTGGAACTGGCTGTACGCCCCGTGGTTACACATACTTATTGGCTGGGTACCGATAGTTATGGAAGGGATATTTTAAGCAGACTTATTGTAGGCACGCGTGTAAGTTTGAGTGTGGGTATGATTACGGTACTCATTTCAATCAGCATTGGGCTGGTATTGGGTTCGCTAGCCGGTTTTTATCGTGGCTGGGTGGATGAAGTAATCATGTGGTTCATTAATGTCATTTGGAGTATTCCTACGCTGTTACTAGTATTTGCGATTACGCTTGCATTGGGTAAAGGTTTTTGGCAAGTGTTTATTGCAGTGGGACTAACCATGTGGGTGAATGTGGCGCGACTTGTAAGGGGTCAGGTGTTGGCCGTTCGTGAACTTGAATATGTGGAAGCCGCACGCGCGTTGGGTTTTAGGGATATGCGTATTATCGCAAAACATATTTGGCCCAATATTGTAGGGCCGGTATTGGTAATTGCAGCTGCTAATTTTGCTTCGGCAATAGTTATTGAAGCCGGCCTTAGCTTTTTAGGAGTAGGGGTGCAGCCTCCTATGCCTAGTTGGGGGCTTATGATAAAGGAAAACTATAATTTTATCATTACTCAAAACCCTATGCTGGCGCTGGCGCCGGGCTTTGCCATCATGTTATTGGTGCTTGCGTTTAACCTTTTGGGTAACGGATTACGTGATGCACTAAACGTAAAAGGACGTTTATAAAAAACGGATGGCTATCTCATCCGTTCTCCATTCGATACTAAAATAATCCATCCGTACTTAAATATCTTTCTCCGGTATCGTAGTTAAAAGTGAGAATCCGCGCACCTGGGGGAATTTCGGGAAGTTTTTTAGCTATAGCCGCCAATGCCGCTCCAGTAGAAATTCCGGCCAGAATGCCTTCCCGCTTCGCTAGTTGGCGGGCATAGTCAAAGGCTTCATCTTTTCCTATAGTGATCGCTCCGTCTAATATTGTAGTATTAAGAATTGCCGGAATAAATCCTGCCCCGAGTCCCTGAAGAGGATGCGCCCCAGGCGCCCCTCCGCTGATGACGGGCGACAGCTCCGGTTCTACTGCAAATACTTTAAGATGGGGGAATTGCTTTTTCAATATTTCAGCTACTCCTGTGATATGGCCTCCGGTACCAACCCCCGTGATGAGATAATCAAAACCTTCGGGAAAATCATTTAATATTTCCTGCGCGGTTGCTTTGCGATGTATTTCGGTATTCGCTTCATTATTGAACTGCTGGGGAATCCAAGCCTGAGGAATGGTGTTTGCCAATTCTCTAGCTTTTTCAATGGCTCCTGTCATGCCTCTTTCGCGAGGGGTCAATACAAACTCGGCACCGTATACACTCATGAGCTTTCTACGCTCCACGCTCATACTTTCGGGCATTACCAGTATAAGTTTGTATCCTTTTACGGCGGCCACCAATGCTAGGCCAATACCCGTATTACCACTGGTAGGTTCGATAATTACAGAATCGTTCTTCAACCAACCTTTTCGCTCGGCATCTTCAATCATGGATAAAGCGATGCGGTCTTTAATACTACCTCCAGGATTTGCTCTCTCCAGTTTCATCCAGACCTCATATGCGCTGTCGAAAAGTTTAGAGATTTTTACGTGAGGGGTATTGCCAATGGTCTGTAATATATTTAGAGCTTTCAATTTCTTTTATGGTTTGAAAAAGTGAATAGGTTAAATCACGAAATTCAGCACGTTATCATCGGGAGGAAGCATATCTTTTACGCTGATTTCACTTTTATGATATACAACTGAGTTGCTAGGCACGCTGCTGGTCAGCCATACGTTACCACCAATAATGCTGTCCTTGCCGATAATAGTATTGCCGCCTAAAATCGTAGCACCTGAATAAATCACTACATTATCTTCGATGGTTGGGTGTCGCTTCTGGGTGGCAAGTTCTTTTTTTACGCTTAGCGCGCCCAGTGTAACACCCTGATAGATTTTAACGTTATTTCCGATAATGGTGGTTTCTCCGATTACCACACCGGTTCCATGGTCTATGCTAAAGGAATGACCGATGGTAGCACCCGGATGAATATCGATACCGGTTTTGCCGTGTGCGTATTCGCTGAAGAGGCGCGGAATAACGGGTACTTTGTGTTCGTACAGTTCATGAGCCAATCTGTGTACGGCAGTAGCATAAAAGCCGGGATAGGCCGCCATTACTTCTTCCAGCGATTTTGCCGCAGGATCCGATTGCAATAGTGCTTCAGCATCCTTCAGCAGCATTTCATAAATCGAAGGTAAAGCGTCGAAATAGGCTTCCGTAACATGTTTTACACGTACGGGGTCTTGTATCACATCCTTCAGCAGGTCGGCAAATCTTGCCTGCAACGATTCAAACTGTTCTTTTAACTGAGCTTCGCATTTATGATCGATATCATTGGGGAGAAACAATAGTGTATATAGCTCATCAATAAAGTGCTCTACCGCACCTTTATCGGGAAAGCCGGAAAAGCATTTAGCGTTTCTCTTAAACAGGGATTTTATAAAATCTTCACTCATGAGTATCCAGTTAACACATCAGACAAAAATAACTCATTGAAGGCGAAATCGAAAATCAACACGATTCGGGCTTTTGCAGATAATGGTTGCCTAGCTGATAAAAAGATGATGTTTTATTGCAATTTGTCAAAAAGGTTACACATCATTGGAGGGCAGGGGGTAATGCCACATCCTTGCTGCAAATATGCCTAAATTAGCAAGAAAGGAATGTCCATGCTACAACCTTCAACCTTACAATTTTTTAAAAACCTAAAGAAGAATAACAACAAAACGTGGTTTGATGCGCATCGCGCTGCCTATGAAGCTGCTCGGGAAGATTTTGCCAGCTTTATCGATACCATTATTCAGCAGTTTAGCAAGAAAGAACCTTCCATTGCCCATTTGAGAGCTAAGGACTGCATGTTTCGCATCAACCGTGATATTCGTTTCTCAAAAGATAAAAGTCCTTATAAAACTAATTTTGGGGCTTATATCAATAATGAAGGTCGGAAGTCTGTAACAGCAGGTTATTACTTTCATCTGGAACCAGGAGAGAGTTTTGTAGGGGGTGGTATGTGGATGCCTCCTTCGGATGTGTTGGCGAAGGTGCGTCAGGAAATTGATTATAATTTTGCAGACTTTGAAAGGATTATTAAGTCTCGAAAATTTAAAGAAGTATACGGGGGATTGTATGCGGAGGAAGGGCAAGTGCTTAATCGGGTTCCTAAAGGCTATGAGGCCGATAATCCTGCTGCAGCATATCTCAAGCATAAAAGCTTTATTGCCCTTTCAAATATAAATGATGCCGAACTTACCGATAAGAGTCTTGTAATAAAGGTGATAAAGGCTTTTGAAGTGCTACAGCCATTGAATCTATTTCTGAATAGTGCATTAGTATAGCTCCTTCCTATCATCATCATCAAATAAATAAAAAAGAGGAAACTTAATCTACATTAATGGGCTCGGAGTATTTGGGCACTAGTTTTGTGGTTTAAAAATAAAAGATTATGGCAACTTGGACAATAGACCCCATGCACTCCGAAATCGGATTTAAAGTAAAGCACCTAGTAATATCTACTGTGTCTGGCAAGTTCAAAACATTTGAAGGTAAGGTGGAGGCAGAAAAAGAAGATTTCAGCGATGCGAAAGTTACCTTTAGTGCAGATGTAAACAGCATCGACACTGGTGTAGAACAAAGGGATCAGCATTTAAAATCTGCAGACTTCTTTGATGTGGAACAATATCCTAAGCTCAGCTTTGAATCTACCGCTGTTACTAAAAACGGAGATGAATATGAACTTACGGGTAATCTGACATTGAAGGGTATTACAAAGTCTATAACCCTGAAGGTGGAATTAGGCGGGGTTGGTCCCAATATGTACGGACAGACCGTTGCAGGCTTTGAAGCAACTGGGAAAATCAATCGTAAGGAATTTGGCCTTACCTGGGATGCAGTTACCGATAACGGTGGGGTAGTAGTGAGTGACGAGGTAAAGGTGGTGGCGAATGTAGAATTGGTTAAACAAGCTTAGTTTTTTAATCCGTATGGATATAAAGAGAAAGGGCTGCTACAAGGCAGCCTTTTTGCTATGCCACCATTTGAGCTGTTCCTGCTATCTTCGTAATACAGGAAGTAAAAGCGGTTTATGAAAGTTTTTACGATAAAAGAAAACTCTTTTTGGGCACGACTCGCCGGATTAAAGCTGCGTACCAAGGCTATGGCTATGGTATTAGGACATTGCATTCATTTGTACGGTGTGTCTAAGGAAGAGTTTTTAAGTAATAAACGTTGGCTGCGGCATGAGCTGAAGCATATAGAGCAGTACGAACGATTGGGCTTCATACGCTTTATTATTACCTATTTATGGCAAACAGTGCGTGTGGGGTATTATCGATGCGGTCTAGAATGTGAGGCACGGGAAGCCGAAGAGGATGCTACTATTCAACGGCGATTCATTTTGAAGTACTGATTTCAATTAGTATTTTGCCGTAAGAAAAACTTAAATTGCCGACTAGTTTTCAACAAGGGATAATCTGCTTAAAAACAATAATTGTTATTCATATGAAAAAACTAGTATTCTTTTCCTTAGCTGTTGCAATGGTAGTGGCAGCATGTTCTTCCTCTAAATCCTCAAAAAAACTTGCAATCAAACCGTTTGCCAATAAGGTGGTAGCGCATCGCGGTGCGTTTAAAAATACCGGAGCTCCTGAAAACTCCATCGCCTCTCTTAAGGCTGCAATAGAACTAGGTTGTGGCGGGACCGAGTTTGATATACATATGACTAAAGATGAAGTGGTGGTGGTAAATCACGATCCGCAGTTTATGGGTCTTCCCATCGAAACTTCAACCTATCAAGAGCTGTTGACGAAAACATTACCCAACGGTGAAAAAATTCCTACACTTGAGGCGTACTTGAAAGAGGGTTTAAAGCAGGATAAGACCATTCTGGTTGCGGAAATCAAACCTTCAAAAATCAGCAAAGAGCGTTCTTTAAAACTTGCGGAGAAGGTGGTGAATATGGTACGCGAATTGAAAGGGCAAGAACAGGTGGTATATATTTCTTTCGACTACGATGTTTGTAAAAAGGTAAAAGCGATGGAACCGCACACCTCGGTACAATACCTGAACGGAGATGTGCCGCCAGAAAAACTCAAAGCTGATAATTTGGATGCTGATTATAATTTCAAAGTATTTAAGAAAAATAAAGATTGGATTGCTAGAGCTAAAAAACTAGGAGTTCTTACCAATGTATGGACAGTAAATGACGAGAAGGATATGGATTACTTTTTGGCTCAGGGTATTGACTATATCACTACCAATGAACCGGAATTACTGTTGAAGAAATTGGGCAAATAGGAAGTGTGTATTTTATAAAAAAATATTGGGTTATGGATGTAGCTTACTCCATAACCCATTTTATTTCTCCAAAATTGAATCGAAGTTCTTTATCGGTGTTCACTACCAGTTGTCCGTTAGATAATACTTCTTTAATAACTGCTTCAAACTGTTGGTTCTCTTTTTCCAAATACACTTTTTCTCCCTTTTTATATAGCAGATTATTGTAATGGATGAGTGCTTCGGAAGGGTTCGCTGCAAACTCATTATAAGCTTGTAATATCTGAGCAGCCAATAGTTTGGCCAGTTCGAGGCAATCGTAATTTCTGCCTGTAATTTGTTTTAGTGATACCGCTTTACCCCTCAGTTCGGTTTCGAATTCGGTTTGATTGATATTAACACCAACACCTGCCACAGCCCATTTCCATTCACTTCCGTTGATGATATTTTCGATTAAAATACCTCCGACTTTCCGGTCTTTAAAGTAAATGTCGTTGGGCCATTTTATGGTAAGGTCACTATTGGCATATGTTTCCAAAAAATTCCGTACGGCTACTGCCACAATGGCTATTAGTGCAAACTGGCGTTGTATTCCGATTTTTTGAGGGGCCAAAATGATACTGAGATGAATGTTTTTCCCTTTTTGGGACTGCCAGGAGCGGCCTCTTTGTCCTTTGCCGGCATATTGTTCGTGAGCAAAAACCGCTGTGCCGTGGCGTACGATTACCTGACGCTCCGTCAGTTTTTCCTGCTTTAAAAGGCTCAGGGCATAATTATTGGTACTATCTACCGATAAAAGTTCAATTATAAAGGGGAAAGGGCAATTATCTGCTGATTGTTGTACCAATATTCTTTATTTTTGGACAAAATAAGTAAGTTTAAGTATTAACAAACCACATCTACTTTAAAAAAATATAATCTCATATTGGAACCATTAGCTTCCCTAAAAAAACGTAAAAAATTCATATCGGTTAGGCTCACTAAAAAATCTAAGATATTTAAAACAATTCTGGCCGCAATTCTGGAGAAAAAAGGCGAGAATGTGGTATCACTCGACTTGCGAAAAATACCAGAAGCGGTGGCAGATTTTTTTATTATCTGTGAAGCCTCCAGTGGTCCGCAAATACGGGCAATTACGGATAATATTGAAGAAAAAGTAAAGGAAAACTGTCTGGAGAACGTCTTTCACAAGGAAGGTCATCAACATCTGCATTGGGTAATTATGGATTATGTGAACATTGTAGTGCATGTGATGCTTCCGGAGACAAGAAAATTTTATAATCTTGAGGAAATGTGGAGCGATGCCGTGATGGAAGAACATAAATAATTTTTTAATAATAGCATAAACTTTTTAAGGTTTTAAACCTTATATATCAAATAGGTAACAATGGCGAAGCAGGAAAAGAAAATGAATCCGTTTTCTCCAAATAATAAAAATGCCAATCCGGGCGATCCTAAAAAAACGCCCCGGTTCGGTGGCTACTGGGCTTTTATCATCATACTAGCCGTAATGCTAGGTTTGCAACTGTTAGGCCCTATGGGTTCTGTCGGTCGGCACGAGATTACGCTATCCGATTTCCAGGAAATGGTGGCTCAGGGCGATGTGGAGAAGCATACGGTAATTACCAATAAAGACGAAGTGCGCGTTTGGATTAAAAAAAGTGCGCTTTCGAAGTATCCCAATATCGATAAGCTGACGTTGAGTAGTGGCAGTGCAGCTCCGCATTTTTATTTTAAAATTATCGATGGGCCCACATTTGTAAAGCAGATGGATGACTTTTATAAAGATCATCCTGAAATACCCAAACAAATACCCAATACCGATGCCGATAGTGATTTTCTAGGAAAGCTTATCAGCTATCTGCTGCCATTTGTGCTTTTATTGGGTGTATGGCTGTTGTTGATGCGCAAGATGAGTGGTGGTGCCGGTGGCCCAGGTGGTCCGGGCGGAATTTTCAGCATCGGTAAGTCCAAAGCCATGTTGTTCGACAAAGGCACAAAAGTTAATATCACTTTTGCAGATGTTGCTGGTTTGGATGAGGCGAAGGTAGAAGTGATGGAAATAGTAGACTTTCTGCGCAATCCTAAAAAATACACCAGCTTGGGCGGTAAGATTCCTAAGGGGGCATTACTGGTAGGTCCTCCCGGAACCGGAAAAACTCTGCTGGCAAAAGCAATGGCGGGTGAAGCACAGGTGCCTTTCTTTAGTCTAAGTGGTTCAGATTTCGTGGAAATGTTTGTGGGGGTAGGAGCTAGCCGTGTGCGCGACCTGTTCAAGCAGGCTCGTGAAAAAGCTCCTTGTATTATTTTCATTGATGAGATTGATGCCATCGGACGAGCTAGAGGCAAAAACGCTCTGATGAGCAACGATGAAAGGGAAAGTACCTTA
This sequence comes from Niabella digestorum, assembly GCF_036409055.1. Classification (NCBI taxonomy): domain Bacteria; kingdom Pseudomonadati; phylum Bacteroidota; class Chitinophagia; order Chitinophagales; family Chitinophagaceae; genus Niabella; species Niabella digestorum. The sequence goes on along the minus strand of NZ_JAZGLY010000004.1, from coordinate 66,611 downwards.
AACCAGATGCTGGTCGAAATGGATGGTTTCGGCTCCGATTCAGGCATTATTGTACTAGCAGCTACCAATAGACCTGATGTACTGGATTCAGCGCTACTGCGTCCGGGAAGATTTGATAGACAAATTTCTATCGATAAACCGGATCTGGCAGGACGCGAAGCTATCTTTAAAGTGCATTTGAAGGATATTAAGACATCTCAGAATCTGGATATTCACAAATTGGCCGAACAAACACCCGGATTTGCCGGAGCGGATATAGCTAATGTTTGTAACGAAGCCGCATTGATCGCCGCTCGTAAAAACAAAAACGGCGTTGATATGGAAGATTTCCAGGATGCAGTAGACCGTGTAATAGGCGGACTAGAAAAGAAAAACAAAATTATTTCTCCAGAGGAAAAGAAAATTATCGCCTATCACGAAGCCGGCCATGCCGTGTGCGGATGGTTCCTGGAGCATGCTTATCCGCTACTGAAAGTAACGATCGTTCCGCGGGGTACAGCGGCTTTGGGTTATGCACAATACACACCGAAGGAACAATATCTATACAATACCGATCAGCTGACAGACCAAATGTGTATGACGTTGGGTGGACGTGCCAGCGAAGAAATCTTCTTCGGTAAGATTTCAACTGGAGCACAAAACGACTTGCAGCAGATTACACGTATGGCGTACAGTATGGTAACCATTTATGGTATGAATGAAAAAATAGGTAATGTAAGTTTCTACGATCCACATCAGGAAAATGCATTTACCAAACCATACAGTGAAGAAACTTCGAAGCTGATTGATGAAGAAGTACGGAGTCTGATAGACAAATGCTACAAACGTACCAAGGATTTGTTGATAGAGAAAAAGGCAGAAGTAGAAAAGCTAGCAGAAGCCTTACTGGAACGAGAAGTATTGTTCCAAGCCGATGTAGCTGCGTTGATTGGCCCACGGCCTTACGAGGAAAAGAAATTGCTGGATGAAGAAGGCGAACATGCCGCATCAGGAGAAATTTCTGCCGGTGTGCCTCCTTATGACAGCGATGTTACCAACCAGTCCATGTAAATTATGATACCCAACAAGAAAGATAGTGTATTAAAGAAGATAAAAGAAGCGTTGGTACAACCTATTTTATTGCCCTTCCCTAAAAGCGAAGGGCAATCTTCGGTTTATACCCCCCTTACTCAGGAGATTGAAGTTGAGTTTGCCGAGCGCTTTACCGATTTGCAAGGAAAATTTATTTTTTGCTTGGATGAGCAGGATCTGGCAGTCCAATTAAAAGGATTGCTGGCCCAGAAAAATTGGTCATCCATTTACTGTATTGATGAGCAGATTAAGCAGCTAGTGGGAAATGGCATTGATTTTGGCGCCTCTTTTCAAGAACTTAGTAATTGTGATGTAGCCATTACCGGTTGCGAGTTTCTGGTGGCCAGAACCGGAAGTATTGTAATGAGTGCTGCCGAACAAAGCGGACGGCGTACTAGCGTATATGCTCCGGTACATATTTGTATTGCGAGAACGAGCCAGTTGGTATACGATGTGAGAGATGCATTGGAAGGTATAAAGCAGAAATATAATGATCGAATTCCTTCGCTGATAACATTCGCTACTGGGCCTAGCCGTACTGCTGATATTGAAAAAACATTAGTGGTAGGTGTTCATGGTCCTAAAGAGGTATATGTATTTCTTATTGATGATAAACCGCTGGCCTAAGCATATCAAATTGTTTTTATGTCAACACAAAGTGAGTATCTGTTTGTATACGGTTCCTTGCTGAGCGGATTTAAAAGCCCGGCTTATGAATACATTGCCCGATATTTTAATCTTGTGGGCACCGCAACAGTGGTGGGTACTATTTACGATATGGGCACATTTCCTGTAGGTACCCCTCATGACACAGGCCGTCTCATAAAAGGCGAGCTTTACAAAATAAGGAATCTCAAAGAACTGTCTTTTGCATTTGCTCAGCTGGACGATTATGAGGGGATGTTTGTTGATGAAGAGGAAGAATATGATAACAACTATGCCAGAGCACTCACTGAAGCTACCTTGGAGACTGGCGAAAAAGTAACCACATGGGTATACTGGTATTATAAAGAGGCGAAAGATCTTCCTATTCTGGATATTGATAATATGCTAGATTATCCCGGCATTGAGGGTATTCCTTTATAAAGCAACCGATATTCTCAAGAACATATAGTACTTATCCCGGCTATATACTTTTATTAGCTTCAACAGACTACATGAAGGTGTGGATGATGCATCCATATTCAATATTTTATCCTTTAATTTTGAAGATTAAATTTTTACAACATTGCCGTTTAAACTACACGCACCATATCCGCCGGCAGGTGATCAGCCATCAGCCATTGCACAGCTCACCGAAGGTGTGCTGCGGGGGGAGAAGTATCAAACCTTATTGGGTGTAACCGGAAGTGGGAAAACTTTTACCATCGCCAATGTGATTCAGAATACACAGCGTCCCACACTAGTGATTACGCATAACAAGACATTGGTAGCACAATTGTATGGTGAGTTCAAACAGTTTTTTCCAGAAAATGCTGTAGAATATTTTGTATCCTACTATGATTATTATCAGCCTGAGGCTTACCTACCTGTAAGTGATACATACATTGAAAAAGACCTCGCCATCAATGAAGAGCTGGATAAACTTCGATTAAGAACCATTACCAGTTTATTGAGTGGTAGAAGGGATATTATTGTGGTCGCTTCGGTAAGTTGTATATACGGCGCAGGGAATCCTCTGGATTATGAAAACAATATAATTCGCATTCACCGGGGACAAACCATTTCCCGTCAAGGATTTCTACATGCCCTAGTAAATTCTCTATATACACGCACTACGATTGAGTTTAACAGAGGTACCTTCAGAGTAAAAGGCGATACGGTGGATATTAATCTACCTTATCTTGACCATGGCTATCGTGTTACCTTTTTCGGCGATGAGATTGAAGAGATAGAGTCTATTGAAGTAACTACGGGAAAGCGCATTAGTACAATGGAAAATGCGGCTATCTTCCCGGCAAACATCTATGTGGCTTCCAAAGACATCATTCAACAGGTAATTTATGAAATACAGGACGAGATGGAAGCCCAAGTAGAATATTTTAAAAATAATGGAAAATATATAGAAGCCCAACGGATTAAAGAACGCGTGGAATATGATTTGGAGATGATTAAAGAGTTGGGATATTGTAATGGTATAGAAAACTATTCCCGTTTTTTTGACAGAAGACCTCCGGGAACACGCCCGTTCTGTTTGTTGGATTATTTTCCAAAGGACTATCTGATGGTAATTGATGAAAGCCATCAGACCTTACCACAGATTAGCGGTATGTATGGCGGAGACCGAAGCCGTAAACTTACACTGGTGGATTATGGGTTCAGAATTCCTTCAGCGCTTGATAACCGCCCTTTAAACTTTCATGAGTTTGAGAGCTTGCAGAATCAGGTGATTTATGTTTCTGCAACGCCGGATCAATACGAGTTGGAAAAAACCGGTGGTGTAATCGTGGAGCAGATTGTGAGACCTACCGGTTTGTTGGATCCTCCTATTGAAGTACGTCCGAGTGTAAATCAGATTGACGATCTACTGGATGAGATTGATAAGCGTGTGAAAAAAGGAGATCGCGTATTGGTAACAACACTTACCAAACGCATGGCGGAAGAGTTGGATAAATATCTACATCGTATTAATATCAAGTCTAAATATATCCACAGCGAAGTGGACACGTTGGAGCGTGTAGAAATTTTGCGTCAGTTACGGTTGGGTGAAATTGATGTGTTGGTGGGCGTCAATCTACTACGTGAAGGACTCGACCTCCCCGAAGTAAGTCTGGTGGCTATTCTGGACGCAGATAAAGAAGGATTTTTACGTAATGAGAAATCGCTGACACAGACGGCGGGTAGAGCTGCGCGTAACGCCGACGGTCTTGTGATTTTTTATGCCGATACTATTACGGGTAGCATGCAGCGTACTATTGATGAAACTAACCGCAGACGTGAAAAACAAATTGCGTATAATATTGCTCATAACATCACTCCCCGCACCGTTAAAAAGTCAAAAGAGGATGTATTCAAGCAAACAAGCGTGCTGGAAATAAAGGGGTACGATGCTCAATCTCCTAAAGCTGCCGGAGCGGTTGAGGGTATGGTAACCGTTGCAGCTGAAGAACAAGAAGTATATAAAACCATTCCTCAACTGGAGAAGGCTATTGCTCAAACTAAAAAGCAAATGGAGAAAGCAGCCAAGGATCTGGATTTTATGGAGGCTGCCAGATTAAGAGATGAGATGTTCAGGCTTCAAAGGGAACTAGAAGCGATGAAACAATAAAACAATAATTGTTTGATAATGCACACGATAAAAAAACACAAGGTTTTGAGCCTTGTGTTTTTGTTTCAAAAGAAGGGATCAGTATTTCTCCTTACACGGTTTTACCGATTTTATTTCCTTTTACAGCGAAGAAAAGAATGAATGCATAACAGGGTATTAGTATCCAGAAAGCTTGTTGCATTCCTACACTAGTACTAATATTGGCCCATAATTTTGGAATGATAGCCCCACCCGCAATACCTACTATCAATAAGGCAGAGCCTGTTTTTAAGTATTTACCTAAGCCATCGATGGATAGGGGCCAGATAGCAGGCCACATAGGAGCATTGGCAAATCCTAAAAGGGCTAAACACAATATTGAATATTTTCCCGGCAGGAATATTACTCCCAAAGAAAACAGTATGCCGAGAAAAGCGGCGATTTTTAGAGCCGTATTCTGAGAAATAACTTTGGGGATGAGCATGATACCTAGGATATACCCTACAAGCATACCGATCATAGTGTAAGTGGTAAAGTGCTTAATAACATCTACAGGCATGCCCAATCCTTCCTTACCATACAATTGAATAATATCGCCGGCTATTACTTCTGCACCGACATACAGGAATATTGATGCAAAACCTAACCACAAATAAGGGTAAGAAAATATGCTGGGTCTATCTTCTCCTGCATGGGTAGGATTGGTTTCTGCTTCGTTCTTGATGTCGGGCAGCGAAGAAAACCTGATAGCGATAGCCAACGCTACAAAGCATGCTGCAATAATGATATAAGGTGTTACGATTTTTGAAGCTAGCTCATCCAGCAACAGATTTTTTTGATCTATAGGAAGACTACTTGCGTTTTCATATTTTTCCATACCGTTAAGTAGAACTGCACCCATAATCAAGGGCGCAATGGCTCCTGCGGCTTTATTACATACACCCATTACACTAATACGTTTAGCCGCGCTCTCAATAGGCCCTAGTATGGTGATATAAGGATTTACCGCAGTTTGTAGTAACGCAAGCCCGATACCTATAATGAATAATCCTGTAAGAAACGTACCGAATGTACGACTGTATGCAGCCGGAATAAATACTAAAGCACCTACGGCCATTATCAGCAAGCCTATAATCATCCCTTTTTTAAATCCAGTTTTTCCCAACACCCATGAAGATGGGAAGGCCATCACGGCATAAGCAATATAGGTGGCAAATGTTACCAGTACAGCCTGATCTGGCGTAAGCTCACAGGCTTGTTGCAGATAAGGGATCAGGGTGGCATTTACCCAGGTAACAAAACCAAATACGAAAAACAGGGCTCCAATGATAAGGGTGGGAATTAAGTAGCTTTTTTCCTTGCCGGCAGTTGTTGCAACTTCTGTCATATAGAAATAATTGGTTTAGTAATTTGTCCGATTAGTTATAAACAGTAATAAAAATACTGTAACTAATTGATGTAGCCATAAAATAGACAAACGGTTGCGCAACTATCCTGCGTCTTCTTCAGCCAGTTCATTAATCAGCTCTGCTACTAAAGCTGTCCAGCCCGTTTGATGACTGGCTCCCAAGCCCCGCCCGGTATCTCCGTGAAAGTACTCATAAAATAAGATGAGTGCTTCGTTGCCGGGCTGTTTATAGAACCAGTTATATGGTCCATAAATGGGCCTGTTTCCTTCCTCATCTTTTTCAAACAAACTGATAACACGTTTGGCGAGTTCTGTAGATACCTGGAAGAGATTAATGTGATTACCCGAACCTACAGGATATTCTACTAGTAATGAATCGTGATAGAATTTTCCGAGTCTTCTTAATGACCGGATGATGATAAAGTTGATAGGTATCCACACCGGGCCCCGCCAGTTGGAGTTGCCTCCAAACATATCCGAAGTAGAATCGCCGGGATCATATTGAATGGAATGTACTTGATTATGTATGGTTACCGAATACGGATGTTGCTCATGGTACTTGGATAATGCCCTAATACCTCCAGGTGACAGAAATCCATCTTCATCCAATAGTTTTTCAAGTAATGCTTTCAGCCGGTCGGGTTGTACCAAGGAAAACAACAACTCTTCTCGATCGCCCAATTCCTCTTTGGGCCAGAAACGATTATTTTTTAAACGATACTTTTTGTACCATGCAAATCGCTTGGCAAAATCAGGAAGCTTTTCGAATACTTCTTTTTTGATGGTAGATACGGCATACAAAGATGTAAGTCCTACTATCGATTGAATACGTAATGGTTGCGGGGGTGCATCGCGCATACAAAGTACATCGTAAAAGAACTGATCTTCTTCGCTCCAAAGCCTATGCTCATTTAAAGCTTCTGCTATTAAAATAAAGTGTTCGAAGAATTTTGTTGCGGCATCTTCAAAGCTGGAATCTACCATGGCTATTTCGAGAGCCATATCCATCATACTTAAGGCGTATACCCCCATCCAGCTTGTACCATCAGCTTGCTCTAGTTGTATTTCGCCCTTATCATGAATGCTCCGATTGAATACTCCAATGTTGTCCAACCCCAAGAATCCACCTTCAAAAATATTATCCCCTTTAAGATCTTTTCTGTTAATCCACCAAGTGAAGTTGATAAGCAGTTTATGGAATACTTTTTTAAGAAAATCGATGTCGCCTTTACCTCTTCTTCTTTTTTCTATTTCATAAATCTCCATGGCGGCCCATGCTTGTACTGGAGGATTTACATCGCTGAAGTTCCACTCATAAGAAGGTAATTGCCCATCAGGCTTCATATACCATTCGCGCATGAGTAACAACAGTTGGTTTTTGGCAAATACAGGATCAATGGTTGCCATGGCTATGCACTGAAAACTCTGATCCCATGCTGCATACCAAGGATATTCCCATTTATCGGGCATAGAAATGATGTCCTGATTTTTCAGATGTTTCCATTCACTGTTTCTACCATGTTGTCGCTCAGGAGTAATAGGGGTAATGCCATCCGACTTCGACAACCATTTTTCTATATCGTAATGATAGTATTGTTTGCTCCATAATAAGCCGGCCAATGCCTGACGCTGAATATTTAACAGCTCTTGAGAAATGTTTTTAGGCAAAACTGCTGCGTAAAAATCATCAGCTTCACGTTTTCTTATCTCAAAGAGATGGTAGAAGTGATCATCAAAAGGTGTTTCAATATATTGCTCCGATAGTCTGCAATGTATGTGAATTGTCTCTCCGGCGCCTACAGTATATCTATAAACAGGAGCAAACTTGGTTCCTGATTTGCGTTCACGCAGCTCGTTTATATGCAGGCCATTGATGATGGCTTCATGAAAAGCATCTTTGGTAAAAATACTTTCATTAGGCGATCCCTGCAGCTTCATCATGTTTGTTTCATTATCGGTGAAGAGGGCATCCTGTGCATCTTGGTAGTAGAAGTAGTAATTCCCTAATCGTGGATGGGTTGCGTAAATGGTATTGGTTCCTGCAGGGGAAAGATTAGGCTTTGTTTTTAAACTACCATGGGGTGCCCATCTGTTATAAAACCATAAAGTAGGTAATACCGTGATGGGAGCAGCTTCTTTATAGCGATTAGTAATACTAATTCTTATGGCAATATCGGTGCTATTATTTTTGGCATAGGTGACATATACATCAAAATATTGATTATCGTTGAAGATTCCTGTATCTAAGATTTCGTATTCGGGATCATGTTTGCTACGCTTTTTGTTTTCCTCCCTCAGTAAGTCGTAAGGAAAGGCTTGTTGGGGATATTTGTATAAGAACTGCATGTAGTAGTGCGTTGGAAGATTATCCAAATGATAATACAGCTCTTTTACGTCTTCGCCATGATTACCTTCGTAGTTACCTAATCCAAATAATCTTTCTTTTAGAATTTCATCTTTCCCATTCCACAACGCAACGGCAAAACACAAATTTTGAAAATAGTCTGAAATACCCGCCAGTCCATCTTCTCCCCATATATAAGTGCGAAAGTGTGCATGGTCGAAAGGGAAATACCCCCAGCTATCACCATATGGGCTATAATCTTCACGAACAGTTCCCCATTGACGATCACTTACATAGGGTCCCCATTTTTCAAGAGGTACAGGCTTTTTAGCGTTTTCGGACAGTCTTTTGTGCTCTTCCGTCATATACTCAATATTCATTCGAAAAACTTATTTTAATCCTTTTAGATGAATAACGGTGGCACAATAATATAAAAACTAATGCTAATCCAAAGTAATTTATGTATTTAATGCCGGAATAAGTGAGCAAGTAGCAGTAAATAAAAAAGAGGCCACGTGGGCCTCTTCAATAAAACGATGATGAAATAATTATAACCAGCTGCCGATAAAGGCTTCGTTTACATTGGGATCCTGAGATAATCTTTTCCTTCTAGAGGCTACTTTTCTTTTTTGTATCCACATGGTTCTAATCATCAATGGAATGAATAGTAGTATAAAAGGTGGAATACCCAAGAACGAAATCCACTTTCCTCCGTATTGCTTGCGCATGGGGCGTTTTAGCCTTTCTGCAATCAAATACATACTTGGTACCATGAACAAGGTCATGAAGAACGCAAACAGTAATCCGAAGATTATAGTCCATGATAGCGGTTTCCAGAAGGTTACATTATCTCCACCGAAGAAGATTCTCGGATTAAGTTCGGAGAATAATGTATAGAAGTTAATATTGAAGCCTACTGCCAAAGGTATCAATGCCAGTATGGCGGCCATCGCTGTAAGCAATACCGGAATAATACGGGTTTTACCGGCTTGGATAACGGCTTCTCTTGTTTTCAATCCTCTTGCGCGTAGTTCATCGGCGAATTCGATTACAAGGATACCGTTTTTGATAACAATACCAGCCAGACCTAAGATACCAACACCGGTCATTACTACGGATACTGTGAGTCCTGTAAGGGTAAATCCTAAGAGTACACCAATAATACTGAAAACAATCTCTGTAAGAATAATAATTGGCTTACTCATGGAGTTGAACTGCCATACCAGTACCAGTAAAATCAGTCCCAGCGCGATTAACAAAGCCTTGGTGAGGAAAGCTCCTGTTTCTGCTTGTTGTTCCCCTTCACCGGTTTGTTTAATGGTGACATCATCTCCAGTTATTCTAAATCCTTGTATCGCTTTGGCGATTTGTGCGTTTACTGCAGTGGGAGTATATCCTGAAAGCACATTACTTCTTAAAGTAATCACCCGTTTCTGATTTTTGCGCTGCACGCTACCTAGGGTATTGGTATAATCTACATTTACCAAAGAGCTGATGGGTACGCTCTTTACCTGACCGGTAGCCATATCTCTAAATGTAATATTCATATTTAAAAGATCGGTGAGACTTTTTCTTTGCAGCTCATCACTACGGATATAGATTTTGTACTCGTCTTCACCATCTTTTATTTTACTGGCTTCGTTACCGAATAAGGCAGTACGTAGATGCATACCAATCTGCGCAGAAGAAACACCTTCTCTTAAAGCCCTTTCTCTATTTACGGTAAGACTAATTTCCGGGCTGGCTAGATCCACATTCATCTTCAATTCTTCTACCCCTGGAATCTGAATACTATCCAGATAGTTTTTAAGGTCCACTGCAGTTTTGATCATATCATCAAATTGCTCACTGGCCACTTCAATATTAATCGGTGGTTCAGTGGGCGGGCCATTTTGTTCTTGCTCTACAGAAATCTCTGCACCGGGTATATTTTTAATGGCTGCACGAATCTTATCCAGATAAGGAGCCGTGCTCTGGCCATGTCGTTTTTCGTATTCCACAAAGGATACTTGTATACGACCCAACTCGCTTCGCGTACTTCTATCACCACTATTGGGGTCTGCGGCACCTACGGCTACGTTTGCAATTACACTTTCAACAATAGGATTAGTTTTATTGTTGGCGTAATCGATATCCAAAGCTTCATTCACTTTGCTTTCCAGATATCGCGTAATGGAATCTGTATATTCCACATCCGTACCGGTAGGCAACTTCAGATACACATATATATAGTTAGGATCGGATTCGGGGAAGAACACTACCTGGGTTCTGCCCACTGCCGAAGATATTCCGAATATTATAAATGAAAAGACGAGCAATCCAAAAGCTCCTAGCAACAGCCATACAGGACGCCAGCCATTAACCGCCCACTTTAATAACGACTCATAATGGTTCATGATCCAAGGTAATACACGGTTCTGGAATCTATGTACCCAGTCGTTAAAGAAATAGGTGTTGAGCACCGTAAGGATGGCTAGGAAGAGCGATATATTACCGATGAAGAACAAGAAACTACCATTGGGTCCTGCCAAAAATCCTAACAGATCAAAGAAAACTCCAATGGCTATCATTGCTATAAATGACTTGGAGCGAAATACGTGAGATTTCTTTTTGACCGTATGATCTTCCGGATGATTCATGAAGTCCACCGCAAATACTGGGTTCATGATAAAGGCTACCAATAATGATGCAGCCAATGTAAATATGAGCATCAGCGGCAGATATACCATGAACTTACCGATAATACCCGGCCAGAACAACAGCGGAAAGAAAGGTGCTAAAGTAGTAAGCGTACCAGCAAGTACCGGAACAAACACTTCTCCGGCGGCCATCATCGCTGCTGTTTGAGAATTGATGGCTCCTTTGGCTTCTACAAATATGCGGTGGGTATTTTCTATCACCACAATAGCGTCATCCACAATAATACCCAGTCCAAAGAGTAGTGCAAACAACACCATAAAGTTTAGCGTGATGTTGCTTCCAATTATTACTTCACCCAACGGAATGAACATAAAGGCTACGAACATACTCAGCGGTACGCTCAGCGCTACGAAGAACGCATTGGTCAGCCCCATAAAGAACATCAGAATAATCAGAACCAGAATAAACCCGATTACAATAGAGTTTACCAAATCGTTAAACGAGGTGCGTGTGGAAATACTCTGATCACCTGTGATCACAACATTCAAATCTTTGGGGAAGACTTCCTCTTTCATCTCTTCAGCGAGCTGCTTAACGGCATCGCTGGTTTCGATAAGGTTTTCACCACTACGTTTTACAATGTTGAGCGTTACAACGTTTTTCCCGTTAAGACGCGCGTAGCTTTCTGTTTCTTTGATAGTATCCTTGATGGTGGCAATATCTTTCAAATATATAGGCTGCCCATTGGTATTACGCAGAATGACTTGTTCAATATCAAAGGCATTCTTAAACTGCCCCTTTAATTGGAGCGTGCGTTTCATGTTGCCCACTTCGAGCAGACCACCACTAATGTCCATATTTTCATAGCGGATGGCATTAGCAATATCATCGAAGGTAACTCCGGCCGCCTGCATGCGGGCATTATCTACATTTACCTGAAATTCTCTTTCGGGGGCACCCACCATGTCAACACGGGTAATTTGCGGAAGTTCTTCCAATTTATCTTTTAGTTTGTCCGCATATTCTTTCAAGCGTACACCATCATAGTCCCCGCTCAGGTTCACATACATGATGGGAATTTCAGAAAGGCTTACTTCAAGTGCCGTGGGTTCCTGTGTAAGATCGGTAGGTAGGTCCTGTTTGGCCTTATCAATCGCATCCTTCACCTTCTGCAAGGCCACATCAATTTTTACATCCGTACCAAATTCTACCTGAATTGCCGAGAAGTCTTGAACGGAAGTACTGGTTACCTTACTCACTTTTACTCCGGCAATACCCTTTATCTGTTTTTCGATAGGTTGGGTTACCAGATTCTCCATATCTCTGGGAGAGTTACCCACGTATATAGTGGAGATGTATACAGTAGGTATTACCACATCGGGAAAGCTTTCCTTAGGCAAGGTTACAAAAGTGGTAGCACCAAATATGGATACAAAAAGAATAAGCAGATACACCGTGGTGCGGTTTTTCACCGCCCACGACGTTGGCTTAAACTCTTTAAACTTTTCGTTGAAATTTTCCAGAACACTCATACGAGGTTGTTTGAAGTTTTGACTTTAGTTTTCTCAGAATGACTGCCAAGCAGTCTTAATGTGTTATTGTAAGGGAGAAGTAGTGATTTTTTGACCTTCATACAGGCTTTGAAAGCCTTCGGTTATCAGCTGATCACCTACTTCAAGTCCTGATTTGATTTCCAATCTGTCACCATATAGTTCTCCTGGAACCACACGTTTCTTACGCACTACCAGTTTGTTGTTTTCCGAAACCGCTACCAGTACAAATTTTCCATTCTGGTCGGTTTGAAGCGTATTTACGGGAATCGTAACGGCATCGTTCTTACTGTAATCTAGTATTTGCACCTTCGCAATCTGATTAGCTCGAATAGCAGGATCAGCAGGAATAGAGGCCTCTACATAAAAGCTTCTTGTTGCAGGATCAATCATCTTGCTTACAACGGTTGCTTTTGTTTTGATTTGTTTATTATTAGATTCCGGTAAGGTTACAGTAATGGGGGTTCCTTCTTTAATGCGACCCAGATAATTCTCAGGAACATTTACCAGCAAACGCAATGCAGATGTGTTTACAATAGATACTTGAGGACCTGAAGCGCTCACTCCTGTAAAAAGTTCGCCCACACGTACGTTCAGCTGATCAATGATTCCATCGATATCTGCAGTAACGTTAGTAAAGCTCAATTGCTCTCTGGCGGCACTTGCTTGTGCTTCCGCTGCTTTCAGTTGGGCGGTGAGCTGATCCACTGTAGCCTTAGCCTGAATTACCTGCATTTCGGCGCCGATGTTGTTATCCCACAGGTTTTTTTGACGCTGATAGGTTGTGCGGGCTAGTTCCAGTTGTGATTTTACGGTAGCTACTTGTTGTTCCGCAGCAGCAACTTGCTGACGGGCCACGGCATCGTCCAGCTTCAAGAGTGTTTGACCTTTGCGAACTCTGTCACCCTCTTTGACATAAATAGCACGAACAATACCTCCTTGCCCATTACGGGGCGCTACGTATGCGCTTTTCTGTGCATCGATACGGCCTTGAAGATCGATATAATGATCAAAGGCATCTGCACCTATTTTTTCTATTGTTACCAGTTTGGCTTTTTCAAATGTAGAGTCCAGAGCTGCAATCTCATCATGTAGTTTGTTGATTTGATCCGTTATTTTCTTTTGCTCAAGTTTCAGTTTTTCAAGCTGAACTTTTTTATCATTGAGCTCGCTGTTTTTCTCCTTTTTGCCTCCTCCGCATGAAACGAGAAGGGCTGTGCTTACTCCAATTACGGTTAGTTTTATTATATGTTGCATAAAACGGGTTTTAGTTTGTTATAAGGTTAAAGTTTGCCGGATGCTTTCAGGAAGTCAACTTTTGCAATAACTGCGTTATATAATGCGTTATAATAATTTGTCTGTGCGGTTTGCAACTGAATACGTGCATTATCAATCTCCAGCTGACTACCAGTTCCTACTTCATATTTCTTTTTTGTTTGCTGATATACTTTTTCTGCCAGCAGCATATTTTGTTTCTGATAATCCATATCGGCAATGGCAGATTTAAAAGTATTGATAGCAGATTCTCGTTCTTGATCTATGGTTAGCTTTAAAGCTTCGATCTGGTTTTGAGTTTGCCTTAAACGTATTCTTGCCTGTGCGATTTTGGCATTGGTAGCAAAACCAGTAAAAAGAGGCACATGTAGATTGAGGGCAATTGAGCTTGCTGTAAACCACATGCCGTTCATGGTTCTTTTCAGCGTATTTTCCATCGCCATTTTCATATAGTTTCCAGATAAGCTAAGAGTAGGAATTTTACTGTACTGATAGCGTTGAATGTCGTATTGATTGAGTTTTTCTCCCAGCAATGCACTCTGAAAATCTTTTCTCTCAGCGTAGTCGAATGACATGGCTTCCAATACTCCGTCTCTGATGCTATCATCGGTCAGCGTATCGGTAAGATATAGCTGATCTTGCATGGGCATACCAATGAGCATTTTCAGTCCTAAATAGCCGTTGTTAACACTGTTAACGATTTGAGCGCGTTGGGATTTCAGATTAGTGATTTGTACATCCAGCCGATCTATATCAAGTTTTTCAGCAAAACCGTTGTCGTACATGATTTTAGTATCATGCTTATTTTTTTCTAGCAAGGCCAGATTGGAATCCAATAATGCAATTTGCGTTTTGCTAAGTATAAGCTGGTAGTATATCTTAGTTATATTCAGCTTGATTTGTTCGAAAGTAACTTCGGCTGCCTTTTGCTTATAATCGATCAACGTTTTGCGCGCTTGTAGGCCTGTAAATACCTGTCCGTCGAATAAGATCTGACTCAGTGATACGCCTGCATTGGAAGTCCACTTGGTGCCAAACTGTGCATCGATAAATCCATAATCGGCATTGGGATCTTCATCAATGGGTTGACCACTTCCATCGCGTACATCCAATTCTTTCAGTACACCGATGATGGCGGGTGCAAAGAAGTTTGGAAAGCGCTGCACGGCAACATTGGGATTGTAGGTGATATTGCCATTTGCGCTGATCTGGGGATATGCCATTCCGGTTACTTCTCTGTTCACTTGTTGCTGGAGATCGATATCCAGTAAGGCATTTTTTACCTGTACATTATTTTTTTCGGCGTAAGCCAGTGCCTCCTCCAGTGAGAACCGGTGAACCGTCTGCGCCTGGTTCGTTTCTGCAAGTGCAAATAGCAAAAACGCTATCAAGGCCCATTTAGCTTTTTTCATCAGTAAGGGTTTTAAATCTTTGGTTTTTTATATTTCTCTATCAACTTAATTCCTTTGGGTGTTGCAAGTCCGTGCAAAAAGAATAGAGATAATTCTTTTTGTAGAGAGATAACATCCATGTCTATGTCCTGTACAAATTGTTGTTGAAACTGCAGGCTGAGTGTTTCAATCCGAAACCAACTAATAAGGCTGGGATTAATATCTTTCTTAAATAACTCCTGCCTAACTCCTGTTTCAATACCTGTTTTAAAGAATTTGTACAGATACTCTTTTCTAAATTTTTCAATTTTTTTCTGTGCTGCCGGATAGTATCGCTGGATATCGAAAATCAATACCGGGTTTATTCGTACCATACTTTCTGTGAGGACTGCTGTAACCAGAAAGCATTCATGTATTGCATTTTCGGCCAGTTTGCGGCAATTTTCACAAGCGACACTACTGTTTTTCAGTAGCATATCAACGGTGTCTTCCACCAGGCTTTCTTTATCAGCATAATATAGATAAAGCGTTTTTTTACTCATTCCCAAGGCTTGCGCAATGTCATCCATGCTTACACGACGCATACCCAGCTGCATAAAGAGATCGCAAGCCGCTTCTCTTATTCTTGCCTTATTGTCAATGATCATTACCATATTGAGGCGCGAAACTATGGAAACTTTTCTAGTTGCCAAAGTTTCCCACGGTAATTCTATAATGTACAACCTCTATTAATGACGATTGCGAAACTAAATTACTTTAAGGCGAAGGAGGAAATATTTTAGGTGAACGGTAGATATTTTCCCGTGAATGGCAATTTTCTATTACTTAGTCACATTTAAGTATCATGATAAGATGTGCTATCTTGCATATATGGCAAACTATAGAAAGCAACCGTCAAAAGACACTTTGTTGAAAAAACTGTTTCGTTATTTCATTCAGGGGCTGGTTATTTTGGCTCCCGTGGCGATTACGGCCTATATACTTTATATAGTATTCGACTGGGTCGACGGTCTGTTAAGGCCGGCCGTATTTACCACTCCAGGAGTTGGTTTTATCCTCATTATTGCTTTTATCATTCTCATAGGGTGGATGAGCAGCTATTTCATTATGGGTAGCGTGATCAATTTTTTTGATCACTGGCTGGAACGTACGCCCGGGATCAGTCTTATATACAAAGCCATAAAAGATTTTTTTCAGGCATTTGGTGGCGAAAAAAAGAAGTTTACCAAAGCTGTACTTGTTAATGTATTTAATAATGATGTATGGATTATCGGTTTTCTCACCGATGAGGATATGGAAAAGTTCAATATGGGGCAGGATATGGTAGGGGTATATGTACCGCAGGCCTATAACTTTGCGGGACAATTGTATATTCTGCCAAAGGAGCGCATACGACCTATCGAAAATTTGACAGCCGGAGAGGCGATGAAATATACCGTTACCGGAGGTGTGGCAGAAAGCTAAATCGTGTATTATGAAGAGAAAAATTGTATTAGCGATAACCGGAGCCAGCGGATCTATTTATGCTGCTCAAATCATCGGCAAGCTGCTGAGCATACGAGAACAATGGCAAGACCTGTCCGTAGTAGTTACGGATAATGCTAAGGAGGTATGGAAAGTGGAGATGGGAGAAGATTTTGTGGAGCAGGCCGGTGTAACCTATTTTCATAAAAATGATTTCACGGCTCCATTTGCATCGGGAAGTGGCCAATATGATACCATGATTATCGCACCCTGCTCTATGGGAGCACTAGGTCGTATTGCTCATGGAATATCGAACGATCTTATTACACGGGCTGCAGATGTGGTACTTAAAGAGCGTAGAAAACTCATTTGTGTAGTACGGGAAACACCCTACAGCCTCGTTCACATTAAAAATATGGAGCTAGTAACTTTAGCCGGAGGTATTATATGTCCTGCAACACCTTCTTATTATAGCCTACCTAGAACTATTGATGAACTAGCGGCTACGGTTACAGATCGTGTATTAGACCTAGCAGGTTTTGATATCAAAAGCTTCAGATGGGGGAAATAAAACAGAGCAAAGCTCCGTGCGTTAACCCAAACTCACATTAAAGGAAACTTTTTCCGGAGGTAAGCACTGCTTGTCATCACAGGTCTGGAAGGTAACATTGCCTGAAACATTGGTTTTGGCAGGTGCCTTCAGAGTGACTTTTTGTACAAAGGTGACGCTGTTGGAGTATTGGTTAGCGGTTACTTTCAATATTGGATCTTGATATTTTTCCAGTTTACCTACTTCAGCCACATTGCCCTTCAACACCACCAGTGGATTGTTTACAAAAACAAACTTGGTAGGGATAGCTATAGCACCCTTAGGTTGTGTTTGTGAATACAAATGCCAGCCGTTTTTTATGGTTGCGGTCATGTGTATTTCATATTCCTTGTCAGAAATTTTCTTGCTTGAAAATTTCCAGCTAACAGGTTTAAGTTGCGCATAAGTGGCTGTCAATGTGAATACAGCGACTATTGCCAGTAAAATGTTTTTCATTGTTCAAAAAAATTAATATATCCGTATTACAGATACATTTTTTAGAGTACAGGTTGCGCGGCCATTAGTAAGGAAGTAAGAATTTTTTTCCCATCTTCATTACCCAATGCGGCACTGCAGGCTCTTTCTGGGTGCGGCATCATGCCAAATACGTTACGGTTTTTATTGCAAATGCCTGCAATATTTCTTACAGAACCGTTGGGGTTTGCTTCGGGAACTACTTCACCTTTTTCGTTGCAATAACGGAAAATAATCTGGCCATTGGCTTCTAGCTCATCCAATACTTTTTCATCGGCATGATAGCGTCCTTCGCCATGCGCGATGGGTATTTTATATACCTCTTGATATACCGCCTCATCGCCCATAATAGTTTCTTTGTAGAAACCATCAGGCTTGAGATATAGGTTTTTACAGATGAATTTTTGTTTTTCGTTGCGTAATAACGCTCCTGGAAGCAGTCCGGATTCGCAAAGAATCTGAAATCCATTACAGACACCCAATACTTTTCCACCTGCATGGGCAAATTCTATTACCTTCTGCATAATGGGGCTGAACCGGGCAATGGCACCACAACGCAAATAGTCTCCGTAAGAAAATCCTCCAGGGAGTACGATACAATCGTCTTTAGTAAAGGCGCTCAGATCTTCGCTTTTATGCCAAAGCATGATTACTTCCTGTTGAAGATCAACAGATAAGGCATCCTGCATATCTCTGTCGCAATTGGAACCCGGAAAAACAACTACTCCAAATTTCATTCGTATAACTTTTGTCGGTTTTTAGAATGGAACGTAATATGCATCTCCTTAAAAGGGGAAATGACGTTGCCATTTCGGAAATATGTACAAAGGTAACAGCGTTTCGCGTCACAAACAAACGCAGATAGCTATCGACGGTATTTTTTTACCAGATTTGGCTATAAAGTTGAGCAGCAATGATAAAGGCGGCGGTAACCCAGAAAGCAATAAGAGGAAATTGCTTCACTTCTGTATTTAGATAGCCATATCCGTGAAATGCAGCAACAGGTACTAGAATAGGTACTATATTTTCAAAAGAGTTATCTACTTCAAAAAGAGCAATGAGCACTGCTATTACCAGATACCATAGGAAAAGATACCAGCCTTTACGGATATGAGCTAGCATTTTATCAGCATTGATTTGTACATAATAAAATCCTGCCAGCAAGGGCGCCAGTAATAAAAATAATGCACCTGCATGCCAGAGCGAGAGGCTGATTTTAGTAGAAATAAAGGATAAATGGAAGAAATACTCGGGAACATTAAAGTTATCTGTCAGAAAAAGATATGCTGCATAAAAATAATAAGGCATAATGATGCCCAATAACAGTATTATCCATTCTGTAATACGAAACGGACGCAATACTAATAGAGCGATGAAGCCCCACAACAGAAAAATAATAGAAGGCAAAAACAAAAGCGAGGCCACACTAATTAATAGGCCGGCATTAAACATATGACTTTTGGCGGAGCCTACATGATAAGATCTGAATAATAATCGAAATGTTAGTAACATCAATACCGATGCCAGTAGGTTGGATGAAAAAAGATTGAAAGCGGGTAGGAAAGAAGTAATAAGTATATAAGCCATGCCTATCAGATAGTTGGCTTTATTTACGAATCTGTCCGTATTGGTAAAGTTTACTAGAATGAACGCAATGAGGATATTTAAAATAAAGGCTAACGATGCAAATACAAAAGCGCTATCTCCAGAATTTTGTTGGATGAAAGAGACCAGATAGCGATATAGGTCGCTATCGCTGTCTTTAATGATAAAACCTTTACTTGAAAAGAAAACAGGAAGTTTCAGTAGTACTCCTACAATAATAAGCAGTATAATATTGCCCGGTGCTTTTTGCCTGAAGATGCCTGTCATGTCTAGTTGAGATATTATGTGCAAAAGTAGATATAAAAAACAGCTATTGCTGTTTTTCAGAAGCAATAGCTGTGTCTTGAGCGTTAATAATGCTTATAAGCTTAGTTTAGCAAAACCAATGTTGTTTTTAAGTGCATAGGGAATAATAACTTCGTTTGATTCGATTTGTTTGGCATATCGGGGCATGAAGTTCATACGTTTTTCTTTAGCCTGTATTCCTCCGTCTTTAGTTAGCGAACCATCGTTACTGATAATAATGTTTTCCAACACAGATAATTTTCCTGAGTTGTTAATGAGGAAATGCATATTATCGCCAGACGGCACAATCTGATAGGAAATAGTTGCGTCGGTATTGGATTCGCTTTGCGATTTGACGATAACTTCATCCCACGTTTTATCTCCATTTTTATCAAAAGAAACTAAGGCTACATTTCCTGCATTGAACTCCACATTTCTGCCTCCCCATGCTGGGCCCCAATAGCCCCACCAGTAGCTGCGATAGAAGAAGGGTGAGTAGAAAGAATAGGGCCACCAGAACGACCAGCGACTCCACCCCCACCCCCATGTAGGACCCCAAAAGCCCCAAGGACCAGGTCCCCAGTAAGGAGCACCCCAGAAGCCCCAACGATCCCAATTATTGGTGTTATAAAGGCGTTCGGAGCCGATAGTGAAGCTGCCGTCTTTGTGTACTATGATATTATTAATGAAAAAGTCATTAAATGCATTTTTGGTATTGGACCTACCTTTTGCTCTTTTCTTCAGATCATCACTAAAGAGAGTGGTTTTTTCAAAAGCCACGCTTCCGTCCTTTTGATCTAGTGCAGCTACGTATAAACCTTCAATATCCCCTCTTTTATGCGTACTGAAAAAGGAGGCGAGTAAATAACGCCCGTTCATGTCATCCACCATTAGTTTAATATCGTCGAGGAAAAGGTCGCCGATATTTAGTGGATACTCTTTATATGTATCTGCACCGGCTGGCTTTACTATTAATGAGGCGTCTACTATATTGCCATCATTATGGCGATTATATTTTACAAATGCATAACTGCCGTCATTGGCAATACTGTGCCCACTTATATAATCTCCTTTATATTCCATGGGTAAGGAGAACTGGCCTTCGGAGATGGGCTGAAGATTTTCATCAAAGAGTTTTGTAGAGACTTTGTAAAGTTTACGGTCTCTTTTGTTAATCTTAAAAACCATCAGTTTGCTGTTGTCATTGCTGGCAACAGTGCTGTAAATTTTATTATCGGTTTTATAAGCAATCATGGTTGTGTCCAGTATTATTGGTTCGTCCAGTATACGTCCGTTAGGATGTATGGTAGCTGCTTTCAGATATACCACATCCCCTTCTTGATGCTGGAACAACAGATAGTACTGGCGAGGTCCTGCAAAAAAAGCCACATCTAATAAGGATTTGCGATTAGGTAAAATCGTTACGGGGACTTCTTCCAATAGATGCATATTGGCATCATACACGCTGATGCGATGCTTATCATTGCGCTCTTTGTATACAAGATAATTGTTGGCAGCCTTACCTAATATCTCAAAATTCATCTGCAGCACATCGTTCGGATTGATGTCTGCATATACCACATGCTGGCCTAAAGCCATCTGTAGGCTGCAGAGGATCATTATGAATACGGATAAAAATTTTGTTCTCATATGTATATCGTTTAATGATAGTTAGATTTGTGAAAATTAGGACCATGAGTTGGGACTACAACTCAATAGTTTTACTATGTAAATTTACAAATACAATGAGTATCAATGTCAAGTAAAATGCAACTTTGAAAATTATAACTTTTCTTTTCAAAAAGAGGTGATGGAATACAAGAAAATGAAGATTTTTTCGTTTTATCTGATTTTGAACAAACTTTGTAGTTTGTTTTTCTAAATAAATGACTCGTATATAGTGAAACCTCACAATAATAAGGCGACAGCAGCGGGCTTACTCATAGCACTAGGTATTATTTTTGGCGACATAGGAACTTCTCCTTTATACGTTTTTAACGCAATTATAGGGAATCGTCAGGTTACGGAAGAGTTGATTATCGGAACCCTATCCTGTATTATCTGGACGCTCACCCTTCAAACTACCATTAAATATGTAATGTTGATTTTAAAGGCGGATAACCGTGGTGAAGGGGGTACGTTTGCTCTTTATGCTTTGGTGAGGCGGCGCAGAAAATGGTTGGTGTTTCCAGCCATGATTGGAGGTGCGGCTCTTATGGCTGACGGGATCATTACGCCACCCATGACGGTCACCTCAGCAATAGAAGGGTTGCAGATATTGCCGGCGTTGAAACACATTTCCACGACCACTATTATGTGGATTGTGCTGTGTATACTCACCGTATTCTTTTTTCTTCAGCAATTTGGTACAGCATCCATCGGTAAGATTTTTGGTCCGATAATGTTTATATGGTTTACGATGCTGGCTGTTTTCGGCGCTTTACACATTACGGATGATATCAGCATTTTTAAGGCTTTAAGTCCTTCTTATGCCATTGATTTTCTCGCGCATTACCCCAAAGGGTTCTGGTTGTTGGGCGCCGTATTTCTTTGTACTACCGGTGCCGAAGCATTGTATAGCGATTTGGGACATTGCGGGCGTGAGAATATCAGGATCTCTTGGATATATGTAAAAATTTGTTTGTTGCTCAATTATTTCGGGCAAGGAGCTTTTCTGCTTTCGCATTATAATAAATTAACGATTACCGACGATGTGAAGCAGTTTATTGGCATCCATGCTTTTTATAATCTGATGCCCGAGTGGTTTATTGTTCCTGCTGTAATTATTGCTACCACTGCCGCCATTATTGCCAGCCAGGCTATGGTATCTGGAGCATATACGCTGATTAGTGAGGCTATGCGTCTGAACTTGTGGCCCAAACTTCGCATCAGATATCCGTCAGAAGCCAAAGGGCAGTTATTTATTCCTGCGGTGAATGCTATTTTGTATATCGGTTGTGTATTTGTGGTGTTGTATTTTCAGAAGTCATCAAGAATGGAAGCGGCATATGGGTTGGCCATTGTGATCACTATGATAGCCACCACCATGCTTTATAGTAATTATCTAGTATTGAAGAGGGTGGCCAAAGGGTGGATTTATCTCTTTTTAATCGGTTTTTTGGTTGTAGAGGGTGCCTATTTGATTGCGTTGTTAGATAAGTTTCCCCGGGGGGGATATATTACTATTATGATTGCCGGAATTATGTTTGCGATAATGTATGTGTGGTACAGGGCACGTAAGATCAAAAACCGGTATGTTGAGTTTGTGCGTATCGAGAATTATATCTCCAAGATTCAGGAATTAAGCCATGATAAGAGCATTGCCAAATATGCTACACACTTAGTATATCTTACCAGTGCAGATAATCCCAAAGAAATAGAACATAAGGTTGTTTACTCCATATTAACTCAAAAGCCTAAGCGTGCCGATATCTATTGGTTTGTGCATGTGGATACGGTAGATGAACCGTATACCTCAGAGTACAAGGTAGAGCATATCATTCCCAATGATATTATTCGCATCGATTTTCGGTTGGGCTTCAGAATACAGCCAAGGATTAATCTTCTCTTTAAGAAAGTGGTTGAAGACCTGGCGCACAACAAAGAAGTGAACATCATGAGCCGATACGATAGTCTTGCCGGAAACAATATGGTAGGGGATTTTCAATTTGTGGTAATGGAAAAACATCTGAGTTCAGACAATGAATTGCCATTCATGGAGCGATTGATAATGAAACTGCACTTTATTATTAAACATATCAGCTTATCAGAAGAGAAAAGCTTTGGGCTAGACCAGTCCAATGTAACCGTAGAGAAATATCCTTTGATAGTAGCGCCTGTGACCAATATTAGGCTCACTCGTATCGAATAGGATGTTGGCTAATTTTCGTACGGCTTTATATCTTCCACGCGTAGTTGTAGATTTTTTTGTCCGTTCCACTCGTTTTCATCCACCTTAAATACAATATCAAAGGGTTGACCACTCTGGACTATCGGAAATTTATCAGCCATATTGAAACCAATGCCCACAAATGTTGCATTATCTTGTCTTACCACTAAGCGTAAATGCTTTTCTTTTACAATTCTGCTATGACCAAAATCTTGTACACCGCGAGCCAAAAAAACCGGTGTCATATTTTCAGGGCCAAAAGGCTCCATTTGTTGTAAAATGTTATAAAACTTATCGGAGATTTCTTTTAGTTCTACTATGGCATCTATGAGGATTTCAGGAATTAGTAGATCTTCCGTAATGGTGGCAGCTACCACTTCTTCAAATTTATCTCTGAATGCATCGATATGGTGTTTTTCCAGGGTAAGGCCGGCTGCAGCATAATGACCTCCATAAGAGATTAGATATTCTCTGCAGGCGTGAATAGCTTCATACAAATTAAATCCGGGAACGCTGCGGGCGCTTCCGGTAGCATAGTTACCGTTTTCAGTGAGGACTACTGTGGGGCGGTAATGATGCTCAATTAGTCGTGAAGCTACGATGCCCACAACACCTTTGTGCCAATGTGGTTGATACACTACTGTAGACTTGCGGTGAACCCAGTCTTCGTTCTGCGCAATCAACTGCAAGGCTTCGGTAGTAATATTGAGATCACTTTCTTTTCTTGTATTATTATCTGTATGTAATAATCTTGCATATTCCAAAGCCTCCTCGTAAGAAGACGCTATAAAGAGTTGTACCGCTTTGGTAGCATCATCCATTCTGCCGGCAGCATTTACTCTGGGGGCTATAAGAAATACCAAATCGCTGATGCGTAACGGCATTTTCGCCTGGCTTAGAGTTGCTAATGCTTTGATACCGGCGTTAGGATTTTCATTTGCTTTTTGCAATCCGAAAAAAGCCAAGACACGGTTTTCACCGGTGATGGGTACAATATCTGCTGCAATGGCTGTGGCTACGAGATCAAGATATTCGTAAGCTTTTGCTGTTGGCAACTGTAGTTGCTGGCAAAGGGCGCAGATCAGTTTAAACCCCACGCCGCATCCGCATAATTCCTTGTAGGGGTAGTTGCAGTCTTTTTGTTTAGGATTTAAAACTGCTACAGCATTGGGTATTTTTTCATCGGGAAGGTGATGGTCGCAGATAATGAAGTCAATACCTAGTGTGTTGGCATAATCGATAAGCTCAACGGATTTGATGCCACAATCGAGAGCTACTACCAAAGTATAATTATGCTCTTTTGCATAGTCAATACCTTTTTTACTAATACCGTATCCTTCTTTGTGGCGGTGAGGGATGTAAAAACCTACTTCGGGATATAAGCTTTTTAAAAACCGGTACATACAGGCTACTGCCGTAGTACCATCTACGTCATAATCACCGAAAACGAGAATTTTTTCTTGCTGCGTAAAGGCTAGTTGTATGCGATCCACCGCTTTTTGCATGCCTTTCATCAACCATGGGTTGTGAAGATGTGACAGTTGCGGGCGAAAAAAGTTTTTAGCGTCCTCGAAAGTTTTGATGCCCCGTTGTACCAGCACTTTACATAAGTTGCGATTAATTTTAAGTGCTTCCTGTAATGCCGACACCTCTTTTTCATCGGCCTGTAATATATTCCAGCGCTTCATTAAGGTCTTATAAATGGGGGATTTACAGGTGAACTTAATATTTTCTTTCGGTGACGTAATTTACTAAATCTTCCAAACCTTTCCGGAATTCATTGTCAGGACATTGTTGCAGTATATCCAAGGCTTCTTTTTTGTAGTCATACATCTTCTGAGTGGCGTACTCAATTCCTCCGGTACTTTTTACGGTTTCCAGCACCCATTCAATTTTCTTTTTGTCGTTATTATTGTTTTTTACAATGTTGATGATTTTTCTACGGGTAGACTGGTCGCAGTTATTAAGCGTATAAATTAGCGGTAGCGTCATCTTCTTTTCCTTGATGTCGTTACCGGTAGGTTTGCCTACGTCCTCGCTTGCATAATCGAATAAATCGTCCTTTATTTGAAATGCAATACCGGTTTTTTCTCCAAAATTGCGCATAAGGTCGGCATATTCTTGATTTTGAGAAGAAGACCATGCTCCAGCACTACAAGCAGAAGCCAGTAGCGAGGCGGTTTTGTTGCGAATAATTTCGTAATAAATTTCCTCCTTAATATTCAGCGTTCGGGCTTTTTCCAGTTGGAGTAATTCTCCTTCACTCATTCTTCGCACAGCGTCCGTCAGGATATGGAGAATTTCGTAGTCATTGTTTTCCAGCGAGAGAATGAGGCCTTTAGCCAGTAGGTAGTCTCCTACTAACACCGATGCTTTGTTTTTCCATAAGGCATAAACCGAAAAAAAACCTCTTCTTTCCAGGGAGTCATCTACCACATCATCGTGTACCAGAGTGGCCGTGTGCAGAATTTCTACCAGCGATGCAGCGCGATAGGTAGATTCGGTGGTGGGTCCAAATAGCCGAGCGGATAAGAAAACAAACATCGGTCGTATTTGTTTTCCTTTTCTTTTCACGAGATATCGTAAAATGGAGTTTAAAAGCGGCGTTGAGCTATGTACAGCGTTTTTAAACCTTTCTTCGAAGCTCTCAAGTTCAGTTTTAATAAGTGAAACGGGTAAATTCATAATGTTAATTCTAACAAAGTAAGGGATTTATAAATATTTACGCGTTATTATTTTGTTTTATTTCTTGTTTAGTGCTCTCATTTGTGTACCTCAAATATTAATTTTTTTTTGGTTAAAATTTGTTTATTAAATAAATGGCTCTAAATTTGCTTCTTATTAAGAATAAGAAAAAATCATTTTAAATCTTAATCCTTAGTTATGACAAGCAAAAAGTACACATTACTTGCGGGCATTAGCTGCCTGATTGCGTCTGCCGGGCTTGCCCAGGTAAGTCCAACGCAACCATATACTGCCCCTCATCCAGTATATGGAACATTTTCTGTAACTGATCAAAATTATTACAACAAAAAACAACTGGCTCAGCACAATGAATTTTTGGTAGGGAACCAAGATTACCCTGGTAAACCTAAGGATATGTGGGAGTTAGGTATTAAGGGTGGATCTTTCTCTATTCCTTTAGCTGACGTTGATCCAAGATATTTACAGTCTTTCGGTTTCGGTGGACACATTCGTAAATCTTTAGGACATGTAATGTCTTTAAGATTAGAGTATGTGTATGGTGTAGCTAAGGGATTGAACTGGAGACCTTCTACTGGCTATAGTGCTGCTGGGCAAAAATCTCCATGGTATAATAGTTACCAAGGTTCTCCGGTTTACTACAACTATAGAACCAAAGCACAAGACCTGTCTTTACAAGCTTTATTTAACTTAGGTAACATTCGTTTCTACAAAAATCAAACAGGTGCTACTATCTATGCTTTAGCTGGTGTGGGTATCAATACTTTCCATACTGATGTTAACGCATTAAACGGAAACTCTCCTTATAACTTCCCTTCATTGGGTGATGATTATAGCAACCGTAAAGATCAAATTAAAAGAATTAAAGATCTGCTAGATGGTTCTTACGAAAGCCCAGCTGAAGTAGATCCTTCTAAAAAATGGAGTAAAACCTTTGCAGGTTACTTAACTCCTTCAGGAACAGTAGGTGCTGGTATCGCGTTCCGTCTGTCTCCTCGTGTAAATCTGGCTATTGAAGATCGTTTGATCTACACTGGTTCAGACATGCTGGATGGTGTACGTTGGAGCGAGCAAACCCCAGACTTAACTCCTGATAAAGACTGGTTCAACTACCTGTCTCTGGGTCTTAACTTCAACTTGGGTAACAAATCTAAGAGAGTTGAGCCTCTGTACTGGCTGAACCCACTGAACTATGCTTACGGAGAACTGCGTAGAGTACCTGAAATTGTTCTGCCTGACTCTGATGGTGATGGTGTTATCGATCAGTTCGACCAAGAGCAAACTCCTCCCGGTTGTCCTGTTGATACTCACGGTGTAAGCCTTGATACAGACGGTGACGGAGTTCCTGATTGTAGAGATAAAGAGTTGATTACTCCAACATATTGTCAACCTGTTGATGCTGACGGTGTAGGTAAATGTCCTTGTCCAGAAGGATGCGCTCCTGCAGTTCCTGAGTGCGCTACTCTGTTAGGTGCTTTACCAAGCATCCGTTTCGCTCCTAACTCTAACAAACTTTCTTCTGACGCTACAGCTGCACTGGCAACAGTTGCTGCTAAACTGAGAGCAAATCCTGGTTGTAAAGTAGTTGTAGTTGGATACTGCGCTGCTACTAAGCGTCAACAACAATTAAGCTGGGATCACGTAAATAAAGTGATTACTCACTTAGTTGAGAAAGAAGGAATTAGCAGTGACAGATTTATCTTCAGCTCAGGTCAAGAAGGTGGCGACTGCGATACAGTTGACATCCGTGCTGCTGCACCTGGTGAAGATGGACCTAACACTGTAGCTCCTCCTCATCCTAATCTTCGCAAAAACTAATACAACTTTTTGCTGTGATAAAATGGCCCCTCCTTTTGGAGGGGCTTTTTTTTTAAGCACTATATGCACTATACTTAGCCATTAATAAGTCTTAATATCCTGCTTATGTACGGAGTTCTGATAAATTGATGATGTTCCAGAAATTGTAATCAATATCCTAGTTGTAAGTTTTTATTACGAGAGGGACGTGTTATTCTACATAGACAGTGTGGACTTAAAAGAGGCTAGGAGAAAGTCTCTTTTTTTAAGAGATGCTAGCTTCAGCTAGCCCGGATATGATTTTAACTGGAGAAGGAAAAAGGTATAAGCAACTCGAAAAAGGATGTTATATTAGATTGATTGTATGTCAAGTACTTGGAAATTGTGTTTTAGGACTTATAGGAACATTCATTTCCCATACCCCAATGTTCTTAAATGAATATTAGTTTATGTGGGTGACCTTCCAATAAGCAGGGCGATGTTGTAAGATCTCTCTTTGAAAATGAAATGCGACACAGAAGTGGTATTTCGGTGTTGTATCATTAATTAGAAATGAGCAATAAGCTTAAGAGCCATCAATTAATCCTCCTCCATTTCACTGCGTATTTGATCGCTGATATTTACCAATACTTTGTCGATACGGTGACCGTCCATATCAATAATCTCAAAATCAAATCCATTCCAGCTGAGCTTGTCCGATACTTCTGGAATACGCTTTAGTTTGTGCAGAATAAAACCTGCAATGGTGTCGAACTCTTGTTCTCCTTCGTTCATCCAATCCGCTTTATCAAAGTAGGACAGGAAATCATAAAACGGAAGTTGACCATCAACCAGATAGGAGCCATCTTCGCGTTTAATAACTTCATATTCGTCATCATCTTGTTGAGGCATATCGCCTATAATAGCTTCCAAAATGTCCTTTAAGGTAATCATGCCTAGGACACTTCCATATTCGTCTACAATGAAACAGGAATGGAGTTGCGACTCTTTGAACTTTTCCATTACTTTAAATGCTGTGTTGTTCTCCGGAACAAACAGCGCCGGTCGCATTATGTCTTTGAATTGAACATTATTTTTATTGACATATATATCCTTTAGGGAAACAACACCTTTAATGTTATCCAGCTCTCCATCACATACCGGATAGATCGAATGAGCGTCCTTTAAAATTTTCTCTCTAATGGTTTCTTCGGTATCGGTAATCTTAAACCATACAATATCACTGCGATGCGTCATCAGTGATGTAATATTTCTGTCGCTAAGATGAAATACACGCTCAATAATTTCCTGTTCGGTTTCTTCCAATGTACCTTGTTCCGCTCCCTCATTGATCATCGCCTTAATTTCTTCTTCGGTAACATGGGTTTGATCAGGTTTGATATTAAAAATCTTGCTAACAAAACCGGTGGATTGTGTAAGTAGCCAGATAAAAGGATAGGTTATCCAGCTCACTATTCGCATAGGAGCAGCTACAAATTTGGCAATTTGCTCAGGAGCTGCAAGACCAATGCGTTTGGGTATCAGTTCCCCAAATACTAGGGAAAAATAAGTAATAACGATTACGACCAGTGTAGTAGCAACCCCCTTACTATAGGGTGCCAGAAAAGGAATTTTTTCTATAAATACTACAATATCTCCGGTAATCTTTTCTCCTGAATAAATACCGGTCAATATACCAATAAGTGTAATACCGATTTGTATAGTGGAGAGAAAATGATCGGGATGATTGGCTAATTTCAGTGCTTCTGCGGCCTTTTTATCTCCTTTGTTGGCTTGAGCTTCCAGTCGCACTTTTCTCGCTGACACTAAGGCAATTTCCGCCATCGAAAATAGTCCATTGAGCAAAATCAATAAGGCTATTATGAATAGTTCCATTAAAATTTATAGTTAATTACTTATCGAAGATAGTAAATCCAAAATTCTTCTTGAATAAATACCCTCCGAGGCTACCAATCAGTATGCCCAACAGAGAACCACAGAGTACATCAAAGGGGTAGTGCACACCCACATAAATTTGAGCGAACCCGATGATCGCAGCCCAAATAAACAATACCCATGCGTATTTGATGTAAGAACTTAAAGTAGTATAAAGAAACGTGGCTACAGCAAAATGATTGATGGCATGATTGGATACAAAACTAAAGCCACCACTGCATCTACCTAATACCATACGCACTTTCCCAAGCATTTCAGGATCGTTGCAGGGGCGCAGGCGCTCAAATGTTTCCTTAAACAAGCGGGCTCCTACTAGATCGGCACAAGCCACAACGGCAAGAAAAAAGGCTAGCCACCACCATACCGATTTTTTAAAGTTGATAATGCCAAAAGCTACGATAAATAAATATAGGGGGCCCCAAAAGAAAGGATTTCGCATAAGGGGCATGATATCGTCGAAGAAATTATTGGCGAAACCACTGTTAATGTACTCAAATAATTGCCGGTCTGCTTTGACCAACCAGTCAGGAAAGGGGATATAACAATAACTGTCCATGGAGCACAAAAATACTAAGAACTCCTGCATTTAATGAGGGTCGGTTTTATAACTTGTTAAATTGTAATAAAATGTAAAGTTTTACAGTGCAACTTCATGTTTTTGTGCGTGCGACAGTCCACTAAATTTTTAACCCTGCAGCTACTAAATTTCTCTAAGTTTGTTATGTGTTAAGCAAGTTGCAAATCCCAAAAACTATTGTGTGGGTTATCAACATCATGATGATGTTGTGGGTGGTATTTACAGTGTTTCGGCTGGCGACATTCATTGCTTTTAAGCCTACGTCGCTAACGTTTAATCAATGTCTTCCTTCGTTTTTATTGGGTTTACATTACGACTTAAGATGGATTGCGCTTTTAGTACTACCGGTAGTATTATTTAGTATACGCCCTTCGCTTTCTCCTTATTATTCCGATCGGAATAAGCTTTTTTGGACTTGGTATCTTGCTGTGGTTATTTTCATTGTTTTGTTTTTTTTATTGCAGATTTTATCAGTTTTTCCTACAATGAAACACGTTTGGATGCTGGAGCCATGAATTTTGTGGAAGATCCCGGCATTTCACTGCATATGATTTGGCAAACCTATCCGCTGGTATGGATATTGGCAGGATTGGTATGCGCATTGATATCGGTGCAATGGGCTTTGAGTAAAACATATGGTCGCATCGAGGATACTATTCAAAACAAAACTGTTGAGTACCGAAAGGGGCCTTTTATCATTATGGCAGTGGTGTTAGCTGTATTTGTGTATGGTCGTGTACATAGTAAACCTTTAATGTGGAAAGACGCTTTTGCTTTAAAAGATGGATTTAAAGCTTATTTAGCATTAAATCCTTTGCAAAATTTTGTAGCTACTATGCGGTTGAGAAAGCCTGTACAAAATGAAAGTCAAGCCCGACAATACTTTCCCTTGATTGCAGAGTTTCTACAACTTTCCGAGCCTGATGTTTTCAATTATAAAAGAACCATCGCTCCCCGAAGCGGTGCTTTGAAAAGCAAACCCAATGTAGTACTGGTTATTTGCGAGTCTTTTAGCATGTACAAAAGCACGATGAGCGGAAACCCTTTGAATACGACACCGTATTTCGATTCTCTATGCAAGCAAGGTATTTTCTTTGAGCGATGTTTTTCGCCGCATTTTTCAACAGCGCGGGGCTTATTTGCTATTATTACCGGAATACCCGATGTGCAGCTTTTCAAATTTTCTACAAGAAACCCCGCTGCACTGAATCAGAACACCATTATCAACAACTTTGAAGAATATTCAAAGCATTATTTTTTAGGAGGAGATCCAAAGTTTAATAATTTCGAAGGACTGTTGCAGAATATAAAAGAGCTGAAACTCCATACCGAAGAAAATATCCATGCTTCGCGATTGAATGTATGGGGCATCAGTGACAAGGATCTTTTTCTGGCAGCTAATGATGTATTTAAAAAAGAAAAGAAGCCTTTTTTCGCTATTGTTCAAACCTCTAATAATCACCGCCCCTATACCATTCCGGTTTCGGACACAGACTTTGTATCTATAACGGTATCTAAAGACTCATTGAAAAAATACGGCTTTGAACCCATGGAAGAGCTTAATGCTTTCCGCTATTCCGATTACTGTTTTAAAACGTTTATTGAGACAGCAAAAAAAGAAGATTACTTTCATAATACCATTTTTGTTTTTATTGGAGATCACGGAGTGGCGGGGAATGCGGATGCTGTATATCCTGAGGCATGGACGCAGCAAAGGCTCACCGACGAACACGTCCCTTTATTGTTTTATGCTCCCTACTTGCTGGAACCGCAAAGGCGAAGCGAAACAGTGTCGCAAATAGATGTTCTACCCACTATTGCCGGACTGCTAGCAAGGCCTTATGTGAATACTACATTGGGAAGAGATCTACTTCATCCTGCGAAAAAATATGATATGGCTTTTATTACCAATACAGTAGGCAAGATTGGCGTGGTGACCAATGAGTTTTATTATACCAAAACGTTGGGGCTAGAAGATCGAGAAATGGTGCCTGTAACTGATGCTCCGGTATAGTATTCGAAAACACAGGCCGACTCAATACAAAATACTCTGGATCAATTAACTAATGCATTTTATCATACTGCACAATATCTCTTGCTAACCAATAAACAGCGCTAGCCGTTAAGCCTAGCGTTAAATATTTTCTATAAAGAACAATTAATACGAGCCAGCTACTTAATTTTGCAACCCAATTTTCAGTATTAAACTTAGGTAATATATGCCTCTTATAAAAAGTATTTCAGGAATTCGAGGAACAATTGGCGGAAAGACAGGTGAAACCTTATCTCCAGTAGATGTGGTGAAATTTACAGCTGCTTTCGGAACAATCTTAAAAAGGAAATCAACTGATAATAAACCAGTTAAAGTAGTTATTGGTCGTGATGGACGTATCAGTGGTCCTATGGTGAGTAGTCTTGTTCAAGCTACTTTGAGCGCCCTAGGCATCGATGTGGTAGATTTAGGTCCAAGCACTACTCCTACAGTAGAGATAGCGGTTCCTCTGGAACAAGCCGACGGAGGTATTATTCTTACCGCCAGCCATAATCCTAAAGAGTGGAATGCCCTCAAACTTTTAAATGAAAAAGGGGAGTTCATTTCAGCTGAAGTAGGACAAGAACTTTTGAAGATTGCAGAAGCAGAAGATTTTGAGTTTGCACAGGTAGATAAACTAGGTAAGATAATTCCTGACGACACCTATTTACAGAAGCATATTGATGCTATTTTGGCGTATCCACTAGTGGATAAAGATGCTATTAAGGCTAAGAATTTCAAAGTTGTTGTGGATGCCATTAACTCTACCGGAGCCATTTTTGTACCGGCCTTGCTCAAAGCATTGGGTGTTGAAGATGTGATAGTATTAAACAGCGAAGTAACTGGAAAATTTGCTCATAATCCCGAACCTTTACCACATCATCTCTCCGAATTGAGCAGCGTAGTGGTGAAGGAAAAGGCACACCTGGGTATAGCGGTAGACCCCGATGTAGACAGACTATGCTTTGTGTGCGAAGACGGCAGTATGTTTGGAGAGGAGTACACGCTGGTTGCTGTGGCCGACTATGTACTGTCAAAAAGAAAAGGAAATACGGTTAGCAACATGAGCAGTACCAAGGCGCTCAAAGAGATTACACTAAAGCAAGGCGGTGAATATTTTGCTTCGGCTGTGGGTGAGGTAAATGTGGTAAAGAAAATGAAAGAAGTGAATGCCGTTATCGGTGGAGAAGGGAATGGAGGTATCATTGTTCCCGATTTTCATTATGGTAGAGATGCGCTGATAGGTATAGCCCTGTTTTTGTCTCATCTGGCGCACCATAAAGGCAGTATAAAATCATTAAGGGCTTTATATCCAGATTATTTTATTAGCAAGAACAAAATAGAACTGGAGAATGGAGTGGATGTAAAAGCTATTTTTGATATGATAAAAAAGAAGTATGCGAAACATCCTATTAATGATGAAGATGGGTTAAAAATTGAGTTTGACGATGATTGGGTGCATCTACGCACTTCCAATACCGAGCCGATTATCCGTATTTATTCTGAAAGTGATTTTGAGAGTAAGGCCAACAATATTGCCCATCGTTTGATGGAGGATATTAAAGAGGGTATGAAATAATACCTAAAATAGCTATTTCAGTTAAAAATACTATCTTTGCAACCCCTTAGCAAAATCTAAGGAAAGTGTTTTTATTATTTAATTAAATTTTAAGGGTAATGAACAATTATGAATTGATGGTGATTTTTACCCCGGTTTTAAGCGAAGATGAGTTTAAAGCTGCCCAAAAAAAGTATACCACTTTGGTAACTGAAGCTGGAGGCTCTATCGTTCACGAAAATCCATGGGGATTAAGATCACTGGCGTATCCTATCCAGAAAAAAACCACTGGTTTATACTGGGTATTGGAGTACAAAGCGCCATCCGACTTCAATGAAAAGCTGAAGATTCAGCTGTTACGTGACGAGAATGTTCTTCGTCATCTTTGCACTAAACTCGACAAATACGCCGTTGAGTATAATGCAAAAAAGGCAAGTGGCGTAAATACAGGAACCGAAAAAGCAGTGGAGGCTTAATACTATGGCAAAGAATGAAATTAAATACCTTACCGCCATTAGAAGCGACAAACGCGTAAAGAAATTCTGCCGTTTTAAGAAATATGGCATTCGCTATGTGGATTACAAAGACGTAGAGTTTCTGAAAAAGTTCCTGAACGAACAGGGTAAATTATTACCAAGACGTATTACCGGTAATAGCCTGAAATTTCAACGCAAAGTTTCCGCTGCTGTAAAGAGAGCACGTCAAATGGCCTTATTACCGTACGTTACAGATCTTTTAAAATAGTAGAGTAGTGCATGACCCTGTCATGGACTTTTCTAATGCATTAATTAGTAACCTTCCCTAATCCCGCTCTGACGGGTGACAGTCACCATCGATTGGGTAAAAGGGAGCTAAAAACAAAATCAATGGAAGTAATTTTAATTCAGGATGTAGATAATCTGGGTGCTGCTAACGAAGTAGTTACCGTGAAAAATGGTTACGCACGTAACTATTTGTTACCACGCAAGTTAGCCGTAGAAAGTACTCCTGGAAACAGAAAACAATTGGAAGAGCGGCTGAAACAAGCCAGAAAGAGAGAAGAAGCTTTACTGGCTACTATTAATGAAGTGATCAGCAAGCTGAAAGAATCTCCTGTAAAAATTGGTGCTAAAACTGGTACTTCAGGAAAAATATTTGGTAGCGTAACTAACTTGCAAATTAGTAGAGCCATTCGCGAGCAAAAGGGTTACGAAATCGACCGTAAAAAAATCACTATTCTGAATGAGGTAAAAGAATTAGGTACTCATAAAGCAGTAATTGATTTCGGAAACGGTCATTCTACCGAGTTAGATTTCGAAGTAGTTGCTGAATAATAAGTTAAGCAGAAATTCTAAGTAATTGAAACGCCCTGAAAGTTCAGGGCGTTTTTATTTAAGTTTTCAAAAATTAAATTAATTGACAATACCGCATAAAATCCACTATATTTGTAATAGATTAGGTGATTTTCAGTAATAAGGTTCCATGGTACGTTAATGTTCATCGGTCTTGTCTACTGTCTCACTTCTCTTTAATTTTTTAAATTTTTCACTAATGAACATTTACGTTGGTAACCTGAGCTGGAATCTTAATGATCAGGACTTAGAAAACTTATTTACTCCTCACGGTAGTGTATCGTCTGCAAAAATCGTTTTAGACAAATTCACCAATCGTAGCAAGGGCTTCGGTTTTGTAGAAATGCAGAACGATGAAGAAGCACAAGCCGCCATTGACGCACTGAATGGTACTGAAGTTGACGGAAGAAACATTGTAGTAAACGAAAGCCGTCCGAAAGAAGGAAATGGAGGTTATAAGAAAAGAAGTTTTGGTGGCAATAGCGGGGGCTTTAGAAAAGGCGATTTCCGCGGCCGTAACGATTATAATTATTAAGGAAATCCATTGTATGGCATTATATATGCAGAGGCTCACAGATAGTGAGCCTTTTTTATGCCCGTTTAAACAACTAAATTGTCTACATTTACGACAACTAAATAAAACTTTATTTCTATGAGATTAAAATTAACCCTAACCATTGCATTTGTGTCCTTAACCTCAGCTCTATTTGCTCAAAGTACTTATAAGCAGGCCATTGGAGCTCGAGTGAGCCCGGCTTCAAGTTATGATGTATTTGCAGCTTCTTATAAGGTTTTTGCAGTTGGCAATGGCGCATTTGAGTTTAATCTGGGGATTGGTGGAGACAGATATCATCATCATGAGCATCGCTATCGTTCCACTGCAGTGAGCGCTTCAGCTGCCTACCAGCACCACTTCGATATTAAACCTGTACCGGGGTTGAAATGGTTCGTAGGGGGTGGAGTAACTATACTGCACACCTCTTCTAAATTTGATGATTATAAAGGAGTAAGCGTAGGCTTATTCCCAACAGGAGGAGCCGATTATAAATTCCCCAAAATACCGCTGAATGTGTCTGCAGATTGGCGTCCGACATTTCTGGTGGCTAGAACGGATCAGTATGGTAGATTTATCGGAGACGGTTTTGGCGTCTCGGCTCGATACACATTTTAAGTATAATTTTTTTAAGGAAAAATTAAGGCTGCCGGAATCTTCTGGTGGCCTTATTATTGTGAGATAGTTGTTAAATAAAAGAGATTTATGAATTTTATGTTACAACATTGATCTTGATAAAACTCAATGAGTTGTAGATTTTCAATAAATTGATAGTAGGAGGGTAGAAATTTTGAAATTTGTTAAAAAAAATAAAAAATACGAAAGTTTTCTATTTTTTGATGGGGGCTGTTTGTGTGTGACTTAATTATTATGTAACTTCGGACTGAATTTTCATAGGATAAGGTTTAATGGTTAATGGTTTTTGATGAAGTCCCCAACATTTCTTATGTTGGGGATTTTTTATTCCTTCAATACAACTTTTTGGCTGTCAACTTTTAATGTATAAGACACACCTATTTTCAGTGCATAGTTTTCTGGGTCGTGACTTACGGGAAAATTAAAACATACCGGATAGTCGTATTCTTTAATCAGATCGTAAATAATTTGTTGTACCTCGGCCCCAAATGGACGCTCGGTATCTCCAACTTCTGTAAAGCCTCCTATTATAAGGCCTGCAAGTTTGTCCAGCTTCCCACTGCGCTTTAATTGAAACATCATTCTGTCGATAGAATATTTCTGCTCACCAATATCCTCAATAAACAGAATACGGCCTTTGGTTTTTATCTCCGAGGGTGTACCGATGGTATTTACCAATAATGCCAGATTTCCGCCTACTATCGGCCCTGCTGCTTCTCCTTTTTTGTTCAGCACATGCGAGGAGCATGTATAATGTGCCGGTTGGCCTTCTAGAGCTTCTTTTAAAGATTGTACATAAGGACTGGTATAGCCTCCATCGTTGAAAGCTGCGGCCATGGGTGCATGTAACGAAGAAATACCGTAATTAGCATAAAGGTGACAATGAAAGATCGTTATATCACTGAAGCCAATCACCCACTTGGGTTTTTTCTTAAACTTTTTAAAATTGATTTTATCGATAATTCTCCCCATGCCATAACCGCCCCTGCCGAATAGAATGGCCTGTACTTCATCGTCATCGAGCATTTGCTGTAAATCTCGCAGTCGTTCTTCATCAGTTCCGGAGAAATAGGTTTCGGACTTACTACCCAGAGTGCTTCCTACTTTCACTTTGTAACCCCATTCTTCTTGCAACACCCGAATGCATTCGGCTGCTTTTTCAAAAGCCATATAGCCCGAAGGACATACAATACCGATGGTGTCGCCGGGTTTGAGATAGGGAGGTGTTTTAATGCCCATGCTGCCTTTCTTTATAATGATGGATAAAGTGCTTAAATTTCTTTGAGTGTAGTACCGCTTTCTGAAACAGAAAGCTCATATGGTACACCGCATTTGAGTGCAAAATTATCTATTTGATGGCCCACCGGAAACTCGAAACATACGGGGTAGCGATACTCCTTTACTTTGGAAGCTATAATCTCGTAAGTGGAATAACCAAAGTATTCGCCTGGGTCATCCTGTTTGGTTTTTAAACCGCCAACAATCAGCCCAGCTAGGTTGGTTAATTTACCGCTGCGTTTTAAATTCCAAAACATACGATCAACGCTGTACAAATACTCTCCGGTATCTTCTACAAACAATATTTTGCCATCGGTATTAATGTCTGAAACAGAACCGGCCAAGCTTTCAAGCGTTTTTAAATTACCCCCTACAAGTATGCCACGAGCTGTACCGGTGCGATTAAAGTTGTTAGACGGCGCCGAATACTGAATTTTTTCGCCGATTAAAGCTTTCTGAATGGAAAGGATAGTTTCTTTTTGCAAGGGACTGGCATCATCCCATACTCTTGGAAAGCTGTTACACATTTTCGAGTGAATAGTAGCGATGCCCAAATTCCTCTGTATGTGAGAATGCAAAACAGTTATATCGCTAAAACCAATAATCCATTTAGGATTGGATTTGAATTGGGTCCAGTCAATTCCGTCCACAATTCTTACAGCACCATATCCTCCTCGGGCACACATGATGGCTTTTACCTGTGGGTCGTCCAACATTTGCTGAAGGTCCTGCAGGCGCTCCGCATCGGTCCCGCCAAAAGTATAATTGCGTTTTCCGATGGTATACCCCACGCGTATTTTAAATCCCCATTGCTGCATCAGTGTGGCTGCGGGAATAATGTCTTCACGTGTAATGTAGCCTGCCGGAGAGGTTATGCCAATAAGGTCTCCAGGTTTCAAATAGGGAGGGATAATAGGGGCGTACTGCGATACTGACAGGGGAGACCTTGCTCCCACTTTCGAAAAGGAAAGGGATGCCAGCACCGCTGCGGCCGTGGTGATAAAATTTTTTCGGTTCATATTTGCTAAGATAGGAAAGTTGAAAAGTATAAAAGGTGTCATTATATGAAGCCGTTACAATAGTATTAGGTATGGGATACATATATTCTCATCACCTTACCTAATTATAGCTATTTTTGCAGGTTAATTAAAAGTTTTAGTGCGATTATGACTGATTATAAAAGAGTATTGGTAACTGCGGCTTTACCGTATGCCAATGGACCAATACATATCGGACACTTGGCCGGTTGTTATATCCCGGCAGATATTTATGTGCGTTATCAGCGCGCGCAAAAAAGAGATGTAATCTTTGTAGGCGGAAGCGATGAACATGGGGTGCCCATTACTATTCGAGCGATGAAGGAAGGTGTATCGCCTCAGGAAATCGTGGATAAGTATCATGAGTTGATCAAACATAGCTTCCAGCAGATGGGTATTTCTTTTGATATTTATTCCAGAACTACAAGTCCTGTACATCATAAAACAGCCTCTGACTTCTTCAAAAAATTATATGATGACGGCATTTTTGAAGAAAAGGAAACGGAGCAATATTATGATGAGAAAACCCATACCTTTCTTGCCGACAGATATATCACCGGTACCTGCCCGGTGTGTGGAAACGACGGGGCTTATGGGGACCAATGTGAGAAATGTGGTAGCTCCTTGTCGCCCGATCAGCTTATCAATCCTCGTAGTACACTAAGTGATGCTATTCCGGTAAAAAGAAAAACCAAACACTGGTATTTCCCATTACAGAAGTATGAAGACTTTTTAAGAAAATGGATTCTAGAGGGCCATACCGAATGGAAAAATAATGTATACGGGCAATGTAAAAGTTGGTTAGATAATGGCTTGCAAAGCCGCGCCATGACCCGCGACAGCAACTGGGGGATTAAAGTGCCGCTGCCCAATGCCGAGGGGAAGGTGTTGTATGTATGGTTTGATGCACCTATCGGTTATATTTCAGCCACAAAAGAACTAACCGATAAATGGGCCGACTATTGGTGTAAGGAAGATACCAAGCTCGTACATTTTATAGGAAAAGATAATATTGTCTTCCACTGCATCATTTTCCCGGCAATGCTCAAGGCTCACGGTAATTTCGTATTACCGGATAATGTACCTGCCAATGAGTTTTTGAATATCGAAGGAGATAAAGTATCTACCAGTCGCAACTGGGCTGTGTGGGTGCACGAATATATAAAGGATTTTCCCGGCTGTGAGGATGTGCTGCGTTATGTACTTTGTGCGAATGCGCCGGAGAACAAAGACAACGATTTTACTTGGAAGGATTTTCAGGATAGAAATAACAATGAGCTGGCAGCTATTTTTGGCAACTTCGTAAACAGAACCTTCGTACTCATGCACAAATTGTGTGGAGGGAAAGTGCCTAAGCTACACACCAATATTTTGGATGTTTTGGACAGGCAGCTTATTGCCGATATCGAAGCTGCAAAAGCTAAAGTAGAAAATGCGTTGGAGGGTTTCCGATTCAGAGACGCTCTGTATGAAGTAATCGATCTCAGCCGCAAGGGCAATAAATATATGCAGGAAAAAGAGCCCTGGCAGGTAGTAAAAAAAGTTGCAGAAAATCCTGAAGCACAAAAAAGCATCGATAACTGTTTACATCTATGCCTGCAGCTAACCGCCAACTTAGCTATCTTAATCAACCCCTTCCTACCAGCCACTGCTAAAAAAATGCTGCATATGATGAAAGTGGTGGACCGAATACTGGATTGGGAAAATGCCGGCAAAATCAACCTGCTCAGCGTGGGATATGCACTGCGCGCTCCAGAGATTCTCTTTAGAAAAATTGAAGATGCCGAAATACAGGCTCAGATAGAAAAACTAAGAGCCGGCAGTGTGGCTGCAGAAGCAGCTCAAAAAGTGGCTGTTGCCACTCCGGTATCATCGACTCCAGCAGTAAAGCCGGTGATACAGTACGATGATTTTGCAAAACTCGATTTGCGCACCGGGACCATTGTAGCTGCTGAGAAAGTGGAAAAAGCGGATAAGTTATTAAAGTTGGAGATTGATTTGGGATTCGAAAAGCGTACCATTGTATCTGGCATTGCACAGCATTATGATCCCGCTACCATTGTGGGCAAAAGAGTTGTAGTAGTAGCCAATTTGGCTCCTCGAAAGATGCGTGGTATTGAGAGTAATGGAATGATTCTGATGGCGGAGGACGCAGACGGCTCGTTGCAGTTTATTGCCTCCGATAAAGAGGTTCAAAATGGAAGTATTGTAAGTTAGTTATTCTACAAAGCATATTTTACTAAAAGGTCGAATAGTTCAAAATATTCGACCTTTTCTGTATTTTTAATACTAAGAAAAACAATGCGAACCCGTCAAACCGGTTAATCATTACCAAATAAATACTTTTGAAGACAAGGATTAACTTACGCGAGTTAAAATTAAGAAGGCTGCGGTTTAAGCGGATAACGTATCGTTCGGCGCTCATCTTGCTGGGAATTGTTGCAATGGTAATTCTTGCCTTTAATTTTTGGTTTATTGATCACGCCAAAGATGCGCTGGAGCAGATTGTATACAATCAATCCAAAGGAAAACTTCGCCTCAAAGTAAGTAAGTTTAAGTTCAATTGGGTTACCAATAAAATTGAGCTCGAAAACGCATCCATACACAGTACGGATACCACGGCTGCAACCAGCTATTCGGTAAATACAGAGCGGATATCTATTAAGGCTCGCGGTTTTTTGCCTTTGCTTATCAAAAAGGAGATTCTTATCGATTCCATCCGTTTAACGGCTCCTAATGTAATATTTACCCGACATGCTCCCAAGAAACATACTCTCAAACATAAAGACACTACAGTAGACAATAGCTTTTCTGTTGCACAAGAAATGGGGCGTATTTCTAATTCGATTACGCAGGTGATAAATGTATTGGAGGTGGATAAATTTAGGCTAGACAGTGGAAGCTTTTCGCTTGTTAATAAAACCAAGCCTCATGAAACTCCCTTTACAGTTACCAACATTTACATACAGTTGGATCATTTGCAGTTTGATAAAGTTAATACAAGTAAAAAAGCACAGGAGAAAATCAGTTTTACCGAAAACATAGCGGTCCGCACCCATGATCAGAGTATCGTTTTTCCCGGTGGAAGACATTTTATTGCTTTCAAAGACTTTCGGGTAAATCTGCAAAACAAGCGGGTAGAATTTGATAGTTGCACATTGCGGGCTATAAAGGGAGATAGTTCACAAACTTCGTTTCGTATATTTTTTGATAAACTGCAACTAACCAATATCAATTTTGATTCTTTATACAGCACAGAAACTATTATTGCCGACTCCGTATTTTGTGATAGTCCAGAAATATATTTGGATATAGATAGCGATGTTAAAAAGCACGTAGTTAAGAAGGAGAAGAAAAAACGTGTGGAGCGCATAGATGCTTTGATGCAGCAGTTGTTGGGCGATATTAAGCTTAATTATGTAGGCGTAAAAGAAGCCGCTATTCACGT
The DNA here is from genome assembly GCF_036409055.1 of Niabella digestorum. Taxonomy (NCBI): domain Bacteria; kingdom Pseudomonadati; phylum Bacteroidota; class Chitinophagia; order Chitinophagales; family Chitinophagaceae; genus Niabella; species Niabella digestorum. The sequence goes on along the minus strand of NZ_JAZGLY010000004.1, from coordinate 24,494 downwards.
AAACACCATTAAGAAGGGGGTAACAAACACCTTTTCTGCTAGCGATAATAACTTCGAAATATATGATCTCTTAGTGAAGCATGATGAAGAGAAACCTATCCGGCTTCGCAAGTTTGTAATGTCGCTACATGATTATGAGACCTCATTGAGCGACGGTCGGTATGCTATTGCTTTCGATAGTATCGGTTTCGAAGATGATCTCATCAATCTGAGTAAATTTTCTTTCAAAGAATTTCATAAAGGCAAGACGGTAAAAAGCCTTGCGATGCCTACGTTTCAAGTACGAGGTCTATCATGGGAGTCGTTGTTATATGAAAATATTTTTTCAGCCAATAGCGCCAATTTTATTAATCCTATAGTGGATTATACCATTACAAGGAGAAAGCAAAAGGCCAGGAGAGGCAATCTGTTTGAAACTCTGAACAGCGTAGATGATGTGATGGATTTGAAAAACCTGCGTATTGAAAATGGGGAGATTACCCTTCGTCTCAGCAGAGGCGGAATATTGAGTTTACACAATGCCAATCTTGATTTAAGAGCCAATGAGCTCACGAGTGCTAATCGTATTAAAAGCGTACAGCGCTCGGTAAATGCACTTCATTTTGAAAAAGGTATTTTTAAAAAAGGAGCGCTGACGGCACAACTTACTAATGTTAATTTATCAGAAAATAAAAGCGGTCTTACTGCGAGCTCGTTAATACTCCAGTCAAAAGATATAGATGCAAAAGCAAATCATATAAGTCTGGGTACGGTTATTCTGGATAGTGCTACTAATAGTATTATAATTGATGGTGTAAAGTGGGCAAATGCTAGCCTTGTAATGAATCCTTCGGAGCATTCGCTGCATCAAAAGTCAAAATCGCAGAGGAAAGCCACGTCTATAGTACTGCGGAATATTCATACTTCCAATACCCATTTGGATGTTGCTTTAAAGCAGCATACGATTAGCGGTAAGTTAAATACTCTACTATTAAAGCAATTTGTGAAGAATGAGGCAGGTAAGCCGGAGATTAGGGGTATGAGCGTAGATGGTAATGATCTGCTGTTTACAGGACCGGATATACGTGTGTCGGTAGATAAAATGGATATTGTGGATAATCAGCATAGTGTATTGACCAATATTCAGTTGTCCAAAATCAATAATAAAGATTCTATACTTGCTACCATTCCCCGATTTGCTATTATTCCTAATATTACGGAATTTATCAGCGGTGATCTTAAGTTGAGGGGCATAGAAATTACCGACCCTATAATTCATGCAAAACTAGGGCGGAAAGATTCCACAACCTCTACCGAAAAGAAGCAAGCACCACAGATTGTTATTGGATCAGCATTTATACAAAGACCCGATATTAAAATATCTTTTCAGGACAAACAGAATGCTTTTAGCCATGTGAGTTGGGATGGAAAGAGAGAAAACAGTTATTTGAAATTGACCAACCTAAAGTCCACCGATGAGATTCCCGTAAAGGCTGATCAGATTAAAATGTTCCTGACGCATTTCGAATTTGTCAATGCCAAAGGCAAAAAAACCGCTACGAATGATAACAAGCTGAATCTGGAGTTTAATGATGTTGTAGTGGAAAAAAATAAGGATAAACTGATTGACTGGCGTACAAATGTCAACATTCTCTCTCTCGACAGGTTATACTTCGATAGTCTCGGTAAAAACAATGCTGAATTGATGCTCGATAAAGGTGATGTGCACAATATTGTATTGAACTCAAAGTATATTAAAAATATCGGCAGTGTGATTGCCAACAGCGCAAACCTTCAAGTAAATGCAGTCAGCGGTAGTTTTCTTACAGGGAAAAATGAATTGTATTGGCATGGATTTGCTGTGCAGGATCAGATGTTCAGCGTAGACTCGGTGTATTTTACTCCCAAGCAGTCGGTTGAAGCGTATCGTATATCCAAAGCTTTTAATGAGGATTATTTAAGAGTACGTACCGGAAAAATCAGTGGCGGACCGGTAGACATGGAAAAATATGGCAATGATAGCATATTGAATGTCGGCAGTATTGCTTTAAATGATGTAAACCTCTTCACTTTCAAGGATAAAACACAACCCGACACTGTAGTCAAATACAAACCCCTGCCTGCCGAAATGCTGTTACACCTTAAAAATAGTCTGCATATCGATAGCATACGGCTGAAGAACATGCAAGTGACTTATTGGGAAATCAATCCTAATACGGATACTTTAGGCGTGGTTACTGTTGCAGATTTGAATACAGTAATTTCGAATATCAAGAATTACAATATTCAGCCTGATGACAGTATTTATATTTTAGCTACCGCTCGGATATTAGATCAATTGCCGGCTACACTACAGGTAAGCCAATCTTATAGTGACACCACAGGGTATATGCGAATGCAGCTCAATGCCGGCTCAATGGATTTGGCTCATTTCAATACCGTATTGGTTCCCTTAGTAGCCGCTAAAGTTTTTGATGGGCATTTAAACAGTCTCAATATTCAGGCCGTAGGTACAAATGAAGCGGCGGCGGGAATCGCACGCATGAATTATCGAGGGTTAAATGTAGGCTTACTGAATAAAAAAGATCTTCCCAATCAGACATTTCTGAATAAGCTGATCAGCCGCATTGCTATGATATTGGTGGTTCGGCGTAATAATAGTAATAAAGCATCTTTAGTCTTTTTCGAGCGCTGGCAGGATAAGTCACCTATTAATTACATCATCAAAACATCTCTCGAGGGTATTAAGTCCAGTATAGGCTTGCCAGGAGCAAAGAAAAAATTGAGAAAGTATAACAGAAAAGCTGCTTCCCATCAAAAAATAGATAATCCGTTGAAAAAATAACATTCACGACAGCATATTTGCTTGGTAAGGTTTTTACTTTCAGGGTGTTGTGAATTTTTCATCTTGGGTTCATTTGACGTATCTATTTATAATAACTTTGCCGGCGCAAGTTTTGTTATTTGTTTATGCAAAGAATTTACTTAGATAATGCCGCTACCACACCGCTCGATAAGGATGTGCTAGACGCAATGCTACCCTATATGACAACACACTTCGGAAATCCTTCCTCTATTTGCTCCTATGGAAGAGAAACCCGCCTAGCTGTGGAAAATGCTCGTAAAACAGTAGCAAAGCTGTTAAATGCTCACCCCGGGGAAATTTTTTTTACAAGCGGTGGCACTGAAAGCAACAATATGGCAATCTTAACAGCCATTCGTGATTTAGGTTGCAAACATATTATTACATCACCTATCGAACACCACGCAGTTTTACACACTGTAAGTCATTACGCCACAGGCGATATTACCAGTAGTTTTGTAAAACTGTTACCCGACGGTCACATCGATTTGCAAGATTTGGAATCGCAGCTGGCGCAAATACCAAAGAAATGCTTGGTTACCCTCATGCACGCCAATAATGAGATCGGCAATCTTTTAAGTATCAATGCAGTAAGTGCCTTATGCAAAAAATACAATGCTGTGTTTCATTCTGACTGTGTACAGACTGTAGGACACTATCCCATCGATCTGAGTCGTATACAGGTGGATTTTATTTCGGCTTCGGGGCATAAGTTTCATGGCCCGAAAGGTACCGGAATTCTTTACATCAATAATAATGTGCAAGTAAAGCCTTTGATTCACGGCGGCGGGCAAGAGCGTAACATGAGGGCCGGCACCGAAAATGTATACGGAATTGTGGGTTTTGCTAAGGCGCTGGAGCTGTCGATGGAGCGTTATGAAAAGGATTCGGCATATATTAAATCCTTAAAGGACTACTTGATTGAGCAGCTACAAAAGCATATTCCTAATATAAAGTTCAATGGGGATTATAGCGGTAGTAGTCTTTACACTATCGTAAATGTCTCTTTCCCAGCCACGCCAAAGTCCGAGATGCTGTTGTTTAATTTGGATATAAACAACATCTGTGTTTCGGGGGGGAGCGCCTGTAGCAGTGGAGCTAATCAGGGCTCGCACGTAATCAATGCCATCAGCAAAGACCCCGACCGGGTAGCCATTCGTTTTTCATTCAGTAAGTATAACACCAAGGAGGAAATTGACCAAGTAATTGAGAAGATTAAAGAGCTTTTATAGGCTTTTAAGCTTCTTTCAAGGGGGGTAAAATTTCTTTTCCACATTTGTGCATATTTATTATTCGGAATCTTCTGCGAGAAGGGATAAATTCGTCATAGTCTGATCCATTATCTGGTAACTTCTAAAACATTTCATGATGGCAATTAAAAATCCCGCTCTCAAAGGCCTTGTATTCTCCCGAAAATTCACCAAGGAAGGCGTGAATCCTTTCGATATGTTTAAGTATGACTACCGCACTTCGGTTATTAAAAACCCTAGCGGTGAGGTCGTTTTTCAGTTGGATAATGTGGAAGTTCCAGAACACTGGAGCCAGATTGCTACAGATATTCTTGCTCAGAAATATTTTAGAAAGGCTGGTGTTCCTCAGCCTGATGGCTCTTTGGGAAGGGAGACCAGTATTAAGCAAGTGGCACATCGTATGGCACATTGCTGGCGCAAATGGGGCGAGCGCTATAATTATTTTGCGAGTGAAAAAGATGCGCAAATCTTTTACGATGAGCTGGTATATTCCATATTAAATCAATCTTGTGCACCCAATAGTCCCCAATGGTTCAATACTGGTTTGCACGAAGCATATGGTATCACAGGTAAGCCACAAGGGCACTACTATGTAGATCCTAAGGATCAGCAATTAAAAAAATCTACTTCGGCTTATGAGAGACCGCAACCGCATGCATGTTTTATTTTGAGTGTTGAAGATGACTTGGTGAATGAAGGCGGTATTATGGATTTGTGGGTACGCGAAGCCCGTATTTTCAAATATGGTAGCGGAGTGGGAACTAATTTTAGCAATATACGTGCAGCGGGTGAAAAGCTTAGTGGAGGTGGAACATCTAGCGGGTTGATGAGCTTTTTGCGTGTGGGTGACCGTGCTGCCGGAGCTATTAAAAGTGGAGGCACTACTCGTAGAGCGGCGAAAATGGTGTGCCTAGATTTAGATCATCCCGAAATAGAAGATTTCATTAACTGGAAGGTTAAAGAAGAGGATAAAGTAGCTGCATTAATTGCAGCCGGTTATCCTAGTGACTACGAGGGCGAAGCTTATCGTACCGTGAGCGGGCAGAACAGTAACAACTCGGTGCGTATTCCTAATACGTTCTTCAAAGCATTGGCAGAAGACGGCGACTGGGAGCTAAAAGCCAGATGCGACGGCTCGGTAATGAAAAAAGTAAAAGCCAGAGATCTGTGGGAGCAAATAGCTTATGCAGCGTGGCGTTGTGCCGATCCGGGAACACAATACGATACCACCATCAATGAATGGCATACCTGCCCCGAGGGTGGACGCATTAGGGCCAGCAACCCTTGTAGTGAATACATGTTTTTGGACAATACAGCTTGCAATCTGGCAAGTGTCAACCTGCGCAAGTTTTATGATGAAAACGAGAACCTCTTCGATGTGGAGGGGTTTGAATATACCTGTCGTTTGTGGACGGTTGTGCTTGAGATATCTGTGCTGATGGCACAATTCCCATCAAAAGAAGTAGCACAACTTAGTTATGATTACCGCACCTTAGGTTTAGGCTTTGCTAACTTAGGTAGCCTGCTAATGGTAAGTGGTATACCTTACGACAGCGAGGCTGCTAGAGGCATTGCCGGTGCCATTACGGCTATTATGACTGGAGTGGCTTATAGTACTTCCGCCGAAATGGCATCTATATTGGGGCCATTCCCTCGTTTTGAAGAAAACAGGGAGCATATGATGCGCGTGATGCGCAACCACCGGGCAGCCGCCTACGATGCTACCGAAGCGTATGAAGGGCTGGAGATAAAACCTTGTGGTATCAATGCCACCCACTGTCCGGATTATTTGCTGAAAGCTGCTACCAAAGCTTGGGACAATGCTGTGAAACTGGGTGAGCAGTATGGCTACAGAAACGCACAGACTACTGTAATCGCTCCTACCGGCACTATTGGGCTGGTTATGGACTGCGATACTACCGGAGTAGAACCTGATTTTGCTTTGGTGAAATTCAAAAAACTAAGTGGCGGCGGATATTTTAAAATCATCAATCAAAGTGTACCACTAGCGTTGCGTACCTTGGGCTATTCTGAAAAAGAAATTGAAGATATTGTTCATTATGCAAAGGGGCATGCCACACTAAAAGGAGCTCCTTACATTAACGAAGAAAGCCTGGCAGCTAAAGGCTTTACTAGAGCCGATTTGGATAAACTCAATGCAGCAATGGGTACTGCATTTGAAATAGGTTTCGCATTTAATGTGTATACATTGGGTGAAGAATGTATGCAGCGCCTGGGCTTTAAACCAGAGCAATACAACGATTTTGGCTGGAGCATGTTAGACGCATTAGGCTTTACTAAGGAACAGATTGATGCTGCTAATACCTATGTATGTGGTACCATGACCGTAGAAGGGGCTCCGCATCTGAAAGAAGAGCATTTGCCAGTATTTGATTGTGCTAATAAATGCGGTCCTTTAGGTAAACGCTATATTCATGCGCATGGTCATATCCGTATGATGGCAGCCGTACAGCCTTTCCTTAGTGGTGCCATTAGTAAAACTATCAATCTCCCCAATGAAGCAACCGTTGAAGAAATTGCTGATGCTTACAAGCTAAGCTGGGAGCTGGGACTCAAAGCCTGTGCATTATATCGTGATGGTTCTAAGCTCAGTCAGCCGCTCAGTAATAAAAGTGATAAGAAAAATAAAACTGAAGATGTCGTAGAGCAAAAAGAAGAACCCGTTGCCGAAAGTAGTATCATAGATTTAGGTAAGCTTACCATTGATGAGCTGCTGGAAGAGGTAAATAAACGCGTGCAGAATAGTGCCGATACCAGCCTTAAAAGGCAGCTGGCAAGAATTGTGGAGCGTAGGACCTTACCTGCAAAACGTAGGGGGTATACGCAGAAAGCCAAGATTAACGGGCAAACATTATTCTTACGTACAGGAGAATATAGCGATGGAACATTGGGAGAAATCTTTATCGATATGGCGAAGGAAGGTGCCACTATGCGCAGCCTGTTGAACTGCTTTGCGATAGCCGTTTCCATCGGCTTACAGTATGGTGTACCTCTCGAAGAGTATGTAGAGAAATTTGTATTTACTCGTTTTGAACCTTCCGGAATGGTGCAGCATCCTAACATTAAGTCTACAACATCTATAGTAGATTTTATATTCCGTGCTTTGGCATATGATTATCTCGGACGCACGGATTTGGTACATGTTTTGGATCAGCCTGGAAACCGGATTGCAGATGGAGAAGAGGGAGAATGGAGTGAAGATTCACCTACTATTGGTGAACGTACTTATGAAATGAGTGAAGTAAGAGTGGTAGCTGCTGCACCTAAAGTAGAGGAGAATGGTAGTGCTATGTCGCAGGGATTAGATGCAGTAAACGTAGCTGCTAAAAATATGCAGTCTGATGCCCCCGCCTGTAATGTGTGTGGACATATTACTGTAAGAAGTGGAACCTGCTACAAATGTCTCAATTGCGGTAATAGTTTGGGTTGTAGTTAGAACAAAAAAGAATACCTTATTACGATAAGGTATTCTTTTCTTTAAAATATATAAACACTATGTGACGTATATACAACCTTAGTTATTGTCACATAGTGTTTCTTATTTTCTGTTGTACTAAGTTGCCCAAGCTTTATCTCCTTTGTTATAAGGGATACAGGGTTCGTATTTACCGGGTATCGCTACATAGCGCAGGGCTTTGGTCGCACCTGGTTCTGATGTAAAGAAGCCTAAAAGCGTTAATTCTTTCATCATTCTGAAATAATGACGCGGTATTGAGGCCTTATCGTATCCAAAGTTGCCCTTTGCTCTTTCCAGAGAGTCTTTAATAGCTTCTTCTTTATCCAAAGCTTCTTTCTTAGCTTTATACTCGGGCGTTTTGGTGTACTCTTTTGCCTCCTTATCTAGCATGGTCAGCAACTCTTTGCGTTGCTCGGGTTGTATTTGCATAAAACCATTGCCGTATTTTTCTTTGCTAAGTGCCTCGATTTTCTTCATGCCTTCTCTGAAAACTTTTTGCTCTTCGGGGCGATAGCAATCACGAACCATTACATTCATAAATTCTCCTACTTTGGCATCTTTGGCACCAGGAGTATCGGTTCGGGGTATGATGGTTTCGGCTATTTCATCCAGATAAGCAATTTCTTCTTTAGTGAAGAAGTCGGGCAATGTCTTAGCTCCGGCTTCGGCTGCATCTTTGTTGGCGGCGGGTTTACAGCCGTATTGCAGAAACATTTCTGCGCCGAGTACTGTACCTCCCAATAAGAGGGCAACCCTTTGTACTGCTGTTCTTCTGTTCATGGTAATTTATTTGAAATGACAGCGTATTGAATTTTACTCTTTTCGTTGTCGAATGTTATATAAATTTATTAAAGGTTTCCTTTCTTTAATTCACTTACCGCAAAGTCTGCAGCTCTTGCTGTAAGCGCCATATAGGTAAGTGATGGATTAACGCAGGAGGCACTTGTCATGCAGGCACCATCCGTTACAAATACGTTCTTACAATCCCATACCTGATTGTTGCCGTTCAGTACTGATGTTTTGGGATCACGACCCATGCGCGCTGTACCCATTTCATGGATTCCCTGACCGAACCCGTAAACATTATCGTAGGTTTTTACGTCTTTCAGTCCGGCTGCTTCCAACATTTCAGCAGCATCGTTCATCATATCGATGCGCATTTTCTTTTCATTTTCTTTGATTTCAGCATCGATATTCAAAACTGGTAAGCCCCATTTATCTTTTACGTTTTTATCCAGTGTGACCTTGTTTTCATGATAGGGCAATATTTCACCGAAGGCGCCGAGACCTAATGTCCATGGTCCGGGTTCGCACAGCGCTTCTTTCAGTTCTGCTCCTACACTTAATTCGGCGATGTTGCGTTGCCATCCCTGGCGGCTGGCGCTACCTTGGTAACCAAATCCACGCAGATAGTCTCTCTTGTCGTTACCAATATTTCTAAACCTTGGAATATAGATACCGCCGGGTCTGCGTCCGAAGTAATATTTATCCTCATATCCCTCAGCTTTGCCTGATGCACCGCAACGGAAATGGTGGTCCATCAGATTGTGGCCTAACTCGCCGCTGCTACTACCCAATCCCTCAGGCCAAATATCGGTAGCCGAGTTCATCAGAATCCAAGTGGAATTGAGTGCAGAAGCGCAGAGGAAAACTACTTTAGCGTAGTACTCGTAAGTTTGGTTTGTTTCGGCATCAAGCACTTCAACTCCTTTTGCTCTCTGAGTGTCTTTATCGTAAATAATTTTGGTTACAATAGAGAAGGGGCGCAATGTAAGATTGCCTGTTTTCATTGCAGCCGGTAGTGTAGAGGATTGTGTACTGAAGTAAGCACCAAAAGGACAACCCAACCAGCATTTATTGCGATATTGGCAGGCACTGCGACCTTCTAATGGGCGGGTAATATTGGCTATGCGAGCATTGGTAATAATGCGCGTACCATTGAAATGTTTTCTTACTCTTTCTGCAACATCTTTTTCCACGCAATTCATAGGCATGGCCGGCATCAGTTCTGCATCAGGAAAACCTGGGAAGTTTTCATTGCTTCCGTTGATTCCAGCAAACTTTTCTACATAACTATACCAGGGCGCAATGTCTTTGTAGCGTATGGGCCAATCCACTGCAATACCTTCACGTGCGTTAGCTTCAAAATCTATATCGCTATGACGATAGCAATGACGTCCCCACATGAGAGAGCGACCTCCTACATGATAGCCACGATACCAGTCGAAGCGTTTCGTTTCTACATAGGGGCATTCTTTTTCATTTACCCAATAGTCTAGGTTGGTTTCGTTAAGTGGATAGTCTCTTTTTAATACTGGATAGTTTTGAATCATTTCCTGTGTTCTGCCTCCGCGATGAGGAAAGTCCCAGGGATTTTTATTTGCATTCACGTAGTCCTGAACATGTTTAATGTCCCGACCCCTTTCGAGCATGATAGTTTTCAGGCCTTTTTCAGTGAGCTCTTTAGCTGCCCAACCACCTGATATGCCACTGCCTACGACAATAGCATCATACGTGTTATTCGCCATATGGAATCGTTTAAATAGTTTTCGTTAAAAAAAATTCAAGCTTTTGGTGCAAGCAGGTTTTAAAGATATTTAAAAAAAATGATTGCTCTATACAATTTAAAAAAAGTTTAAAGAGCCTTTATGAAAAAACCGGGCTATTAGCCCGGCTTTTTTTATTGATGTCTATATAGACAAATATTTTATATGTTTAATCTCTTTCAAAAATATATACATCTCTGCCCGTATCAGTGTTACGTTGCAGTGTCATTTTTTTAAAAGTACCTGCGAGGTTTTCCTGAATCTTGTATTCCACGCCATCGTAAATGAGGGTTTTAGTATCTACAAAAGTATAGTTTACGTCCAGTGCAGGATTGTGTACACCCTCTGCATCATAGTACTGTACTTTTCCGTTTGATTTAAATTCTGCATATGCTGAGCCGGGAGTAAGATTCTCATCCAGTAAAGGAGTGGATGAATTTCCTACATAGGTTAAATGGCGAACATCCCATTTGCCGATTCTAGCATTATTAATTATTGCATCCAAGCCCAACCCATCACGGGTTTTACTACATGCACTAAAAAGTATAATTGCAAGGATTGCCAAGAGAGCTAGTGTAGGACGATTTTTCATTAAAAAAGTTTTTTGTAGGGTTGAGGAATATTCATATTTATTGATAGGGTGCAATATGCATGCCAAAGACTACCATTATCCTATGTAATTGATATATAAAAGTTGTAAATATTTATAAGTCGATACGTCTTTTGTTGAACCTGAGGGGGGTACAAGTCTATTTTTAAATGCTATATCTTTGTCTTATGCAAAACAGCACTGATACAAGGTTTTCGGAAAGTACAGATGTACTTGCTGTACCTACTTCATCGTGCCAGTTGATAGTGTGGAATGACGATGTAAACACCTTTGACTGGGTGATTGAAACGCTCATGGATATATGTGGGCACAGTTATGAGCAGGCGGAGCAATGTGCATATATTATTCATTTTAAGGGTAAATATGCTGTGAAAGAGGGTGAGTATGAAGAATTGAAGCCGATGTGCGATGCCATCCTCGACAGAGGTATTAATGCTACCGTAGAGGAAGTGGTATCTTAAATCAGGCTTTGATTTGGAATTGATTGCTCTATGCCGTTATTTGCTCTTGACGAGTCGTTGTATTTTCCTCCCGTGCATCTGGCCGAGCCCGACGGATTACTGGCGATGGGTGGAGATTTGTCCGTAGAAAGATTATTATTGGCCTATCGTTCGGGTATTTTCCCTTGGTATAGCGAGCCACCTATCTTATGGTGGTGTCCCAATCCTCGTTTTGTCCTTTTCCCATCTGAATTTAAAGTCAAAAAAAGTCTGAAGCCCCTTTTGAATCGTAATGCATTTGATTTTACCATCAATCGTGCTTTTGAAAAAGTAATTGAACATTGTAAAACCGTACCGCGTCCGGGACAGGATGGTACTTGGATTCGTAAGGAGGTGGTGCGTGCCTATACGCAGCTGCACCAACTAGGGTATGCTCATAGTGCCGAAGTTTGGAAAGATGGACAACTGGTGGGAGGGTTATACGGAGTAAGACTGGGAAAGGTGTTTTTTGGCGAAAGTATGTTTAGCTTGGTAAGTAATGCTTCTAAGTATGCGTTTACCAAATATGTGCAGCAGCTGGTTGCTGAGGATGTACAATTGATCGACTGTCAGGTATACACCGAATATTTGGAAAGCTTTGGGGCACGTATGATTGATGGTCAGGAGTTTCAAGCTTTATTGAAAAAATGGATTTGATTTTTGGATAGTTTGTTAAAACTTGTAATGCAATACGGTTGGTAGCATTTCTCGCCAGGTTGGCCAGTCGTGCTTGTATTGTTCGCCCCAGTTTTGAAAATCATAGGCAATTCCTTTTTGGTATAGGATGCGTGCAAACTCTCCGCCAGCTTTAGGGTCCTCGTAAGCTCCACTTCCGGTGAGGATATGAATATGATTACTTTTACGGATGGTTTCCAAAATATGATGGTCGGTGAGATTAGGCATATAATGCCACGGACTATTGAAATACACACTATCGTCCATATAACCATCGCTGTAATAGGTAAGATCATACACGCCGCTCATAGCAATAACACCATTAATAAGATCGGGTCGTTTTAGAAATAAATTCATACTGTGCAGTGCACCAAAAGAGGCTCCGCTTACAATAATAGGGGTCTGGCTACTGGTAGCATTTTTAATGTAAGGAATTACTTCATTGTAGATATAATTATTCCATTGATCATGCCGGATCGATTTTTCTTGGGGGGGCATATGCTGATTCAACCAGCTTTCGTTATTTACACTGTTTACAGAAAATACTTTGATGGTACCAGCTTCGATAAATGGCCGCAGTGCCTCAATAAGCTCAAAGCGTTCATATTCGAGATAATCTGCTGCTGCCGTGGGTACCAGTAATAATGCAAAGCCATAATGTCCATAGGTTACAATGGGCATCTCTTTATTCAGCGAAGGACTATACCATCCAAAGATGTCTCTTTTCATGTAAAACTTTTTTCTAAAATAAAATATTTTACCGATAGTGTTGAATATTTATATTTTTGAAGCCTTATTACAAACGGATGAAATTAATACAAACAGCAGAAAGGGTTTCGCAATTAGATGCTTCTGATAACTATGTTTATCAGCGCTCCTTACTGGCTTATGCAGAAGCCGCCAATATGGTATCGGGTAATGTTTTGGAAATAGGAACGGGTAGCGGCTACGGTATTGAGCATATTGCCTCAAAAGCAACTCGATTTGTAACGATTGATAAATTTCAGAACGATAATATTCCGGAACTGGTGGCTAAACACCACAACATTGAATTCATTAAGATGAGTATTCCTCCATTAGCCGGAATAGCCGATAATACTTTTGATTATGTAATTACCTTTCAGGTAATCGAGCATATTAAGAACGATAAGCTTTTTGTAAAAGAGATTCAGCGGGTGCTTAAACCTGGCGGCAAACTTATCGTTACCACACCCAATAAGAAAATGTCACTTACTCGCAATCCTTGGCATGTGCGTGAGTACACGGTAGATGAGCTGAAGAAATTACTGCTACAGGATTTCACATCTGTTCAAGCACTCGGTGTGTATGGTAATGATAAAGTGATGGAATATTATCAAGCCAATAAAAAAGCAGTAGAAAGAATTACTCGCTTTGATATTTTTAATCTTCAATACAATTTACCGCGCTGGTGTTTGCAAATACCTTATGATATCCTGAACAGATGGAACCGTAAAAAAATGCTTAAAAGCGATAATACACTAGTCTCCAGTATTCAAATGAGCGATTATTTTCTGTCAGAAGTAAATGATGAATGTTTGGATTTATTTTACATAGCGGAGAAATAGCAGTTGCTTTTATTCGTTGCCCAAAATGCTTTTGATTGCTTTGGCTTTCAGCATGCATTCTTCCCATTCTTTTTCGGCATTGCTGTAAGCTGTAATGCCGCCTCCGGTTTGGAATGAAAGATAGCCGTTAGATTCGTTATACATCATACTACGGATTACTACATTAAAATCAAAATCCCTCTCGGGAGTAAAATATCCCAACGCCCCTGAAAAAATACCCCTTTTGCTTCTTTCATATTGATCGATGAGCTGCATGACTTTGATTTTAGGTGCACCCGTCATGGAACCCATGGGAAAAGTAGCATTAATGATATCCATAAAACGTACATCATCCTGCAATGCCCCACTGATGGTGGAAATCATTTGATACACTTGCGGAAAACTATATATGCCGAAGAGTTCATCCACTTTTACGCTACCCTCCTTACAAATGCGCGATAGATCGTTACGCACCAGATCTACTATCATTACATTTTCGGCTTTATCTTTTTCACTTTGCAGCAGCTGTTGTTTTTCTGTAGCTGTGCCGCTGATGCGCTGCATAGTACCTTTGATCGGCTGACTAATGATATGTTGGCCATTTTTTTTCAGAAAGCGCTCGGGGCTGGCACATAATAGCCACTTGTCATTTGTTTTATACAGTCCGGCAAAGGGATTGGGGGATAGGGTATTGAGTTGGGCGAACAGCGTAATGGGATCCAACCTCACACCTTCGGCAAAAAATTCCTGACAGAAATTAATTTCATAACAATCGCCTCTATGAATGTGTTCCTGCAGGCGTTTAATGATATGGAGATATTCTTCCCTCGGTATTTTATTTTGTACGGGTACTGATAGGGTTGTAGTACCGGTATGAACGTTCTCGGAGTTTTCAATAGCTTGAAATACGGCCTCAGGATCGCTTCCGATAATTTCCAAAACCTCTTTTTTCAAAATCAGCAGTACTTCTGGTTCAAAAAAGAAGATGTCAGGAAATTGTATGTGATCAGCTTTAAAGGTGTGGCTTGTTCTTTCAAATGTGATTAATTCGTAGCCCAAATGCCCCAATAACCAGGAGGGTCTCTGATTTAGAAATAGTTCGAAACCGGGAAGGGCGTCAATACCGGAGGATTGATATTGCCGTACGGCTCCAGCACCTATTAGCCATTGGTGGTGGCCGGTATAATGGTTGCTGTCTAAAAAACAAAAAGTGTTGAACTTTCGAAGCCAATTCAACACCTTTTGTTTAAAAACACTTATATCGTTAACTGTAAAAGTGCTTTGCAATGGTTTTAGTAAAAGAGATTATTAAAAGTCGTCTTCCTCGTCATCATCGAAGGTTGGATCGCCAAACAAATCTTTGAACTCATCATCCAAGCCGAAGTCATCGTCATCATCAAATGACTTTTTACCTCTGCCGGATTTACCTTTCGACTTTGGCAAATCGAACTCCTCAAAGTCTTTATCCCAATCGTCATCTTCTTCTACCTTATCCCAATCATCAATTTCGTCAATGTCATCTTCATCATCAAATTCTTCTTCCTTTTTCGATTTCGGGGAAGCTTTCTTTACAGGCTTCTTTTCGTTAAAGGTCTCTTTGTCACTTAATTTAGATTTATTTGACTTTGCCATAATCTAAAAATTATACTGTAAATTTTATTCGAAGTTTTTAAATCGCCAAATTTTTTAATTTTCTTTTTTTGAAAAAAATTACAGAACAATTAGCTGGTCTCTTTCGGGCCCGTTGGAGATATATTTAATAGCTACTCCCAGATATTCATTAATAAATTTAATATAGTTTTTGGTCTTTTCGGGCAGCGAATTATAGTCTTTTGCCTGACTGATATCGGTGTTCCATCCTTCGAATTTCTGATATACAGGAACGTAGTGGTCCAAATCGAGGCGGAAAGGGACTTCCTTAATTTCCTTACCACGAATGCTGTATGCAGTACATACCTGTAGTTCTTCAAAGGTATTGAGCACATCAGCCTTAGTCATTACAATTTTGGTAACACCGTTGATCATGCAGGCATAGCTAAGGGCAACCAGATCAATCCATCCGCAGCGGCGTGGACGCCCGGTTGTAGCACCGTATTCATTACCAATATCGCGAAGCTTTTGTCCGTCGGCATTTTCCAGCTCGGTAGGGAAGGGGCCACTACCTACTCGGGTGCAATAAGCTTTCGTAATACCTATAACATCTTTCACGTGCTGGGGTGCAATACCCAAACCGCTGCATACGCCTGCGGTAATAGTATTGGACGAAGTAACAAAGGGGAAGGTCCCGAAGTCAAGGTCCAACATGCTGCCCTGAGCACCTTCGGCCAGTATTTTTTTGCCTTCTTGAATAAGCTTGTTGATGAAGTATTCTCCGTTTACAATATTGAGTTCTTTGAGGAATTCAACGGCTTCGAAGAATTCTTTTTCGTCGTTGGAAATATCTTCTTTATAGTGGTAGGTATCTATAATTACCTGATGTTTTTGGCGTAATTGATCATATAGCTCTTTAAAATCGTCGCGTAAAATATCACCCACGCGCAATGCATTGCGGCCGGTTTTATCCATATATGCTGGGCCGATACCTTTCAATGTAGAGCCGATTTTGCTTTTGCCTTTTGCCTGTTCGGAAGCTTTATCCAGTGCCCTATGGGTGGGCAATATAAGGTTGGTGCGTTCGGCAATAAAAAGGTTCTTTTTAAGATCAATTCCGAAAGCGGCTACGTTCTCGCATTCTTTTTTTAATGTGATAGGGTCCAGTACTACACCATTTCCGATGATATTGATTTTATCTTCATAAAAAATTCCGGAAGGTATTTGATGCAATACCAGTTTTTTGCCATCCTTGTATAAGGTGTGTCCAGCATTGGGACCACCTTGGAAGCGGGCTATCACATCATAATCTTTAGCAAAATAATCTACTATCTTACCTTTCCCCTCATCTCCCCATTGAAGCCCTAAAATAACATCTACCATCTGCCTTGTTTTTGGTTAAAAAATTGAAGTGCAAAAATAAGGGTTCGTGTTGCGAAAAAAGAAATTATCGGCCTTGGAAGCCGAAAAATATAAAGGGTGCTCTTGAAGTAAAGGCTCAGCGGCTTTTATTTGGATATGTCCTCTGTATCGTACCGCGAGACCGACTCTACGCCATCCACCTCTCCCAGTCTTCGCACCAGCTCGTCCAGCTCTTCCTTGTCGTGAACGAATACCTTGATGTTTCCTTCGAACAGGCCTTCCTGAGCCTCAATGGTAAGGGCGGCAATATTGATTTTGAGTTCGCCCGAGATGAGGTTGGTAATCTTGCTTACCATACCTACATCGTCGATACCCACAATTTTGATACCGGTGAGGAAGGAAATTTCCTTATTCTTCGCCCATTTAGTTTTTACAATCCGGTGGCCGTAGTTGGCCATCAGTTTAGGTGCATTGGGACAGTTGGTGCGGTGAATGGTAAGGCCTTTTCCAGTAGTAACAAAGCCAAATACGTCATCACCGGGAATGGGTTTACAGCAGTTGGCCAAAGTGTATACAATCTTGTCGCTGCTTTCCCCGAAGATAATTAGTTCGGCATCTTTAGCCGGAGTAGGTAATGGTGGAGCGCTCTCTGTTTTAGATTCGGCCGGTTTAGGTGGGGCCGGAGCTTCCAACCTGTCACCCATAACCTTAAAGTCTTTAAGTTCTTTAAGGTCGATATTTTTTATAGCAATCTGATAATACAGCTCAAGATTGGAGTTCAGCTTATAGTACTGGGCTATAGTTTCTACATTGCCCGGATACATGGGAACTCCCATAGCTTCCAGTTTGCGATGCAATGTGTATTTGCCTTCTTCTCCGATTTTCCTTTTCTCCTCTTTAAGCGCCTCCTTAATTTTGTTTTTAGCCTTGGCTGTAATGACGAATTTGAGCCAGTCTTCCGAAGGTGATTGTTTATTACTGGTGATGATTTCGACCTGATCACCGCTGGATAGCTTGTAGCTGATAGGCACCAGCTTGTGATTGACCTTAGCGCCGATGGTTTTGGCACCAATAGCCGAGTGTATGGCAAAGGCAAAATCCAGCGCACTACTACCGGCAGGCAACATTTTGATATCGCCTTTTGGGGTGTATACATAAATTTCTTCGGCTAGGAAGCTGGTTTTAAAGTCCTGCAGAAAAGCCACGCTATCGTCGGCGTCTTTACTGTTCAGCGCTTCCCGTATCTGTTGGAACCACTTATCAAAACGGTT
Organism: Niabella digestorum; assembly: GCF_036409055.1. NCBI lineage: Bacteria > Pseudomonadati > Bacteroidota > Chitinophagia > Chitinophagales > Chitinophagaceae > Niabella > Niabella digestorum. The sequence goes on along the minus strand of NZ_JAZGLY010000004.1, from coordinate 6,826 downwards.
TTCGCTTTGCGAGCCTTCTTTATATTTCCAGTGTGCGGCCAGCCCTTTCTCGGCAATCTCGTTCATACGGCGGGTACGAATCTGTACTTCCACCCATCGCCCGCGTGGTCCCATTACGGTAGTATGCAATGCTTCATAGCCGTTGGATTTAGGATTACTTACCCAGTCGCGCAAGCGCTCAATCGACGGCGTATATTCATCAGTAATGAGTGAGTAAACTTTCCAACAGTCTTCTTTTTCTTTTTCCGGACTGCTGTCGAGAATAATTCTGATGGCAAAAAGGTCGTATACTTCTTCGAAGGATACGCCTTTCTTTTTCATTTTGTTCCAGATGGAGTGAATGTTTTTGGGCCGACCAAATATTTCGAACTTAAAATTGTTTTTTTCGAGTTTTTCTTTAATCGGTTTGATAAATTCATTGATATAACGCGTTCTTTCGCGCTTGGTTTCGGCGAGTTTTCGGGCGATTTCTTTGTAGGTATCAGGCTCCAAATATTTCATGGCCAGATCTTCCAGCTCGGTTTTGATGGCATACAGTCCCAAGCGGTGTGCCAGCGGAGCAAAAATGTACACGGTCTCGGAGGCAATTTTCAGCTGCTTTTCGCGCTTCATGCTGTCGAGTGTGCGCATATTGTTGAGCCTATCGGCCAGTTTGATAAGAATTACCCGGGGATCATCGGTAAGTGTGAGTAAAATTTTCCTGAAATTTTCTGCCTGTGCCGAAGCTTTTACATCTATGACATTGGAGATTTTGGTTAGTCCATCTACAATGCGTGCAATCTCCGATCCAAACTCGCGTTCAATATCTTGAAGGGTAACATCGGTGTCTTCTACGGTGTCGTGCAATAGGGCGCATATAGTGGAACGCACTCCAAGGCCAATTTCCTCTACACATATTTTAGCTACGGCTATGGGGTGTAAAATATAGGGTTCGCCACTTTTGCGACGCATGCTGCTGTGAGCTTCTGCAGCCATTTCGAAAGCAGAACGTATGAGGTCTTTATCGCCCGGTTTTAGTTTGTCTTTTAATAAACGTAACAGGGAACGGTACTCGCGTAAAATGAGCTTTTTTTCCTCTTCCTCGGTAAGATTGTATTTGGGTTTTTGCTCTATTGTCTTCATTATCAATATACTCTCCTAGTCCGATATCACTTCTTAGGTATACAAGTGATTATTATATAAATATACGATTCTTTACGTGTAAAAACAACACGTTTGAGCGGCCTCTGATTGCTTTTTTGCGCTAGCCAAAAAAACCTTCGACGAAAATATTAAATTATCGTGTTTAATCTTCAATAAATCCATTACCTTTGCACCCCGAATCGTTAACCGGATGTGGTGAAATTGGTAGACACGTCAGACTTAGGATCTGATGCCGCAAGGTGTGGGGGTTCGAGTCCCTCCATCCGGACTAGAAAAGTTTAATGTTTGAGGTTTCCGTTTACCAACAAGCCTTAAACCTTAAACTTTTTTATTAAACTATTATTATAACATGGCTACAATTACAAAAGAACCTATTGGCCAGTTGCACGAAAAGATCAGTGTAAAAGTAGATAAGGCCGATTATCTCCCAGGTTTTGAAAAAACTTTAAAAGAATATAGTAAGAAGGCAAATCTGCAAGGCTTCCGACCCGGAAAAGTTCCCGCAGGTCTAATTAAAAAAATGTATGGCCCTTCTTTGTTTACCGACGAGGTATTACGTTCTGTAGATAAAGAACTGATCAATTATCTGCAAAATGAGAAAACTGAGATCTTTGCTCAGCCGCTTCCATTGAATGTGGATATTGCTCAACTGGATGTAAACAATCCTGGTGAATATAATTTTGAATTTGAAATAGGGTTAAAACCCGAATTTGAATTGGCAGATTTGGCAAAAGCCGATATTACAGCCTACAATATTGATATTACCGACGAAATGATTAATGAGGAAGTGGAAAGATTGCAGAATCGTTACGGTAATATGGTGGATAAAGAAACGGTTTCTGGTGAAAACGCTGTAGTATATGTTAGTTTTATTGAAACCGACGCAGCAGGTAACGAAGTGGAAGGTGGTTTGAAGAAAGACAACTCTTTCCTCGTAAAATATTTTGCCGCAGCCACACAAAAAGAGTTGATGGGTAAGAAAGCTGGTGATAGCATACAAGTTGCTATTGGTGAGGCTTTTGAAGAAAAAGAGTGGGATTATGTAGCCGGAGATCTGGGATTGAACAAGGACAGCGAAGAAGACAAAAAGAAAACTTTTAAGCTTGCCATAACTAAGGTTGCAGAACTCGAAAAAAGAGCATTGGATGAGGAGTTCTTCAAACAACTTTTCCCTGAAGGGGATGTAAAAACTGAAGAAGAATTCCGTGCTAAAGTAAAAGATCAGATCTTCAATTATTGGGCTGCTCAAAGTCGCAATCAAATTCATGATCAAATCTTCCACAGCTTGGTGGACAATACTAAGATTGAATTTCCTGAGGCATTCCTGCGTAAATGGTTGTTATCTCAAAATAGCGAGAACGGCCAGCCTGCCAAAACTGAAGAACAGGTAGAGCAGGAGTTACCTACTTTCCTGAATCAGCTGAAATGGACTTTGATCACTGAAAAAATTGTTAAGGTTCAACAAATTGAGGTGAAGCCCGAGGAGGTAAGAGAATTTGCGAAAGCTCAGCTATTTAGCTATATGGGAGGTGCGGTACCTAGCGAAGAAGAACCCTGGGTGAAGGATTATGTAGACAGAATGATGAATGATCGCAGGTATGTTGAGGATGCTTACTCTCGTATTCAGTCTCAAAAAGTTTTTGAATGGGCTGAAAAACAAATAAAGCCAAAATCCAAGCAAGTAAGTGCGGAGGAATTTAATAAAATGGTTGAAGAGCATCAGCACCATCATCATTAATAATGCAGTAACATATTTTGTTGATATAAAGGCGCTTATTATAAGCGCCTTTTTTATTAGCCCCTATCCTTAGTAGTTACTTTAGAACTTCATTAAAAAATTGCCCCGGGTAAAAACCCAGGGCGTTATAAACCTAACCTAAACTCTAATATTTTACTGCATTATCATCTCTAAAGGGACTGATTATTATTAAACTTTTAAATAGAAAATGTATAAAGTTTAAAATCAATTAATTTGTGCTGTTTGTTTATTGTAAATTGCAATTAAATTTTTACAAACTACCAATATTTACAAGCATTTAGTCTTGGCAAATTTATAAAGTACCTGTGCAAATTTCTATAGTATCTATTATAAAATCTTTCTTCTGCGTATCAATTTTTTTCTTCTGCGTATCAATTTTGTCAAAATCTTCATATAAATTGAATAGTTTATTTATTCTCGAGGGATTGTGGTATTGTGAGAATAAATATATTGTAGCTATCGGATACCTCCAGAACTAATGAACCTCTATGCAGGGTAGCCAGTGAGCGAGACAGTGCAAGCCCGATGCCGGTTCCCGGAAGATTTCCTTTGGGATTGAGCCGGGCAAAGGGTTCAAAAATCTTTTCCCTGTTTTCTGGAATGATTAAATCTCCATCACTGGCTACACTAATTTCAATCTTATCTGGGTCAGTAGAACGTTGTACTTTAAGAATAATTTGACTTTTACCATACTTGAGCGCATTATCTAGAAGGTTGCTAATGATTTTTGTAAGCGCTTCTTTGTCAGCATATATATGTGTTAATCCTTTTTCTATTATGGATTTGAAAGCAAATTGTTTTTGTTTTATAACTGGGTCAAAAATAAAGTACACCGATTCTAGGAAGGGAGTTAGTTCCAGCCGCTCGGGTTGGATTTGCATTTGAGCGCTTTCTGTTTTTTTAAGGGTGAGCAACTCATTGATCAGATTGAGAGATCGCTGTACACCTTCTTCCATAATATTAAGATACTTCTGTGTACGGGGACGATCTTCAGTGTCTATCTTAGCCATTTCTAAGGGGGCCTTCAGCAGCGTGATAGGAGCTTTGATTTCATGTATAACATGCGTAAAAAACTCTGTCTTTGACGCATAAATTTCTTTTTCTCGTTGAATTTCATAGAGTAATTTGTTTCTCTTCTGCCGTTCTGCTAAGTTTCTTTTATAATATTTCAGACTGGTGTAGGTGAGCAGGAAAAAAAGCACGACGTAGGTTAAATAAGCCCAGGTTGTTGCATAAAAAGGATTTAAGATAGTAATATGCAATACTCTTTCGTTGTCCTGCCAGATGCCTCTGTTATCTGTGGCTTTTACTTTAAAAGTGTATTTCCCGGGTTTTATGGCGATAAAACTAACATTGCGCTTATCTTTAATGTAATACCAGTTATTGTCTAAGCCTTCCATTTTATACGCATATTGTATACCATCGGGAGCTGCATAACTGAGTGCTGCAAAATCAATTTCGAATGAGGACTGCTTATGTGTAAAAGTGATAGAATGTGTTAGTGATGCGGATTGCTTTAATGGACCTTTATTCGGATTAATAGTAAGGGGGATATTCAGCATCGTGATTTCAGTTATGTAAAGCGGCGGCTTGTAAGTGGAAGTCTTTATATTATCGGGATTTACTCTTATAATACCTCCATGTGTTGCAATGTATATATCGCCGTTTCGTGCTTTGTAAGAGCTGGCATAAGCAAATTGTCCTGCAGAGAATTCTTTTATCTGTTCAAAGCGAGACAAAGCCATAGTGGCCGGATCTAACATGACTATTCCGGCTGCGGTTGTGACCCAAAGTTTGCCATAATTGTCTTCGGCGATAGCGGTAACAATATCTGATGGTAGTCCGTGTTTGCTGGTATAGATGTAAGTTTTCTTCGTATGTATATTAATGTTTATCAGACCGTTACCTGTTCCCAACCAGATAGTGCCATCGCGGGAGACTAGTAATGCGGAGTTGATGCTGGTGGGTAAAATATTTTTTCCATCGACCATTACCTTTACCTCCCCTTTTAAGTTTTGTTTTTCGTTGTAGAAAAACAATCCATGTGTTAAGCCCCACACTGTTCCATCGGGTGTTTGTGTGATCACGTTGTAGGGTGTTTGCTGGGGAAAATGATCAGACCTGGTAAAGCGTTTGGTGCCTTTGTCGAATTGGAAAATACCATCTGCAGTACCTACCCATATCGTTTTTCCATTTAAATCCACATGGAGTGACATGATTCGGTTGCTTTTTAAGTCGTTGGTTCCAGTTCCTGCCGTATAGTGTTCTACGATGTTTTTACTCCTTGTATCCAATGCTTGCAGCCCGTATAACCATACTCCCAACCATAATTTACCCTGATCATAAACCATTCCTAAAAGATCTTCTCCGGAGAATGCGCCTTGGTGAGGAGTTTGGGAAAAATATTCAAAGCGACGGGTATGTGGGTCAAAACGGTTTAGCCCTTTAGCACTGGCAATCCATATATGGCCTTGATCGTCCTCAGTGATGTTAGTGAAATTTTTCCCCCACAAACCATGTGAAGAATGAAGATTAGCGGTATATACTTCAAAGGCGTTACTTACGGGAGGGTAGTAGCTCACGCCATTGTGATATGTGGCACACCAGATACCTCCTTCAGCATCTTTAAGTAGCCACCACACATAATCATCAGCCAAGGAATTTCTGTTTTCCGGGCTTTGTAAAATCCTATTTTGGTATGAGCCGTTGCTATCCAGTATATATATACCTTTATTAGTTGCCACCCAGAATTCATTGGGGTACACCTGTTGAAAATCACGAACTGTGATATTGGTACTTTCCCCGAAGCTTAAACTTACCGGTTGTGCTTTTTTCTGTTGGATATCGAAAGCGGTAACACCTTTTAAAGTACCTACCCACAAGGTGCGATCATCCTTTTTAAATATCCTAATAATTCGTCGGGTACTTGCAGGCTGAAAGTGAGTACTTACAGGGAAGAAAATGAAACGACGTTCAAAAGGCATCCACAAACCTAGCTCTCCGTTTTCGGTGCCTACCCACATTTGGTGATTGTCGGTTACGATGATATCGGTATACTTTTGATTCTGGTAATTAGGATATTTTATGGCTTCCCTTGTTAAAGGATCGCATTCATACAAATTATTATAAAGGGATAGCCATACTTTTCCGGTTTGGTCTTCGGCCATCCGGTGTACCACACCTTCGGGAACATTTTTAACCGGATCCAGAAGTTCCGTGGTATCGTTGAAGATAAAAAGGCCTTTATTGGTGGCTAACCATAAACTACCATTACTGTGCACTAGTAGTTCCCATACATATAGGGGACCCTTTATTTTATTGTTATTGCTTATAGTGTTGAATTTTTTAAAGGCCTTACCATCAAATCTGTTAAGGCCATCGGCAGTCCCCATCCATATAAAGCCTCTTTTGTCTTGCTGTATGGTAAAAACGGTGTTATTGCTTAAACCATTATTTGTATTAAGGTTTTTAGATATATATTGCTGTGCATGAATATTTTGTATTTGGAGTGTAAAAATCAATCCAATTATGGGATGAATTAGGCGACTAAAAAACAGACGGCAACAATCAATCATTATTATTTTATCTATATTATTACTTATATAATATTCAAAAATATTAAAATTCATTAGTTTAAGCTATTTTACTTAGGGGCTTTCAAATTTTATCTCAAAATGTGCTGTTTCTTTGCTCTGTATATATATTTCTAAATATATTTCTAACTTCTGTCTATCATTTTCCACATGAGATATTGCAAGAATTGCCTAAGAATCTAGCTTCGTTCCCTATTCAATTATTTAATTTAAGTTGCCAGTTATGTTAATTTCTCAAAAGTATATGCGATAACAAATAAAGCGACTTTAATCAGAAAGCCATTTTTTGTTACAGCATGCACTTTTCTGAGCATTTTTTCTTTAATCATAC